>NZ_JANQDH010000018.1 GCF_029891735.1 Chrysosporum bergii ANA360D
AGTTTGAAGATAAGAGCCAACGGGAGGTAGAGGAAATGTTGGGAATCACACTGCAAGAAACGCGAGTTTACCGAGAAATAAAGGAAGAGGGAATACAGGAAGGAGAACAGCGAGGACGTGAACAGGGACTCGAACAGGGACTTGAACAGGGACTCGAACAGGGACTTGAACAGGGACTTGAACAAGGACGTGAACAAGGACGTGAACAGGGACGTGAGGTAGAAGCGCGATCGCTCGTTTTCCGTTTACTAAATCGACGTGTAGGAGAATTACCGCAGGAAGTGTGTCAACAACTTGAATCCCTTTCCCTAGAACAATTAGAAAACCTGGGAGAGGCTTTGCTTGATTTTAGCAGCATAGCTGATTTAGATGCTTGGTTGTCAGGGTTGGATGGTAATTCTGAACCAGCATATCTGACCTAGCTTTGGGATTATTTTATTAGTTTTGGTAGGAGAATTACCCCAAGATGTGCGATCGCGCGTTGAATCCCTTTCCCTGGAAAAAGTCCTTAGTCAAACACCCATCAATCCTCATCAATCCTTAACCTGTTGACAGTGGTTAGAAGTTGAATTGCGAGCGCCCCGCGGAAATCGCTACAGTAACACCTATTCGCTGCTAAAATTATTCCCAGGGTTTAAGCCAATCTTCCATGCGTCGAGATTCGATTTTTTATAAATTATTTCAACAATCTCCCAGTTTGTTATTTGAGCTACTGACAAATCCACCAGAAAATGCAGATGAATATAGATTTGATTCGGTAGCTGTTAAAGAACCAAAATTTGAAATTGACGGCGTATTTATACCGCCGGAAAACGAAAATCCCGGTGTAGTCTATTTTTGTGAAGTGCAATTTCAGAAAGATGAAAGACTATATGAACGAGTATTTGCAGAATCTTGGTTATATTTTTATCGCAACCGGGATAGATTTAGTAATTTGCAAATCGTGATCATTTACCCATACCGCAGTTTAGAACAAAGTGATATTAATCCTTACCTAAGTCAACTGAATAGCCCACAGGTACATAGGATATATTTGAATGAACTGGGAGATATTCGCCAATTACCTGTATGGGTTGCCTTGATGATGTTAACTACAATTGATGAAGAAGAAGCAACCGAAGAAGCCAGGTATTTATTAACCAGGAATCAGCAGGAAATTCCTCAACCAGAAAATCGCGCCATAATAGAGTTAATAACAACAATTATGGTGTACAAGTTTGAAGATAAGAGCCAACGGGAGGTAGAGGAAATGTTGGGAATCACACTGCAAGAAACGCGAGTTTACCGAGAAATAAAGGAAGAGGGAATACAGGAAGGAGAACAGCGAGGA
This sequence comes from Chrysosporum bergii ANA360D, assembly GCF_029891735.1. Classification (GTDB taxonomy): domain Bacteria; phylum Cyanobacteriota; class Cyanobacteriia; order Cyanobacteriales; family Nostocaceae; genus Umezakia; species Umezakia bergii. The sequence goes on from NZ_JANQDH010000018.1 coordinate 1,331, forward strand.
CTTGAACAGGGACTTGAACAGGGACTTGAACAAGGACGTGAGGTAGAAGCGCGATCGCTCGTTTTCCGTTTACTAAATCGACGTGTAGGAGAATTACCGCAGGAAGTGTGTCAACAAGTTGAATCCCTTTCCCTGGAACAATTAGAAAATCTGGGAGAGGCTTTGCTTGATTTTAACAGCATAGCTGATTTAGATGCTTGGTTGTCAGGGTTGGATGGTAATTCTGAACCAGCATATCTGACCTAGGGTGAGCCGGGGAGTTGCTAAATTAGATCAAATAATCTAATTTTTTCTGGTACATCTACCCCAAGTGGGCTACTACCGCAGCGCCGTGATTAATGGAATATTAAAAAAACTCCGAGCCGGGTTGGTTAAAAGCAAAACTTATCTCAATACTTCTCCCCACCAACAGTGGTTACAAGTGGTTTTGGTGACTAGCCTGGGAGTGACAGCTTTGGTATGGGGAGTTAGGGAAATGAAATGGTTACAGTTTTGGGAATTAAAAGCTTATGACCAAATGCTGCGATCGCGTCCGGTGGAACCACCAGATCCCCGCATACTATTAGTCACAATTACTCAAGAAGATATAGAAAAATATCAATGGCCTTTGGCCGATAGCGTAGTTAATCAGCTATTGCTGAAACTAGAATCTTATCAGCCAAGTATTATTGGTCTTCATATTAACCGAGCAAATCAGGAAAACTTGGCAGACAATGTTCAGAATCAAAAAAATATTATCAGCACTTGTTTATTTAGCAGTGTAGACAGGTCAGAAATTGCCCCACCACCTAATTTTCCTGAAGACAATTTAGGCTTTAATGATTTAATTTCCGACTATGAAGAAGACCAAATCATCCGGCGCAGTTTATTATTTGCACAACCCACAGATAATCAATGTACTACTCCCTTCTCATTTGCGGCTCGATTGGCGGTTAACTATCTAGAAAAGCTAGGTTTTGCCATTGACTTTTTTGATCAATATAATTTCTCCATAGGTAACACTCGCTTTTATACCCTCAAGAGTAATTCTGGTAACTATACAAAATTAGATGCTGCCGGTTACCAAATACTGTTGAATTATCGCCATAGTAAACATCTAGCCCAACAAGTCACTCTCACACAAGTTCTGAATCATCAACTTGACCCCCATTTAGTTAAAGACAAGTTAGTAATTATCGGCACAACTGCACCTAGTGTTCATCCTGGGTTAAATACGCCATTAAATGCTGCACCTAACCAACCTTCTAGAACACATAGTGTTTTAATTCATGCACATATCGTCAGTCAAATTCTCAGTACGGTGCTGGATGGACGACCCCTAATTTGGTACTGGTCCGGAGGGTGGGAAATTGTCTGGCTGTATGGTTGGTCAACTATTGGGAGCATTTTAGGGCGGCGACTGGGACATCCTTTATGGTTGTTAGTGGTGGGAGGTACAACTTTAGCTGGTTTAGTGATAATCTGCACCATAATATTTTTTCAAGCTGGTTGGATACCGCTTATTCCCCCAGCTGTGGCTTTAGTTCTTAGTGGTGTCAGTACCATGACTTACACCAGCTACCAGAGTCAGCAACAAGCACAGCTGATACTGTCACAAATTCAAGAACAACAAGCAGCAATTGAAGAGTTAAATATTCTCCTGCAAGATGCAAGAACTACAGCAATTAAAGACGTACATAGTCACACAATATCTACACCTGTAATAACAGAAAAAAGAAGCGGTGATTTACTTTTAGGTGGACGTTACCAAATATCCAAACTGTTAGGTAGTGGGGGATTTGGTCGGACTTATTTAGCAAAAGATACTCAACTACCAGGTCATCCTAGTTGTGTAGTTAAACAACTAATGCCCGCGAGACAGGATCATAAGTTCTTGGCAGTTGCCAGAAGGTTATTTCACACAGAAGCAGAAATTTTACAAATGTTGGGCAAACATCAACAAATTCCCGAACTTTTTGCTTATTTTGAAGATAATAAAGAATTTTATTTAGTGCAAGAATACATTGCTGGTCATACTTTAGATGAAGAATTACCACCTATGCAAATTGTCCATAATCAAGCTGTTGTAATTGATATACTCAAAGGTGTTCTAGAAGTATTGGTATTTCTCCATCAGCATCGGGTAATTCATCGGGACATTAAACCAACTAATATTATTAGACGTGCTGAAGATAACCGTTTGGTTTTAATTGACTTTGGCGCAGTCAAGTTCATGCAGCCCCCAAATAGTCAGGAAACAGAATTAGCAACTGTTGCCATTGGGACAAGGGGTTATACACCACCAGAGCAATTTGCAGGTCATCCCCGCTTGTGTAGTGATATTTATGCCTTGGGAATCATAGGTATTCAAGCCATTACTGGAATACCGCCCCAGGAACTGGAACCAGATCCAAATACAGGTAATATTATGTGGAGAAAAGCAGTGGAAGTTAACGACAAATTAGCAGCAATTTTAGATAAAATGGTTTGTTATCATTTTGGCGATCGCTATCAAAGTGCAGCAGATGTTATACAAGATTTAAATCAACTCACTGATTTTATATCCGACACAATTTAGAAAAAAAATTGCAGGTTAAATCTCTCAACCCGGAAAGCAAGTAGGATAAATGAAATAGTTACCAATAACCAACCAAAATTAAAATTGCTGTGGTAATCAGAAATTGGACGGCGACAATTGTACTAACTTCTGCTTGGCTGCTATCTGGATTTATAGCTTCTGAAGCTTGGACTTCTTTAGCAGATCATGGCGCAGCCTCTTCTCATTCAATTTCTCAGATCAAACCAATTACCGCCAGCCAAGCTGAGTTTGGAGTGTTGAGAGTTGATTCCCAAGGTCAAAGCAAATTTACCCCCACTACCAGAGTGTTATTGTATCAAAGTGGTAAATACGGGTGGCGCATTAAACTGAAGAATTACAAAGGTAAGGTGACATGGCGAGAAATTATGCGATTGCCAAAACCTCCAGAAACCTGGGCTACAGATGATAGTCAAAGTTTGACTTTATCCGCTGATGGCATTGAAGCCATAACAACTCGTACACAATTTACATCTGATGGTGTAATTGAGAATTTCTGGACAATGGTTCCTGGTGATCCTGGTGGTAAGTATCAAATACAGGTTTACATTGACAACCGTCTGATTGGTGCTTTCGATTTCGATGTTATTTCTTTGCGAAAAAATTAACCCCTGTCTTCTTTTGAGTTGAAAAGCAGGGCGGAGTATTTTAGAAGTAGAGATTTCCGCAACAAACTCATGGATGCTCAGGAATTAATTCGACGTTATAACGCAGGGCAGAGGTATTTTCCCGCCATTAACTTAAGTGGTGTTAAGCTAATTGCAGCTTACCTACCTGGAATCAACTTATGGGGAGCGGACTTAAGTCGAGCTAACCTCGCCAAAGCTAAACTGTGGGGAGCGGACTTAAGTCGAGCCAACCTCGCCAAAGCGAACTTGACCAGAGCTAACTTATCTGGGGTTAAACTCACCGAAGCAAATCTCCGGGGAGCAAAACTTAATTTAGCCAAGTTGTATGGAGCTGACTTGAGTAGAGCTTACTATGATGAAAGTACCAGATTTTCCAGAGGTTTTGACCCCCAGAGTCAAAATATGCAGAAATTTTAACTGCATTGTTAATTACTAAACAGGTTCAGACAACTTGGCATCAAGACGACGAAATAAAAATATCCACAGTGGTAGGGAACTATTAATGGCAATTAGTCTGACTAAATGACCAGTAGTGACAATTTCTACATCATGATTTAATGCTAGGGATACCAGGATCATTTCTGGCGCTCCTCCTGGTGCTGTTACTAACAGACAAGTTAACCAGTCCCAAGAAGTTAATTGCATAGCCAGCATAGCAGCGATCGCCCCGGTAACGATGGTCATGGCTACAGACACAAACCCATAACCCACAGCTTTTTTGCCAATATTGGGTTTATCTCCCCAATACTCACCAATGGTAATCCCTAGCAGCATTTGACCTAATAACTTAATGAACACTGGCGGACTAAAATTGACATCACCTAAAACAGGTAGCCACTGCAGCAAAGAATTAAAAGCAAGACCAACTAATAAAGCACCAAAAAACTCCGCAGCTGGCAGTTTAAATAATCCAGCCAGATAAACTACTAAGCTGGTAATTACCAGTGCCAATAACAATAACCATAGCTGAGATAAATCAAAACTCCATAATTGATCTGTGACAGATAATGTTTGCACATTGATAAAATCACCAACATAATCACTGGATGTCCGAGCAATTAAGGGAATCAGCAATACTACAGAAGTAACGCGAAGTGACTGAACTAAAGCAACAAGGGTGACATTTCTATCATAATCTGCTGCAATAGATGACATCACCCCCACACCGCCGGGAACTGTTGCCAGCATGGAAGTTAATAAATTAGTTTTACTCAAGCGTGAGTAAATATAGCCGATGCAGCTACCACACAACAGCAAAAATAAAGTTAGAAAAATAAATATGGGAATTCCAGAAGCTAGACCGGTTAAATTGGCGCTGCTACTCGATGCACCCACAGTCAAGCCCACCAGTGCCATGCCCACTTTTCTCGCTTTTCGGTTCGGTTTTGGGCAATACTGATATAAAATCCGACATCCTTGTAAAACTATGGCACCAGAAGCAACCCCCCCAAATATCCAAGCAATTCCGCCCAGGTGTAGCTTAACCAGGGCAAAACCCAAAGGTATTGCCAGCAGCATTTCTAGGCAGAGGATGATAACTTGCTTGATAGATAAAATTTTTTTAGTGTCGTTTGCTTTTTCATCGGTAGTTGGTTGTGGGATGGAAGTAGTACTAAGATTTTGTTTCATATTTTTTTGCTTGGCAAATACCCCGAGATCAGCACAGCAGGTGAGAGAAACATGGTAAGTCCACTGAGCCAGCCTAAATGGGTAGGGTCTCCAATGTGTAAGTTTAATTTACATAGTGTATTGTGGCTGATCCAGGAGAATAAAAAAATGAATCACAAACACAACCAAAAAAGTTGAAAAGTTTTTTGGGGATCAGTTATGTAGGGCTGGTGTAATCAATGTTTCACCTTGATATATCAAGGATTAAAGTACCATTAAAGTTAAAAAGGTGCAAGGAATAAGACTGGAGAAATCCTCAAAACCCAATTCCCAGTCATCTGAATCATGGTTCCCCCCTCCTCTAACTGTGGCACAATAAAAAGTCGTAATCAGAAAAATATAGTTAAGGTAATTTAGTGACTCCAACTGCTCAATCCACGGCAAGTGCGCGACGCGCGGTGTTTCCATTTACAGCCATTGTCGGACAGGAAGAAATGAAACTGGCGCTGCTGTTGAACGTCATTGATCCCAAAATCGGTGGTGTGATGATTATGGGCGATCGCGGCACCGGCAAGTCCACCACCATCCGGGCTTTGGCCGATTTACTGCCAGAAATCCCTGTAGTTGCCAATGACCCCTTCAACAGTGATCCCAACGACCCCGATGTGATGAGCGATGAAGTCCGCCAAATGCTAGAACAGGGGGCGGAAATTCCCGTAGATCACAAAAAAGTGCAAATGGTAGACCTGCCATTAGGTGCTACAGAAGACCGGGTCTGCGGTACTATCGACATTGAAAAAGCCTTATCTGAGGGTGTTAAAGCCTTTGAACCGGGACTGTTGGCTAAGGCTAACCGAGGCATTCTCTATGTAGATGAGGTTAATTTGTTAGATGACCACCTAGTAGACGTGCTGCTGGACTCCGCAGCCAGTGGGTGGAACACTGTAGAACGGGAAGGTATTTCTATTCGTCACCCAGCCCGTTTTGTACTGGTGGGTTCTGGTAACCCAGAAGAGGGGGAACTGCGTCCCCAATTATTAGACCGCTTTGGAATGCACGCAGAAATCCACACTGTCAAGGAACCAGCTTTGCGTGTGCAAATTGTGGAACAAAGGGGGGAATTTGACAAAAATCCAGCGGCCTTTCTGGAAAAATATCAAGCTGAACAACAAGGACTGCAACAAAAAATTGTTAACGCTCAAAACTTGTTGCCACAATTGACAATAGACTACGAAAACCGGGTAAAAATTTCCGAAATTTGTTCAGAATTAGATGTAGATGGTTTGCGTGGTGATATTGTAATTAACCGTGCCGCCAAAGCATTAACTGCATTTGAAGGTCGTACCGAAGTTACGGTGGATGATATCAAACGCGTGATCACTCTATGTCTACGTCACAGACTGCGGAAAGATCCCCTAGAATCCATTGATTCTGGCTACAAAGTGGAAAAAGCTTTTGCACGGGTTTTTGGTATGGAACCACCGGAAGATATAGCGGCACAAAAAAATGGACTAGGTCAAAAGTTAGCAGCGAGAAATTAAACCCTTTGGTGTTGAGTTGTGACCAATTCATGACTCAACACTTAATTTACATGAAGACGGCAGTCAGGACTAAATATGAGATTATGGAATTTTTGGTTAAACAGCTTTATTTTAGCAAGCCAATACAACCCACCCAGATTTGTAGAGCTATTAATGCTTACCTTGGCGGTGGCAATGTTAGTAATAGCTACTGTTTTACCAGATAAACCTTATTTAGTATTGGGTTTGAGTTTGGTATTAGGAGCTTCAATTTCTATATTAGTGCGGGAAGCGATCGCGCCTTCGCCCCAAAGACGAATTACCCAGTTTACAGCATTATTATTGCTTTTAATTACTATTTACGGTTTTATTGATCTGCTGTTAGTTATTTGATGTATGATCAGGTGTTAATTAACATTCTCGCCCTATCAAAAAAAAATCTGAGCAACGATATACGCTACTCAGATTTATTCGTGCTGTTATTTGTGTCTGTTTATCTGTGTATCCAGTAACTACATCGCCATTGATCAGGATTCCGCTAAATCTGAAAAAATAATTTCAACTAAAATTTTGTATAATTTTGGGGTTGACTTAAACCCAGTGCATGAAATAAAATTTTAGATTGTCTGTCTAATTCCCGCTCGGATCAGGTAGACATATCACAAAAGCTAGCAACAGCGATTAATACAAACCAGATAAATCGCCTTTCAGCCAGCTACCTGTACGGCAACCTCAAGGACAATTCCATGACCTACGCAATTATTGAAACTGGCGGTAAGCAACTTAAAGTTGAGCCAGGTCGCTTTTACGATATTGAACTACTCCATATCGAAGCCGAAGAAAAAGTTACAATAGATTCAGTATTACTAGTGCAGCACAACGGCGAAGTCACCATTGGACAGCCGTTAGTAGCCGGTGCGACTGTAGAAGGTACAGTGGTAAGAAATCTCCGAGGTCGCAAAGTCCTGGTATATAAAATGAAGCCGAAAAAGAAAACCCGTAAAAAACGGGGGCATCGCCAGGAAATCACTAGACTGATGATTGATTCCATCACCCTAAATGGTACGGTGTTTACTGCCGAACCCGCTGTGATTGATAATTCACCCGCAGAAGCTGCTACTGAGTAATAAATACAAAAAACACAAAAAACACCAGAGGTAATTATGGCTCATAAGAAAGGAACAGGTAGTACTCGTAACGGTCGCGACTCTAATGCTCAACGCCTGGGTGTAAAGCGCTATGGTGGTCAAGCTGTAATAGCGGGTAACATTCTCGTGCGTCAGCGTGGTACTAAGTTTCATCCCGGTAACAATGTCGGTATTGGTCGTGATGACACTTTATTTGCCTTAATTGACGGCTTAGTCACCTTTGAGAGAAAAGGCAAAAATCGCAAAAAAGTTAGTGTTTATCCAGTGGCTGTAACAACTGAATCCGCACCTGTTTAAATCTAGCCTCCTGTTAGTTGGGTGGGTACTGCCCACCCGGCCACGCCATGGCAAAACTCAAAATCGGTAAGACAACCCCATGTGCAGAGCTTTCCCTAAACCTAAACCCGCTAAACAAGATATAGAAGTAATTAAAAAAACTTGTACTTGTTTAAACCCAGCCGTTTGAAAGTCAATTCTGGCTAATATCCCAGCAGAAATAATCAGCAAAGTATCAAGAAATATTCGGAACCAAGCCAGCATTAAAAAAAATAAGAATGCCGCCAAAGTGGTGACCGCAAAACTGCGTAAATTGGACTGTACTAGTAAACTAGAATATTTTGAGATTGCCGACCAAGGAACAGTCAAGCTACCCACCAACAATAATACAGCAACTATACAAGTTAACCACACATACCAAGGGGCTTGTGTCTCGGATAATGCCCAACCCAATGTACTGTAGCTGAACAATACCAGCACTAGGGAAGTCCAAGGAAGTCTTTTGACAATTAACATGAGTCGCTGTATTAAAAAGGTATTATATGTAACCACAACCCTAGTTTGACTTTAATTCCTATCTTTCGATTATTGATAAATTTTGGCGGTCATGGCTTAAACTATAGGTCTATCATGCTATTTTTTTAAGATGAATTCTCTATCCCAGGGAATCGAACCACTTGCACCAAAATAATGGCATAAACTAGTTAAATATTTGCGTAAACATTTGTAAACTATTAACAGCCGAGTAGCCACACATCACATCTTGTTAAGGACTTATTATGAAACAACTTGTAATCGCCGAGCGCATATGCCTAATTGGTCATATCGTGTCAATGCTGTTTGGATTAGTAGGGATACTAATAGTTGTACCTAATGCCGAGGTGATTTTCCATTTATCGGAATTTGGACAAACTGCCATGCAATGGAGTATGTCAGGTGGTGGTGTAGTTTATATGATCTTGGGAACTGCATCTGTCTTTTTATATGGTTTGCGGACTTTGGGTTTGGGGAGAATTTTGGCATTTATGCTACCGGCGATATTGATTTCCTTAACCAGTGAATTATTAGGAACTAGTACAGGGTTTCCCTTTGGTCACTATAGTTATCTAAGTGGGTTGGGGTATAAAATTGCTGGTTTAGTGCCGTTCACAATTCCTCTGTCATGGTTTTATGTGGGATGTAGTTCTTACCTGCTAGGCCGTGCTGGTTTACAGGTGGATACAAAACCTAGCTGGTGGCGACATCTCTGTGCTATCGCTTTGGGTTCTTTGCTGTTGACTTCTTGGGATTTTGTCCTAGACCCGGCCATGAGTCAAACTTCCCTACCCTTCTGGTATTGGCAACAACCAGGGCCTTTCTTTGGAATGCCTTATCAAAACTTTGCGGGCTGGTTCGGTACTGGTGCAGTGTTTATGACTGTGGCCGCGTTGCTATGGAAAAATAACCCAATCAAATTTGAGCGATCGCAACTCAATGTACCCTTAGTAGTGTATTTGGCCAACTTTGGCTTTGCTACAGTCATGAGTCTCGCTGCGGGATTCTCCATTCCGGTAGTATTAGGATTTATTTGGGGTGTAGCTCCCTCTCTAGCACTGTGGTTAAAAGCCTCAGCCGTATCTGCTCAAGTTGAGACAGAATCAAGCAGTAAAGATGTTTCAGTAGCTAATATCTAAAGTAGCCTTGAAACAACATTAGGGGACAGGAAGACCAGGAAAATAAATAACTCCCCGTGTCCCCTGCCCAATTCTTAATGTAATCACCATTCTCATTGACAAACATTTTGACTGTGGAAAACGCTTTAACAGTAGAAAGCGTGATAACTTTTCTATTGCTACTTATCCAAGCACCAGCAACCGCGATTCTCCTTTCGCGATTGCTCAAGGGGCCAAGAAGATATCCCCCCATTCAACCCCAACAGCCAACACCAGAGCTTTTGGGTACTGTCAGCGTTGTTGTTCCTACATTGAACGAAGCAAGTCGCATTAGTCCCTTGTTATCTGGCTTGAGTCGCCAAAGTTACGAAGTACGGGAAATTATTGTAGTAGACAGTAATTCCCAAGATGGTACTCCAGACTTAGTAAAAACTGCACAGCAACAAGACCCCCGGTTTCGTTTAATCACAGATGACCCTTTACCAGAACATTGGGTAGGTCGTCCCTGGGCTTTGCACAACGGCTTTTTGCATAGTTCTCAAGCCAGTACGTGGTTTCTGGGTATGGATGCTGATACCCAACCAGATCCAGGTTTAGTTGCTAGTTTGGTGAAAACCGCAGAAGCAAAAGAATATGATTTGGTTTCTCTTTCACCTCAGTTCATTCTCAAGTATCCCGGTGAATGCTGGCTGCAACCAGCACTATTAATGACTCTGCTTTATCGGTTCGATCCGGCAGGAATCACAACCGAACAGCCAGAAAGGGTTATGGCCAATGGGCAATGTTTTTTGTGTCGCCGTTCTGTTTTAGCCTCTGTGGGCGGTTATACCAGTGCTAGTAGTTCCTTTTGCGATGATGTCACATTAGCTCGATATATTGCGGCTCAAGGCTTCAAGGTCGGCTTTTTGGATGGCGCAAAGGTTCTGAAGGTGCGGATGTATGAGGGAGCAAGGGAAACTTGGAAGGAGTGGGGGCGCAGTCTTGACTTGAAAGATGCTTCATCATCTGCCCAAGTGTGGGGGGATTTATGGCTACTTTCAGCAGTTCAAGGTTTACCGGTTTTGGTAGTCCCCACTTGCTGGTTATTGTCTTCCTTTTCCCCTTTATTGTGGCTTAATGTGTTTTTGCTGGTAGTTCGGTTTGCTATGCTACTAGCGATCGCACCTGCTTATGATCGCCACAATGCTCAAGGTGGCTGGTTATTTTGGCTTTCTCCTGTGGCTGATCCCATAGCTGTACTGCGAATCTTTTTATCAGCACTTCACACACCACGGGAGTGGCGAGGCAGGAAATATAACTGAGTGTTAAGCTTTGAACTGATGAAAATTTGCTAGTTCGGGCAAGTAGCCCGCTAGGATCAAGACTCCTCTTCAGTTTCTAAGCGATCGCCTCGTTCCAATTCCCAGAGAATTTGATTTCCTTCCCGTCTTACCCGTGAGACAATCCAGTTACGCCAGCGCCACTCGTCTCCCCGACTGGTAACAGCACTGGCGTGGACATCCATCAGGTCTGCTAATTCCGAACTGGTGATTAAGTAGCCTTTTTCGGCAATTTCGTCAGCTATACGCAGAGTTCCCAGCAAGTTGCTGAGTTGTTTGACTCTTGTGGTAGAGGGTGTTTCTTCATTTGTGGCCGCATGTGGTGCGGTGGATGGTTCCATAACGTTTATATCTGATATCAAAGTACTGTTATCTTGTGTACTTTTGTGAAGTATTGTAGAGTGAAATTCATAATCCGCCATTTTTTCTACATTTGCTACACCTAGAGAATGTAAAGATTTGTCAGATTCACTCAAAGATAATTCTTGTAGAGATGGGATTTGACCGCCAGCAAAAGAGCGAGCAATCACATCACAGCGCTCGTTACCTATGTTACCAGAATGTCCCTTAACGTGCTGCCAATTTATTTGTGCAGTATTGAGTTGATCGAGCAATTCTAAAAGGTCTTGGTTCTGGACAGGTTTACCATCTGCTTTTTTCCAACCTCTTTTTTTCCATCCTGGTAACCACTTGGTAACGCAGTTAATCAGATATTCGCTATCGGTATAGAGGGTAATGGGTTCAGTTTGTCCAGAGGCATGGAGAAATTTTAAAGCAGCGATCGCCCCTTGCATTTCCATTTTATTATTAGTGGTATAGCTGGCAGCAGCCCCCATTTCATGGACTTGGCCATCACTGAAATAAGCTACAACACCCCAACCCCCAGGGCCAGGATTACCAGTACAAGCACCGTCAGTGTATATACTTTCAATTTTACGTTGGTTGGACATAGTGAACGAAAGATGGGAAGCAATATATAGGTTAACAGCATAGAAATCAATTCCCACAGCCAAATTCACTCAATTTTACCACTGGTAACTCTAGACATAATTGTCATATTTTGATACATCTATGTCCATAGCTATTTGAGAAAATATCTCTATAATATTGAAAGTCTCAAGGTAGTTCAGAATCAGCGTGTTTATAGTGTTAACTCTAGTTACTGGATTTTTAGCAGCGTTTTATCAGCTAATGCAATACTTGAGGATTTATTTAAATATTGATATTCAATTGCTACATGGTAATACTCAGCATCTCATGACTAATGACTATTCCCTGTTCTCTTTGATCTAATATTGTTTAGTATTCTGTATTTAACTGCCCCTAGACTGATGATTGAAGTAGAACATTTGAGTAAAACCTACGGTTCCACCCCTGCTATTCATGATGTTAGCTTTAGAGTTGAGCCTGGGGAAATTTTGGGCTTTTTGGGGCCTAATGGTGCTGGTAAAACCACAACTATGCGAATTTTAGCGGGTTATTTACCCGCCACTGATGGTAAGGCTAAAATTGCGGGGTTTGATGTTCAGGAAAATTCTTTGGCAGTGCGTCAACGCATTGGCTATTTACCGGAAACTCCTCCGTTGTATCCAGAAATGACCGTAGAGGGGTTTTTGCATTTTGTCACCAGAATTAAAGGCATACCCCCTGGCGATCGCGCTGATCAGGTGACAGCAGCCATTAAACGCTGTAACTTAGAAGATAAACGTAAAGTAATTATCCGCAAACTGTCTAAAGGATATCGCCAAAGAGTGGGCATTGCTCAAGCAATTGTACATGATCCCCCAGCAATTATTTTAGATGAACCCACCGTAGGACTTGACCCCCGGCAAATTATTGAGGTACGCAATTTAATTAAAAGCCTCGCTGGTACTCATACAATTATTCTTTCTACCCACATTTTACCGGAGGTGAGTATGACTTGTAGCCGGGTGGCTATTATCAATCGCGGAAAAATTGTAGCAACTAATACACCAGAAAACTTAATGACTCAGTTGGCAAGTGGGTCGGGATATGAATTAGAAATTGAGGGAGATGCTAACTTAGCAAAACAAATTTTGCAAAATGTGCCTGGTGTTAGTTTGGTAGAATCTGTTTCTAGTCATCAGCCATGGGTCCACAACCGCGCCCACATCCGGGTAATATCACAACCAGAAATTGAACCGGGAAAGGATATTGCCACAACTTTAGTTAATGCAGGTTTTGGATTACATGAAATGCGCCGTGTTAGCGCTACCCTAGAAGATGTATTTTTACAATTGACCACAGCCGAAAAGAATTTAGATTCTTTGGCAGATTCCCAAACTACCGCAGGAGAAGCAGCATAAATGGGTATAGTCCTCAGTAATATTATTGCCATTTATCGCCGGGAGTTACAAAGTTATTTTGTCTCTCCCCTGGCTTATGCCATTGCGGGTGTATTTTGGTTTATAGCTGGGTTATTCTTTGTGACTATTTTGCTGGGACCTGATGGGATTTTGCCAGCAGTGGCACAATTAGATTTACAAGGACAACAACTAGGTGTACCAATACCACCCATAGATGTGCCTTATGAATTTGTCCGGGCATTTTTAGACCGTATGGGCTGGCTATTGTTATTTATTCTGCCTATTCTTTCTATGGGACTGTATGCCGAAGAACGCAAGCGCGGCACTTTGGAACTTTTAGCCACATCACCTGTAACTAACTGGGCTGTGGCTGTCGGTAAATTGTTAGGGGTACTGACATTTTTTACTACTTTGATTGTACCGCTGTTTGTATTTGAAGCGATCGCCCTTAGTGCTTCCAATCCTCCCATACCCCCTATTATACCTTTGTTGGGGCATTTTGGCTTAGTCTTGCTGGCAGCTGCCATTTTATCTTTGGGAATGTTTATTTCCTCCCTGACTGACAGTACAATTTTATCTGCTGTCCTTACCTTTGCCGTGGTTTTATTATTATTGTTTGTTGATGTAATTGCTAAAAGTATTGGTGGGTCAGTGGGAGAAATTTTGGGTCACTTCTCATTGTTAAAACATTACAGCACCTTGATTCAGGGTATTTTTGATACCAGCGCTTTAATTTTGTTTAGCAGTTACATTTTTTTAGGGATTTTTCTCACCGCCCAATCAATTGATGCGTTGCGCTTTCAACGTCAATAGATAACATGAAAATTATCAAACAAAACCAACTAGGAAAATATCTATTTTGGCTAGGCCCGTTTTTAGTGACTGTGGGCTTAACTACTGGCTTAGTTTCCGGCCAATGGGGAATTGTGGGTTTACTGTTTATAATTACCGGAACTATAATTAGTGGTTTGTGGGTAGTATGGCAAGGAAGACAAACTAAATGGTGGAATCGTCGTTCTACTCAAGTTGGTACTAATGCCCTAGTTAGCATTGTAGCTGTATTGGTAATTTTAGGGTTAGTTAACTTTTTGGCTACTCGCTACAACCTGCGGAAAGATTTAACCGAAGCCCAGTTATTTACCCTAGCCCCCCAAACTCAAGAATTAGTGCGTGGCTTACCCCAGTCTGTCAAGGTGTGGATATTTGATCTTAGCACCAATGCCCAAGACAGGGAATTATTAGAAAACTATCGCCGAGAAAATAGTAATTTTCAGTTTGAGTATGTTGATCCCCAAAGTAGACCGGGATTAGCCAATAAGTTTGGTGTTCAAGATTATGGCGAAGTGTACCTAGAATTTGGAGATAATCGCCAATTAGTGCAAACTTTAAATGTTAATGAACGGCTTTCGGAAGTGAGGTTAACTAACCGTTTGCAACAAATCACCAGTAGCACTACTACGCCAGTTTACTTTCTTCAAGGTCATGGGGAAGCAGCAATTACACCCAGTCAAGGGGGAATTTCACAAGCTATTCAAAAGTTAGCTGAGAGAAACTACACTGCATCACCACTGAATTTAGTAGAAAAATCCCAAGTTCCAGAAGATGCAGGTGTTGTGATTGTAGCCGGACCAAAACAAGAATTATTTGATAAAGAAGTCAAAGCTTTACAAAATTACCTCAATAATGGTGGTAATGTACTGTTCATGATTGACCCTAATACTGATAATAATCTCAATAGCTTACTACAGGAGTGGGGTATTAAGTTAGATAATCGTTTAGTAGTGGATGTGTCTGGGAGGGGTGTGGGACTTGGTCCCGCTGTTCCCATCATCACAGAATATGGGCAACATCCCATTACAAAAGAGTTTGGTAACGGCATTTCTTTTTATCGGTTAGCTAGACCCTTAGAAATTACTTCTGTGGCTGGTATTGAGTCCACTAATTTATTCTCAACCAAGGCTTATCCTGACAGTTGGGCAGAAAGTGACCTAAACAGCGAAAAATTAGAGTTTGACTCTCAAACAGATACCCCGGGTCCCCTCACTTTGGCTGTGGCTTTGAGCAAAACAATACCAGGTGAAACTAAACCAAGTCCTCCAGTATCGCCCACACCATCACCTACTATTGAGAATGAAACTAACCCCCCTACACCAGAAAAGTCAGAACAACCTCAAGAACAAACTAAAATTGAATCACGATTAGTAGTGATAGGAGACTCCGACTTTGCTACTGATGAGTTATTTGAACAGCAACTCAATGGCGACGTGTTTCTTAACTCGGTGACTTGGTTGAGTCAACAAGACCAGCAGCCCCTTTCCATTCGCCCCAAAGAAGCAAAAAATCGCCGTATTAATTTAAGTGTAGCCCAAGGTAATTTTTTAACATGGTCGTCTTTGTTGGTATTACCTCTCATGGGGTTGATGACTGGGGTCATTATCTGGTGGAAACGGAGATAATTAATCATGAAGTTATCACGCACGACTTTAGTTTTAATATTCTTAGCTCTGGGTTTGGGTGGTTTTGTTTATTTCTATGAAATTCGCGGTCAAACCCAGCGCCAAGAAGTGAAGAAGCAACAGCAGCAAATTTTCTCTTTTCAAGAAGATGATATAGAATCTCTCACCATTAAAATTAAAGATACCACCCTGAGTTTAAAACGTAACCAGGCAACAGAAAAGCCCCAATGGTTGCTCGTATCCCCGACCACAGAACCAGCAAATGATGCTATTGTGACTTATTTAACAGATTTGTTAGTCCAAAGTGAAAGCGATCGCACTTTATCAGTTCCATCCAGCCAACGAGAAGAATTTGGTTTAGTGCCACCACTAGCCACTATTAATATTAACCTTAAAAATAAAAAGACTCATCAGTTAATTTTGGGTAAACCTGATTTTAACCGTGGTTTTTTGTATGCCCAAACTGATTTGCAAACCCAAGAAAATGGTAATATCAATATCATACTGGTATCGACCAATTTTGAAAATGCCGTTAATCGCGAGCTTTCAGAATGGAAACAATCGCCAGATACAGGCGACGCTAAACCAGAAGCCAGCCCTAATTAAAAATTAAGACATCACATGACCAATCCTACCGCCACTTTACTCATTTCCTGTACCGACCAACGGGGACTAGTGGCTAAATTTGCCAATTTTATCTATGCTAACGGGGGTAATATTATTCATGCAGACCAGCATACAGACTTTGCAGCTGGGTTATTTCTCACCCGTATTGAATGGCAGTTAGAGGGTTTTAACTTACCACGGGAATTTATTGCTCCTGCATTTAATGCGATCGCTCAACCTTTAGATGCCACTTGGCAACTACACTTTTCTGACACTATACCACGTATTGCCATTTGGGTGAGTCGGCAAGACCATTGTTTATTTGACTTAATTTGGCGACAACGTGCTAAAGAATTTGTGGCAGAAATTCCCCTAATTATTAGCAACCATCCTCATTTTAAAATAATAGCCGAGCAATTTGGCATTGATTTTCACCACATCCCCATCACCAAAGAAAACAAAGCCGAACAGGAAGCACAACAACTAGAACTACTGCAAAAATATCAAATTGACTTAGTAGTTTTAGCCAAATATATGCAAATTGTCAGTGCAGACTTTATTAATCAGTTTCCCAAAATAATCAATATTCATCATTCATTTTTACCAGCTTTTGTAGGTGCTAATCCCTATCACAGAGCCTTTGAACGTGGTGTTAAAATTATTGGGGCTACAGCCCATTATGCCACCGCTGATTTAGATGCTGGTCCAATTATTGAACAAGATGTAGTGCGCGTCAGTCACCGAGATGAAGTCGAAGATTTAATCAGAAAAGGTAAAGATTTAGAAAGAGTTGTATTAGCCAGGGCAGTGAGGTTACATTTACAAAATCGGGTGCTAGTGTATGCTAATCGTACAGTAGTATTTGAGTGATGTTTAAATTGAATATATAAATCACCTAGACTGCTTAGAACCCAGCCATCTGGCAATTCTCCAAAGTTAATCAACATTGCCAGTGACCTACCATTGAGATAGAGTATAGTGTAATAAGGTGCAAAATATGGAAGTAGATAAAAGACCAATAATATCACCAATCAACTTGCTGTCACAAGCAGATGAGGAACTAGAACACAAGCTACGGGAACTGAAATTTAGACAAGAACTGAGAAAAGATTGGATATTATTTATTGTGCGGGATGTTGTTATTTTTTCTGTGGCCATCGCCTTTGTATTTGCTGTATGTGGCTATTCCTTATTTATCCTGGTTAATAGGTAATTAAAATTACTTATCAAACAAAGGCTATGATTAAAACCTATAGCCAATACCCAATAACAGACCAAAATCAGTACTATCCAAAAATGCAGCATTAATACTACCAGTAGCGGTCAGGCGATCGCTTACAGGCACATCCACACCACCAGTTAACAACAAACCAACATCAGCATCGCCTCCAGTTTCAATAGCTACACCAGCCCCCAAATAAGGGGATATTGATATTTGTCCTCCACTGATAGGATCATCGGCAAAACGCGGAGAAAAGTCTAAACTAACAGGAACTAAAAACAGTGTATCACCGCCAAATATCACGGATGGTCGCAGGGATATTGTGTTTGTCAGCCCAACTTTACTAATCACTGCATAGTTACTTTCACTCAGGGCAGAATCACCACCTATGCCAATATTACCAGCCACCCCAATATAACTAGCTCCACCACGAGTCATAGTACCCACTTCTATGCTAGGAGTAGTAGCAGCTGGGGGTTGCTGAGTTAAACCCAGGTTAGGTGGTATGAGGACTTCGTTAATCACATGAATCACACCATTGCTGGCTTGTATGTTGGGCTGAATCACATTGGCATCATTGACAGCAATTTGATTAGTGGCTGCGTCCACCTGAATATCTACGGGTACATCCTGAAAAGTTGTCAATTTTCCTGAAGAAAGTTGATTAGCGGTTACTTTCCCAGGAACCACATGATATCTCAAAATCTGAATCAATAATTCTCTATTTTCCGGTTGCTGTAATTCCTCTAGAGTTCCTGCTGGTAAAGCTGCAAATGCCTGATCAGTCGGAGCAAAAACAGTATAGGGGCCTGGTTGTTGCAGAATATCTGCTAAACCTGCGGTTTGCAATAGAGAAGTTAAATTAGTGAAAAATTCACTTGATGCAGCAATAGAAACAATATCTTGACCAGTTTGGATTTTTTCCCCAGCCCCAACTATATAGTTATTTGCTGGGATATTGCCCCCCAGGGCTTGCATTTGTCCTTGTCGCACCAAAGCTTGATACAAAATAGCCGATGCTTCAGCACGAGTTAAAGGATCTAGGGGGTTGACTTGGTTGACATTGGGATAATTAACCACCATATTGGCTTCCGTTGCTGCTGCTACAGCATCCAGGGCATAATTTGGAATAGCTGACGCATCTCTGTAATAAGTATTGACTATGCCCAGTGAATTACTGCTTGGTTGTAAACCGAAACCATTTGTTAAAGCAACTATAGCTTCAACTTTGCGAATTTGCTGATTTGGCAGAAATAAATTACCCGGATAACCCGACATAAACCCAGTTTCGTAGGCTTCCTGAATGGCAGAACTAGCCCAGAAATCAGCAGGAACATCCGCAAAACCCCCCGGACTGATCTGCCGCACAGGATTTTGATTAAAAGCCCTTTCAATCATGGCTGCAAATTCCGCCCGACTCACTGGTTGATTGGGTCTAAATGTGCCATCAGGAAAACCAGATATGATGTTTCTGTCAGCTAAGGCTTGAATAAATGGACTTGCCCAATAATCTGAGCTAATGTCAGATAAGTTAGCAGCTAAAGTGGAGGAGGAAATAGTAGAAACCCTGGTTTGAGCAGAAACTATCATGGGATTAATAGTGCCAACTGTGACTCCCAACGCCAGTAAAGTTGTACTTGCCAATGACCAACGCCAAAAACTAATCATGAAAATATCCTCAAAAAAACTTATACAGTATGGCATTTAAATAATATTAAAAAAAAATATTTTCCATAAAGATACAGTGAATAATTTTAGATATATATAGTTTATTTTTTCTGCGTCTTTTCTCTGTCTTTAGATAGTTGAATATAAATACAAGATATGAATTTTTATACTTTATTCTCTATTAATTTTGTCATGAATTACACAGCTAGAAAAAAATTAGAGCAATCCTGGGTTATACGCTGTTTCGCGGCACTATTACTTTTTGGTCAAGTTTTGCTGCATTTAATCCAAGGCAAAACTTACTACCGGAAAATTTTGCAACATATGGTGACAGCAGGACCCGCTTCAGTGTCTCCAGTTCTACTGGTTAGTGGGTTTGCGGGTATGATTTTTACCATTCAAACTGCTAGAGAATTAATTAGATTTGGTGCTGTCGATGCTATAGGCGGTGCTTTTGCTTTGGCTTTTTGTCGAGAATTAGCCCCACTTTTAACAGCTAGTATTATTGCTGGACAAGTGGGTTCTGCCTTTGCAGCAGAAATAGGTGCTATGCGTGTTACAGAGCAAATTGACGCACTTTATATGCTGAAAACAAATCCCATTGATTACTTGGTACTGCCTAGGGTAATTGCTTGTGTTTTCATGATGCCGTTTATGATGGTCTTTGCTTTAGTTATAGGCATCACTGGCGGAGTTTTGGCAGCGGCACAATTTTACCACATTGATCCTGAAGTGTTCTTAGAATCTGTGAGAAGTTTATTAAAACTATCTGATTTATTTATGGTTTTAGTAAAAGGGCTGATTTTTGGAGCTATAGTTGCTATTAATGGTTGTAGTTGGGGACTAACTACTAAAGGAGGAGTAAAGGAAGTGGGGGAATCGGCGACAACCGCAGTGGTGACTACTTGGGTATTAATTTTTATGGTGGATTTTTTGCTTTCGTTGTTGATGTTTCAACAGCCTCTACTGTAACTAAGTATCCAACTGTACAAAAAACCAGTTATAAAATAATAATATACTAAAAAATTATGAAAATTTCCATTGAACGAGCCATTAATAAATCTGATTGCTATATTGTACTAAATAAAGAGTGCAAATTTAATCAAGTACATAACCATCACCCTCACCCTGATGAAGATTGAGGAGAGGGGAGAGGATGTAAATAACTAGATTTGCCCAGAGGGTATTATGTTCCTAATTAGGCTTGAGGATGGGGCGTAGGTATTGTGCGTAATGACTTACATGGTTTAGAGATTAGTGATAAAGAATTGCGAAGATTGACTAATTTACCTGTTAAGGCTAAGTTAACTATTATCACCAGGCCTTTAAGAAAAGTTGCTAACAGGATAATTGATAAAATCAAGGGTTCTGAAGGGGCTACGGTAGTTTTTATTAGTTCTTCCATATTGGTTTTTAGTTATTTAATTTTTGATATCATTATTAAATTGTTTGCTAATTGGGTGACAATTCCATCTTGGGTGTTGTTAATAATATTATGTGTGTGGGGTGCTGGTGTCGCACAGATTGGCTTATATTTATTATGGTGGAGAAAACGGAAGATAATTAATGATAATATGACCAATGCGCTAGAAATACTTTTAAATGATGTTGATAGATATAATGCCGTTATCAAAGCTATAGATATCAATGATCAAATAGAAGCTGCTGGGAACCCTGGGGTAATGATTAAAGAAAGGGAAAAAGTCATTACCGCCCTCAACCTGACTAGAAATGATTTAATCCGGGCTTTGCAAACAGAACGAATTTTAAGAGAGAATAAAAATTTTATTATCAGAAACACAGAGTTGTTTGCCGATAACTTAGCCACTCTAGCCGCCATGCAAGTTACAGAAGAAGCTACAGAACATGGCAGGTTACTCAATGAAGCATTACAAATTGCCTTAGATGTGCAAATCGAAATGAACAGGCTCCAAACCCAAAGGTTAATTTAATATTAAGCCGTTACGCATTTAATTATCAGAGCTTTTTCCCTTCATACTTCCACCAATCCCATGAAAGGTTAACATAAAAAGGTGTGAATTAACCCCCCTATAGCTATGGACTGGAAAGAAATTAGAGGTAACTGGGTGCTGGTTCCCCCAAAGCCCCTGGGAATTATCCATTTTCTGGGTGGTGCATTTGTGGCCACTGCACCTCATCTCACTTATCGCTGGTTACTAGAACAATTGGGCAGCAAGGGATATGTTATTGTTGCCACACCATTTGTTAATACTTTAGATCATGTGGCCATCGCCAAAACTGTGCTGCTGAACTTTGAACGCACCATAGAGAGGTTACACGATTCTGGCGCATTACGCCAGTTTTATCTCCCCACTTATGGACTAGGGCATAGTATGGGTTGTAAGCTGCATTTGCTGATAGGTAGCCTTTTACCTGTAGAACGTGCCGGTAATATTTTAATTTCTTTCAACAATTACGCTGCTAAGGAGGCTATCCCCTTAGTGGAACAGTTAAACTCTACCTTTCCCGTGGAGTTTACACCATCCCCACTAGAAACCAACGGCATTATACAGCAAAGCTACAATATCCGCCGCAATTTATTAATAAAATTTAACAACGATACCATTGATCAA
This sequence comes from Chrysosporum bergii ANA360D, assembly GCF_029891735.1. Taxonomy (GTDB): domain Bacteria; phylum Cyanobacteriota; class Cyanobacteriia; order Cyanobacteriales; family Nostocaceae; genus Umezakia; species Umezakia bergii. The sequence goes on from NZ_JANQDH010000018.1 coordinate 22,931, forward strand.
ACAGTATCTTTAACCAAAATCTTACAATCACGGTTTGCTGAAATGGTGACAATACAAACGTTACCAGGTACTCACACTACACCTTTAGGTCAAGATATCAAATGGCAACCAGGAGCGTCATTTACTCCCTGGGATGCTTTGGGGCAATGGTTTAAACAGGAAGTGTACCGCGATTTGAACCAGCTAAGACGGGCTATTCTTTTATGGATTAATCCTTTGTCACCTCCATAATATTTAATAAATAGCCCCAAGTGAAGATTATTTTGATTTTCTATGAAATTTTAAATGTGTTTTTTTATGTTTCAGATTCTGATCATTGATGATGATATTTCTATACAAATACTCCTGAAAAGGATGTTAGAAAAACAAGGTTATAAAGTAGTTGCTGCTAATAATGGAGAGGAAGGAGTTGCCCTGGCGATCGCTCATCGTCCTGCACTGGTTATTTGTGATTGGATTATGCCAGGATTAAATGGTTTACAAGTCTGTAAACGCATGAAAACAGACCCCAATTTATCTACTACTTTTTTTATTTTTTTAACATCTTTAGATTCCATTGCTGATCGTGTTAAAGGACTAGATGCTGGTGCTGATGATTTTATCTCTAAACCTATTGAACAAAATGAATTAAAAGCAAGGGTTAGAGCCGGACTGCGCCTGCATCAATTAAGCCAGGATTTACACACCCAAAAGCTACTTCTAGAAACTGAACTAGCAGAAGCAGCAGAATATATGCGATCGCTTCTACCCTTACCAACCACAGAACCCTTAACCATCAACTCTCGATTTATTCCTTCCCGACAACTCGGCGGCGATTGTTTTGATTACTACTGGCTAGATGCCGACTGTTTAGCCATATATTTGCTAGATACCGCCGGACATGGATTAAAAGCCGCCCTACCTTCAATTTCCGTACTAAACTTATTACGTTCCCGTGCCTTAAAAGGTTTAAATTACTATCAGCCCAGTGATGTACTCAAGGCTTTAAATCAAACCTTTCAAATCAATTACCAAAATGACAAATATTTTACTATTTGGTATGGAGTTTATAACCGACTTACCCGGCGGTTAATTTATGCCAGTGCCGGTCATCCACCCGCAGTATTAATATCAGGTGCATCTGCTAAAAAAACTGATATTCAACTACTCAGAACTCCTGGAATGCCAGTGGGTATGTTTCCAGAAGCTAAATATGTAGATGCCTGTTGCCATATTGATAAATTTAGTAGCCTGTATATTTTTAGTGATGGTGCTTATGAAATCACAAAATCAGATGGCAAACTTTGGAGTTTAGATAGCTTTATTCAAATACTTGTAAGTGTACAACACACGGTTGATTGTCAACTAGACCAAGTATTAAATTATTTAATCGCTTTAAACTCCAAAGATGCGTTTGATGATGATTTATCAATCCTCCAAGTTAATTTCGACTAATCAGTTCTTAGAGAGAATAACTTGATGAAACTCATCTTCATTTAAAAATATCTCAAACACCTTATCCATCCCCGTTAGTTCAAATAATATTCTCACTTGTTCATTAATAGAACAGAGAGCTAGTCTGGTATTATTTTCCCGTAAGGTTTTGAAAGCTAATACCAAAGACCCCAAGGCAGAGCTATCCATAAAGGATACATCTTGACAATCAACTAAAATTATTTGAGCACCACTTGCTTGAAGTTGAGTAATATTTTGTTGTAGTTCTTGTGAGTTTGTACTATTGATAATCCCACTCAGTTTAACTACTTTGACTGCTTGTTTCATCATACTTGTGCCCAGATTGTGTTAAAAAAATGTAATGATTGTGTTAGTATTATATACCAATAGGCATGATCTGGAAAAGTTAGCCATGTCAAACACAAGCGATTACTGGAATAGTGGTACATCATAAAGCCTTGTTGATTTATCAAAAAGTATCCAGGATTTCATTTAAAGCAATTAATATTATCCCACTGATTTGCGAACCGTAAACAGGCAAAAACAATTTATCAAACCCTCCGTATTATATCTCTAAATCCGACTATAATCTGAATAAATATCCTAAAAATATAATTGATTGATTTGGAGGACAGCCTAGGACTAATACCAGTTTTCTGTGAAGATGCGCTCAAGGATGCAGAAGACACAAACAAGTCAACAGAGATATTTGGCTGGTTGTTAATTAATAGCTATCTCTTCTGGTAGAAGGAAAACCAGATATAAATTAATAAATTATGGGTAAACATGATAGAGAATTTAGATTATGAACCTAATTGCCTGGATAATTTTAGGTTTAATTGCGGGAGCTATTGCTAAAGCCATTTACCCTGGTCGTCAGGGAGGGGGCATAATTGCAACCATGGTCTTGGGGATTCTCGGTGCTTTAATTGGGGGAACTATTGTTACTCTCTTGGAAACAGGAAGATTACAACTAACTGCGGCTACTCTCAGTATTCCTGGTTTAATGGTGGCTATCATTGGTGCAGTAATTGCCATCTTTTTATGGGGTTTGCTCACTGGTCGTACTAGTTATTAATCTAAGAATCCGCTTTGATTGGTGAAATTACTCCTAGAGACAAGGAACAGGGAACAGTCCAAAATCAATAACGTGTATAGTCAAGGTTAAGTAATTACAAGCAAATATATCTGATGGGACAAGAAAACTCCCGCTAACGTTAGCGTAGCGGGAGATAAATAAACATAAATAAACATAAATAAACTAATTAGCTAAACATTCACTTTAGCCTTTGACCAAACGCCCTGTTCATCTTCATCAAACTGTTGATGAACTGCCTCCCAAGCCGCTTGTTCAGCCGTCACTTCATTACCAGTCTGATCTAATACAGCATTATAGCGATCCATGAATGTACGTTGAGCTTGATCACAGAGGTGAGAACGTACTTCAGGAGATAAATCTTCTGGACTCTTACATGGGCCAGAACAAGGACGAGTCAACGTTTGATCGGTGGTGTGAATTTCTTCACCACCAGCACTTTCTAGGAGTAGTTGAAATTCTCCCTGGCGATCGCTGGGCACTTCTGCCATTAATATAAATTGGCCAGCCTGTAAGCGTGTTTGATAAACTGCCGCTTTATCTTCAGGCATCCCCCAGGCGGTTAAAGCCGATACCAGTCCCGCGCCAGCACTACCCGCGATCGCTCCACTAGCAGCACCCAGCAACAACGCACCAATCGGACCTGCTGCCACAATAGGGCCAACAAAGGGAACAAACAGTACCCCCACACCAGTTAGCAAGCTGAGAAAAGAACCAAACAAAGAACCAAAAATTGCTCCTGTTCTCAAACCCCCTAAAATCACATCTTTTTTAGTAATAAAACCAGAAATTCGCGTTTCTGACCGGAAGTCTTTCCCCATGACTGAAATATGATCCCTAGGCACACCCCTATCTAGTAAACGTCGAATCACCTGGTCAATTTGCTTTTGTTCTTTAAATACAGCTGATATAGTCCGTTGTGCTTGATAAAGTTCTGGCACTTGAATACTCCTGAAAATTAAGAATTTTTGCCGGATTTTTGGCGTAAATTTAGGAAAATTGATTAGGAAGATTGATTCTGATCTGCCCAAAGAATCAACCTTCCAGCACCACTACACACCCACGGGGGTTTTAGTTGCTGCTTCCGGTTGCATACCATCGGGTTCTAAGGCTTGGCCTTCAATGAATGAGCGCAACATCCAAGCCATCTGTTCATGTTCTTCCATCAGTTCGGTCAAAAAGTCAGCTGTTCCCTCATCATGAAACTGCTCACTACACTGATCCACATGATCCCGCAAATTACGAATTAGCTGCTCGTGATCTTCTCCCAATACAGCTACCATCCCTGTGGCTGATGGGATCTCACCTTTATGCTCTTTGAGAGTAGCAATCTGGAGAAATTCCCCCATCGTCCCCACAGGGAAACCGCCCAAAGCGCGAATCCGTTCCGCTAGATCATCAATATTCTCGGTCAGTTCTTCGTACTGCTCCTCCCACAGTTCGTGCAAACTACGGAACTGAGGTCCGACAACATCCCAATGGTACTTTTTAGTTTTTACTATCAAAACATAAGAATCTGCTAAATCTTGATTTAACAGACTGATAACACCCTGACGCTGCTCTTCTGTCAAACCAATATTAATTGTACGCATTGTTTTCCATCCCTAAGCGAACCTATGTATAAATTCTCCAAAATTTAGGGATATTCTGCATCAACCAAAAGAAGTAAAGTTTTAGCATAATTACTTACAACCTAGGGTTAGTTTTAGAGATTTAGCTAATATTTGTAAATTTAACCTTCTCTTAACCTTTTTTTTACCCAAGTGGCATAAGTTGGTAATGTGTGGACAAATTAAGACTTAAACTACTCACTACCAATGGGTGATGCTGTCTAAAATACAACTTACAAAAACTTTATGGCTTTTGCACAAGGTGATCTCGCCAATAATACAAGTAACTGCTTCAATATAAATACCCTGAATGGTCAACCACCTATTGTGATTGGTCATCGGGGAGCTAGTGGTTCCCGTCCAGAACACACCCTAGAAGCATATCAACTAGCCATTGAACTTGGCGCTGACTTTATTGAGCCTGATTTAGTAGCCACCAAAGACGGTTATTTAGTGGCCCGTCATGAAAATGCCTTAGCAATTCTCAATGCTGATGGTTCAGTGAACAGAACAGATACCAGTACTGATGTTGCTTCTCATCCAGAGTTTAGCCATCGCCTTACCACCAAAGTTATTGATGGTCGTACTATCACAGGTTGGTTTACAGAAGACTTCACTTTAGTAGAAATTAAAACTCTCAATTGCATAGAACGTCTGCCATATCTACGGGGAACTAATTTTGATCATCATGGACTCAAAATTCCCACTTTAGAAGAAATCATTGATTTGGTGAAACAGGTAGAAGCAGTAACAGGTGGCAAAATCGGCATTTATCCTGAAACCAAGCATCCTACCTTCTTTGCCAGTCAAGGCACACTTTTAGATGCTTCCTCCATCCACATTGACTTGGGTAAAGTACTAGTTGACACCTTAGTTGCTCAAGATTTCATTGACCCTGAAAGAGTATTTATTCAGTCCTTTGAAGTGGGTAATCTCCAGGAACTCAAACAAGTAATCATGCCGTCCGCAGGTATTGACATTCCCTTGATTCAACTACTGGATAGTGATGATAGCAAACCCTATGACTTTGTAGTTAGTAATGACTCCCGCACCTATAGCCAACTTACCCAGCCCCAAGAATTAGCTAATATTGCCACCTACGCAGCAGGTATCGGCCCCCATAAGCGGCTAATTTTGCCTACCAGTGCAAATGGTCACCTGCAAACACCCACCACACTGGTAGAAGATGCCCATGCTGTCGGTTTGCTGTTACACCCTTACACCTTCCGCAATGAAAATATTTTCCTCGCACCAGACTACAACGGCGACCCAAAACTAGAATATCAACAGTTTATTCATCTGGGGGTTGATGGTTTCTTTTCAGACTTCCCAGGTACTGCTAGATTGGTTGTAGATCAAGTACTAAACTGTTTGCGATGATAAGTAATATCTATTACTGTAATTACTTAAGTAGACATCCCCCCACCACCATCTACAAAATAGTATATATTTGCTAAAAAAATCCTGTATTGATATATACTAATGTAATTGCTATAAAGTTGAAAATCATGATAAATCTGCCATGTGAATATAGTTAACCAAACCATAACCTATGAGTAACAGAATACTTTTACAATGTGATTGTGCAAATTCTAGCTAAGAAAGTAATATGACAGCAGTTCTACAATCCGACAACATTTGGCAACAAGTTGCTACTAATCTGAACAATTTGTCGTCAGCAGAAATTTTGCATGTGCTGGAAGAATACCAAATGCTGCCAGCCTTAATCAAAGAAATGGTCATCGACCAAGCGATCGCGCCAATAGACTGTACACCAGAAGAAGAGAAACTTGCCTATGAACAACTAGCCCAACAATATCAACTGACCTCAGATGATGTACGTCAGCATTGGCTAAAGCAAAATAATATGAGTGAGCATAAATTTGCCTCCCTCGCCATCCGCCAATTTAAAATCGAGAAATTCAAGTCTCAGACTTGGGGCGGCGATTTAGAATCTTACTTTGCCCAGCGTAAACCCCAACTAGACCGAGTAGTTTACTCTCTGATCAGAACAAATGAAGTTGGTATTGCCCAAGAAATCTATTTCCGCATAGAAGCAGGAGAACAAAGTTTTGCTGAACTAGCACGGGAATATTCTCAAGGGCCAGAAGCACAAACAAATGGACTAGTCGGACCGATAGAATTGCAAACTATCCATCCTGGTTTAGCCAAACTATTGACTAGCAGCCAGCCACAGCAGCTGTTACCACCCACTAAATTAGAAAATTGGATAGTCATACTGCGACTGGAGAAGTTGTTACCAGTACAGTTAGATAATTCATTGCGTCAACGCTTACTCAATGAACGTTTTAATAGTTGGCTACAAGCCCAGATTGCCGCTCAAAATTCCTAAATTCATCAACTAACTCATCTCACATTTGAGAGATAATGATGACAAAATAAACTTACTTTGTTTTGTATCATAAACTACAATCATTTACTTACATTGATCTGGAAATGACTTATATTACAAGTTCCTTTCAAGCATTTATTTCCCAGCTAGAAGGGTTTGAAAAACTACCCGCAGAGGAGATAACCAATCTCTCCAAAAAAGTACAAGCTTGGCGTTACAGGATAGGACAGAAAATAATTGGCAAAGATAAACTCCCAGAACAAATCACCATTATTTACGAGGGAAAAGTACGTTTGTTAGGATATCATCCCCAAACGGAAGCACCTACCACATTAAAATTATTACAACCAGGGGCAATTCTGGGAGAGATGAGTATATTACGACAAATTGCCTGTGAAACTGCTACCGCCTCTACTGAAGTTGTCTGTCTGAGCTTGAGTAAAACAGAATATATACGCCTGGTTATTTCTTACCCTGACTTTGCCAATACACGCTTAAACTACAGTCACTTAATAGAGGTGTTTGATGTTTTAGGTTCACAAATTGAAAAGCAAGCCAACGCTGTAACCAACTTCACAGAAATCGTTGAACAAGCCTTATCCAGGGCAAAAGTATATTACCTCAACCCAGGAGTCACCCCAGCAGACCAATTAGATCAGGAACATATCTGGTTTGTGAGTGGAGGAGCCTCCATTACCAATTTCCCCCCTGGTTCTCGCTTAAAACCAACCGACAGACTAGAAGTTAAGGGTAAAGGTCAGGCGCGTTTACTTGGGTTATCCCCTGGAGACTTATCTTTATTAGATCATCAGCCACCAGTTATTGGGGAAGATAGCCAAAATAGCCAATTAGCCATCACCAACGACCTAGAGATCCCCTACTACGCTGAAGACCAAGAAATTCCCCAGTCCCAACCTACCCCACAAAAAACTAGACGAAAACGCCAAAACTACCCATTTGTGAGCGGTAAAGGGGAAGTAAATACCATCTTCGCCTGTTTTCAAATGCTCTCTAAACACCTGCACATCCCTTTTCGCAAGGAGGTGATTCGTCGCATCTTAACTGAGCAAATCAAACGTCAAGGTAGTATATCCTTTCCAGCTTGTGCTTATGTAGCCGAGTTAATCGGACTTAAATCCCAATTAGTAGAATTACCTATTGCTGCAATTACGCGCATTCCTACACCAGCAATAGTTCATTATGGTGATAGTTATGCTGTTCTATATGAGATAGATGCTCATACTGTTGTGGCAGGTGTGCCATCCCAAGGAATTATCAGCTGCAAACCGGCTCAATTTATAGACCAATTAACTGTTAATCCAGACGACTTACCTCCCCAGGTAACAGTTTTATTGCTGACGACTACCAAGGAAACTCCTCAAGAACGCTTTGGGATACAATGGTTTATCCCTTACCTGTCAAAGTATCGCCGAGTTCTTATAGAAGTTTTCATCGCTTCGTTTTTTGTTCAGCTAGCCCAGTTAGCTAATCCCCTAGTCATTCAGTTAATTATTGACAAAGTTATAGTTCAAAATAGCATTAATACCTTGAATGTTTTAGGTATTTTGCTATTAGTAGTAGGCATATTTGAAGCACTACTAACCACATTAAGGACTTACTTATTTGTTGATACTACCAACCGCATTGACATGGGTTTGGGTTCGCAAATTATTGATCATTTACTACGTCTGCCACTGCGCTATTTTGAACGCCGACCCGTAGGTGAACTAGCCACTCGCATTAACGAATTAGAAAATATCCGTCAGTTTCTCACTGGTACTGCCTTAACAGTGGTGTTAGATGCCATATTTTCGATAATTTATATTATCGTCATGCTGTTTTATAGTTGGCAACTAACCTTAGTAGGTTTAAGCACAATTCCCATCTTTATTATCCTCACCTTAATTGCTTCTCCCACTATTAGCAAACAGTTACGCACCAAGGCTGAACGCAATTCCCACACTCAATCATATTTAGTGGAAGTGATGTCAGGTATTCAAACGGTGAAAGCGCAAAATATTGAATTGCAGTCGCGTTTTTCCTGGCAAGAACGTTATGCTCGGTACGTAGCCGCGGGTTTTAAAACCGTTATCACTTCTACACTGGCTAATTCCACCAGCAGTTTTCTTAATAAACTTAGTGCATTATTGGTCTTGTGGTTAGGTTCTTATTTAGTCCTGCAAGGAGAATTAACCCTTGGTGAATTAATCGCCTTTAGAATTATCTCAGGTTACGTAACCAGCCCCATATTGCGTTTAGCTCAACTCTGGCAAAATTTCCAAGAAACTGCTTTATCCTTAGAGCGATTAAGTGATATTGTTGACACACCAGAAGAAGCGGAAGTAGACCGTCAAAATATTCCCTTACCTGCCATTTCCGGAGGCGTGCAATTTGACAATGTTTCCTTCCGGTTTGCCACCAGTGGACCATTACAACTTTCTAACGTTAATTTGGATATTCCCCCAGGAAAGTTTGTGGGGATTGTCGGACAAAGTGGTTCAGGTAAAAGTACGATGATGAAGTTACTGCTGAGACTGTACGAAGTGGAGTCTGGCAGAATCTTGATTGATGGTTACGATATTTCCAAAATAGAACTTTACTCCCTGCGGCGACAGGTGGGTGTGGTTCCGCAAGAAACACTATTGTTTGATGGTACTGTACAGGAAAATATCGCTCTGACTAATCCCGAGGCCACAAGTGACGAAATTATTGCTGCCGCCCGCGTTGCAGCAGCCCACGAGTTTATCATGTCCTTACCCAACGGTTACAACACAAGGGTAGGAGAACGGGGTGCAGGGCTGTCCGGTGGACAGAGACAAAGAATTGCCATTGCTCGTTCTATTCTACAAAGACCAAAATTATTAGTTTTAGATGAAGCAACTAGCGCTCTAGACTATCCTACAGAGCGACAAGTTTGTCTCAATTTAGCCAAAGCCTTTGCAGGTCAAACAGTTTTCTTTATTACCCACCGCCTCACTACTGTTAGTAATGCAGATATGATTATCGTCATGGATAACGGTAGGGTGATAGAACAAGGTAGCCATCCAGAATTAATGGCTGCTAAAGGTCATTATTTCTATCTCTATCAGCAACAGGAAGTGAATTTGTAAGTTTCTTCTTTTCTCTTATACCCGAATACACCCCCTTAATAACCTGTTCACCAACAAATCCAATCACTATGATTAACATCAATGGAAACAACAACGGTCAAGACGGGAACGGTAAGCACCAAAAGGTTGTCAATGCTGATTACCGGTTACTCTCATCTCCAGCCAAGGCTACTAATCAAGCTTTAGCCAATGCCGAGTACACCAACTTTGAGCAGTCAGTTGTATTACGCCAATCTCCCATTTGGTCACGCACAATTATGCTGACCTTAATTGGGTTAGCTTGTTTTGGAATTACTTGGGCTTATTTTGCCAAAATTGAGCAAGTAGTACCTGCTACAGGTCAACTCAAGCCTGAAGGGACAGTCAAAGAAGTTCAAGCTCCCATTAGTGGAGTAGTGAAATCAGTTCATATTAAAGATGGACAAAAAGTGCAGCCGGGAGACTTGTTGCTAACTTTTGAAACTGCGGCTACCGTCGCCGAATTAGATTCTTTAAAGAAGATTCGCAGCGCATTAGTTGAAGAAAACCAAATTTATCGTCGGTTAATGGCTAATAGTTATACAACCGCCTCGGAATTGGAATTTTTGCGGGGTAAATTGCCACTAAATGCTCAGTTTCTTTTAAAAAGTAGGACAGCGTTAGTTCAAGAAAATGATTTGTTGCGGGCTGAATTGAACAACTCTAATACATTGGCAGATTTAGGATCTGATGAAGCCAAACGTTTACAATTCGCTCAAAGAGAATTAGATTCTCGCTCTCTTGCAGCACAGTTAGAAATTGAGCAAACCAAGAAACAACTTGCTCAAATGAAAATCAAAAACAATGATACTCAATCTAGTTTAGCTATCCAGCAAGGTATCTTAGATAAGATTACAATCCTAGCAGAAGAAGGTGGTATATCTCAGATACAGTATCTCAGTCAGCAACAAAGAGTGCAAAATCTCACAGCTGAAATAGAGCAAATAGAAGAAGAACAAAAACGCCTACAGTTTGCAATTGAGCAAGGGGAACAGGAACTTAAAAATACTGTGGCGGCTTCTAGTAAAAATGTTTTAGAAAGAATAGCTGAGAACAAAAAACGTATTGCGGAAATTGATAGCCAGTTTATGAAAGTTGTCCTCAACAATGAACAAACCCTGGCAGATATAAATAGCAGAATTTCTCAAGCTCAGTTGAATTTTAAATATCAAGAACTGCGTGCCCCTGTGGGGGGAACAATTTTTGACTTACAAGCAAAATACCCCGGTTTTGTAGCAAATGCTAGTCAAATAGTGTTGCAAATTGTTCCTGATGATAAGTTTACTGCTGAGGTTTTTATTACAAACCGAGATATTGGTTTTGTGCGGGAGGGAATGAAGACAGATGTGAGAATCGACTCTTTTCCCTTCAGCGAGTTTGGTGATATTAAGGGTCAACTAACTCGTATAGGTTCAGATGTATTACCACCAGATGAAACACATCAATTTTATAGATTTCCTGCCACCATTAGTTTAGAGCAACAATATTTAGACTCTCATGGCAAAAAAATCCCCTTACAGTCAGGAATGTCAATTGCCGCTAATATCAAGGTACGCGAAGAACGTACTGTTATGAGTTTATTTACGGAAATGTTTACTAAACAAGTGGAAAGTTTGAAAGAGGTACGTTAACAAAAGCTGGTTTTGAGGGCTTAAGCCCTCAAAGTCCAACCAATCTAATCCTAGCCGTAGGAGCCTCACACAAAGATGGAAGATTCAAGATTTGGTATTATGGCAACTGAACCATACTAAGATTTAAGGCACTTCAAAGGCAATCAAAGTGTCTTTTGGCAAATAGTCCTGGAAACATCCCTCATTCCCTAAGACTAATATCAGACGTAGGGAATAATCAGGCGAAATTTGCAAATCAGCCCAGGGTACTGCAATTTCTAAACAATTGTTTAAAGCCACTTGGGCGCGACTACAACGGGAATACCATTGATAATTTTCTCCTGCTTCGCGAAACTGAATTGACTGGGTGAGTAAATTAATTTCTAAATGGTGGTGGTAGAGATAATTAAGTGGTGCAATATCTGGCACATCTTTGATGGGAATGGGGCTATTGTGCATTGTTCTATGGGGATAGAACCACAACAAATTCAACTCTTCAGGTAAATCTTGTCTTGGGATGACACCATTTTTGAAGTCTAGCCGCAGATAAAAATTCAAGTGATCTACCCCATACCAGAGTCTTTGAATCAGGCTGTTGTTGTGCATAGTTCCCCTGGACCCACCAATTTCTATCCTTCCTGCTCTGTCCCAGTCTTGTTCATCACCCTGACCATCAATGACGGGATGAATAAACCCCTCTGGTCTATGGTCACATCGGGCTTCGTGAATTTCTAATGGTTGCTGAAGATAAGATGGTGCTGGTTCATTTAAAGCTTTGTAAATTCCTGATAGGTGTTCCCGAAATAATTGGTCAAAAATGGCATCCTGATTGGAAGAATGTCCTTCACCAAACCACCAGAACCAATCAGAACCCTCAGCAGCGTATAGGGCTTCCCATGCTTCTGGGTTGTTTTCTTCGGTGGCTTCGGGATGTTTGGCTAGGGTTTCTCTCGCGTGGGCTAAGTAGTCCCAGGCGCGATTTTTCACCGGGTCACCAATCCAAGTAGTAAAGCTACCATCTACCCAAGATCCACTATGTAGCTGTTCTCCGGGAATAGTTGCAGTGGGCGGGAATTGTTGGATAAATTCGGAAACAGTAACCAGTTTGAGCCGGGTTTCCTTACTCAAGCTTTCATACAAGGCTTCTAAAAACGGTTTACCGTCTTGGGGATAAAACTCCCAGCAGTTTTCTCCATCTAAAGCTATGGTGACTAACCAAGGTTGTGGGCTGTGGCTTTCTCTTTGCATCTTGGCGATGGCTTGTAGGTGTCCTACTAATTCCGCAGCTGCTTGTTTTGGTGGCATTGACCCGTAGGTAAAACCAATTAAATCTGATAATCTATGGTCACGAAAGACAATGGCTAAATCACCGGCTGGAGTTTCTAAGCGATAAGGTCTGTATAATAATTCCGGTTCTTGGACATTACCCGCTCCATCGCGGTGGAAAAAGTGTTGCAGCGACCACCCTAAAACTGCTTCATCTGAACAAATCCACTCAAAGCCTTGTTTAATAATATATGGCAGAATTTCCGGGCTGACTGATTGTTCTGAAGGCCATAAACCTTTTGGTTCCTGCCCAAAACGGTCTATATAAATTTCCCAGGCTTTTCGCAAATGGCGGGGAATATCTTCTACCCACTGAAAGCGATGCTGAGGTAGTTTCATACCAGGAACTGCCACTTGTCCAGAGTTGGTATCGGCTAGTAAGGGCAAAATAGGGTGAGTGTAGGGGGTGGTGGTGACTTCTAGCTGCCCTGCTGCTTGCATTTTGCGGTGTTGGGGAATAATGCGACTGAGAATTTCCCTCTGTTTAGAATATATGCGTTGGCGATCGCTTAAAGTAAAATTGCGTCCTTGCTTTAACCAAGCTGCAATTTCCGGGTCATCCCAAAACAGGGGATCAATCCAGGCCAGATTGTGCCAAGCTAACAAATCTGTATAATCTGGCAATTGCCAATTAGCCAAACACCAAGCTTGCCCTTTTTCCTGTCTTTGCTGATATAACTCTGCATAGCGGGGATGGGGGTCAATCAATGTATGATGATTGGCATCAAAAAAGTGTTGGATAATAAATTCTCGCTGTTCCTGACTTATTTTTTCATTTGGTGTCAAACTAGCTGTGAGATAGGGATCAAAAGCAGTGCCTGCAATATAATCTTCTAGTTGTAATATCAGGGATGGTACTAAATTTACTGTTTGGTGTAATTTTGGATATTTTTCCAGAATCAATATTAAATCTAAATAATCTTTGGTTCCATGCAGTCGTACCCAAGGAAGGCGGTAATGCTGACTAGTAGAAACCGAAACGCCGCTGTCAGGGGATTTGTACAGCGGCTGGTGTTGATGCCAGACAAAAGCGATGTGTAACGGATGAGACATAGTGAATGATGAGGATAGAAAATGGGCTATTGGCCATGGGGGATGGGGTGGCCTCATCCCCCCAGGCACTAAATTACTTGCTCTATTTCTGCGATTTCTGGAATCATTTCCTTCAAGCGACGTTCAATACCCATTCTCAAGGTCATGGCAGAACTGGGGCAAGAACCACAAGCACCTTGTAACCGCAGCTTGACAATTGGCCCCTCCAGTTCCACCAGTTCCACGTTACCCCCATCAGACATGAGGTAAGGGCGCATTTCATCCAAGACTGTTTCCACGTTTTCAACTGTGAGTTCCATAGAAAATTGTGATATTCAAAGTTTGTTAACTTAATTTTAGATATATTCGCCTGTAGATTGTGTGGTCTAACATTCATCACTTGGCAGTTAACATCTGCTGGTATATTACCAGAACAACAAACTTTCGGCACTTGATCCCTGCAAATTTATAGTCAGTTGCTATCATCATTGGAAATTAAGACTGGTTGTTGATACAAAGGAACTGTGAAGGTCACGGTTGAACCGAGTCCCTCGCCCAGACTGTAAAAATGTACTTCCCCGCCCATAGCTTCTATCAGCTTCTGGGATATTGCCAGACCCAGCCCTGTACCTCCATACTGGCGAGTGCGGGAACCATCCACCTGAGAGAAGAGTTGAAATAGTTTGTCTTGTTTGTCCAAAGAAACACCAATACCTGTGTCAGCTACTCTGACCCTCACCATCCCTGGGAAATGCTGACCTTGAAATTTTATCTTTTTCAAAACTAAATCAGCACTGACAGTGATACCGCCTTCTTCAGTAAATTTGATGGCATTGTTGGCTAAGTTGATCATGACTTGTAACAGTCGTTGGTAATTACCATGAACAATAACTTCATCGGAAGTCGGAACCATTTGCATCCGAAAGCTGAGGTTTTTTGACTCTGCTTGAGGACGCATAAAATTTTCTACATCATCAAATAGTTCATTGAGTTTGACTGGAGAGAAAACTAGATCCATTTTGCCAGCTTCGATTTTGGCTATATCTAGGATGTCGTTAATAATATGCAGCAGATGTATTGATAGACGATGGGCTTCTGAAAGAAACTCATGCTGTTCTTCCGGATCATCTGCCATACCTTCCAAAATCAGCTTTAAAAATCCGATCATCCCATTGAGGGGAGTGCGAATTTCATGGGATACATTAGCCAGAAATTCACTTTTGTGGCGAGAGGCTTCTTCAGCTTTTTGACGGGCTATTTCTAGTTCCTTGTAGAGAGTCGCATGAGCGATCGCTGTACCCAACTGATCGGCAAATTCTTTTGCTAGTTCCAGTTCCGGTGCTGTCAATGGGTCAAATTCATCTTTAATACTAATGGCAATCAGTCCATTAGCTTGGTCTTGATAACAAGTAGTCACTACTAATATTTTTTGGTCACAGAGATTATACTTTGCTCCCTCCATAACCACTGGTTCCAGAGTTGCCAATGCCTGAGCAAAGGCTGGCTCAGAACTTATATCTATTTCTAAGCCAAGCATAGAGCTATTTTGGGGGTGGTGATACTCTGCTATCACCCGGACTCTAGAGCTAGTGGGTTGATAAGGGCAGATAATGCAATGATCTAGTCGTAGGGCCTTTCCCAAACTATCAACAGTTTGTTGCCAAATCACATCTAAATCCAAAGTGCGCCTAATGTTTCTGGTAATTTTATTTAGCAGTCTTTGGTATTGTTGCCTTCGTGCTGGATGACGCAGTAGACGTAGAGCCAATTCTACCTGTGTAAGTTCTTGTGACGTGGTTTTAACTTCTGGTTGCTTGAGTTTAGCTTGCAATAAACGCCCCATCACCAAAACTGTAGTAGCGCCAGTTCCTAATGATGGCATCATTGGGGAAATTACCAACTCTAGCTCTAGCAATTGTTCGCGGTAGCTAAACCAGCACTTAAATTTATCCGGTATCAAATTATTTAAAATCCGGTGCAACCGTTCCAAATAAGCACCATTGTCTATGGGGACAAAAATTTTGTCCTCACTACGCTGATCAACTATTTCCTTGGGGTTTAATCCTAACAATTGGCTATGCTGCCAATAAAATGTCAGGTAACGTCCTGTCCCATCTTGCGTATAGATTAACTCGGAACCCACAGATGGCAGTGAGCCATCTGTTGTACTAGTGGAATATTCCAGATCCTGGGGAAATAAATTTGGCAATTGGGAGTTAGCAGTAATAGTCATTAGTCGAGTTGGGTAGACAAACGGCAACTCCAAGCAGTTTCGCTAAAGCTGACCTAATAAATTGGCATTGGCATAATTTATTACAGCTTTGGCATCCTTACATTGGATATTTTGGCTTTTTTTGAATTTAGGTGGATAAATTTTACCTTTTTTTGATGTTATATTTACACCTTTTTAGTAGTTAATCAGTCGCTAGCCCTACCCCAGGTTAGCTAATTATGAGTGTAAAAAATAATCACTCATGACTAATGACTACCTGTAGCAGTTTTACTTCAATCATTCCATTCCCCACGAGGTGGAATGGGTGTGCGACGGGGGGTGCGTGTCAGTTCGTCATCCCTAGGAACTTCACCCCGTAACCATTGACGAACCGCCACTTCAATGACCTTACTGGGGTCATTGGTTAAGTGTTGAATTTGCTCTACTAAATCCGAATCTAGGCGGACTGCGATTTCTACTTTGTCGGTTCGGTTTGCTTCCGCTTCAGTAGCCTTCTCTTTCATATTCATAGGTTTATGTACTCAGAGATTGTTAGGTATCAAGCTATGTCCGGCGGTGATTGTTTACCATGGGGGTGAGTTTACTGACTACGGTTAAAGTGCAGATTTACGGCACAGTTATATACTTCCCCAAAATCTAACCAAACTAACAGCATTTGGTATGAAATGGTAAATTTGATCAAACTCGCTGGACAACAGATTGAGATTTGTGTCAGGAAATGAGTAGTTATAGGCTGTTACGGAGTGTAACAGCCCACCAACTCTACATTATTGACCTATATATATTTATTGTATGCTCCTGGTTTGTCAATCCCATCATGTAAAATGGACTTTATATCTATTGATTTTGCCACAATACTATCTTGGCTAATAAAGCATTAAAATATATGAAGTAAATATATTCTTTAACCTTAGTTGCTCCTTCAGCACTCGATACTTTATGACTGACGTTCCTGTAGATCGCATTCGTAATTTCTGTATTATTGCTCACATTGACCACGGCAAGTCCACCTTGGCTGATCGCTTACTACAAGCCACTGGAACTGTGGATGAGCGGCAAATGAAGGAACAGTTCCTGGACAACATGGATCTTGAACGGGAGCGCGGCATCACCATTAAGCTGCAAGCTGCCCGGATGAATTACAAGACCAAAGCCGACCAGGAGTATATACTTAATTTAATTGATACTCCTGGTCATGTGGACTTTTCTTATGAAGTGTCCCGTAGTCTGGTGGCTTGTGAAGGGGCGCTGTTGGTGGTGGATGCTTCTCAGGGTGTGGAAGCACAGACCCTTGCTAATCTGTATTTAGCTTTAGAACATGACTTAGAAATTATTCCGGTTCTGAATAAAATTGATTTGCCAGGAGCAGAACCAGAGCGGGTAATTAGCGAAATAGAAGAAATTATCGGTTTAGATTGTAGTGGTGCTATTCTAGCCTCTGCTAAAGAAGGCATTGGCATTGATCAAATTTTAGAGGCAGTGGTGGAGCGCATACCACCCCCAAAAAACACTATAGATCAACCGTTGAGGGCATTGATTTTTGATAGCTATTATGACAGCTACCGGGGAGTAGTTGTTTATTTCCGGGTGATGGATGGCACAATAAAAAAAGGCGATCGCGTTTATTTGATGGCATCAGGCAAAGAATATGTTATTGACGAATTAGGCGTACTCTGTCCTACTCAAAAGCAAGTAGAAGAACTCCACGCTGGGGAAGTAGGCTACTTTGCCGCAGCAATTAAAGCTGTAGCCGATGCGCGGGTAGGAGACACTATTACCTTATCTAAAGCTAAAGCCTCAGCGCCTTTACCCGGTTACACGGAAGCTAAACCCATGGTGTTTTGTGGGATGTTCCCCATTGATGCTGATCAATTTGAAGCCTTAAGGGATGCCTTGGAAAAGCTGGGACTCAATGATGCGGCTCTACAATATGAACCAGAAACTTCTAGTGCTATGGGTTTTGGTTTCCGTTGTGGGTTTTTGGGTTTACTGCACATGGAAATTGTTCAAGAACGTTTAGAGCGAGAGTATGATTTAGATTTAATTATCACAGCGCCTTCCGTAGTTTACAGGGTAATTACTAACAAGGGTGAAGAACTGTATATAGATAATCCCAGTCACTTACCGTCTCCCAATGAGCGAGAAAGAATTGAGGAACCATACGTCCAAGTAGAAATGATTACGCCGGAAACCTACGTTGGCAGTTTGATGGAATTATCCCAGAATCGGCGCGGCATTTTTAAAGATATGAAATATCTTGCCCAAGGACGCACCACACTCACATATGAGTTACCCTTGGCGGAAGTGGTTACAGACTTTTTTGACCAGATGAAATCGCGATCGCGCGGTTATGCCAGTATGGAATATCATCTCATTGGCTACCGTGAAAATCCCCTAGTGAAGCTAGATATCATGATTAACGGTGATCCCGTTGATTCCTTAGCCATGATTGTTCACCGAGATAAAGCCTATAACGTGGGGCGGTCAATGGCAGAAAAACTCAAAGAACTCATCCCTCGACATCAATTTAAAGTACCAATTCAAGCAGCCATCGGTACTAAAGTTATAGCCAGTGAACACATCCCCGCCTTGCGGAAAGACGTACTGGCTAAGTGCTACGGTGGCGACATTAGCCGTAAGAAAAAACTCTTACAGAAACAGGCGAAAGGTAAAAAACGCATGAAATCTGTAGGTACAGTCGATGTACCCCAGGAAGCCTTTATGGCTGTGCTGCGCTTAGAGCAAAGTTAACTCACCGACCAAGTAGTGCGGGCATCTTGCCCGCTAAGTTTATACAAATTCAATTCAGCAATTAGCGCTGTTTTTGGTAACGTCCCACAAGTTGCGCCGACGCTAAAATGTGATTTTCCATCGCTGCTTCCACATCTTGTTTAGTTGCACCAAAATCCAAACCTAAAGGCGCATCTAAAGCATAAAGTTTAAAAAAATAACGATGGATACCACTGGGTGGACAAGGAGGAGTATAACCCAACTGACCAATATCATTTTTGCCCTGAATACCACTTCCTTCTAACATTGGTTCCCTGGGAACTCCTTCTGGTAAATTCCTAGTTTGCATAGGTAAATCATAGAGAACCCAATGCACAAAAGTACGATTTGGAGCGTCTGGGTCATCTACAATCAAAGCAAAGCTACGGGTTTCAATGGGAACATCTTCCCATTTTAATGAAGGTGAAATACCTTCCCCTTCACAAGAAAATTTCATGGGGATCTTGCTATCAGCAGAAAAGCTATCACTGAGTAGTTTCATAAAAATTTATTTGTAAGGATAGAAAACAGGGAACAGGGGTTAACCTATTCTCCTTTGTTCAACTAGCCCTAATTAAGGGTTACGGCTGGTGAATCTATCAATCAACATCAATCACACCACCTGTATACATGGTTGTATTATAGGCTGCTTGCCATGCTGACCAATTGGGAACAGTAGCACTAATGGTAACTCTACTATCCTCAACTGTTACATCTAGGTCTTGAACCTTGAGATTCACATATGGCAAGTCTTTCATCATCTGAAATTAAAACCATGCTAAAAAGCATCAAAATATTTTCCCCTCTTTCTATGGTTGTGTTATTTTGATTTATCAGCTCTATCTAAAAGTTTGTTGCATCTTTGTATTTTTAAATAAAAGTACTTTTTGGTTAATTGTTGAGATATCTACACCTTATGGGAGAGTTCAGTAAATGAAGATACTGGTACTGAGTTGGGAGTTTCCCCCCAGGATAGTTGGGGGAATCTCTCGTCATGTGGCGGAGTTATACCCAGAAATGGTGAAGCTAGGACATGAAATTCACTTGATTACTGCCGAGTTTGGTCAAGCATCAATGTATGAGATAGTGGAAGGAATCAAGGTGCATCGAGTACCGGTGTCACATAGTCACGACTTTTTCCAGTGGATAGTCAATCTTAACCAAAGCATGGGAGAACAGGGAGGTAAGTTAATTTTAGAGGAAGGAACCTTTGATTTAATTCACGCTCATGATTGGTTAGTAGGGGATGCTGCCATTGCCTTAAAACATAACTTTAAAATTCCCCTCATTGCTACCATCCACGCCACTGAATACGGACGGCATAATGGTATTCACACAGCAATTCAAGGTTATATTCATCACAAAGAATATTTACTTGCTTACAACGCTTGGCGAATTATTGTTTGTACTAATTATATGCAGCGAGAAGTAGAACAAGCGCTACACAGTCCCAATGACAAAATAGATGTTATTTATAACGGTATTCGACCGGAAAAGAAACAGCACCACCAAGGGTTTAATCCTCAAGTTTTTCGCCGCCAATTTGCCGCAGACCATGAAAAAATTGTTTATTATGTTGGTCGCATGACTTATGAAAAGGGAGTATCTGTATTACTTAATGCCACCCCCCAAGTGCTAAAGTCAATGGCAGATAATGTAAAATTTGTCATTATTGGCGGTGGAAATACCGACCAACTCCAGCATCAAGCCAGAAGTTTGGGAATTTGGCAAAAGTGTTATTTTACGGGTTTTCTCTCTGATAAATATTTAGATAAATTTCAAACCATCGCCGACTGTGCTGTGTTCCCCAGTCTCTACGAACCCTTTGGTATTGTGGCTTTAGAAAGTTTTGCTTCTCGCGTTCCAGTTGTGGTATCAGATACGGGTGGTTTTCCGGAAGTAGTACAACATACTAAAACAGGGATTGTCACCCAAGCAAATAATCCTGATTCCCTGGCTTGGGGAATTTTAGAGGTTTTGCAAAATCCCGGTTATCGCCAATGGTTGATTGATAATGCTTACAAAGATTTAACCCAACGCTTTAACTGGACAAAATTAGCCAAGCAAACAGAAACAGTATATCAGCGAGTTGTGCAAGAGCGATCGCAAGTTATGTGGTTGTAAAACACCATGCTAATAGGGTGATTACCCCAGCATAGCCAAGAGAATTAAAGATTACACCTGGTTAGCCTTGGTAAACAAACGTTACAACCCCTATACGCTGGAAAATTACCCCTTTTTGGTGAGAGAGTAAGCAATAATTGTGGTTTGCAGTAGCAGCTTAGTATGACAAAGGTATTCCCAGCCATAACCAAGTGGTTAAGGACTGTAAGAGCCATATTAATCAAGATGGGAGCCGAAATCATATCCCGTCTCACAGCATTGCTGAAAACCGACCCCCCAGAGAAAACCTTAGAATTACCTCTCTCCTTACCTAGACCCTTTGCGGGGCCTGTACACATTTTAGGAGGGGGCGGTCCTGATGTAGAAGACGCGATTCAGTGGATGATTAATCAAGTGAGGGGATCTACCAGCTATTCCACCAAAATTAATGTAGTTATCCTCCGCACTTATGGTAGTGACGATTACAATCGCTTAATTTATGATATGCAGGGGGTGAATTATGTAGAGACCTTGATCATTAGTAATCGCCAGGATGCAAACAAACCTGAGATTGTGGAAAAAGTCAGAAATGCTGGGGTGATTTTCTTTGCAGGTGGCGACCAATGTCAATACATCCGCAATTGGAAAAACACCAAGTTACAAACTGCTATTGAATCAGTTTATGCCAACGGCGGTGGCATTGGCGGTACTAGCGCCGGTGCAATGATTCAAAGTGATTATATCTATGATGCTTGTGCTGCGTCTGAAGAAGGAATTGAAACCAGAGAAGCCCTAGAAGATCCTTACCAAGATATTACTTTCACTTATAACTTTTTTCCTTGGGGTCATTTACGGGGAACCATTATTGATACCCATTTTGACAGACGTAAAAGAATGGGCCGCATTATGGCTTTTATCGCCCGTCAAATTCAGGATGGGGTATCAAAAAGCGTTTTAGGCATAGCCATTAGTGAAGAAACATCTATTATTGTGGATAAATTTGGTATGGCAAAAATCATGGGTAGAGGTGCAGCATACTTTGTTTTAGGAGATCACCCACCAGAAGTATGTAAACCCCGGACTCCCCTGACGTATTACGACTACAAAATTTGGCGAGTTCCCCGTGGTGACACCTTCAACTTAAAAAATTTACCCACCAGGGGTTATTATTTCAGGAGTGTTAAAGGGGGGCGCTTTAGTTCCGACCCTTATTGATCTAATTAATTTTCCTCCCTCCTTTTTGTAATCCGGGCTTCTATATGATATGTTTACTATTGGTAGATGCCCTGTAGCGGGCATAGTAGACCTAGTTTAGATGAATATATGCCCGCTTTTTCTAGCAAACAAAATATACCTTTATCCAGAAGGCAGGCTGAAAACCCTTGAGGAACAGGTACTTAGCGCCGGGTTCCCTGCTTTAGGCAGCCTGTGTGATGTTTCCAACTATGATATGACCAGCAAACTTTTTAGCTTTATGTTCTAGCTCTCACAGTAACACCCTGTAAACTTTGAACAGTAGTAATTACCTCTTCTGCTACCTTGTCTATTTCTTCAGCAGTATTAAACCGCCCCAAACCAAACCGCAGGGAAGCATAAGCTAATTTTTCAGAATGTCCCAAAGCCCTCAGCACATGGGAAGGACTTGTACTTGCAGAAGAACAAGCCGAACCAGAAGAAACCGCCATTACCGGCTGCACTCCTAACAATAATGCAGCACCATCCACCCCATCAAAACTAATATTTAAATTTCCTGCTAACCGTTGACTGGGATGTCCATTTAAATACACCCCCGACAACCGGGAAACCTGTTCCCATAATCTTTGTCTCAGTTCCTTCAGACGTTGATTTTCTGTTTCTTGTTCTGCTAAAGCTATTTCTACAGCTTTACTAAAACCCACAATTTGCGGTGTATATAAAGTTCCTGAACGCATCCCCCGTTCATGTCCCCCCCCATGCTGTTGGGGTGCAAGTTTCACTCTAGGGTTACGCCTACGCACATACAAAGCCCCAATACCCTTTGGTCCATATACTTTATGTGCGGTCAAGGACATCAAGTCAACCTTCATTTCCTGTACATCCAAAGGAATTTTACCGATGGCTTGGGCTGCATCACTATGGAAAATAACATTACTTCCCCGACACATTTCCCCAATTTCTGCCAATGGCTGTAAGACACCGATTTCATTATTGGCAGCCATTACCGACACCAAAATTGTATCAGGACGTAGGGCTTTTTCTAACTTATTTAAATTAATTATCCCATCTTGCTGCACTGGGAGAACAGTAACATCAAACCCCAAGGATTGTAAATAATTACAAGGGTCAAGAACCGCACTATGTTCTGTAGCCACAGTAATAATATGCTGTCCCTTAGAGAAATAAGCCTCAGCCACACCTTTAATAGCTAAATTATTAGCCTCTGTTGCTCCACTGGTAAATATAATTTCTTCAGGTGTGGCGTTAATAGCTGCGGCTAAAATTTCCCGCCCTTGTTTCACCGCTGCTTCTGCTTCCCAACCGTAAACATGACCAATACTTGAGGGGTTGCCAAAGTGTTGTGTAAAATAAGGAATCATTGCCGCTAACACCCGTTCATCTACAGGTGTAGTGGCGTGACAATCTAGATATATGGGACGAATAGACATAAATTAACTCAAAAAACGATAAAAACCAGCTAAATTTAGCAAGGGAGACAATACAACCATTTTGACTGCTTCTGGGAGCGGAGGAGCGATTGTAAATAAACTGAGGTAGTTAGTTTCAACTCTATCTAAGTATTGCTTTTCTAGTCCGGAAATCTCAGTACACTCTACCTTGATCATAGCTTCTACTCACTGGACATGAGACGTAACTAAGCTGTTACGCATTGTATAATCTTAACCTCACATAACCCACAGATATGTTTATGAAATACAGATGATTGGATTTAGCAGCACAACAGCTTAGACTATACCCATGCCGAAAAACTTTAGTTTACAGATCAATTAATTACTAACTAAAAAAAATGCGCCGAGACTTTACTAACCGTGATGAATTAATAACCTACCTCCGGGAACAGTTCCCCCGTGCAGCAGAGTGTGATGATCATATTAGTGAAACCCTAGGAGGACGTAAAGCTGCTGAACAAGCACTACAACAAGTCAACCCGGTAGCCTATGCAAAAACCCGGAATTTTTTAAATCGTGCTGTGACAAAACTTTCCCCCTATATTCGTTATGGGGTGTTAAGCCTGCGGGAAGTGCGGGATCATGTTTGGGAACAGGTCAACCATACCGATGATGCCAATAAATTAATTAACGAATTAGGCTGGCGTGACTATTGGCAGAGATTATATGTCAAACTGGGGGATGGCATCTGGAAAGACCAAGAAGAATATAAAACCGGCTACACCTCCACTGATTACGCCGTCAATTTACCACCAGACATCACACAAGGAACCACGGGAAGGGTGTGTATTGATAGCTTTAGCCACCAGTTGCGATCAACTGGTTATTTACACAATCATATGCGGATGTGGTTAGCGGCTTATATTGTCCATTGGCGGCGCATTCGTTGGCAAGCAGGAGCTAAATGGTTTCTACAACACCTGCTAGATGGTGACCCCGCCAGTAACAATATGTCATGGCAGTGGGTGGCCAGCACCTTTAGCCATAAACCTTATTTTTTCAATCGTGAAAACTTAGAACGCTATACTAAAGGTGTTTATTGTCGCCAATGTCCTCTTTATGGTAATTGTGACTTTGAAGGTAGTTATGAAAAATTAGAACAGCAACTTTTTCCGCAAGGTGAACTTAACAAAAAACCCAACAGTCAAAGTTGGCAACGCGCCCAAAAACCTAAAAAATGACTAAACCGATTATTTGGATACATGGAGACTGTCTGAGTCCCCACAACCCCGCTCTACAAGAATACCCTAATGCCCCAGCAGTTTGGGTATGGGATGAAGCTTTAATTGCAGAATGGCAAGTAAGTCTCAAACGCATCACATTTATCTATGAATGCTTATTAGAACTACCTGTAATCATTCGCCGTGGTGATGTGGTCTCGGAAGTTTTAGCATTTGCCCAAGAACATCAAGCTGATTTGGTGGTGACAGCCAATAGCCCCAGCCCCAGATTTAATCATATCTGTGACCAAATAGAAAAATCTCTAACCCTGGAAGTTTGGGATACAGACCCATTTTTTGATTATGACGGCTATATTGACCTCAAGAGATTCTCCCGCTATTGGAAGGTAGCAGAAAAAAAGCTTTTTAATTAACCATCTAACTCACCTTTCATATGATGCAAATCTAAAATTGTTTCAGAAATTAGAATTAATTGTTTTTCAAGACCATCTGGACTATGAAAATCTAATGACATTAAACTACCAAGCTTCAAGGCTTGATCAAGTATTGCATCAAGGTTGTTCATACGTTAGAACTCAAATGTAATATGTCTCAGAAATATAGTGAAGTGACCGCCTACTTTTCCGATATCCATTTCCAGAATTGGTAAGCACCATAGCCAACAGCAGCGGCTGCGGCGGCTGGTGCAGCCACTGTAATAGCAACACCGGCAACCATTCCACCTCCAACTGTTGCTCCAACTGCTGCTAAACCAGAGGTAATTCCAGCAGCACTCAAACCGGCAACACTTCCGGCGGCTGCAACTGTACCAACTGCTCCAGCAGTACCAGCTACCGCGCCTACAGTTGTCATATTTCTACCAAACGCACGAGCCTCACGCTCATCATCAGGAAGACTCTCATCATCCTTTAAAACCTGATCCATAGCTACTTTTGTAATAGCAGCAGGAGCAGCACCAAGTAAGCCAATACCCCCAACCGCACCACTTCCAACAACTCCACCAACCGTTGCTAAACCTGACATAATACCAGCACCACCACTTAACCCAGCCGCCGCAGCAGCACTGACAACACCAAGACTACCCGCAAC
Organism: Chrysosporum bergii ANA360D; assembly: GCF_029891735.1. GTDB lineage: Bacteria > Cyanobacteriota > Cyanobacteriia > Cyanobacteriales > Nostocaceae > Umezakia > Umezakia bergii. Next base: position 48,561 of record NZ_JANQDH010000018.1, read on the forward strand.
TGCGGCTCCACTTCCAGATGCTCCCACTCCCACTGCTCCTACATTTTTTACTTGTTCGCTGGCGTGTACACCTGTTTTACACCACGTAGCAAAGTGTTCACAATTATTAGCAAATAGGTCATAAGCATCTTCTCCTAATCTGCTTTCAGCACGCAAAACTACAATATCTGGTGTATCACACTGTCCGTACTCTCTTACAAAAACCGTGTTTCCAGATGCAAAGGAATCCAAAGAAATACGAGAAATCTTCCTATGAATTTTCGTATAATGAATAACTGTACCATCACCGCAGTCTATACCATGATGGTTGTAAGCACCGCAATTATAGTAAACGTGATCTCCTATCATACTCTAGTCACCTTAAATACTCGAATTGTATTAATTAGAACAACAGATTTTAGCCGTCTGTGTAGAAGTATTATAACATGGTTGTATACAGAGAGTATATAAATTTGTGTAAAAATATTATACTACAGAAGTTACTTTGTATTACATCGCTTATGGGGTGGTTGAATTGTTCTTTTTAGACTAAACGGTTTAGTTTATTAAAACTTGTATACTAAACAAGGTGACATAGATTTTAATCTATGAAGTTACTAATATTAGCCGCTTTTATCTAAAAAATGGGTTGAAAACCCCACAAATCAAGGAAGTCTTTGAGAGCGATCGCACAATATCTGAATGAGAATGGCTACAAAAGCCAGCGCGGTAAAGACTGGTAACACACCAGCCTCAAGACAGTTTTGGATCGTCTCTACCCTAAAATTGCATGACTAATTGCACCTAAAAGTAATTTCAATACCCCTCTAGGCGGTTCTGGAGGGGCATTTTCGCGGTTCTTGTCTTTGCCTTATTTTTACCACATATCGCCATTTACTGACTTCACCAGCAGGGGACAGCATCGACGAGACAACCGCAGCCCCCAACCACACCCTAGTATTAACCCCAGATCACCGGGATGGGGTTAAATAAAGTGCAGGTGTTCTCGGAAACGGTGCTTATGGATAACTAATCTCAGCCTATTTCCTTTGCAATTCCTATGTTCTTTGTAGATCATCATCATTTTTTAATATCTGTCGCAACCCTTCAGCAGTTTCATTCGCTTCTTTCGTCCCGCAGTTGGCGCAACTGTTGTATTAGTTTTTGGCTAGATTCTAAAGTGGAAGACAGTGAATTGTTATCCCCTGCTGATGTAGTCGATGGTTTAGTAGTAAGGTCCGGTGTTGGCTGCTCATTTGGCATTCGCAGTTCCGGTACTGGTTTGACAACAACTGCCGATGTTTGCTCCGGAGGGGTTTCAGCCGTGCTGGCGCTGTTGTGAAACCGCAGGGTAAATGGGTAACTGCTGATTTGCTGACCTCCTTGAGGAGACCTGGTACTAAAATATTCTCTAGCCTTTGATTGCAACTCCCTATCAACTGATTTGTCCTGGAACTTAATGTCTAAAACCTTACCTTCAGGATCTACTACTAAGAAACCTGATACGGTTCCTTCAATATTGGGCTGATTGGCGGTAATAGTCGCGCGGATAACTGTTTTTTGTTGTGAATTGGGGTATTGTTGCTGAATTTCTTCTCTCAGCTTGTCGTAGGAGTTTAACTTGGCAATTAGTCCCTGTTGATCGTTTACTGTCTTAGCAGGTAACTGATTGGCAATAGTTGGATTTTTCTGCTGCTCACTTTCTTGAGATGCTGGGGTTTTTTGCAGTCGAGCTATTAAAGCCGTCTGGTCGGGATTGATTGTTGCTGCGTTATTACCCGTCCCTGTAGTGACAGGGGGGATATTGGGCAAGTTACCAGGTATTGCAGACGGAGTTACTCTTGGCAATCTGTCTATAGGTACTGGTTGCACCGCCAGTTTGACTTCGCTGTGATTAAAAACTCGAGTCGGTCGGGTAAATTTTTGATTAGCCGCATTAAAACCAGAAGGGGCAAATCCAATGGTTCTTCTAGGAGTTATCTGCTCAGGCTCAAGCAGGGGTGTAGGCTGCCTTTGGGGTAAGGGAACATTGCGATAAGAAGAAGTAGGATAGTTAGGTGTTATGTTAATTGGCGGCAGAGCAGATTGGCTATAAATGGATGATGGCAAGGGAGGCAATACTGTTCTCGATACATCCAGATTCTGAGGTAGTTGCGGTTGTAGAGGCAGTTCTGGTTGTAGAGGTAGTTGTGGTTGCAGAGCGACTTGGGATGTTAGGCTGTTGGGATTTTCTGGCAGACGCTGTTGATCAGCCTGGCCTAATTCCAAAATTCCCACTGATCTTGGTGCTGCTGATATTTTAGAAGGCTCTAACTCTACAGGCATCAATGGCACAATCAACGCAATAGCACCGTGAATACCAAGAGAGGCTATTGCTGCTATCCCCGTTGGTTGGCTGAGGATTTCTGGTATATTTTTTAGCAGGGAGACGTAAGACATAGCTGTTATAGTTCACTCGGCTCTGTTGCGGTTGACTCAAGCATTGCAATTTTATCTTAATTACAAGAGATGCATCCTAGCAAAGTTAACAAATTTATACACTGGGACTCAGAGAGCCAGAGTAGGGTTTTTTGTCAAAATTTAGGGTAGTTGCCACTGATTGCTATCGCCACGCCTGTTGTAGGCACGGAATTATGCTTTGGTTTTTGGCTACAGTAATATTGGGTTCAACTTCTACAACGAAGCTCAGAAAATAACGGTCATCACAATCCTTAATCACTGTAACTGAGCTAGGTTGAGACGGTAGGTCTCTTGACCAAATGGGTTTGATATTCCCAATTTTGGCTAGGTACACTACTCCATCTTTTATCGAAAACCCCTGCTTAGTAAACTCTGCTGATTGTG
>NZ_JANQDH010000019.1 GCF_029891735.1 Chrysosporum bergii ANA360D
CACAATCCTTAATCACTGTAACTGAGCTAGGTTGAGACGGTAGGTCTCTTGACCAAATGGGTTTGATATTCCCAATTTTGGCTAGGTACACTACTCCATCTTTTATCGAAAACCCCTGCTTAGTAAACTCTGCTGATTGTGAGTTGGTTTTCTTTTTAAATCTAGGTATCCCAACCTTTTTACCTTTTCTCTTGCCTTTAAGGGAATTGAAAAAGTTTTTGTAAGCAGCATCTAAATACCTAAGAGACTGTTGTAATGGCACTGAAGAAACATCAGATAGCCATTTTCTTTCTTCGGTCTTTTTAGCTTGGGTGAGCATTCCTGAGAGTTTGTTGTACCCAGGCAGCTTTTCAGATTGTTTGCAGAAATGTAGCGCATCATTCCAGACAACCCTTACACAACCATACAACCGAGCTAAACTCTGTTGCTGTTGGTCTGTGGGGTAAAATCTGTACTGATATCTAGCTTTTATGCTTTGTGCTAACATTATGCTAAAATAAATTCTACACTGTTTAAGCAAAAATGACAAGTGGTTTAAGACATGAAAGACATAGTATCTCAGTCCTGTAGCCAAATTCTCTAAAAATGCTATCACTGACAAATATTCCGCATTTTACCTGGATATTGAGAAAGCACCATGCCCTACCATCAATTTTGAGATAACTTTTCAAGTGGTGGTTCTTCCACCTCCGCTAAGGTTTCCACAGACAACCGCGTTGATTGACTACCACCAGATAAACGCTTTAACAGGTTAGGTCGGGGATCATGTAACAAGTAAATAATGCGATCGCCCACTAACCATTCTTGAGTGGCTGGCATCACCTGTAAACGGTTATCGCGTTCTACCAACAATGGAATCAATTCCCCGGTTTTAATTTTTTCTTGGATGCGTTCTTGTTGTTTGATAAATTCGTCATGATTGAGTGTAGTTGTTCCCAGCTTGACCCTGCCATCATTGAGGTACTCATTCCAGGTTTTAATCACCAACTCTGAGGCAAAAGCCTGGTGAACCTTGTGAGTAGGACTGGAACTAGCCTGGGATTTCCGGGGAAAAACTGCCAAAACACGCGGTGGACTGAACTCTTCAGCCGCCCGTTGAGCCAAGACAAAATTCACTTCACCATTATTAGTCATAGCTAAAAAAGTTCCCATAGAACCCAGTCCAGCTTCTTCTAAAACCGAAACATCCAGCGCACTGCTAGAAATCACAGGCACATTTTGATCTGCCGCTCTAGCACAACTTTCGGGATCTGTATCAATCATGACGACTTTTTCTCCCCGTTCTTGGAAGAAACGGGCAACCAACAAACTCAAGGGATTACAACCCACAATCACCGCTCCGGTTGCATCTTTAGAGGTAATGCCTAACCATTGGGCAATTTTTCCAGCTGTTAACCCTTGACAAACCACCGTCATGATAATGGTCAAGAATACTAAAGCTTTAATGGCATCACCACCATTAATACCGCGCTGTGTCAAAGAAATAGCAAACAAAGAAGCTACAGAGGCAGAGACAATTCCCCTGGGAGCTACCCAGCTTAAAAAAAGCTTTTGTCGCCAATTTAAATCACTATTCCAGGTACAGCAAAGAATATTAATAGGGCGAACAATAAACATCAGGACTAAAACAGTCAACAAACTGCCCCAACCCAAGGCAAACACACTAGCAATGGAAAGGTCAGCAGCCAGGAGAATGAATAACACTGACACGCTGAGAATTGTCAGCTGACCTTTAAAGTTTCGCAACAACCGCTCTTCTGGTACTGAAGAGTTAGCAAATACCGCACCAGCAATAACTGTGGTCATGACTCCTGATTCACTGCGAATCGTCTGGGCTAGAGTAAACAGACCCCAAAGAATCGCCAGTACCACCAGATTTTTTAGTTCTGAGGACAGAAAATTGGCACGTTTAAAAATTAAGCTCATCAAGTAGCCACCTGCGGCACCAACAGCCCCACCAACTCCCAAACGCATTAATAAACCGATGATGGCATTGATGGGATCAGCGTCACCATTCATAATCGTGTCCAGGACTACGAAGGCTAGAATAGCTCCTACTGGGTCAATTAAAACTCCTTCTCCCTCTAGAATCGTTGCCACTTGACGATCTACATTGATTTGTTTTAGCAAGGGTCCGATGACAGTGGGACCTGTCACCACGATAATCGAGCCGTACAGAAAAGCTATGTTCCAGGGAAATTCCCCGAGCCAGTGGGCAGCCATACCACCACCAACTAATGTAATTAGTGTTCCCAGGGTGACTAGTAATTGTAGGCTGACTGAAACTCTACCCAATTCTTGTACATCCAGGTTGAGTCCTCCTTCAAATAAGATTATTGCCGTTGCCAGTGCAATAATCACCTCTAGCCCTGTACCCAGTACATGAGGATGTAACCAGCCCAGTCCATCGGAACCAAGCAGAATGCCTAGAAGCAACAACAAGACAATACTGGGTAAGCGGAAGTATGCAGCCAGCACCTGGGCGGCAATGCCTGCAAAAACTACGCTCACCATCTGTAGGGTTATTTCAAAAGATGTTTCCATATCTTAGATTTTGAGCTATGTATTTCAAAATCTTTTGTAAAAATGTAAAAAATGGTAAATACTATCTCTACAGAGTACAACATCACATCCTTCGTCTCTAGTAAATTAGATATTTTTTCCATATTTAGTATTATTATTTACTCCATTTATACAAAATGAGGGAAAAAACTCATGGTGGCTAGGAAATGAAGATTCCTCTGGTTAGTATCAAATACAAGGAAAAATTCAACAGCTACATTAATCGCATCTCATACTGTTGCTTTGTGTGCTGGGTGTACAAATTTTCATGGACTGTATGTATGCCTCGTCCATTTTAGCCTTGAAAAATTTTTTTTGGCAAAGGGGTTGACATCTAGTGAAAAATTAGTTATGTTATAGAGAGTGTGAGTCTTACGCCCTCATCGTCTAGAGGCCTAGGACACCTCCCTTTCACGGAGGCGACGGGGATTCGAATTCCCCTGGGGGTATATAAAAACCATACAACCTATCTGCTGCTTCCACATGAATCAGCCTTTACAAAAGGCTGATTGTTGCTAATTAAAGCGCCTCTACACGCCGATAAATAGCTAGAAGATTTAACCGCAAATCATGGCTATATTCCTCTTCCATTTTAGCCTTGAAAAATTTTTTTTTGGCAAAGGGGTTGACATCTAGTGAAAAATTAGTTATGTTATAGAGAGTCTGAGTCTTACGCCCCCATCGTCTAGAGGCCTAGGACACCTCCCTTTCACGGAGGCGACGGGGATTCGAATTCCCCTGGGGGTATATGGAAGGTGTACAACCTATGTGCTTCCGCAACAATCAGCCTTTGTTGAAGGCTGATTGTTGCTAATTAAAGCGCCTCTACACGCCGATAAATAGCTAAAAGATTTAATCGCAAATCATGGCTAAGGCCACGTTCAATGATGGTAATGGGCATGGTTAGTTTCGGACAAACCTGGATGGTGTAACACAAAATGGTTCCCCTAACCTCTCCCTGACAATAAGGCTCTAAACACCAACTGCCAGAAAAGCCTTTGAAATCTCCCTCCACCATAGAGAAATTAATTGCTGTGGGAAAGTATTCTTCCAAATCCAACACTACACGGGCGCAAAAGTTGAACTTGAGTAAACGCTGAGAACCGATTTGCTCAAGTCGAATACCACCATGAGGATGCTCCAGTAAACAACTTTTACTCAGGTTGGGAATGAAGTCACACAAGGCTTCATAGTCCGTTAAAACTTGCCAAATGCGTTCAACAGGTTGAGGAATCTGGACTTTAGCAGTAATTTTTCTCTGTCTTTCAGCTATCTTCTCAATCCGAACTTCCACATCAGGCAAACCAACTGGATCAACAACTAAGTTATTCTCTAGCTGGATGTCAATATCGGCCAGTCCGGGATCAAAATTTTGGGTGATGTTGTATTGTTCAGTCACTTTGGGAATGTGCTTTGCTTTCATGTTGGGGCAGGGTTAGGGTGAAACAAATATCACTGAGTGGAGAATCTGAGATTTGCATACTCTCAACAGCGATCGCACCATTCAAGTGCTGCACTAAGGATTTAACCAGGGCTAGTCCTAAGCCAGTACCTGGGTGCCAACGTCCTTTACCACGACGAAACTTGTCGAAAATATAGGTGGCCTCCTCTGGAGAAATGGCACGCCCTGTATTGATCACTTTAATAATAACCTGATTCACTTCTGCTTCTAGTTGCTCAAAGCAAAGCAAGCGAATTACAGTATTATGCTCAGAATAGGTATAAGCATTATTTAATAACTCTTGCAAGATACGGTCAAAACTTTCTGGTTCAGTTTGTAATATTAACGGCTTTTTCGGTACATCTACGGTCATAGTTAAACTCTTATCCCCCAGCCTACCCTGAAAAGCAGTACTTAATTCTTGAATTTTGCCATTTAAATCTATGGTCTGACATTGTAAAGGTTGTTGATCTGACTCCAGTTTCTGTAAGGTGAGCAAGTCATTAATTAAGTTGATTTCCTGACTACATTCCTGCTCTAAAATATCTAAGTATCTATGTTGACGCTCCTGTGATATTCCCGGCAAACGTAAATTCTTAATTGACATCAGCATATTTGTCAAAGGATAACGCAAGCGATCGCTGATGTTACTCAAAAATTCATCTTTGAGTTCATTGAGTTCCCGCAGTTGCTCAACATATCGCCTTGTTCTTTCATGTAATTTTGCCTGTAGTTCCAGACTGCTTTTTAATTTTGCCGTCCGCTCATCCACTACAGTTTGTACTTGCCTTAGTGTTTGTGACTCAATTATGGTGTTGCTCATTTGGGCGCAGACCATTTCCACTAGATTTAATTCCGCCCCTTGCCACTGGCGAGGTTGTGCTTGTTGTAACACCACAAATCCTAAAACTTTGCCTTGGTTCTCCAAAGACATTAACAGCACATGAGGTAAAGCCTGAATGGTAAACAATGGGGTAACTTGACCAAATTCCTGGTAATCATCGATGATCACTGGGCTGCCAGACTCAGTAAATACCCGTTGCGACAAACTACACTCAGTGAGGGAAAATGTCTGATCAGCATCAGGTTTAATCGTTGGTGAACATCGGTTCCATTCTGCCACAACAGTGGCTTTGGCTTGAGGAATTTGTGTTTTTGGTTGAACTCTCAACAATGGATCTGTGTACTTGAGCAAGACCAACAAACCCCGATCCACTTCTAATGATTCAGCAGTAGAAGCGATCGCTGACTCCAGCATTTGATTTAACTCTAACTTACTCCGGCTAAGTAAAGTTAATTGCTTAATTAAATTTTGATAGTGGTAAGTTTTTTGTAGCTCCTGATTTTGCCTAGCATTCACCTGGGCTTGTAGAACCTGAGAAAAAGCAATGGCGCAGGACGGCTCTATGTGTTTTAGGAGTTCTTTTTCCGACTCTTGCCAATGGTAGGTCTGGAATTTGAGCAAACAAATCACCCCGTTATTTTTACCTCCCAACCGGGTAGGAATTGCCAAAATCGCTTTGATTGGTAATGGTAAGTATGGAGACCCAACCATCAAACTGTTTTGAATAGTGGAGATGTCTTCCATACTTAATGGTTCACCGGCACATTCCACCAATGGTAAGTCCATCATCACCTGTTGTGGCGAAAACATTTCTCCCGGCTGCTGCATTGCATACTGATCAGACAACCAATGAGCAGCAGTGCTATTACCCACCGCCTCACCAGTAACTGCGGTCAAGCAACAACAGTCAACATTAAAGGTAACTCCCAGCAATTTAGCAATCTCTGGCAGCATCAATGCAGTTACCGAATTATTGGCAATAATCTGGTTAATTGTTTGTACCAAGTAATAAACCAGTTGCTGATACTCCATTCGCTTCACCGGGTGTGATTTTAGCCGCTCCTGGTTATCCAGATATTCTAATGGTAATGATAAATAATTGTTCATTTCTGGCACACTCGCGGATAATTACCCCATTTTTCGTCTACCCAATTTCTTGGCATATCCTTTACCGTTGTTACTTTGCTACACCCTGACAAGTCGCAAACTTTTTTCCCGCTTTCTATTAACTGTTATAGCTATTTCTGCTGCTAATTACCAAGGTAATAGGAGATTTAATTAATGTCTAAACTATTTCTAAATGACTGGTGAAATTCTGCATACAGGTTGTTTCTAATGAACGCTCTACACCTAAACATAAAGTTTTGAAACCTTAAATAATAATTTGGTATTGTTTATAGCAATTTAAATTTATCCGGCAATTTTTCATAGAATTATGCAACAGTAAATATAATTATAATCTTTGGTTTACCACAATTAATGTCTAAAATTAATGTCTAAAATTAATTTACCTTTCCGGCAAAATCTCATAAAATGATCCATTGATATTTAATTAACTTATAACCAGCATATCTAAAACCTAACTATACATAAACCGTATTTTCTCTTGATTTTAGGCATTAGAGCCAGAAATTTAACTGTATTAATACTGTATTTATCCTGGAATTATGTATTTATCACCATAAAATCAGTAAAACTAACTGAATCTTAAATGCAGCCCCCTTTTTTTTTACTACTGAACAAGTGGGCTGCATATACTGGAATAAAAACCTAAGAAGCTAAACTAGCTACACTGAGAGGAACCATATGACCATTCTTTGTTAATCCGAACAGCATTGGTTCTTGGGGTTGAATTAATTGACCTGTAAGTACACAATGCTGTTCTTGCATAGCTGTACCAGCAATACTTGCTCGAATATCAGCCCGGGAAAATCGGGGTTTCCACTCAGCTGATTTTTGTTGTACATAATTCCAGAGGATATCTCGGATCAAGGCTTGATATCCCTGATTACCGGCTATTTCTTTGAGTTTATTTTTCAGTTCCCGTTCGAGACGGATGCTGGTAACTTGCATGTCGGTGGTGGGAGTGTGTGGTATTGTAGGCATGACTTGTACTCCTTGAAGGTATGGACATTATGGTAATACAAGTGTAGTATGTTTATAGTATTTATTAAACAAGTGAGATACGATTGAAATACACATGGGAATGTCCATTGTGGTGGTGAAAGTTTTTCCCCAGTTTCATCCATTGAGGTATTTTTGCATCAACTTTGGCAAAAAGCCCGGGCTGGTAATTGTGTCATGAGCGAGTAGTATGATTCAATGGGGCAAAATTTCTTTTATGGGTATTTTTTGCTCAAGCACAATGGCAAAAACAATATAATAGAGTATGATCGCTAGAAACATGATCAACTCAGCAGCTCTTGTAAGTTACTGCAAAAAAACCGGAAAGCATTTACCTAAATTTACATGAGCGCCGGGGAACAAATTAACATAATTTCCTGTGCAGTCGCGCCTCTTGGATAATGATCTGCTGCTTAAATCCCGACTGCCCAAACCCCCTAAATCCTGATCAACAGAAGTTATGCCGAACTTGTAGCACCCCTTTGGTGCCACTTTTGCGAAATCGCTTCCGTGTCATTCGCGTGCTTTCTGATGAGGGGGGATTTGGCAGAACTTATTTATCCGAAGATACAGATAAACTCAATGAACGTTGTGTGATCAAACAATTAGCGCCAAAATTTCAAGGAACTTGGTCTCACAAGAAAGCAGTAGATTTATTTGCCTCAGAAGCAAAGCGTCTACAAGAACTAGGAGAACATCCACAAATCCCAACTCTGTTAGCTTATTTTGAACAGGAAAATTGTTTATATCTAGTACAACAGTTTGTCAATGGGCAGAACCTGTTAAAAGAGTTGCAACGGCGAAAAATTTATAAACCAGGGGAAATCCAAGCAATATTAGAGCATTTATTGCCTGTGATCAAGTTTGTCCATGACCGTGGTGTGATTCACCGCGACATCAAACCAGAAAATATTATCCGCCGACACGGTGACGGACGATTAAGCTTGATCGATTTTGGTTCTTCCAAGCAATTAACAGCGAGAGTACAAAGGAAAAATGGCACATCCATTGGTTCTCATGGTTATTCCCCTCTAGAACAAATTAGAGACGGTCAAGCTTACCCCGCTAGCGATTTATTTGGTTTGGGTGCTACCTGCTTTCATTTGTTGACGGGAATTTCCCCATTTCAGTTGTGGATGGAATATGGCTACGCCTGGGTGAATAATTGGCGGCAATTCTTACGCACTCCTTTAAGTGCAGAATTAGATTATGTTCTTGATAAATTATTAAAAAAAGATATTCAGGAACGTTATCAATCAGCAGATGAAGTGATGAGAGATTTGATACCAAAACAGCCACTAGCACTACCACCAGCTACTGCGATTGTCAAACCATCAGTAACTGAGATTTCTTCTTTGCCAATCAAATATACCTTACTCAGAAATCTAGTCTTGGTATTTGCTTTGATTCTTCTGTTTGGTATTGAAGATTCTTGGTATGAGCAATTTCGCCGTGTTCAGGGTGTTTTATTTTCTCGGCTGAATCAATATCGTAGTAGTCCGTCTGAGTCAGTTAACCTTTCTTTGGCTAAAGTCCTCCCTGGTCATCAAGATTTGGTTTCGTCTGTAGCTATCAGTCCGGATGGCCAGATTTTTGTTAGCAGTGGCGATCGCATCATTAAAGTATGGAATCTGTCCACCGGCAAAGAAATCACCACTCTCAAAGGTCATCTGCAAAAAGTAAATGTAGTAGTGATCAGCCCTGATGGGCGCACTTTGGTTAGTGGTGCTGATGATCAAACCATCAAAATATGGGATTTAGTAACTGGTGAGTTGATCCGCACACTCAGGGGACATTCTGATTCAATTCACGCTTTAGCTATCACCCCGGATGGTAGGACTTTGGCTAGTGCTAGTGATGATCATACTATTAAACTGTGGAATATAACTACGGGAAGGTTGACAAACACACTCACCGGCCATACATCTTGGGTGCGTTCATTGGCTATGAGTGGGGATGGTATGACCCTTGCTAGTGGGGGTTTTGACAAAATTATTAATCTTTGGGATGTGAATAAAGCAATTCCGCTCGGTACACTGGGGGAAGATGGGGAAACAGTCACTGATGTTGCTTTTAGTGCTGATGGTCTGACTCTGGCTAGTGCTACCCGCGATCGCACCATTAAATTTTGGAATTTAGCCACCCAAAAAAATACCTACACTTTGGCGGAAAATTCGGAAACTGTCACAGATGTTGCTTTTAGTCCAGATGATCAATTGCTGGTGAGTGGTAGTCGTGATGGCACTATTACACTTTGGAACTTACTCACATGGCAAAAAATACGTACAATCACGGCACACAGGGATACTGTAACATCTATTGCCATCAGCCCCGATGGTCGGACTTTTGTTACTGCTGGTGAAGATAATAATATGATGATTTGGCGGGTGTCTCCTCCATCATTAACTAATCGGTCCCCTAACTAAAATTACCGTGCAGTCTACACCAGAGGCGATGGCTTCGGGAATATTACCTTGAACCGCTTGCTGTAATAATCCCTCACGAGAAGCCCCCACCACCACAACATCATAATTTTCTGTTTTCACCAAATTAATCACTCCTTCAGCTACAGAATCAGCCTCTATGGGAATAGCATCTATATTGCTGGCTATTTTGCGTTGACGCATTAATAACCGGATAGCTTGTTCTAAAACTATCATCTCTGGTGGAAATTGAGATGGTTTAAATACTTGTGTCAGACGAATGTAAGGATTATGCCCCAAAGTTACCAAGGCTGGTAATAATTTAATTGCTGCTCTGGCATTGGGACCCCCTGCCATTGTTACTAACCAACGGTTAAACTGGGGGATTGGCTGATGTTGACTTTCACCCAGTTTTACTAGCATCACATCGCAGGTGGCCTGGCGAATGATTTTATCTACAGTGTTGCCAAAAATCCTTCCTGGGGTAGAAGTTTCACCTTTCCACCCCATTAAAATCAGGTTTATGTGTCGTTCTTTGATGGTTTCCAATATAGCCTGGGCGGCTTCATGGGCCAGTCTAATTTGGGTGTGTAGGGGAATTCTCCATTTTTTGGCTAAATTTTCTGCTTGGCGTAGTAAGCGGCGACTTTTAGCTGTTCTAACTGATGTTTCTGATGGTGATTGGTGCGGGGGTACTAATATTATTTGCAGACACTCTATTTCATAGTGGCGATCGCTGGCAATAGCTGCTGCTATTTGTAAGAGGATGGGGGCTGTTTCTGGATTGGCTATTGGGACTAATAATCTCCCCCTGCCTAGATTGGGTGATCGCGTTTGATAAACTACATAAGAGGGTTCTTTTTGTGACTCTGGGGCAAAGTTGCCATAATTAAGATGTTCTGCTTGAGCGCGGATAATATCAGCACGGGTAATGATCCCAATTAATTTTCGTGCTTCTACCACTGGTAAGCGGCTGATGTGATAACGGTCTAATAAGTACAGTACATGACTGAGGTTATGTCTAGGTTTGACTGTGATGGGGGAATGGTTCATAATATCCCTTAACCACAGTTGGTTTGATGGCTGAGTGTTGCCATGCCTAGTAACTAAATCTGATTGGGCAATAATTCCCACTAGCTTACCCTCCTCCACCACTGGAAAGCCGCGATGATGGGAACGAGAAAATACCTGCATGGCTTCTTCTAAGGTCATATCTGCATCTAGGGTTTCTACTCGGCGCTGCATCACATCATTTGCTGTTAACTTTCTTAATATCCCTTCAGTAGAAACACCCTGAGTAATAGTGATGCCTTTGAGTTGCAAAAGTTTGTTATACAAAGATCCCGGCATGACTTTATCAGAAACTAAGTAAGCAGCTACAGATACAATCATCAAAGGTAGTACTAGATTAAAGTCTGTAGTCATTTCAAACACAATCACAATGGCTGTGATTGGTACTTTTGAAACAGCGCTAAAAAAACCTCCCATACCCGCCAAGGCGTAAGTAGTGGGAGAATCCACTGGCAAGAAATAAGAAGAGGATACACCAACCAAGTGTCCTAGGCAAGAACCCAAAATCAGACTAGGAGCAAATAACCCCCCAGGCGCACCTGAACCAAAAGCAATTAAGGTGAGAATAAATTGAGATAAAAAAGCGATAGCGGCAACTGATATATTAGCTTCACTAATAATCATGTACTCCCTTAAGCCAGCATAGTTACGGAAATATTCAGGCAGCATTGCCACGACTGAGCCGGAAACGAAACCAGCTAGAGCCATTTTGATCGGTAATCCGAGGTGTAATTTTTGATAAATTCTGATACTAGCAATGACACCACGATTAAATACAGCACCCAGTAACCCTGCTAAAATTCCTAGTAGCAAAAAAAAAGGAATTTCTGGCAAAGTAAAGTGAGTTACATATTTTACTAATTCCAAATCTACTTGTAAACTCCCGCCCCCCAACAGCCTGGATATTACGCCACCAATAAAAGAAGCGATAATGGCAGTTCCTAAAGTTATTCCTGATAAATCGTGGAGTAATTCCTCTACTATAAACAGTACACCAGCAAGGGGAGCATTGAAAGCAGCAGCTAAACCAGCACCAGCACCAGCAGCGATCATTTGTCGTCGATGATCTGGAGAAGTAGGAACCCAGCGACTCATACCAGCGGCCAAACCAGCCCCCACATGAACCGTTGGTCCTTGTCGCCCCAGACTCATCCCTGAACCTAGGGTAATGATGGCACTGATTAACTTCACAGCAGCCACTCGCCAGGATAATGTAATTGGCACATTGGCGAGAGTGGCTTTAACTTGGGGGATACCGCTACCCGAAGCTTCGGGAGCAAATTTATTCACTAACCAACCAGCTATAAACCCAAAAGTCATACCAACAGTGGGTAAAACTAGCCAAACTGGTACAGTTTGGCTGGTTTGCACTCGCCATGTCCCCAACCATCCCGACCCCACTTTCAGGAATACCGCAGAAAGGGCAGCTACAAGACCAATAATACAAGCTTCGGCGATGGCTAAACCTCTTGTGGGTTGCAACCAGAGGCGAAAGCGCTGATTCAAACCAAAAAGCGCCATGATAATTAGCAATTAATCATATTCAAACAACTAGGGTGCAAATGGGATAATTTTCTAGCGATCGCCTATGGCGGTTACGTGCCATACTTAAGCAAAATTAAAATCTTTGAGCAGCCAAAATCCTGTAAAAGAGTCTGCTTGGGGATCGGACTGGATACCAATAAAATGCACCCCATTAGCTTGTTGTTTGGCTTTTTCATATTCTTGAGCCTTCACTAAAGTTTGCGGGTTCTTGATATTGGCCAAAATCCAACTTTCACTAGCACCAGTTTCTAAAATTAGTCTATCCCCCTGCTGACTATCAAAGTTTAAACAAGCCAATTCCAAACCCGACATCCACCCTGCTATGGGTAAAGCCCTGGGAGAGAA
The DNA here is from genome assembly GCF_029891735.1 of Chrysosporum bergii ANA360D. Classification (GTDB taxonomy): domain Bacteria; phylum Cyanobacteriota; class Cyanobacteriia; order Cyanobacteriales; family Nostocaceae; genus Umezakia; species Umezakia bergii. The sequence continues at coordinate 12,356 of NZ_JANQDH010000019.1, forward strand.
AATTAAAACACCGGGAATAGAAGTTTCCGGGGATATATTAGCCAATTCCAGAGGAAAAGCTTCACCAAAACCAATTTCCCATTCTGGCATTTCCGCAAATTCAGCGGCTGATAAGCTGACAAACACCCACTGCTGACCTTCTAAAGCATCTGGTAACCGTTGGGGTAAAGGATTATCTAAGCGCACGGAAGGATTAGTTCCTTCTTGATAACCTGGTGCTTGAGGATAAACTTCTACCATTCGCTGTTTTAACCATTGATGGAGAACTAAAATGCGGCGACTCGGTTGGGCTGGGATACTTATATCCTGACAAGCTTTAGTAATCATATTATTCATTTGACGGCGGAAAAAGCGGATTTTAACTGGGGTCTCCCCAGCTTGCTCAATGGCTTCCTCTAAAGCTTTCCGCAACCAAACGGAGTTTACCTGAGTGCTGGGACAATACTTAGCATAACGAAACAAAGATTCCGGTTTGGTGCGAATATCCCCAGGACTTTGACAAACTAACAGTTCCCAAACTTTTTTGTGGTTTTCGTCCAAAATAGGACGGGAGTAAAAATCGAGTTCCCAAATACTACCCATGTTTTGCCGTAAGATGTTGGCGACTTCATATTCTCTATCTTGACACTCCCGGTCTTAATTGAAGCAAGTTGTAACAACAAGCATCAGAAATACTCTAATACTCTTGGCTAGCTTGTGGTTTCCCACCAACCCACTAACATTTAAGTCTTCCCAGACTATCTGAGCTTTAGCAGGGAACATGGAACAGTCCAAAATCTCAATCTCAAAAAATTAGGGGCGTAGAATACGCCCCTAAATAACAGACAGGAAAATTACTTTTAATTATTCAACCACAGCAGAACTAAAACTCATGGTTTCCCACAGCATCATTGAGTGGGTGCTGGGTAGGGGTTGGTGCAAGGCAATCAACTGGGCTAGAGTATTCTTTAATTGGGTACGGGGTACAATCTCATCTACAAAACCATGTTTTAACAAGTCTTCTGCGGTTTGAAAATCTTCTGGTAGTTTTTCTCGCAGGGTTTGTTCAATGACGCGGCGACCTGCAAAACCAATGGTTGCTTTGGGTTCTGCCAAAATAACATCTCCCAACATGGCAAAGCTGGCGGTAACGCCTCCTGTGGTGGGGTTGGCTAATACGGGAATATATAGTAGTCTGGCTTGACGATGACGTTCTAAAGCGCCAGAGATTTTAGCCATTTGCATTAAGGACAGCATCCCTTCTTGCATTCTCGCCCCACCGGAGGTACAGACAATCACCACAGGATAACGGCGCTGAGTTGCTTGCTCAATCAACCGGGTGAGTTTTTCTCCCACTACTGAACCCATACTACCACCCATAAAGCGGAAGTCCATCACTCCCAGGGCTATGGGTAAACCGTTGATTTCACCCAGACCGGTTTTAACTGCATCCACTAAACCCAGTTTGTTTTCCATTTCCCGGAGTCGATCGCTGTAAGGTTTGCGATCGCGAAATTGCAGGGGGTCTGTGGGGCGCAGATGTTCATCTATGGCTTCCCAGGTATTTATATCTATCAACTGGCGGATACGCTCGTCGCTATCCACTCGATTATGATGTCCACATTCAACACAGACCATCTGGTTAGATTTCAAGTCTTTTGCATAGGACAATACGCCACATTGAGGACACTTGTGCCACAATCCATCAGCAATTTCCCGTTCTCGGCGTTCCAAGTTGGTAGATCCTGATTTTCGTCGGTTTGCAAACCAGTCGAACAGAGACTTTAAACCACGTGATTCTTCGTTACTTGCCATTTTTATCTTTTTTTTAATTGGATGTCAATTTAGTTTTGTGCAAATGCCAATAAGACCCCATTTTAACTTTAGATTCTTTCACTGTAAGTTCACTCAAGGACTCCTCCGTGAGGACATTTATAAGTCCATCTTACCAAAATGTAAAAGAAGCATGAAGTAATCTGTATTACAAATGGAGAAAACACTTAGAGAAAAACTTAGAGAAAAAATAATCCCAGGTAGGTAGACAAAATACCTTCACCAGTAAATAAGGTGATGATTGCTCCCATAGCCAAAAAAGGGCCAAAAGGTATTTTTTGTCCCATTTGTTGCTTTGATAGTACCATTGCCCCCCCAGCCACTATTACACCCACCACACAAGCAATAAAACTAGCCACAAGTAAATACTTCCACCCTAACCAAGCCCCCATCATGGCTGCTAATTTAGCATCACCAGCCCCCATAGCAGTTTTACCCAAGGCCAGAGAAGCAAATATAGCGATAGCATCAAATAGCCATAATCCTAGTACAGCGCCCCCAATACCCATAATTAGGTGATTCAATAATCCCACCCAACCCCCATGGAGAAAAAAACCCACGGCCATTTGAAAGCAAATCCCCACCACTAAACCAGATTTAGTTAATACATTAGGTAGGGTCATTGTATCCAGGTCAATCAGGGCTAAGGCCAACAGCCAACCGGAAAAAGCCCAGTAACCTACTGTCAAAATAGAAGCTTGAAACTGCCAAAATATCAGCAAAAAAATTATACCCGTTATCCCTTCCACCACCGGATAACGGATGGATATCTTAGTTTGACAATAACGGCATCGCCCTTTTAAATATACCCATGCCAGCACGGGGACATTATCATAAGCTTTGAGCTTGGTTAAGCAACGGGGACAGCGAGAAGCCGGCCACAACACAGATAGCCGAGCGGGTAGCCGATAAGCTACAACATTGATAAAGCTGCCAATAGATACACCCATAGCCAAGGTAACGATACTCGCCGGGACGACTATCAAAATGTTCATATAGTCTTTTGTCATTTTCCATACACTAGTTTAGTCTTTAGTTTCTGTGTCCACAAAAACCTGAAGACATTTTTACAGAGTGTAGGTCTTTGAGAAAAGTTTATCCATCCCCAAGGGTTAATACATATGTGATTCAATGAGACTTAACGGTATAAAACATTCCTGGGGTAAAAGCACTGGTTGGTGAGTAAAAATCACTTTACCCCGCAGAGTAACTTGGTTAATTGCCACTCCCGAAGGTTGTCCAGCTATTTCTGGATGTACTTCACAGTGAATGTAATAAATCTGCCCGGCTGCTCTGATGAGGGCTGGATCAATCAAAGCTGACTGGTTTTTAGGGGCAGTGTATTTTGCCTGTTCTTGTCGTAATGCTTGCACTATCGACTGTTATATGATTACTAGATTTGTTTTTAGTTTATCGGATACATTCAAAAAATGTTGCCAAAATGCCAAATTTAGGAAACTATATTTATGAGCCTATGCCGATTTTGCCAATGCTTTAATTAATGATTCTCCCATGGACTGGCAACTTAAGAGATTCATTCCTGGCGACATAATATCACCCGTGCGATCGCCCTGGGCTAAAACTTGTAAAACGGCTTGTTCTATTTTGTCTGCTGCTTGGGGCTGATTTAAACCATAGCGTAACATCATGGCTGCACTCAATACCTGAGCCAGAGGGTTGGCTTTATCTTGTCCGGCGATATCCGGGGCTGAACCGTGGACTGGTTCAAATACACCAGGACCAGAAGCGCCTAAACTGGCTGAAGGTAACATCCCAATACTACCAGTGAGCATGGCAGCAGCATCGGAAAGGATATCACCAAATAAATTACCAGTGACTATGGTGTCAAATTGCTTCGGTGCGCGTACTAACTGCATGGCGGCATTATCTACATATAAGTGAGATAGTTCCACATCAGGATATTCCTGGGCTAATTGAGTCATGCGATCGCGCCACAGTTGTGATACTTCTAATACATTGGCTTTATCTACAGAACATAGCTTTTTACCTCGTTTACGGGCTGCTGCAAAGGCGACTCGCCCAATGCGATCAATTTCTGATTCAGTGTAAACCATGGTATTAATACCGCGTTTTTCTCCGGTATCAGTAGTGAAAATGCCCTTGGGTTTACCAAAATAAATACCACCTGTGAGTTCCCGCACCACCATAATATCTACCCCGGTCACAACTTCTGGTTTTAAACTAGAAGCGTCGATTAACTGGGGCAAAATTTGGGCTGGACGGAGATTAGCAAATAATTCTAATCCAGCCCGCAATGCTAATAAACCTGCTTCTGGGCGTAAATGGGATGGTAGAGAGTCCCACTTATAACCACCAATAGCCGCTAGTAACACAGCGTCACTATGGCGACAAGTTTCCAGGGTGATAGATGGTAGAGGTTCTCCTGTAGCGTCAATTGCTGCACCGCCAATTAAAGCGGGTAAAAATTGAAATTCCAGATCAAATTGCTTACCGACAACTGTTAGCACATCTACCGCTACGGTCATAATTTCAGGGCCAATGCCATCGCCAGGGAGTAGAGTAATACGGTAGTTTTGGGTCATGGTTAATTTAGGGTAAATGCTGGTAGATTCAATATCATAATATGAGTAAGGGGAATAGGGAACGGGGGAGAAGCGAAGTACCCGCCATAACTACCAATTCCACATCACAGCATCTTGGTCTAAATGATCAGTGACCATGCGTCCAATGGTATCTATTTGTGCCAGTTCCTCCGGGGATAATTGAACATCAACAGCGTGGGCGTTGTCTTCTGCTTGCTGAGGATAACGCGCTCCAGCAATGGCGCTGGTTTGGGGCTGGGCAATTAACCAAGCTAATGATAATTGAGCTAGGCTACAATTATGACGGGCTGCTATGGGGCGCAACTTTTCTAGAGCTTGGTGGGCCAGTTCAAAGTTTTCTCCTTGAAATAATTTATTTTTAGCCCGGTTGTCTTCAGGGTCAAACTGATGACCGGGGGCAAATTTCCCAGTTAATAATCCCTGGGCTAAGGGTGAATAAGCTAGAATAGAAATATTATTTTCTATGCAATAAGCCATAGCATCTTGTTCTACTGACCGCCAAAATAAAGAATAAGGCGGTTGTAGGCTGTCTATAATTCCATACTGAGCGGCCTCTGCTAACTGAGTCCGGGAAAAGTTAGAAACACCAATAGAGCGGATTTTTCCTTGGTCTTTGAGTTGATTTAAAGCCGCCATGGTTTCTTCAATGGGAACAACTTCTGAGTTAAAAGACCCAGAAGGCCAATGTATTTGGTATAGGTCGATATAGTCAGTTTGGAGATTTTTTAAAGAGCGATCGCAGGCTGCTATAACTAAATCATACTTGAGATGATTAGCAAAAACTTTAGAAGCATACACCACGCGATCGCGCACATCGGATAAAGCCGCGGCTATGATTTGTTCTGAGTGTCCTTGTCCATAGATTTCCGCAGTATCAATGGTAGTAATACCAGCTGCAAAGGCGGCGCGGATAGTGTTAATGGAATCAGTATCTTTAATTCCCGTCCACATAGTTTTACCAGCTTGCCAAGTCCCCATCAAGATGGGCGTAATTTCAATGTCTGATCTACCTAGTTTGCGCTTTTCCATAATTTTTTCCTGGCGAATATGTGGTAATACTTGCTAATTTACCAGTTTTGGCTAAAAATTAAATCTGAGTAACGGTAGATAGTTAGGAATTACTGCCACTGACTTTTGTGTACTAAAATCAAGGTTATGTAGTTGATTTTTCTGGTTACCATGGAACAACTGTCTCTTGCTCTTGAACTACTTCACTGTGAACCAGCTAATATAAATTGGTTTCAAAATATCTTAACTGCTCTTGAGATGAGACAAGAGGCTGCATGGCCTGACAATTTTGGTAAATCTCTTCGTCAATATTTACAGCGACAGGGCATTTCTCCAGTAAAAACCCTTAGCTTATTTTCTGGTGGTGGTGGGCTGGATATTGCATTTCATGATTCTGGATTTCAGATCCTCCAGATGGTTGAACTAAAAGATAAATACATTGAGACACTGGAAAAAAACTCGAAATCAGGAAAGTGGCTAGAAGGTTCTCAGCCCATTTGCATGGATATAATACACTATTCACCTGATCCTGATCTCAAAGTGGATTTTATTATTGGGGGACCACCATGCCAAACTTTTTCTGCGGCTGGACGTAGAGCCGCCGGTGTAATGGGAACAGCTGATACTAGAGGAAGATTATTTGAAGAATATGTCCGTATTTTAAATATACTTCAACCTCAAGGATTTTTATTTGAAAATGTATACGGAATTACTGGTGCCAACAAAGGAGCAGCTTGGCAAGCGATTCAATCAGCTTTTCAAGCAGTTGGATATAACATTTACTTTCGTATTCTAGATGCTGCTGACTATGGTGTTCCTCAGCATCGTGAGCGTTTGTTTATTGTTGGCTTGAAACAAGGAAGATATTTATTTCCATATCCCACCCATGGACTAGACTCACTTGATCACCAACCATATTACTCCGCCGCCGAAGCTGTGGAAGGTGCAGCTATTTCCGATTTAGAATTAGGCTTAGGCGGACGATTTGGTTATTTACTTGATGATATTCCACCAGGGCTTAACTACAGTTTTTATACCAAAAAGATGGGTTATCCTCAGCCGATTTTTAGTTGGCGAGCAAAATTCTCTGACTTTCTTTATAAAGCAGATCCTGACACTCCAGTACGAACAATTAAGGCTCAAGGTGGACAATATACCGGTCCTTTTAGTTGGAAAAATCGCAGATTTTCTGTTTCAGAATTAAAACGCTTACAAACTATTCCTGATGAGTATGAAATAGTTGGTAACAGACAAGTTGCCATTGAACAAATTGGTAATTCAGTTCCTCCCCAATTAGGAAGAATTTTAGCCCTCAGCATCTTAGAGCAAGTCATGGAGGTTAAATTACCTTTTGACATAGCTTATTTGCCTGAAAATAAACAATTAGGTTTCAGAAAACGTAAGAAATCATTAACACAGGTTTACTTTCAAAAAGCCCAATTAGCAATTAATGAATTATATAAACAAGGAAAAATAAAATCAGATATTTATGAGAAAAACGAAGTATGTGTTAGATTTTTATCTATGGATAATTTTTCATTGACAGAAGAACCAGTGTCTAACTGCTTCAAAATTTACTTAAACTACAAATTAAATTCTTCCGCTTGGATAATTACAGCAAGCACTAATGGAAATTGGGAAGAACCATGTCAATTTTTTATTGATGTTAATCCTTCATCTGGTTATGATGACTGGGTTCTTGGTACTAACTCAGTTAAGCTATGTGCTAAACAATTGAGTACACAGGTCTTTACATCTCTTTGGAAAGCTTTTGAAGAAAAATTGAACGAAGCTACAGGCCAAGCAGATTTAGTCCAGTTATCTGGGTATTATCAGTATAATGCTCATATCATCGGTGTGATGAACTTTTGTATCCAGTCAAAAATTAATTCTCTTTGGCGTGTAGTTCAATGTGTCACTAGAGGGATCACTACTTCTGCTCAACTCAAGTCCAAAGAATTTGCACAGCATTGGGGTGTTAATGAAGAGGATGTATTTCCTCACCTCCAATCTCTAAGAGCTATGGGCTACGAGGTCAGAAGTCATAATACAAATCCCCAAATTCCTGTAGGTGAGTATCTAATTCCCTATGCTTTCCCTACACTAAATCCAAGAAGTGTTCAACTCCGTAAGATTTTGTAGCTGCATTATGAGTGAATTACATTTAAGAGTTTATGCTAATCGAAGCGAATTGATTCTTCCTGATGGTACAGTTCAAGTATTTGATGAAGGAGGAATGAGTCAAGCAGCAAAAGCACGATATAAAAAGATAACAGGAGAGTTAGCCAACGGTTATCTAGAAACTCAAATTTTAGCTTGTAGAGATGACTCCGAGCATCTTGATTTTTCTGAATTAACGCCAGTCAATAAACATCTCTTAGATAGACTAGTTCAATCAGTGACTAGTGAAGTTGGTCGAGCATTAGTCGGGCTGACTATATTACAACTATGCGTTAAGTCAATTGAACCAGAGCAAAATATTAGGTTGCATAAAGGTAGCGCAAAAACTAAAGATTTTTCTTGGCGCGATGGAATCTCAATGCGTTCTCTTGATAAGAAGTACATTACACCTGTACTACGAGAATATGAATTACTAAGGCTAAATGCTGATGGGATTTTTATGACGCGCAGCTTGGCGGAAAATTATCCATATTCAATGGTATACAAAGCTAATATACGCGGTGCGCGTTCTGAATGGGTAAACCTGGTTGAAGAAATCGAAACAGGTCAAATAGCTGCTGATATTGCATTACGATATCTTTTGTTACAATTACTTAATCAGACAGCCAATTTTAAAAAACTAGCTTCCCAGGTTATTGATCAGCTTAGTATCTTTTTGTCAAGAAAAGTCATCAATCAAGAAACTGCATTTAGTCTCATTCTTGATCACATCAACCAATCTGATTATGCTGCTCGATTAATGGAAATTGCTATGCATAGTTTGATGCAAGCAATGCAAGATTATCAGGTTTTTCCCAATAGCTTCCTTAAACCCCTTTCACAAATGCGGTCAGCCAATAAAAAGCATGGAAATGTTGGTGATATTGAGCTTGTGGAAGATAGACAAATTGTGGAAGCTTGGGATGCTAAATATGGCAAATCATATCTGAGAGATGAGATTGAAGAGTTGTCAGAAAAATTGGAGTTACATCCCGCTATCCAACGGGCTGGGTTTGTTACAAGTGTTGAACCTGAAAGACTTGATGAGTTACAGCCCAGATGTGCAGAAATTGAGGATTTTTATACAATATCTTTAGAAATTTTAACTTTTGCACAGTGGATTAAACAACAGTTTGAACGCGCATTGACAGATGAAGCAGCATCAGAACCAGAACTTGCTGTAGCTTGGATTACGGCATACACAGAGTCTTTGGCACAGCAACGCAGAAACATCGCACCAATTGATGAGCCTTGTTACCAGTGGTTATTAAACATGAACAACATCTTAACTAAATCCCACATCCCAAATCTTTAAATATTCTCTCATGGCTAGTTTAGTTAATCTAATGTTTATCGTACTGCTGTACTAGTTTAGTTTTTAGAGTGATCAAACTCTTGTGGAGTGTATTGTTCTCTATTTCTTGACTATAGAGCATTTGTTAAACAAGCGGGATAGAAATGTAAATGATCGTCTTGTAGTGCGAGCATCCCTCGACTATACTGCCACTGCTTTCCTCAAGATGTACGTCACTTGGTCTAAATTTGTAATATATGCCTAAATCGTAGTCATTGCTACATACACTCACCACAACTGTAGTTACTATGAGAAAAATCTTACTTACTCAGAATTACCAATCACAGCAATACCAACAGTAACAGCAATTATCCCACAAGGCCGAGGCAGATATTCACCAAATTCTGCCAGTATGCAACCAAGCAAAACTGAAAGGAGTTTGCCATGCAACGTCAAATGTGTTGGTTATCAAAGTCAGGGGAGGATGGAGAGAAAATACTCCACTTGCAAGCCGGTCTGGGTCAACCTTGGCGACCTTATACAGCTTTTCCTCAATTTGCAGTACCAGATTATCAAATTCCTAGGGGATCTAAGGGTTGGGCGACTTATCAAAAACTTCTCAAAGCGGGATGGAATTTAGTACCCAGCGCCCGCGCTCATGAGTTTAGCAGCAGTTACGCACAATCATTAAAAGATTAGAAATTGAAAGTAGAATTTTTTTCTACCAACCACTAGCAAAACCTCCACCACGGGGGTCTGCTGCACCTTCTAATTTTCCATCCTCTGTGACTGCGATCGCATTCATGTTACCCCAAGAGTTACTTTCCTTAATTTCATGTCCCCGACGGCGTAACTCTTGTAGGGTCAGAGTGTCTAAACCCCAACGTTCTACACGCAAGTAGTCTGGTAGCCACTGGTGATGTATGCGAGGTACAGATACTGCTGCACCAACATCCATGCGGTATTCTAGCACATTGAGGATGACTTGCAGTACCTGAGTGATAATCGTGCTACCGCCGGGAGTCCCCAAAGCCAAACGGAGACGGTTATTCTCTGTGATAATTGTAGGGGTCATACTAGATAAAGGAGTTTTCCGGGGAGCGATGGAGTTGGCTGAGTTACCCACTAAACCAAAAGCATTGGGTACTCCCGGGGCGACAGAAAAATCATCCATCTCATTATTAAGAACAATACCCGTTCCTGGTGTGACCACACCTGCACCAAAGCCTAGATTAATGGTAAAGGTCAGACTCACGGCGTTACGTTCTTCATCTACCACAGTTAAATGGCTAGTTTCTGTGGACTCACCAACAGGGATTAAACTTAAATCACCGGCTTTGATGTCTGTGGCTGGTTTAGCCCTGTCTATGTCAATTTGTTGACGGCGTTTTGCTGCGTAGAATGGGCTGATTAGTTCTGTGACTGGAACTTTGATAAAATCTGGATCGCCTAAATATTCTGCCCGGTCAGCATAAGCAATTTTCATGGCTTCGGTCATTAAATGCAGTGCGTCCGGGTGATGCCATCCTAAAGATTTTAAATCAGTTGCACCGATAATATTTAACATTTGCAATAAATGTACACCACCTGATGAAGGAGGAGGCATTGAGCAAACTTGGGCTTGGCGAAATTGACCACAAACAGGACTCCGCCAAATTGGTTTATAGGCCTTCAGGTCTGCTAGGGTAATTAAACCCCCGTTTTTGGCCATGTCAGATGCGATCGCACGGGCTATACTTCCAGTATAAAAACTTTGGGGATTGCGGGCAATTTCCGTTAAAGTCTGGGCTAGGTCGGGTTGTACCAGTCTTTCCCCTGGTTGATAAAAATCACCGTTACGGGTAAAAATATCTCGCATCCCTGGATTATTTAATATTGCCTGGATACGTGACTGGTCGGCTGTATAACTACCAGGAGATAAAGCACGTCTGAGAATAAAGCCGTCTTTAGCCAAAGCAATGGCTGGTTTTACCACTTCTGCCCAGGGTAACTTACCATAACGACCATGCACCTCATACATTCCCGCCACTGTTCCCGGTGTGGCTACAGCTAAATACCCAGTCACACTAGCATGGGGGCGTACCTTACCTTCCCCATCTAAATACATATTTCTGGTGGCTTTCAGGGGGGCGCGTTCCCGAAAGTCCAAGGCTTTGATTTCTCCTGTTTGGCCAGAGTGCATCAATAAAAACCCACCCCCGCCAATTCCGGCGGAAAATGGTTCAACTACAGAAATGGCAAAGGTTGTGGCCACAGCAGCATCAACAGCATTACCACCTTGGCGTAATATGGCAATTCCTGCGTCACTAGCTAAGGGATGGGCTGAAACCACCATTGCTTTTTCACTGCGTAAAGGTGATGTAATACTGGCTATGGCTACTTGGTGGTAAAAAACAATGCTGAAACAGAAGATAGTAAGTATAATATGTTGGGATTTTATTTTCATACTGATGTTATGGTGAAAGGGAGCAAAATGCCCGCTTGAAAAAATATCATATTCTAATTAGGTATGGGGAATTTTGCCCAAGTGAGGTACATTTATCAGTATTAACACAGATTTACTAAGCAACAAGCAGGATTTGTAGTACAATTATTCTTGTTCAAAATTGTGAGTTTTAAATTTGAGAGTGCGGCAGTTTTCTGTGACTGTGCGGATAATATGATCTGGGACTCCTTCGGGTAATTGCACTTGCACTTCTAAGGTGATCTGCACTTGGGAACCTACTAAACTGGCTAGATGTTGTATAACTTCGTTGGTCACTGATTCAGCATCTCGGATAACTCGCAGGGGGTCTAGGTCAACTGAACCATGAAAACGGCGCAGTTTTTTTTCTGGTGGTGGTGTTGGGTCTGATTTAGTGTTATAATCTTTTTTTATAGTAACTGTATTTGTCATAACACCATCAATTGATGTTTTGTGGTTGGTGGTGTTTTCTTTTTTGGTTTCTGGTGTTCGCTCTGCTTGCAGTTGTTGGGCGGCTATGTCTGGTTTAACTATTAAGGTTTGGCTGCTGATAGTGGCTTTGATACCTTGACAAGTTTTTAAGCCTAGATAACGTTGCTGGGTTTCGTCGTAGCCGGTGGCGTAGGCAAAGTTTTCTGTTAGCAGTGGTGTTGCTACTCCCTGTTCTATGGCTGTGAGTAATACTTGCTCGTTTTTCATCCGCGCTAGGTAGGGGTAGTTGGTGATGTATTGCCACAGGGTTTTGGTGTCAATATGGTTCTTGTTAGGCCAAATGTAAGGTTCTAGGATTTCTAAACGTAAGTTTTGGGCGGAATAATTACAAATTAAGTATTCTTCGTGAACCAGTTTATTACTCGCCTGGATGATGGGGGATTCTTGTCCTTGGATGCGGATTTCTTGCCATGTGATAGATTGTTGTGGGTCTGGTTGATTGGGAAATATTAACCATTCATAAGTTTCCTTAACTAATATGTTGAGTCTTTGATCATTGCTGTCTCGCTTTTGTTGTGCTTGCTTTTTTTGGAAAACATCAAGGTTTAAATCATCCTTACTGCGTAGGATAGAGTCCCAGGCTAGAAACTCACAAACATATTCGGTTAATGTATCTAGTTTGCTTTGGTCTGCTAGTAAAAATAACAATAGGTTCTTACAGCTACGTAGTCCGTTTCCTTTGTGGGCAAGAATTTCTTGGATTTGCTGATAACCAGAGCTATCTTTAACTTTGTTACTGTGGGTATACTGGGGGCTGAGGACAATTAACCGCACTCCCATAGTGGGTTCGTCGGGAATGTCTGCACTGGAATTGGGGGCGATGTGTATTCCAGCAAATTCTCCCCGATGTTGGTCGGTTCTCAAACGGCGAATAATCTCTTCCCAAACCCGGTTGTGGTCTTGTTTAATTTCCTGGGCTAGGTCTTGGGCGGTGCGGGTGACATTGGGTTTGGTGGAAATCCAATAACGATTACCATCACCAACATAAAGATAAATGGCTTGGTCGCTGAGACGACGGAGAGCATCACCAAAGGTGGCGGTGGTTTCTCCTGGTTGTACACAGCCTAGTTTGATGCGCCGATCTTCTATACCTAAGTTGGCTGCTCTTAAGTTGGGGGCGGAACCAAGGTAAATAGTCCGAGTCACCCGGCGACAAGCAGAGTACCTCCCTAGGTTGGGGTTTTGACCATCTAGGAAAACAGGAAGAGAGTTAACGCCGTCTACGTCTTTTTCTATAATTGGTACCCAGGAGTCCTCTAAATAACGGGTCAGTTCTGATTGCACTTGACTATCTGCCATGGGTATGTTACAAGGTAGGAGCATAAGGCTGCGATCGCTCTGTTCCCACAGAAAATGAATTACTTTCGACATGAGCCGCAGTACACCTCTGGTACGCTGGAATGTGTCTATACTCGACCAGTCGCTGTAGAGTCGGTCAAATAGCTCTGGATGTATGGGGTAGGCTTGCTGCATCCGGCGCTCATATTCGGCTTGGCGACATTCTGAAGGAAATTCCTGGGGCTGTGTACGATACATATCACTAAATGCCTGCACTACCGCATCCCTAGCTACAAATAAGTTAGGATCGGTGATTGGTTGAAATAAGCGCCGACGGACAATTTCAAAACTTTCTTCTGCGTTGGCTGGTCGCCAGGGAGACTCCACCCGACTAATGGCATTCTTGAGCCGCTTGGTGGCTTCCTTGCCCCTTTCTCCCCCCATTTCTACCTCAGAAGCAGGTATACTAACTACTAATAGGGTGCGATCGGCGTTTTTAGCTGATTCGCTTAAAGTTTGGGCAAAGGTGAAGTGAGTATCAAAGGTTCCGCCCGGTAAATCTGGATTATCATGGAGTTGGCGGGCATAGGCTACCCACTCATCAATGAGAATTAAGCAAGGGGCATAACGGTTAAATAAATCTTTCAGTTTGTCTCCGGGGTTGGTGGAGGTTTCGTCGGCTTCTCTCACCATTTCGTAACCCTGTCTACCTCCCAGTTGCCAGGCTATTTGTCCCCATAGTGTTCTGACTAGAGTACCATCTTTTTGGCGATCAGGTTCACCGGGGGGTATTTTGTTACCTGCAATAATGGCAGTGTTGACATTTTTGGGCAGTTCCGAAGTGCCAGCTTGCTCTAATATTGGTTTTAATATAGGTAATTCCTCTATAGAACATCCCAAGCACATATGATATAATGAGAGCAAAGCGTGGGTTTTACCACCACCAAAATTTGTTTGTAGTTCAATTACCGGGTCGGCACTTTGCCCAGAAAGTCGGCAGAGGGCATTAGTTAATAACTGTTTTAGTCCTTCAGTGATATAAGTGCGGCGAAAAAATTCCGTAGGTAAGCGGTACTCGTCAGCCCCTTCATCCTGGTAGACTTGCCACAAGTCGGCGGCAAATTCTGCTTGTTGGTAGCGACCAGAAGCCACATCGGGGTGGGGAGTGACCACCTCTCGCCAGGGCTTGAGTCCCCCCATGGTGTTGATTTCTAAGGGTCTAGCGGCGACTTTGCGACTTTCGCTGCGGGCTTGTTCATCAAACCGGATGCGGAGGAGTTCTTGTTTTTGTTTTTCTATTTCCTCTGCTTGTGGGGCGGAAACAGCACTGAGCAGGCGGCTAATGGTATCTAGGGCGCGGTAAGTATCATCAGTGCTAAATGTTTGATTGTGGGCCCAGCCATTGCGAATGGTCATTAATTCACCAACCAGGTTTTTTTCCGCATTACCAAGGGTTTGTTTAAATACATCATACCACTTATGCCACATGACTTTTAACACATCCCCAATATCTTGTTGGAGTATTTGCGCAACTGTGCGGCGTAGGGTGCGATCTTCCGACACAAAGGGAGCGGCTGCTGCTAGCCAACTATCTTGGTATATCACTCGCATTTCTCTTTCTACGAAAGGATATAAGCCTTGATGGAGGATGTCTAAACCTCTCCCTACTCGTTCCCGGTTAGTAATGCTCATGGTAAAAACCTGGTGTTGGGTTATGGTGAATCTTTGGTATATATTGATGAATTATACCAGTCTAGGTTGATTTTTAGGTTGATTTTTGGGTTGATTTTTGGGTTGATTTTTGGGTTGAACAAGGGAGCCAGGGAATAAATTCCCTGTCTAATAGCTAAAGTCGGTTAAAACCGACTGGTAACACAAGCATCCTGCTTGTTTCATTTGTTGTGGGATGGGTTGGCGATCGGTGGGGGGGAGCCTGGGAATAAATTCCCTGTCTGATAGCTAAAGTCGGTTAAAACCGACTGGTAACACAAGCATCCTGCTTGTTTCATTTATTATTGACCAATAGATTTGTGATTTTCATAATATATTTTGTGATTTTTTGCTAGTGTCATATTAGTCCGTTTTAACGGACTTCAGCTTTGAGACGGGGAATTTATTCCCCGGTTGCCCCGGATGGATTCCCCGACTACATGAATAATTAATGGTTTCATTTATTATTGACCAATAGATTTGTGATTTTCATAATATATTTTGTGATTTTTTGCTA
>NZ_JANQDH010000020.1 GCF_029891735.1 Chrysosporum bergii ANA360D
TCAATGGTTAGGTTAGTTTCTAAGGTTGTTTTACCACAGCTTTGGCACTGATATTTGTCTCGTTCAAATACATATTTTCTCACAGAAGGGGGGATGGGAATCCGAGGAGTTTTATTCATAAATTACGATCATCAACCAGAAGATCGCTACTTTCTAAATCTGGTTCTTCGGTACTTTTTATGGAGAACCCAGTTCAAAATCATTGAAAGCCTTATTATGTCGGCATTTCATTGAAAATATTGGGCATAATCGTTTATGAACCTTACCCCGTAAGGGTTTTGTTGTTATCAATCCTCGATTACCATAAAATATACGCAAGAACCAAATATCTTTAACATTTTTATGTCTTGTATGTTCAATTGAGAATGTTACCCCCATTTTATCAAGCACATTTAAAAAGTAAATTTACCCCAAAGGAAATTACAAAGATTTTTGTCATTACCCTTCCTAACGATTGAAAAGATTTGGTTTCCAATAAACGCTTAATATCTCTGATTTTATTAATTTTGCTCCTTCTCTACTAAGTCGGCTTGTTTTAATTCCGTCTCAAGTTGTTGTTCTTCGGTGGTGTTTAGTCTTAAGAAAAATATTCGCTAATCCCAAAATCCAAAATCCAAAATCCAAAATCCAAAATCCAAAATTGATTAATCCAAAATCACAGCCAAATTATTGAGGATTAGTATATTGATTATTTGTCCTAAAATTCGGCAGTTCCACAGATGACAAAGACTTACGCCCTTTAGGGGGACGCTGGGGATAAACCACTGGTGAAGGTGATTGAGTATTTTTGGCATAGTCCTCAGCATAACCTCCCCATGCTACACCAGCAGTAAGGGAGGTTTCCCCATTAGTCTGTCCTCCAGACAAGTTCAAGGACTCTGGAGAATGATTTGTTACTGAAATGGGCGAATCTTCTTCTCCATCTGGTATTTCTAATGGTTGATTATTCTCAAAACTTGTGGTCTTAGTCTCCCCGACGGGTGCTTCAGTTTCATCGCTTTCTACATCATCAATTTTAGCTGGGGGCAAATATGCAGCGGCAGAATCCATATTAAAAAATCTTTGGATCAGGCCATCTAATTGAGAATCTAGTTTTGACGGTTCCACAGAAGCAGTTGATTGTGAGTCTGATGATGGAACAGGCTGAGAATTATCACTGCTGTTTATAGGTGATTCTTGCTCTTCACCACACAAAGGCATAAATTTATTCTCAGGATAATCAACTTGACAGCCGTGGGGTTCTGATTCGGCTGACCAAGGTTTAATCGGTTGTACATCAGGAAACAAAGACCGAGCCTTGCGGGAAAATCTGGTTTCCTGGTTAAGTATATCCTCTGAGCAATTATTAACCCCTGGTGTTTCTAGGCACTTTTCTAAGGCTGCCTTGAATTGTAGGGTTTGGCGTTGCTGTCGCATCAGCCTACTACGTAGCTCTCGACAAGTATTTTCTGATTGCGATGCTTGTTGAGACTGTTCGTTATAGTTAGTTTGCAGCATAGCACATTCTCGCTCCAACTGAGCCAAACGCTGTTGGCTAGTTTGTAGTTGTGCTTTATAAGTTTCAATAAAGTTTTCTTGGCGTTGAACAGTTTGTACAGCTGTTTCTAACTCTTGGAATAGAGACTTAATTTGTTCTTGGGCTGCGGCTAGTTCCTTATTTTGTTGATTTAGCATAGATTCAGCCACACTAGAACGCCTTTTGTGCCACTGCAAAGCCTTTTCTGATTCAGCTAGGTCATCTTTCAGATGTTCCACCTCTTCATACAACTGATTATTTGCCCCACGCAATTCTTGATTTAATGCCAATAGCTGTTTAAATTCACTGTCAACAATTGTTTGTTGTTGGCTGTTAGGTTCCACAACCCAATCTGAGTCGGCTGTGTCTTGTGGTAACTCAGGATTTTGTATTTCTGGTTGTGGTTCTCCAGCAGGTTTAAGACTGGGCAATTGTGTATTTCTCATATTATCAGAAGGCATAATTGAGTAAAATGGACAGCTAGACTGCTCCAGTTGTAGGGAATTATCAGAATTTAGAGTTTCCATTCCAGCCCTGTTGTTTGATGTGTCGGGTTTATTCATCCACTCATTGCTTGGTGGTTTAACATTGGCTGCTCAATTAGCAGGTCAGATCAAGGTCAACACGGTTTAGTTAAAGGAAATTACATCAAAGAATTAAACATCTTGATTTACGGGCTTTTCTCAAATTTTGTTGGCAGTTACCCCTGAACGCTAAAAGATTACTTATGAAAAATTTAAGTAATTTCTCGGTGGGATAGGAGTAGTTATTTTTATTTTAACCATATTGAGAGCAGAGTTGACTCTAAGGGTTAAGTTAGACTGTTGCCAACTGTGAGGGATTAATCATTAGTCCATGCTTCTGTTTTTAGATATAGAACTGATGCAGTTATAACATTAGTTGCTCTTACTCCGTCAACTTTGGCAACTCAGCCTGACTTGAATGCGGGTGTTAACAGTATACAATTTTTATTGCAGATGCGGAGCAAACGGTTCAAGTTTGTAGTCTTTTGGCAATTTAAGGCAACCAACGGGGATGAAATCCTACTAAAGGTAGTTTCTCTGGTTTAATGGTGCTGGTGGAAGCCTCATCAATGGGTAACAAAGGCATTAGCCACAAGCTACTAGTAGCAATCACTTCTCCATCTTCCGTCTTCAGTAGGTTGGCAGATAGGGGGACAGGATCTCTTTGGGGAATTACTTGGTCAAAAAGCAAGCCTAAACCATCGGGTGCTAAACTCATTTGCACATTCCTTTGTTCAATGGGTAGTAACAACAGTGGTTTTTGTTCTCCTGTTTTCAGGTCAATTGCCACTAAATAAGGCTGTTCTACATATTCTTGATCAGATATTAACTGTGTTAACAAGCAATAGAGAGTGGGTGAGGCTGGATCAAATTGGCAGTTGAGAATCGAACCTGTGGTTTTTAACAGGGGTTTCTGCACGCCTTGGTTAGTTACTAAAAACAAATCTCTGGTATAGTCGGTATTAAACTTGACCATAGCCGCTTGGGAGCCATCTTTGGAGAACGACTGCACTAACCCAAATTGTGGGAGAAAATTAAGAGGTTTGCTGGCATCGGTTTGTAGTGGTAAGATAGCTGCCCCTTGACCTTGGGCAACGGCAACAGCTTTACTGTCAGGAGTAATCATAAAGTCACCCCCTGGTTGGCTTTGTAGCCGTTGGGGAGTGGGTTTTTCTGTGGTATTGCTAGGGCTGGGCATAAACCATAGCCCAAAATCGCTGGGATTGTTTCTGTTACCTCGCTGAACTACTATTGTTTTGCCATCTGGGGATAAGTCGAATTTGAGATTTTGATATTGCTTATTGTCTAAAACTAAGTCAACTTTAGCTGCTGGTTGTGCTGGTGTTTCTGGGTCAGATGAAATACCAGTGGTTACTGTATATAACTGAGCCGAGAGTATGTCAGGATTATTGGAGGTACGAGCCGAAAATAAAATCTTTTCACCACCTGGAAAAGGCTTAAAGTCCATCACCACCAGGTCTTTGGGGGTGAGTATATTTTTTTTCTCCTCTGTTAAGTTGTAGAGAACTAATTGACCTTGATTTTCTACATCAGCCCCTATGTACATAATCACGCGATCGCGGGATCTAAAGTTGCCTGTAAATGGCTTGATGACTCGATTTTTATTATTTTTTGCGTCCACGCCTGATAAGCCATCAGTGAATCTATCTATTGCATCTTCCAATCGCAGTTCATAATTAGTTCCATAGGGTGCTGGGGTGAGGAGTGTATAAACCATCCGTCGCCCTGCCCAACTGATTTTACCTGCTAGAGGCGGTTCAATTCTCAAGTTTTCTTCCACACTTTTGGTATTCATGGGGCGACTAAAATTGAGAGTAAAGGAAATGTCCTCTGCTCCGATTTGTTGATTTTGCCAAGTAAATTCTCGGACACGAGGTGCCACCACATCACCTTGAAATATCATGAACCCAATCACCAGACTCAGCAGCAACATTAATGTGATGGCCACCCGGTCTAGTGGTTGAATAAAGGTCTTAGATGTAGCCATTTTTCAGTGTTCAAACAATTTTAGATTTTGGGTTTGGGAATGACCGTTTGTACTGGTGTAGTGACTAATAACTGTAAGGATTGCGGGGTTGGGGGATTTTTTTGATGGAAGTAGCAGCAATGGTCAGGTTACGTTTCCCCCCCAGAGTTTCTGTGATCATTTTTCCTTCTACTTCTAGCCAGGTGTCGGGAGGATAGCGCTCTTGATTTTTGGGTAGTTTAACGGGTAACCCCACTGGATAAGCATCTGCTGCACAGCAAGTCAGGACAAATCGGGCTAGGAAAATATATTCTTTTGCTATGTCTGGTGGGTGAATCACAAATCCTTGAACTTTGGCATCTTGACCTGTATATGAGTCTGGTTCTGGGTAAACGTTCAGTGTCCGCACCCAATCCACCAGAGAGCGTTCTTCTGGGCGAATAGAAGGACTAAAGGACTGGGGTTGTGCGCGTCCGGTGGATAGTAAATCAGTTACACCCAGCTGGATGGCGGTGTCACTAGCAAAAACCCGGGGTGTAATCGTTAAACCCAAAATCGCCACAGTTAATAATAAGGCACTACCCCACCCAGGGGGAAATAAATTCAGATGCTGAATGTTAGATGTATCAACCCGGCGACCTTGCCGCCAAATTGCGCGCATTTTCAACAAACCAATTATTAGTAAAACGATGCCACATCCAATTACCAATGCAAAAAAATTAGGATGAATTAACAGATATAATTTGCCTGTCAGCCAGTATTGCAGCATCAAAACGCCCCAAACTGTCACTGCCAAAGCATCCAGCCAGGAGAAGAAAATATTTTGCAGGGGAATTTTGGTTTTTTTAGCCATTACTAAGTCGTGAGTCAGGGGTGAGTAGATCGGAGTAAACAATCTACTGACCATTTAATAAAGCACAAAGTTCACAGTACATACAAGTTAATGAACAGGGAGAACACAAAGGTCAATTGTGCGGCTAAAGCAAATAAGTAGAATATAGTCTTGGGATGAAACACGGTTAACATCAATCCAACACTTTTAATGTCAACCATGGGGCCAAATACTAAAAATGCTAACAGGGAACCACTACTAAAGGTGGAGGCAAATGACAGAGCAAAGAATGAATCAACTGTGGAACAGATGGATACAACTGCGGCTAATATTAGCATGACCACAATTGAACTGATGTGTCCTGCACCCAAGCTGAGAATTAATTCACGGGGGGCAAATACTTGAACAGAAGCAGCGATCGCACTGCCTAAAATCATCACCCCCCCTAGTTCCCGTAATTCCTGGATGACATTATCTAAAACCAGGGGCAGTTTATCAGCAAATAATTTACCGGAGCTTGCCGCTGGGGAGGCTGGCTGTAATAAGTTAGGATCTAAGCGCTGAGTCAGTCCTGGTTTTCCTCCTAAAATATAAGTGCCCGACTTTAACAGACTGGGTACTGTGTTTGGTGCTTGTCCTGGATTTCTGCCCTGATTTTCTGCCTCTGTTGGTGGGTTGAATTTTAGATAACGGGCGATCGCTGGTTGGACAAGAGGATTTAGGTCTTTTTGAAAACCGAAAACAATCCCAATAATTACAGCAATTAACAGAGAAAATACCACTCGTAAAACTACTATTTCTGGCTGGTCTCGAAAGGCTACCCAAGTTGCCCAAATCACGATCGGGTTAATAGTTGGTGCTGCTAACAAAAAACCAATGGTCACGGCTGTGGGTACTCGCTGCATCAGCAATCGGCGCGCCACCGGCACATTACCGCACTCACACACCGGAAACATAAAGCCAATCAAACTACCTGCTAAGGCACCCAATATAGGATTTTTGGGCATTTTGGCTACTAATTGCCCTTCATCCACAAAAATCAGCAGCACACTGGAGAATAAAACCCCAAATAGCAAAAAGGGCATCGCCTCGACTAGCAAACTCAGAAATATTGTGAAACCATTGTTCAGTTGATTCATGGGTATCGCAGTCAAAAGCGGTTGAATATTTTTAGGATATGTTTAGCCATTTTATCCCAACGGGGATCAAAATCATGTATGGGTAAGGCTAACTTATTTGAACAGGAAGTTAGTATTTTGTTTCTAGTGGCGTTTGAGATATTTCTAAGGTAAGCAAGTTTTATATTGTTGGGATTAGATACGTGTTTTTACTTAAATAGACTGATTGAAAGATTGTTAGATTACCAAAATTATTGGGAGTTTAGGAAAAAAACTATTTAGCTGGATAAATTTTAATTATTTAATGTTTATACTTACTGTAACCTAGTGGCTGTGGATGTGATCTTCCCCTAAATTTCATAAACTGTTCATAGTGTTTAAACATTCGGCGATCGCGGTTGACCGATATTTTCTCTAAATTTTTGTCCATTCTGGCAAAATCCAAGTTTGGGATGGTGGATACTTGAGTTAAGTTTAGAATCCCCTGTGTTTCAACCGGGGGAGATGTCAAAAAACATTAGCAATCCTTACTATTAAGGATTGCTAAAAGCCACAAAAATAGTCACCGAGCTAATTGTTTCTTAAAAATCATCAAGAAACTGACTTAAGCGGCTGATGACGGGATCAACTTCTTCAGGAGGGTTATCAGCATAAGTTGGTACTGCTGATGAATTTGCAGATTGAGTAGCTGGCTGCTCAGTAACCATAGTTGCCAAACCCGCTATTTGTTGGGTAAGTTGCAAAATATGGCGTTCTATCGAATCCAAACGATGAGATTGATTAGCAAATAAACGTTCCTCTAGGTCAGCCACTTGACGTTGCAACTGATCGATTTTTTGTTCAACCGAATCTGTTGCTGCTGTTTTTGGACTAGGTTTTGCAGTTTCCGGTACACACAAAGATTGCCAGAGGGCTTCCTTACAGATGTCGCTAAAAGTTTTGTCAGGTAGTCGCTCTAAATAATTTTCCACAACTGCTAACAAACTTTCATCAGCAACTTCAGGGTTGAACGTGACCGATTTAACTACCTTTTTTGACCATTGGAACATCAGTTTTAAGCCCTACCACCTCGACCGGCAGACAATTGTGCCTCCCCATAAATATACTGCCCTAAAGCGTTAGCTTGGCGAGAAGGTGTAGATAAATGAGCAGTAATTTGAGCTTCTTTGAGTAAACGTTGAACATCTTCCCAGAAGAATTCGCCACCGCCCCCAGTGATAATCACATCTGTGACCCGCTCTGGTAACCAGGCTAACACACGACTACAAATATCTCGAGAAAACATTTCTATGAGGTTGGGTAGAAAATCATCCAGGTTGGTGGGCTTGCTTGCACCTTTAGGACGATAGAACCGTTCTCCTTTGGGTTTGTTAACAGCAGAAATAAGAGCTAAAGATTGACTATCAGCTCCTTCTATTTCTTTGGCTACCATTTCATAGAACTGGCTCATGCCGAAATCTTCACTTTGAGAAAGACCACGAGCAAAACGGAAGTTATCTACCATCAAAAGATCAATGGTTTGATGTCCGATATCCACAACTGCTACTGATATTTTAGTGAAATCGGGAACTCTTCCGCCAGTTTTAGGTTGAGCTTCCGACCAGAGAAGACTGCCATAACCTTCTGGCATGACCCAAACTTTGGTAATATTCAGGGATAAAGGTTCACCTCGGAAGTTCAATACATGAGGTCCGCTTACTTGGCTGATGATTTGAGCTTTTTCTTTTTCAAATTGTTCTACAGAAAGGAAAGGTAGACCCAGTACAACGGAGATTTCGTCTTTGAGTTTGAAATAACCTGCGGTTGCCAAAACTTTTACCAGTGCATCCTCTACTTTAGATTGGCCGACTCCTAAATTCGCGCCAAAGTCTGCTGCTAGCTGACCTACAGCATATCCATAGCCTTGATACTCCAGCCATAAATCCATGAGAGGGTCAGTAGCTCTGGCTTCAAAAACACCCCCTCTAATTTGTTCTATGGACATTTTTTTGACGTTGGCAGGTACAAACTCTACACTGCCTGGTTCCCGACTGATACAGGTTTTGGTAGAAGTTCTGCCTAAATCAACACTGAGAATGGCTTTACCAGTACCAATATTGGGTCTATTAGTTACAGGGTTAGTATTCATTGGGGTAGCTGCTGACACCCTGTTTAGAGGTATGGCTGCGGCATTCATTGGAGTAGCTGCGGAAGGTTGGTCTGTCATGAAAGCTCCTGGTCTTTAGTTAACCATAAAAATTTCTCATGCTCATCTTACAAGCATTTGAGATACTAGAATATCTCAGTTCGTTGACACTCCCCCAGGCTTTAGCCTGGGGATTCCAGCGTCACTAGTGTAGGCTAATTTTGACCAAATGTAACCCCCAATTCCCACTAAAATTTAGTTGGGTTTCAACTGCCGGTTTTCTGTCGCTGACGTTTGATCAACCAGCCAATAAATACTAGTACCAGACTGCCAATCACAATTTTAGAGACAGGGGCGAGGTACTTTTCCACAAGTTGATACTGACTACCCAAAACGTATCCCAAGTATGTGAGGAAACCCACCCAGGCAGCGCTACCCAGAGTTGTATAAAATAAAAATGGTAGCAAGTGCATATTACTCATCCCTGCTGGAACAGAAATCAAAGTACGGACTCCCGGTACTAGGCGACCGATGAATACCGCTTTATTACCTTGCTTGTCAAACCAGTGTTTAGCCCTAGTGATATCCTGTCCGGATATGGTCAACCATTTGCCATACTTGTTGGCTAAATTTATCAACCGCTTTTCACTCAAAAACTTACCTGGGTAGTACCACACCAGCGCACCGGCTACAGAACCTAAAAGTCCTGCCAAAAATACGCCCAGGATATTGATTTTTTCCGGAGTCGCCCTAGCCGTAAATCCTGCTAGTGGCATAATCAATTCCGAGGGAATGGGGGGAAATATGTTTTCTATGAACATCATAAGAGCGATTCCCCAGTAGCCCAAAGTGTTAATAATATTAATTATCCATTCGAGCATTACATTTATTCCTAAAATTCTCGCGCCGGTTTCGTAACTAACTTTAGCTTAACTATCTCATGGGAAAACGACTAGGCACAGGGGAATAGGAGGTAATAAAATAGAATTGCCCCCATTCCCCTGTCTTCTGTTTTAAACTGTTGGGGTTAATGATTGCACTCGCGATTGAGATTGCCAATCTAATGGATTTAACACCGGATCTTCCAATGCCATTTGCTCAATTAAGCTTGCCAATCTCAGGGCTTTGAGTGCTTGTTCACCACCTACTGAGGGTTGATTACCACCATGTACGCAATTGACAAAATGCTCCAATTCTGCGCTCAGGGGCTGGATGTTGGTGGTGTAAACTTTCTCAATCAAACCATCCTGTCTGTAAAGCACTTGTCGATGGTCAGTTAGAGTGTTGTGATTTGTTTGTCGGTGAATTAAGATTTCATTTTTGAGAAAATCTGCTTCTGTAAATGAGTTTTTGCAATGAGCTACAATCCGGCGTATTTTCCGGTGAGTGACTTTGCTAGCAGTTAAGGTGGCAACAAGACCATTGGCAAAGCCCAAGGTAGCTGTGACGTAATCTAGGTAACCAGAATCTAAAGAACGAGTACCGCTAGCGGTTAATTTTACTACTGGAGAAGCTGCTAGTTCCAATAGCAGGTCAATGTCGTGGATCATTAAGTCCAGCACTACCGAAACATCATTAGCCCGGTCTGAGTAAGGACTCATGCGATGAGCTTCTAGGGCTAGCAATTCTTCTGTTTTGAGAACTTTACTCAGTTCTTTAAAGGCTGGATTGAAACGTTCAATATGACCCACTTGCAGAATGCACTGAGAATCAGCCGCAGCATTTACTAGGGATTCTGCCTCGGAAATGCTGGCAGCAATTGGCTTTTCAATTAAAACATGAATTCCGGCTAACAAACAGTTAATACCAACTGCGTAATGCAATCGGGTAGGTACTGCAATACAAACTGCTTCTACGTGGGGTAGCAAGTCACAGTAATCTTCAAAAAAATGTCCCTTGTATTTACTAGCTGTTTCTAAGCCTCGTTCAACGTTAATATCTGACACACCAACTAGCTCAACATCTTTCATTGAACTCAGTATACGAGCATGATGCTGTCCCATGTTACCTACCCCAATTACGCCTATGCGAATTGGTCTTGGCTGATTGCGCTGTGTATATGAATTTGGTTCTGCCACTGACATGCTATTTTGCACTATTATTCTCTCCTCAACCACCAAATTTAGAGCGGGTATAGCTGTTAGTATTTATACTTAAGAGCTAGTTATGCTCTGTCTCAAACCATCAAGATGGTAACATAGAGGTTACATTTATCAAGAATTTTAAAGTTTGTAATCAGTTCCCGAAATTTAGCTTTTTTTGCATATTCGGTGGTAAATTGATCAATACTTTGTTATTTGCCGGGAATTTGATGTGTCCTTCTGTGGTTAAACTTCAAAAGCGGATAAAATGTCAGTAATAACTCATAAAAACCTGTGAAATGTTAATGATGGGGATCAAGATTTAACTAGACATTGATAAATAATCTGGTTTTGTAAGCAAGAATACAGAAATTTGAAAACATTGCCCGGCGGTATGGAAATGAAAAAAGGATATATTGGAAATTGTAACTACTCAAACACTTCCATATTTTTGCACGGTTCGGCTGATATAGTGAACTTTGGCAAAATGAGGTGCATCCATAGCAAGTAGGATGCTGGCACTACAAGAGGATCATTTACATTTGTGTCTCACGTGTTTAAGAAATTCTACAAGCTGTGCGGAAATTCCTAAAGTTGAAACTAAGATGAAAGCTGTAATTTTATTGTCTGGAGGATTGGATTCTTCCACGGTTTTGTATCAAGCCAAGGCTGATGGTTATGAATGTTACCCGATTTCTTTTGACTACCAGCAGCGACATCGGCGAGAGTTACACTCAGCTTTTCTGGTGGCGGAAAAAGCAGGGGTAGTTAAACATCAGGTTGTTAATTTTGACCTACGAAAATGGGGGGGTTCGGCACTGACAGACGACACAATTAATTTACCCCAAGAGCGATCGCTGGAGCAAATGTCGGTAAATATTCCAGTTACCTACGTACCTGCACGTAATACAATTTTTTTAAGTCTTGCCCTTGGCTATGGGGAGGCCATCGCAGCTGAACGGGTCTATATTGGTGTTAATGCCCTGGATTACTCCGGATATCCTGATTGCCGTCCTGACTATATCCAGGCGATGCAGAACGTCTTTCAGTTAGGAACCAAACAAGGACGTGAGGGGAACCCGATTAAAATTGCAGCCCCTTTGATTGATTTAAAAAAAAGTGAAATTATTGAACTTGGCAACCAATTGGGAGTTCCTTGGGAGTTAACTTGGTCTTGCTATGCAGGTAATGATGTTGCTTGCGGGGTTTGTGATTCCTGTCGTTTAAGGTTAGCAGGTTTTGCCGAGTTGGGGTTGAAAGATCCCTTGCCTTATGCTTAGGGAAAAATTCAGATTATTTGGCTTCTAAGCGTCGTACTTGAATTTGATGCAGGCGTGGACCCACTGCTGACACCACGGTAAATTCCAAATTCTCATAGTAAAAGGTTTCATCTTTGACGGGTATTTTCTGTAATTGATATAGGACAAAACCACCTAGGGTTTGATATTGTTTTCCTAGGGGTAAGTTGAGATGTAAAACTTGGTTGAGGTCTTCAAGGTTAATCTGGGCTTGCACCAAAAATGTTTGGTCATCTAACATTTCCACTAGCAAGTCATCAATATTGTCAGGTTCGCGAGCATTACCAATAATTTCCGCTATTACATCTTGGATGGTCACTAATCCCACAGTACCACCAAACTCATTGACAACTATGACCATGGCTGGCTTTTCTTGCTGCATCATGGGTAATAGTTCACTCAGGGGGGTTTGTTCAGGTACAAATCGGGCTTGGCGCATCCAAGGTTGGATGTTTGCTTCTGGTGTCAGAATCCCCATTGCCAATGGTTGTGCCAAATCCCTAAAATAAACCACGCCGCGAATATCATCTAAGGATTCCCCTATGATGGGATAACGGGAGTGACCAGTAGATATCATTTGCTGAAGTAAAATCTGGAAGGTGGCATCTTTTGACAGGGCGACAATACCAGTCCTAGGTATCATGACATCTTCGGCTGTAACTTCGCCAAACTCAAAGATATTATTGAGCAATTCCCGCTCTGAACGCTCTAAACCGGTTGATTCCCGTTCCGTGGAGATGATCAGCTGCAATTCTTCTGGAGTAACAGGCGATCGCCAACTTTGTCCGGTGTATTCAATCCCAAAAAGCCGCAATAAAAATCGGGTGGATTGGTTGAGAATCCAGATCAAGGGGTTAAAGATGCGGACTATTGCTTTGACTGAGGGTCCCAAAATTCTGGACATTTCCTCAGAGTACAACATAGCCACTGATTTAGGACATAGTTCACCTAAAACAATTTGCAGATAAGCTATCAAAAAGAACGCTATGGGAATTGATAGGGAATGAGCCAGAAAATTACTCATTTCTAAGGGTAACCGCCAAGACTGTAGCCATGACTTCACCAGGACGACAATTGAACTTTCGCCAATCCATCCCAAGGCTAAACTAGAAAGGGTAATACCTAACTGTGTTGTGGATAATAATCTTTCAATGCTACGTTGTAGACCCTCAACTGCCATGGCGGGAATATCACCAGCCTTGACCAGCTGATGAATGCGCGATCGCCGTACTGTCACCATTGAAAATTCTGCTGTCACAAAAAAAGCGTTGATGGCGATCAACAAGAGTACTGTTAACAATCTCAGCCCGACTTCTGTGGAATTTAAGTTATAAAAAGCATTCACCTCGGATTAAGTATGACAATTTTGGTATCGGTTTTTGGGTGTTGGGTATGAGTAATAGCGAATTTTACCCAAGTGAGGTACATCCTGAGAGAGAACGAATCGCACTTATCATTTACATTTGTATCTCACGTGTTTAAGAAATGCTATGTTCTTCCCCAGTTTCCATTCCCCAACTCCCCAACTCAATTACCTTTCTACTGGAACATCTAACACATCTAGCTTCAGTTTTTGAGCAGGATAGTCTGTTAAAGATAGAGATATTTTATTCACGTCATCCAGTAAGGCGGTAGGAATAATCACCGTACCTGAAACAGTAGGACTGTTGGGTGGTAATTCTGGCGGTAAACCCTCAGTGCTGGCACTCAGTATTCTTCCCTTGTCGTCGCTAACATCCAAAAAGGTGTACAAAAAGCGCACAGTATCACTCCCTTCATTTTTCATGTTTACCCTCATGAGTAAATCGCCCCCAGAGTAGCGGACTGATTGCACAGCAAAGGTTACACCCTCACTTTCAGCAGTAATAGGAAATCCTGGTTGGAGTTTTTCTGTAACCACTGCTGGGGGTTTTTCCTTGGGCTTTTCCTTAGTGCTGGTGGTTTCTTCTTGATCTTTTTTTAAGTTTTCGGATTTAGCAGCCTTGGTTTTACCTTCAATTCGAGCCTTGACAATTTTCAGGATTTCATCCTCTTTTAAGAATGTCACCCCCAACGGTTGAGGGTTATTGCTCTTACTACCAGGGAATTTGGTCTTGGGGCGGCCATCTGGTGTTGTGACACCCTTGAGTGCTGAAGTCCCCATTTCAAAACCTAAAAACGCACTTACAGAACCTGCGCCCAGCATCAGGATTAACAACATTAAAGTTAGAAGTACAGTGGAATTTATTTTCATTGCTGACAAGCTATTGCGGAAAAATGCTGCCCTATTTTAAGCGTATTCAAGATTAAAAGTATTAAAGCTATGTTTCTCAATCCTTAAGGGAACTGAATTAATACTAGTTTGCACTATTTCCGAGACAAGATGTAACATAAATGTTGGGTAAAGTTTCGATAAATTATTGTTGACTGTAGACAAATATTAAAATTACGCTATAATTGTTTTAGTCCAGGGTTGGCCGAGCGGTTGAGGCAGCGAACTCATAATTCGCCCTAGGCAGGTTCAACTCCTGCACCCTGGATTTTATTATTGTTGAGTAGAGACTCGATTAATCGTGTCCCTACAAGAGACTTTAGAGTTCGTTTAGCGTTTTGTGATGGGTTCAAATCGGAACTCAGTCCCAACTCTTAGGTTGTTGACATTATAGCGAGGGGACATCAGCAAAGATGTGTCATAAGGACTGGGTAAGTCGGGAGTGCGGAGATAAGGGTCATTGCTTACTTGCTGTTGAAAAACATCACGATAGAGGGTGTTAACCAATCCACCATCCCGGGTAATTTCATTTTCTGGGAAGGAATTACTTACCAGTGAACCTGAACCCACGAGAGAATCTAGCTGACGCTTGGGGGTGCTATTTTCGTAGAAATTACGATTGTGTCTAAAGAAAGCTCGCTCAAAGGCATCATTTGTGGTTTCATAATTTGGTGTTTCTGTCTGAGCGACCACAACAGAAGGAAAGGCTACACCAGCAACTACCAAGGCTAATAAACCACCAAAGGTTTGAAATTTAAATTTTATACTCATCTTGTTTACTCCTCAATGTTTGAACAAATCTTAACTTATGCTTAATTTCAGAACTTTGATCAGTTCAACCTTTGGTGTAACACAAATTTGTTTGTTTTGTAATGACCTATACTACTGAAACCTCCGGCCAATTAGATATTTGTGCAGCAACTGCTGATTTAACCACCCTACGCCAGAAGCTATTAGATTTATTTTGCCAAGGGGCTTATCAAGAAGGTGATTTTGTCCTTTCTTCTGGACAAAGCAGTTCTTACTACATTAATGGTAAGCAGGTAACACTACACCCCCAAGGGGCTTTAGCAATTGGTCGCATTCTTTTATCCTTGTTACCCTTAGATACTCAAGCTGTAGCCGGTTTAACATTGGGTGCTGACCCCATTGTTTCTGCTGTCAGCGTGGTTTCTGCCTATGAAAATCGTCCCATACCCGGGCTGATTATTCGTAAAGAAGCTAAAGGTCATGGAACAAGGGCTTATATTGAAGGGCCTAATTTACCGACTGGTACAAAAGTGATTGTTTTGGAAGATGTGGTCACTACTGGGAAATCAGCTATGAAAGCCGTTGAGCGTCTGCGGGATGCTGGTTATACTGTGGATATGGTAATTTCACTTGTAGACAGACTACAAGGGGGCACAGAGTTTTATCAGTCTGTGGGTTTGAAGTTTCAATCAGTGTTCACAATTACTGATATTCAACAACGGTATCAAGAATTAGGTAATTAAAATTCATCGTTACTGGGTTAAACCCAGTAACGATATTTAACAAAAATTAACTTAACCCTGAGTAACCGGCTCCTTAGCCAAAAACTTCTCAAGTTCAGTCAAAGCATCAGCATCAACCTTAGTCTGCATCGGACAGAACTTAGGACCACACATGGAACAAAACTCAGCAGTTTTATAAATATCTGCTGGTAAAGTTTCATCGTGATATTCTCTAGCTCTTTCTGGGTCTAAGGCTAACTCAAATTGACGATTCCAATCAAAGTTATAACGAGCCTTGGAAAGTTCATCATCTCTGTCCCTAGCACCGGGGCGATGTCTGGCAATATCCGCAGCATGAGCCGCTATTTTATAAGCAATTAAACCATTCCGCACATCTTCAGCATTCGGTAAACCCAAATGTTCTTTAGGCGTGACGTAACACAGCATTGCTGTACCGTACCAGCCAGCCATTGCTGCCCCAATTGCTGAGGTAATGTGGTCGTAACCAGGAGCAATATCTGTTACCAATGGACCTAATACATAGAAAGGTGCTTCTGAACACTCTTCCATTTGCTTACGGACATTGAACTCAATTTGATCCATTGGTACGTGTCCTGGACCTTCTACCATCACTTGTACATCATCTTCCCAGGCTTTGCGGGTTAACTGTCCGAGGGTTTTCAGTTCTGCTAATTGTGCAGCATCTGAGGCATCATGAGTACAACCAGGACGCAGGGAATCCCCCAAGCTGAAGGAAACATCGTATTTTTTAAAAATCTCGATGATATCTTGGAAGTGGGTATATAAGGGGTTTTGCTTATGGTGATGTAGCATCCAACGAGCTAAAATACCGCCTCCACGGGAAACAATACCAGTGATGCGGTTTCGCACTAAGGGTAAATGTTCAATTAAAATGCCGGCGTGGATGGTTTGATAGTCTACACCTTGTTGGGCGTGTTTTTCAATGATGTGAAGAAAGTCGTCAGCAGTGAGATGTTCAATTTTGCCGTGGACACTTTCTAAAGCTTGGTAAACTGGTACTGTACCAATGGGAACAGGTGAAGCATTGATGATGGCGGTGCGAATTTGATCTAAATTACCCCCTCCTGTGGACAAGTCCATCACGGTATCAGCACCATATTTCACCGCCAGATTTAACTTATCCACTTCTTCTTGAAGATTAGAAGAGTTGGGAGAAGCGCCAATATTAGCATTAACTTTACATTTAGAAGCAATGCCAATGCACATCGGTTCTAGGTTGGTGTGATTAATATTAGCAGGGATAATCATTCTTCCCCGCGCCACTTCTTCCCGAATGAGATCAGCAGGTAGATTTTCCCGCTTGGCGACGTAGTGCATTTCTTCAGTAACAACACCCCGGCGGGCATAGTGCATTTGAGTTACATTACTCTCACCACGACGCTTGGCAACCCATTCTGTCCGCATATTGAATTCCTCGATAAACAGCTTCCCTCCGCTGGTATTAACCAGACTCAGGTGTTAAGGGTGTGATCTCAGCCTGATTTTTTCAGGCACCCCTAGCATGAATGAAATTGTACCATCTTGATTACCAATACAGGCGGGCGTGTTCACAATTCACCAGGTGATTTTTTGGGGGTGGGTGTCGTCTGTCTCTGGGAATGTTTGTCAATGATTAAAATGGAGTTATGGGCAATGAGTGATAACTAATGGCTAACCATTACCGCTATATTATTTTTTATAAACCTTATGGAGTTCTGAGCCAGTTTACCCAGGAAACTTCTAAACATAGTACCTTAAAGGAGTATATCCCAGTTCCCGATGTTTATCCTGTGGGGCGTTTGGACTGGGACAGCGAGGGTTTATTGTTATTGACCAATGATGGACAATTGCAACATCGCCTTGCTCACCCTCGTTTTGGACATGAACGCACTTACTGGGTGCAAGTGGAGGGTGTTCCCGATGCAGATGCTATCAAAAATTTACAAACTGGTGTGAAAATTCAAGGTTACTGCACTCAACCAGCCCAGGTACGATTGTTTGTACAGCCGCCTCCTCTCCCTGAACGCAATCCGCCCATTAGAGTTCGTAAAAGTATCCCTACCTCTTGGCTAGAAATGACTTTGACGGAGGGAAAAAATCGTCAAGTGCGGCGAATGACTGCGGCGGTGGGATTTCCTACTTTGCGATTGGTCAGGGTCAGTATAGCCCGTCTGAGTTTAAATGGTTTACATCTGGGTGAGTGGCGGGATCTCATACCATCAGAACTGAAGTTTTTGCATAATTTGCCCAAAAACTACAAAAAATGTATCAGCATCCAAGGCTATTAGAGTGACTATAAGCAGCGATTAAACGGAAATGAAGGAAGTTCCACTATGCTGATTTGCCCTCAGTGTGCATTTGAAAACCCCAACACTAATAAATTTTGTCAAAGCTGTGGTGCTTCCCTGACTCATCAGGTTTGTCCTCAGTGCAGTACCGAAGTACCTTTGAACGCCCAACTCTGTCATCACTGTGGGGCGAAATGCGGAAAAGTTTGGCAGGCAATTATTGTTAAGTCTGAGAATGGGGACTGGGGAACGAAGGCTGGGGAAGCAAGAGAACACAGCACTGGAGGACAAGATGATCCAAAAGACTCCTCTCAAACCCCTATTTCTTTATTAGACCTGAAACCAGGTTCTTTTTTAGACCAAGAACAGCGTTATCAACTTTTAGAACCCCTATCCCCCCTAGAGGAAAATATGTCTGGGGCTGAAATGTGGGTGAAAGTGCTGGATTGTCAGCCGTATCAAATATCGCCCATTGAAGCTATGGTAGCTAATCAGCAACAGCATTTACTGTTGCCAGCAGTGGAAATGAGGGGAATTTCTCCCCTGGCTCATGCTTATATTGTCTTGCAATACCAAACTCACCCAGGCATACCAGCAATTCATGATGCTTGGCAACAATATGATACTCATGTGCTACTGGTGGAAGATCGTTCAAATTGGCAGTGTTTACTTGAGTTCTGGCAAGTTGAAACAACATCTACACTACAAATTTTACATATAATGTGTGAGATGACAGAACTGTGGTCTGTATTAGAAACGGTTAATTGTCGTCAAAGTTTGTTGGATTTATGGAATCTGCGCTTGGATAAAGACCAAAGATTGGCGCTACAACGCTTATATGTAGAATCAGTGAATGAAGAGCCGGGTATGGCATTATCCCCAGGGGAAAAAGCAGCAACAATCCCTGGAAAGGTTTTAACTATCCAAGCCTTGGCGCAAGTTTGGCACTCACTATTTACACAGTCCCAACGCACTCAATTTAGTTCTATAATCCGAGTGTGGCAAGATTTGAGGTTGGGTAAAATTCAAACGGTGCAGGAGTTGCGATCGCGTTTACAAGAAATCATTGCTGAACTAGAAGCACCGGGGATGACAATTGCTCATACCGGGGCAGAAAAAAACACTGCTGCACCGACGATTATACAATTGCAGAATTTAGAAGATATCAAGGCCGAGGATTTGCCAACTGTTTTACGGTCAATGCAGTTGAGTAGTTTGGAAGATGCCGGACTTACTGATGTTGGTCTTCAACGCCATCACAATGAAGATTACTTTGGTATTGATACCAAAATCTACAAGCGGGAGTTACCCCATAAACAAGTGGTGGAAGCGCGTGGTTTGTATGTTCTCTGTGATGGTATGGGTGGTCATGCGGGGGGTGAGGTAGCCAGCGAGTTGGCTGTTAATACTCTCAGGCAATATTTTGAGGAACATTGGATTGGTGACCAAATGCCCACAGAAGACATGATTAATGAGGCAGTACGTTCAGCCAATCAAGCAATTTATGAACTAAATCAACAAGAAGCCCGTTCTGGCACGAAGCGCATGGGTACTACTTTGGTTATGCTGTTAATTCAAGGTAGTAAAGCAGCAGTGGCTCATGTGGGAGATAGTCGCCTTTATCGTCTCACACACAAAAGGGGATTGGAACAAATTACCGTAGATCACGAAGTGGGTCAACGAGAAATTGCGCGAGGAGTGCAGGCTAATATAGCTTATGCTCGTCCAGATGCCTACCAGTTAACTCAAGCTTTGGGTCCTCGTGATCAAAACTCAGTTTATCCTGATGTGGAATTTTTGGATATTACAGAAGATAGTCTTTTTATCCTGGTATCGGATGGTTTATCAGATAATGATCTACTAGAAAGTCATGGGCATAATCATCTTATTCCCCTGTTGAGTTGTGGTGGTAGTTTGGAACAGGCACTTACAGAATTAATTGATTTGGCTAACCAACACAATGGCCATGACAATATTACTGCTATACTTGTCCGGGCTAAACTCTGACCCCATAATTGAGAGTTAAAATACATGGGGGGTGGAAAATAGTCGATTATTTCCCCATCTCTAATTCTCAAACCTAGTTTTTTTCAGTTGATGTAGGTTTTATTGTGGTTATTCTGACTCTGTTGGAACCGCAACAAAAAAGGCCACTCCAGCAGTGGTGCTTTGAAAATTCTTCCGTGATTCGCATTGGTCGAGCGGTGGATAATGATGTGGTTTTATCTGATAGTTTGGTTTCGCGGCATCATTTGGAACTGAGACAAGTTAATCTTGCCAACCATAAAAATGCTGGTTTTTGGCAGATGGTCAGTAAAGGCAGTAATGGCACTTTTTTGGATGGTGTGTTGGTGCTTCAGTGCGATTTGCCCAACAATTCGTTGCTGCAACTGGCACAGGGAGGACCAATATTAAGATTCCAATTCCAAGAGACACCTGGTACTGCACAAAACACTGGGGGTAATTTAGCTTACAGTTGCAATCACGAAGGTAATTCGCCTAATAATCTATTTTGTATTCATTGCGGTCAACCTATTTCAGTTCAACAGCAAATTCGCCAATATCAGGTGTTGCGAACTCTAGGACAAGGGGGTATGGGTACCACTTTTTTGGCTTGGAATACCGCCAGTGCAATGGAACGAAAACCACAATTGTTAGTTTTAAAACAAATGAATGCTGATATGGCTAAAATTGCCAAAGCGCAGGAATTATTTGAACGAGAGGCGCATACTCTCAAGTCCCTTGACCATGAGGGGATTCCCGATTATTACGACTTTTTTGTGGTGGGGGCAAAAAAATACTTGGCTATGGAATTAGTTCATGGACAGGATTTAGAAAAAAAAGTCTACGCCACTGGTCCTGTTACCCCCGGACAGGCCGTCGCGTGGATGATTCAAACCTGCCAGATATTAGAGTATCTCCATAGCCAAAATCCACCACTGATACATCGTGATATCAAACCCGCCAACCTGATGGTGCGAAATTCTAATAATCGTATAGTGGTGTTGGATTTTGGGGCTGTAAAGGAGATTGGTACTACACCAGGCACTCGTATTGGCGCTGAGGGTTACTGCGCCCCGGAACAAGAACGGGGAAAACCCTTAACTCAATCTGATTTGTATGCCATCGGTCCAACTCTAATTTTTCTGCTCACAGGTGAGAATCCCTTTCAGTTTTATCGTTACCGGGGACAGGGTTCCCAGTTTGATGTGGCTAAGATTCCCACCATTAGTCCTCAACTTAGAGACATCATTGAACGGGTCACGCAGCATTTGCCACGCGATCGCTATCAAAGTGCCAAAGAACTAGCTACGGCATTAGCTGATTGCCAAGTTTAGGGGGTGGGGAGTAGTGATTGTGAAAAATACCTACTCTTCATCCCAGGCCTCTACGGCCAACAAATCGCCAATTGGATCTTGCATACTAAAGCCAAAGTCTTGCAGTTCCTGTTTCCAGTGCTGCCATTCATTGCCATAGAGTAGGGCAATTTTCCAAATGCTGTCGCTTGGTTTGATAATATTAGATTCGATGAGTGATTGCACTTTACGCTGCAATTTCACCATTGGGTGAATCACTTGCTGAGTCATAGCCTCGATTCAATTCAGATTTTGTTTGGTAAATGCTTAATTAAAACTGCTTTCCGTTTAGCAATTTTTAGCGATACGAGGAGTATTGTAGTTGGCAAAGTCAGTCTTAACTTCATTTAGTATACCATAACAAACTCCACTGGTTGGCTAGAAAATTCGCTTTTGTACGGTAATCACCACTACATCCCTGAAATTCTGCCCAGAGCAGTCATCGTGGATGCTATACGGAAAGGTGAGCCGCCCGCCTAAATTGCATGGAAATGTTTTTAGGGACGACCTGTAAATTTTGGGTTTTCATAGTCCGCATCATCTGTGTGATTGTTAAAGGACTATATAAACTGGTTTTTTAAACATTTTTTGGGTAATTTTTGGTAAAAAATGGTTACGCACATTTTACCTTTTATATAGACTATCGCAAACGTCTAAAATTAAACAAATTTTTGATAAATCTTTATAAAAATTTTATTTTCATCGGCAAAAATGGAAGTATGTTCATCGCTGGGTAACAACAACGCGGATAAAAAAACCTAATCCAAGTGAAAATTGAAGGGTAAACGGGTGTAAATGCCGTGTGGATCGTTCATACTTTCCAAAATCACTAATTGCTGTTTGAGTTTGTCCAACTGTGCCATCAAAGGATGAGATGGTTGAATTGAGATTCCGGCTATTTGGAGAATAGTGCTGATTTCTTGAGATGCTAATCCAAAAAAGCGTTCTTCTAAGCTAGTGACTCTGGGGTATTCTTGTAATTGCCAATCGTTGTCTAGTTTAGCTTCCTTGGCTGCATATTTAATAGCAGCATTTAAACCACCTATTTCATCCACCAAACCGATGTCTTGGGCCATCTTTCCTGACCAAATTCGCCCTTGGGCAATTTCTGCGACTTTTGCTGCTGGTAATTTCCGACCTTGAACAACTTGCTGAAGGAATAAATTATAAATGCTGTCAACAGTACGCTGATAAATTGCTAATTCTGCGGGTGATTTTGGGCGAGTGAGGGTTTGAATATCGGCTAATGGTGCGGTTTTTACTGTGTCCCAGGTGATACCGTTATCATTGGCTAGTTTTTGCCCATTAAATAGGAGGCCAAACACGCCAATAGAACCTGTAATTGTGGTTGGTTGGGCAAAAATTCGGCTGGAATCAGTAGCAATCCAGTAACCACCGGAGGCGGCCACATCACCCATTGATACCACAACAGGTTTTACTTTCTGGGTTAATTGTATTTCGCGTTGGATTACCTCGGATGCAGTGGCGCTTCCTCCGGGAGTATTAATTCGCAGTACAACCGCCTTGACATGAGGATCATGACGTAGTTGATTAAAGATTTTGGCAAAGCGATCGCCTCCTATTTGCTGATCTTCTCCTCGTCCATTGACAATTTCGCCTTCAGCATAAACCACGGCTATTTTATTTTTAGATTCGCTTTTTATACTGTTTTCTCCCTCGGCAACTTGGGCGTAATTACTCAGATTAATTTGCCGGAAGGTGCGCTCTTTCTCATCACTGGTTGTTAATTTTTTCAGTTCGGTAACTACTTGGTCTAAGTATGCCACTTGATCCACCAAACCACTCGCTTTAGCTTCATTGGCTGTGAGTATGGGCTGAGTATTTGCGATCGCTTGCAGTTCTTGGGGAGTAAGTTGGCGACTAGAGCTAACTGTACTGCGCCAAGTTCCCCACACGTCATCTAATAATTGTTGTGTTTGTTGGCGATTTTCCGGACTTAACTCCTTGAGGATAAATGGTTCAATTGCTCCTTTAAATGTCCCCACCCGCAGGATTTGAACGCCAACGCCGAATTTTTCTAAAGCGCCGGTTAAAAACATCGGTTGGCTACTTAAACCGTTAACTTCCATTATCCCCATGGGATTAAGTATAATCCTATCTGCTACGGAACTGAGGTAATATTTCTTTTCACTCAAATCCACCCCATAGGCAATAATCTTTTTCCCAGATTCCCGGAATTTTTCCAGGGCTTGGCGAATTTCGGTCAAGGAAGCAAAGCCGGTGCTACTGGCTGTGCTTGTACTTGTTGCGTCTAAATAAATACCGACAATGCGCGGATCAAGCCTGGCTTGTTCTAAAGTATCAAGAACGCTGCGGAGTGTCATACTGTCAAATTCCGCCCCTGATAATGCCCGTTGTAGCAATTCTTCAGATCCCGGTGGTTTATCGGTAATATTCATTGACAGGTCAAAAACTACAACTGACTTATCTTTTACTTGTGGAGTAGCATCTCTGGCGGTGGTGACAGCAAATAACAGTAATAATATTCCCGTTGTGCTGATACCAAAAAAAATCATCAGTCCTAGTAGAGTACCTAGTAAACTGGCAAAAGTTTGTCTGAGAAAGTTACGCATCTTATTTAATTGATAATATTTTTCCGTAAACTTTTTGACTGTTGCAAGTTATCTAATGTGCTGTTGCCAGTACAAAATAATACTGTTGTTATTTCCGCAATTAACACATCAGCTAAATTATACAATGCCTCTTCCGACTCAACAGCAGCTTGCAAGAAGGGCATAGCTAAACCGGCTATATCCGCTCCTAAAGCGATGGACTTGGCTACATCTAGTCCATGACGTAAACCCCCAGAGGCAATCAAGGGTACATCTGGGGCGATAGCCCGAATACTTGTGATACAATCTGCTGTAGGCAAGCCCCAATCAGCAAATGTTCTGCCTAAGCGCTTTTGCCGGGCATTTTCCGCCCGTTCACTTTCCACCTTTGCCCAAGATGTGCCGCCAGCACCAGCCACATCAATGGCGCTGACTCCAGCAGCTAAGAGTTTTTCTGCCATGGCTGCGGAAATGCCATTGCCTACTTCCTTGGCAATCACAGGCAGGGTTAGTCTATTGCATAAATCATTAATTTTGTCAAGTAACCCGCTAAAATTGGTATCACCGTTAGGTTGAATACACTCTTGCAGTGGGTTAATGTGTAAGATCAAAGCATCAGCCTCTAAAATCTCAATAATCCGCCGACACTCATCTAAACCATAGTGATAATTTAGTTGTACAGCCCCCAAGTTAGCAAATAACAAAACATCCGGGGCGTACTTGCGGATGGCGAAGGTATCAGCCACTTGGGGTTTTTCCACTGCTACGCGCTGGGAACCAACACCCATAGCTAGTTTATGGTGTTGGGCAACTCTTGCTAAACGCTGGTTAATCATTGCAGCTTGTTCTGTTCCTCCAGTCATGGAAGAAATTAACAGTGGTGCTGCTAAGGGTTTACCCAGAAAAGTAGTGCTGATATCAATATCTTTTAAGTTTAGTTCTGGTAAGCAGCAGTGGGTAAAGCTGTAACTTTCTAACCCACTGGTAACTTGATGAAATTGGACATCTTCTTCTAAACAGATGCGGATATGATCTGCTTTGCGTGACTGGGTTGGTTGTGAGTTATTTTTAGGAGAGTTCACTGGTAAATCACTATTGTTACAGTTGGGGGGACTTGATGGTGTAATACCATGAAAATCCCAGGATGTTGGAGTTAAGGAAAGTTAAATTAATCTCCTCCTTGCATTTCTTCAATTTTAAACATACTAATTAATACCCCCGCCAGGGGAATTGAGAGAAAAATACCTACTAAACCCGCCACTCTTGCCCCTATTAATAAAGCAAAGAACATAAAAACTGGATTCATATTGATTGAGCCTTGCATAATGCGGGGCATGAGTAAATTTTCTTCTACCTGCTGAAGGATAATGCAGCCAATGATCACTTGCACACTCACCCAAATTCCTTGAGGTAAAACAATCAAAGCAACTAGGGTAATTCCAATTGTAGCGCCAATACCAGGAATTAAATCAAATACTCCAGCGATCGCTGCTAAAAACAAGGCATAAGGTAGTTGGAGAAAGATAAATACAACAAATATTGAAATACCAAAAAATAAAGATAACAATAAACGACCCCAAAAGAAGCCTAAAAAATTTTGCTTGACTGCTAAGGTGATCTTTTGACGAACATTATCTGGAAATGCTTTGATGATAAAATCCCACACTCTTTCTCCATCTAACAACATAAAAAAAGCTACCACAGCAATCAAAATCAAATCAACTAAATTAGTTAATAAGACTTGAAAAATTGTCCAACCCGTGCCAATTCCTGCCAAAAATTGACCCCGTAATTCCTGCTCAATTAATTGAAAATCAACCTTCAAATTAAATCTAGTGAGGATATTTTGCAAGGTGTCTAATACAGAAATAACATATTCAACAAATTGAGGGGCTTGTGTGAGTAATTGTTGAAATTGAGATAATATAGCAAATCCCAGGGTTGCCATCAAACCACCCAAAATCAGCAGACTCAATAAAAATACTATAATAACTGCAATGCCATGTGGTAAAAAACCTTCAGACCACTTCACCGGATAACTGAGCAAAAATGCCAGAATTCCAGCAAAGATAAAAATAACCACCACTGTAGAAAAATAAGCCAAAACCTGTGTAATTGCCCAACCTAGGGCTAAAAGTAGTAGATAGCGAATCAGCTTTGTATTATTTAGTTGTTGCCAAAACCTTTTGATGTCTTGCTCATTCATGATTTAGTAATTAAAAAACTTTACCACATCCGGGGTTGAAAGTCCGGGTCATTTAAAATCACCACATCATCACCGCAGGGAGCTAAAACAAACAAACCCTTATCATAAGCATAATCGCGCACCTCGTTTGTTACTACCATCCAGTTTGGCGGGCTTGCTCTTTGAGAAACCGGTCTGTTTCTTGAAAGCGATGCTCGGTTTGCTGGGATTGCTCTTTTAATAACCGCTCGGTTTCTTGAAAACGATGTTCAGCTGCTTGAAAAAGGCGCTCTGTTTCCTTTTGAGCCGCAATCAACTCACCTAACAACCGCCAAACATTATCAGGAGTGTAAGTCATGGGTGATCTGAAAATAACTGGATGTACTATTTTTATAATACATAATTGCCCTATGAGTGATGTTTCAGCATAAAACCGTAACCATAAACCTAAATTGCTCCTGTTTTGCGGTTAGTTTTGTTTTAATTTAAATTCATCAAACTTTACCACATCTGAATCTGGTTTACGGGTGTCAAAATAATAACTAGTGACTACACCAGCCCCTGTATCAAAGATACTAAAAACAGTGATGTCATTACTGGCTATATAAGGAATGGGCTGACCATCTTCTCCTAACAAAGGGGCAATTGTGGGAATTACTGGTTCTAAGCCGTAAGGATCGCCCACTGCAACATAATCTTCTTTATATCCCGTTGGTACTTCTCGTTTTTTGTCTCCCCAAGCAGCACCATAGGAGTTACCCACATTGGATGTTTCTAAAAAGTGCATCCCACTGGGACTAACAAAGCGATTCCATAAATGGGAATGTCCGTATAATACCAACTGCACATCAGCTGCTTCTAGTAAGGGGAGAACATCACGGTTGATATAGTCTGCGGTTTTGGGGTATTCGTAAC
This sequence comes from Chrysosporum bergii ANA360D, assembly GCF_029891735.1. Classification (GTDB taxonomy): domain Bacteria; phylum Cyanobacteriota; class Cyanobacteriia; order Cyanobacteriales; family Nostocaceae; genus Umezakia; species Umezakia bergii. Next base: position 26,543 of record NZ_JANQDH010000020.1, read on the forward strand.
GTATGGCAGTGATTTTACCTTGTGGATCACGTTCTATGATCTGCACTGGGTTAGTATAGGCAGGGACAATGTTATCACCGAGAGTGTGGGGGGGATGATGTAACATGACAACTCTGTATTTGGCCTGTTCAAACTCTGGGCTGTTTAGTTCTGCTTGTAACCAATTATATTGCTCGCTACCTTCAGCTATTGGCTCAAAAATCAACTGTCCATAACCCCAATTTTCCGGCTGCTCTAAATTCTGGGCTGGTTCTGTATATCTACCTTTATGGGGTGTATCTAATTTGGGTGTACGCCACATACAGGTTGCGTATAGTACCACCAGACGCACATCACCAAAACTAACTGCATAATACTTTTTACCACCTGTTGTACTTTGGGGTAAACTAAAAATTTCTTCGTAGGTGCGAGTGTTAAAGGAATTATCTATTAAGGATTCATCACTATATAACTTTTGAGCTACGGCGCGAGGAATGGTATCATTAAATTCACCATTTAAACTGTTGGTTTTTTCTAACCTGCCCATGACTTCATGATTACCAATGGCTGTAAACATGGGGGCGTGTTGAATGATTTGACCACCTGTATAAATGGTTTTAACGTCGTTGTGTATGATTTCATAGTTAGCACGACCTTGTAAAGCGGGAAAAAATGCACCCCCCCGAATATCATCAAACCATCCTGAGGCGCGATCGCTCACATTAACCAAATCACCAGCCAACCACACGCCATGAACTTGTCCCACTGTTTCCACCACTTTTTGCAGATTTGCAGCGGTCATGGGTTTTAACTGATGGTCTGAAGTGAGTAGAATTTTTAGTTGTTGACCTGGTTGTGGGTTAGCTGCGAGGGTAAAAACATTACTGCTGACACTTGCCCCATCTTCTTCCATACTGATAACACGATAGGGAACACTTACACCAGGGGTTAACCCAGTGATCTTTGCTTCATGTCGCCAAATGTCGCGTTTTACAGGTTGATTTGTAGTTATATGTGCTACTTTTGATTGTTGGTCTTCTCGTGTGCGGCTGAGTTTATTTGTTTTAGCCAGGGTGGATTGTTCCAGATTTTCGCCGTAGGTAACTATGTGTTTTTTACCAGAAAATTCTGTAAACCAAACTACTTGGACTGAGTTGGCAGTTGGCAGTTGTAAAAATGGGTCAGTCAGCAGATGGGGTGCTGATGTCATAATTATTCCCTGTAATAAAGGCGCACTTACCACGGTAAAGCATAGCACAAACCAGATGGTAAACGTTAATAGTTTGGTTTTTGCCATAGCTAAAAGTTGGTTTCCGTGAGAATTACAGAGGCTGGGGATTCTTTTGAATTTACCTGTTTAATTTCCAACCATCAGGTGGGCAATGCCCACCTAAATAGATGATCTACTTTGTCGCTGCTGGCATACCTAAAATATCTTCAATTTTAGGCATATCTTCCACAGCAATAACTCGCCCTTGCTCCTCAAAACCGGCGATTTGGTCAAAGTTCAAATAACGATACAAGTTATCAGCAAAAGGATGAATTTTTGCGGATACAATATCTAAATATTCCTGGACTGTGGGAATGCGTCCTAACAAGGCACAAACTGCGGCTAGTTCTGCGGAACCAAGGTAAACTCGCGCATCTTTACCCATGCGATTATTAAAGTTACGAGTTGAGGTAGAAAATACAGTAGTACCATCTGCAACTCGCGCTTGATTACCCATACATAAACTACATCCAGGCATTTCCGTCCGTGCTTGGGCATCTTCAAAAATACGATACACACCTTCTTGTTTTAATTGGTATTCGTCCATGCGGGTGGGGGGACAAATCCACAAACGAGTTTTTACAGCCCCAGCACCTTCTAAAACTTTACCAGTGGCTCGATAATGACCGATATTGGTCATACAAGACCCCACAAATACTTCTTGTACTGGGTCATTAGCAACTTCTGACAATAATTTCACATTGTCGGGGTCATTGGGTGCTGCGACAATTGGTTCTGTGATTTCCTTCAAATCAATTTCAATAATTTCTGCATATTCTGCATCTGCATCTGCTGACATTAGGGTGGGGTTGGCTAACCATTCTTCCATTTTAGCCACTCGACGCATAATAGTGCGTGCATCTGTGTAACCCCTGGCTACCATGTTCTTTAACAAGGTGACATTAGAACGCAAATATTCAGAAATTGTCTCCACACTTAACTTAATAGTGCAACCTGCACAAGAACGTTCTGCGGAAGCGTCGGTAAGTTCAAAGGCTTGTTCTACTTTTAAATCTGGTAGTCCTTCTATTTCTAAAATGCGCCCAGAAAAAATGTTTTTCTTGTTTTTCTTCTCTACTGTCAGTAAACCTTTTTGAATGGCTACGTAGGGAATGGCGTTGACAATATCTCGTAGGGTCACACCTGGTTGTAGTTCACCTTTAAAGCGGACTAATACTGATTCTGGCATATCTAAGGGCATAACTCCCAAAGCGCCGGCAAAGGCTACTAACCCAGAACCTGCGGGGAAGGAAATACCCAAGGGGAAGCGGGTGTGTGAGTCCCCCCCTGTTCCTACGGTGTCGGGTAATAGCATCCGGTTTAACCAAGAGTGAATAATACCATCGCCGGGACGTAGGGCAACGCCACCACGTTGGGCAAAAAAGTCTGGTAATTCTTGGTGAGTTTTAATGTCTACTGGTTTGGGATAAGCCGCAGTGTGACAAAAACTCTGCATAACTAAGTCAGCACTGAAACCCAGACAGGCTAGTTCTTTTAATTCGTCCCTGGTCATGGGTCCTGTGGTATCCTGAGAACCAACGGTGGTCATGAGGGGTTCGCAAGATGTACCCGGACGAACACCGGGTAAACCGCAAGCTTTACCCACCATTTTCTGTGCTAGGGTGTAACCTTTGCCGGTGTCATGGGGTGGCTGGGGACGAATAAAAACTGTGCTTGGTGGTAAGTTCAGGGCGGCGCGGGTTTTGTGGGTGAGGGTACGTCCAATTAATAGGGGGATGCGTCCACCAGCCCGGACTTCATCACAGATGGTTTCGGGTTTGAGGGTGAAGGTGGAAATAATTTCGCCGGATGGGTTGGTAATTTGGCCTTTGTAGGGATGGATGGTAATAACCATACCTGTTTCTAGGTTGGTGACATCGCATTGAATGGGCAAAGCACCGGCATCTTCGGCAGTGTTAAAGAAAATTGGCGCGATCGCACTGCCTAAAATATAACCCCCAGCCCGTTTGTTTGGTACATAGGGGACATCATTTCCCAAGTGCCACAATACCGAATTAATGGCAGATTTGCGGGAGGAGCCAGTACCTACAACATCGCCGACATAAGCCACAGGATGTCCTTTTTTCTTTAATTCGGCAATGGTTTCTAAACTTCCCGGTTGCCGTGATTCTAACATGGCTAGGGCGTGTAAGGGAATATCTGGCCTTGTGGTGGCGTGGGTAGCTGGGGATAGGTCATCGGTGTTGGTTTCCCCAGGAACTTTAAAAACTGTAACTGTGATGGCTTCTGGTAGTGGGGGACGACTGGTAAACCATTCTGCACTGGCCCAGGAGTCAATGACTCGTTTAGCGAAGGGGTTGGTTTGGGATAGTTCTAAAACATCATGAAATGCGTCATACACCAGTAAAATTTTACTCAGGGCTGCGGCGGCGATGGCGGCGATGGCTTCTCTACCTTCACTAGCCATGACTAATGGTGTTTGTGCATCTTCTGATGCTATGGTGGCAGTTTGCAGTAAATCTATTAAGGATTGAACGTTGTATCCTCCTACCATAGTCCCCAATAATTCTACTGCGGCGATGGGGGAAACTAAAGGACTGGTAATTTCCCCTTTGGCAATGGCGGTGAGAAACCCTGCTTTGACATAAGCAGCTTCATCTACTCCGGGGGGTACGCGATCGCGCAATAAATGTAATAATGTATCTTGTTCACTCTGAGTTGGATTTTTCAGCAATTCGCACAATTCTGAGGTTTGCTTGGCATCCAATGGCAAGGGAGGAATACCGAGTTGGGCGCGTTCTGCGACATGATGACGGTATTGTTCTAGCATTTTCGTGTTCTCCATTGGGATGTTCTCACTTTAATTATGAAATATTTTTAGGCCAATTTTGGCTATAAAAGTTTACTTGATTTTGATGGCTGCAAGTTTTACAAGTAATGGTTGAAGGTATGGTTTTAGCTGATTGTTTTCCAAGTATTGATGCTTAACCAAAGTGAATTAATTTTAGTAACACTTGATACTTTTTACTTAAAAATAACGGTTTTCACCCTTAGTAAGATACAAATATAATAGACTGACAAGGACTAAATAAGTCAAATTAGCCAAGCCATCAGAAAAAATTAGTTGTATAATGTAGATAATAAATATATTTAATTAAACAAGCGCCATTATGAGCAACATAAAAATTAGAGCATTTCAAATAATTCAAAATGAAATAAAAATGCTGTTATTTATTACTACTGCTCAAATGATTTATGAGCGTTTTGATGTGTCTCGTAGAATTTCTGATAAAGTCCAAGGATACCAAAGATCATTTTCCAAATCCCGAATTAAAGAAATTAAAAATTACGTTAATCAAGAACAAGGTATTATACCTAATTCAGTTTTAGTCAATATTGATGAGGGTAAATTTGATTATACAGAAAATGAGAACTTACTAACTTTAGACGACGGAGAAACTCTGGGGCTGATTATAGATGGTCAGCATCGGATTAAAGGTTGTTATGAAGCAAACCCTAATTTTCCATTAATAGTAGTTGCAACTTTGGGATTATCTGTTAAGGAGCAGGCTCGACTGTTTATCAAAATAAATCAGACTCAAAAGGGTGTTCCAGCATCTCTTTATTTAGACTTACTTAATTTATTAGAAGCAGATATTGAAAATTTTGATGCAGAAGGAGTGACAGCAGAAAGACGAGCGACAGAAATTGCCACGAGATTAAATGAAACAGACGAAAGTCCTTTATATGAACTAATTAGAAGAACAGGAGATGCTGGAATGGGGATATCTTTAAGTGAATTTGTTAATCAAGCTAAAGATTATGTAGAACCTAAAACGGGAAAACTGGCAAATTTGGGTTTTGAACAACAATATAAAGTTTTTGAAATCTACTTCCGTTCTGTTAAAGCAGTATTTTTAGAAGAGTGGGATGATCCCACATCATACATTCTCAAAACAGTTGGATTTGGTGGTCTGATGAAAGCATTTTATGAAATATTTAATCTCGTAATGCAAAAATATCAAATGTTTAATACTGAAAATACAATTAAAATTCTTCAACTAATTCAAGATTTTAAGTTTGATAGAGATAACTTACCCAGTGGGGGAGGATTTAAGGCACAAGAAAAGGTTGGAGAAATGATTGTTAGCCGCCTAAAAAATGCAGTTAGAGAAGATTTTGTGGTGATGATTGGAGACTAGAAAGGGTGTCATTAAATTTTGAAGAAACTGCTATTGCTTTTATTAACTGTAATGGTGATGCTAAACGCTCTTTTAAGGAATATTTGATTGATTTATACAAGTCAAAAGAGGATTATGAGAAAGGATTTATAATTTCAAATGCCAACAATTATGTCTTGACTGATATTGAAAAACTTCTATCTAAGGCAGTTTTAAATATTTGTGCTACTGACTATTTGATTAAACAAGGATAAAACTTATATAGCACTTGTTAAAAACGTGAGATACAAATGTAAATGATCGTCTTGTGGCGCGAGCATCCCTCGACTATACTTCGACTACGCTCAGTACTAATCCCTCAACACAAGTCTTGCTTGCTAATGATGTACCTCAATAAGCAGCGAAAACCGCTACAAGTAAAAATTGTGAAGAATTAAACTTCGTAGTGAAGAATTGAGAATTTATGAGCAGGTAATATTATAATTATAACATCTAGCGATCGCACAGGGTTTTGATGTAGAATTTATCTGTTACTATATAGGTTGTGATTGTGGATGCGCCGGGGTAAACTAGGAAACTATTAGTTTAAAGCTGCATAGTGCGTCTATCAATCAGATAAAATAAGAAATTTGTTCTCTGCATCAATTTATTTTGGCTATGTCACCAACTTACACAGTTGAAATTTACCACCAAGGCAAAACTCACACTTTACAAGTTCCTGAAGATCAAACCATCTTATCAGTGGCGGATGCTGCTGGTTTAGATTTACCCAGTTCTTGTCATGCTGGGGTTTGTACTACTTGCGCGGGTCTAATTACTGAGGGAACTGTAGACCAAACCGATGGTATGGGGGTTAGTCCAGACCTGCAAAAACAAGGTTATGCTTTGCTGTGTGTTGCTTATCCCCGTTCTGATTTAAAAGTAGAAACAGAAAAGGAAGAAATCGTTTATCGGTTACAATTTGGGAAAAACTAACTAAAACTTACAAATATTCAGGAGTAACCGCCATGACCACTCATTTTATTACTGCGGAAGTTGACTTACAAGAAAATCCCACCGAGTTACAAAAAGCCATTGAAGCAGAATTGCAAAAGCAGGGTGAACCCCTGCGCTGGGCTATTACTTCTGTGGATGAAACACAGCAAAAAGCTGGTGTGGAGGCTGTTGTAACTACAGCACATTCTGATTAGTTGATTTATGAGTGATGAGTAGAAAAAGTTTTCACTCATTACTCATCAATTCCAAGTTCAAAAGATCATTATCTTCTTCTGGATGAAGTTAGTTTAATGGAATCGGATATGGATAAAAAAGTTTAAATTTCTAGTCATTAACAAGCAGGATGCTTGTGTTACAAGGCTTTTTTGTATCTCACGTGTTTAATAAATGCTTTTTTCTATAAAAAGACGGTGTAACTTATGGCGGTTTTCGCTGCTTAGTGAGGTAAGTCATTAACAAGCAGGATGCTTGTGTTACAAGGCTTTTTTGTATGTCACGTGTTTAATAAATGCTTTTTTCTATAAAAAGACAGTGTAACTTATGGCGGTTTTCGCTGCTTAGTGAGGTAAGTCATTAACAAGCAGGATGCTTGTGTTACAAGGCTTTTTTGTATCTCACGTGTTTAATAAATGCTTTTTTCTATAAAAAGACAGTGTAACATTCAGCATTAATGACAATAATATTCTTATGCAGCGTCCTTATACAGCAATTCTAATTATACCAACTGGGGTGGGGGCAGCCATTGGGGGTTATGCGGGTGATGCTTTACCAGTGGCTAAGATTATATCACAGGTGTGCGATCGCTTGATCACTCACCCCAATGTTGTCAATGCTGCTAGTTTGTACTGGAACCTCCCTAATACTTTTTATGTTGAAGGTTACGCACTGGATAAATTTGCCTCTGGATGCTGGGGGTTACGTCCTGTGCGTAATAATAAAATAGGTTTACTTTTAGACCAAGGTATTGAAGCAGAATTACGGCTAAGACACCTACAAGCAGCGGACGCGGTGAGGGCTACCCTGGGTTTAACCATCACGGATTATGTAATTACTGATGCACCTTTAAAGGTAGAATTACGCACTGCACCATCAGGGGCTAGTTGGGGAACCATTGGTAACCCCGACAGTTTACTCAGGGGGGCGGAAGTGTTAATTAAAAAAGCCGGGGCGGAAGCAATAGCAGTTGTAGCCCGTTTTCCTGATGATATGGATGAAGCAGCAGTAGAAAACTACCGTCATGGGAAGGGGGTAGATTCTTTAGCGGGTGCAGAAGCGGTCATAAGCCATTTGTTAGTGCGGACTTTCCAAATTCCCTGCGCCCATTCTCCGGCCTTAGCCAGTTCACCACCAGAACCGAATTTATTTCCTTGTTCCGCAGCGGAAGAAATAGGTTATACTTTTTTACCATGTGTGCTTGTGGGTTTAAGTCGCGCACCACAATTTATTATAGAGAGAGACTCAATGACATCTTTACCAGATGATATTTGGGCAGATCAAGTAGATGCAGTTATTAGTCCGGCAAATTGTTGTGGTAGCAGCGCTTTAATTAGTTTAAACCAAAGACAATGCCAAATTATCACTGTGGCGGAAAATCAAACCGTCATCCAAGTCCCCCCCCAAGCTTTAGGAATCACTGCCATGGAGGTAAACTCATATTTAGAGGCGGTGGGTGTATTAGTAGCCCACAAAGCAGGTATCAATCCCTGTTCCCTTCGTCCTAAAATATCCTCATTACAGCAGCTTATTATCTAGTTTCTTCAGTCCCTACTCCTGAAAAATCGTGGTTGAACAACAAAATCAAGAACCAGAAATTCCCTACTTAACACGCACCCAGATATTAGTAGCTATGGGAGTGACTGCTGTCCTATTATGGATAGTGGCTAAGGTATGGTTAACTTATGGAAACTTTTACTTATTTAGATGGTACTGGTCAGCAACAGATTTACTCTTAGGCGTGGGGACGGGGTTAATCATCACCATGTTAAGTGGTTTAGCTTATCGCCTTTGTCCTCCCTACCGTGACAGCGCCGACTATTATCTAGATATGGTGATCAAGCCTTTGACTTTACCTGACTTAATTTGGTTAGGTTTACTCCCGGCTTTAAGTGAAGAATTGTTATTTCGCGGTGTGATGCTGCCCGCTATAGGCTTAAATAATTTAGGTGTAATTGTATCTAGTCTGGCTTTTGGTGTTTTACATCTCAGCAGTCCCCAACAATGGCCTTATGTAATTTGGGCAACTATTATTGGCTTAATACTGGGGTTTAGTGCTTTATTTAGTGATAATTTATTAGTGCCAATAGTTGCTCACATGGTGACAAATTGGGTTTCTAGCTTGTTCTGGAAATTACGTCGGGGTTGACACTCCCCGTCCTGAGCTTGTTTAGCAAGATTTAAAATATTAATTGCTGCATTTGTGTTTCTATGTAACTCCCATCCACACATACATATATAAGTGGGAGTTGATAGAGATTTTTTCACAATGCGCCCACAATTACTGCATTGTTGGGGGGAAATTGGTTTGTTAAACCCAAAGGTAACACAAGCATCCTGCTTGTAACCAGCGTTGCGATCGCCTTGCGGGGGAATTGGGTTGTTAAACCCAAAGGTAACACAAGCATCCTGCTTGTAACCAGCGTTGCGATGGCCTTGGGGGGAAATTGGGTTGTTAAACCCAAAGGTAACACAAGCATCCTGCTTGTAACCAGTGTTGCGATGGCCTTGGGGGGAATTGGGTTGTTGAACTTCTGGGCTTTGATGTCAAACCTGAAAAGGATAAAGACATGGCTGCGTTTCCATCCCCTTGCGGGGAAATTGGTTTGTTGAACTTAACAACAGTAGACCCAGGGTTACATAGATTGTGTTTCCATCCCCTTGCGGGGAAATTGGCTGGTAAAAGTCCAGAGTTTCCATCCCCTTGCGGGGGAGAGGTAGTCATGGACCGGAGAAAAATCATGAAACAAACAGAAGAGCTAAGAGAGTTTCCATCCCCTTGCGGGGGAGAGGTAGTCATGGACTCTAGAACCGACCGACAAATCTTGACGATGATGGCAACGTTTCCATCCCCTTGCGGGGGAGAGGTAGTCATGGACCAAGTGGGGAACCACTGTCAGGCTGCCATCTGATCACCCAGTTTCCATCCCCTTGCGGGGGAGAGGTAGTCATGGACTTTGAATTGAATCAATTCAAAGGATTTAAAAACGTAGATGCTCCAAAGGTTTCCATCCCCTTGCGGGGGAGAGGTAGTCATGGACCGCGAAAGACAAAACTAACCCCGCATTCAAGGGGGTTAAGGTTTCCATCCCCTTGCGGGGGAGAGGTAGTCATGGACCTAAAGCCAGTAATGCAGCAGGCACTTACCTAATCAATGGTAAGAAGGTTTCCATCCCCTTGCGGGGGAGAGGTAGTCATGGACTTCCAATATTCTTAGTCAACCCTCATGATGATTTAGTAAAAGGTTTCCATCCCCTTGCGGGGGAGAGGTAGTCATGGACAAGAACCAATGAGTACAAGAAAAGAAATGCTCAAAAGGTTTCCATCCCCTTGCGGGGGAGAGGTAGTCATGGACAATATTACCAAGACTGGATGGAAGAAGAGTCGTGGTGGACCGAACAAATCTGGTTTCCATCCCCTTGCGGGGGAGAGGTAGTCATGGACGTTAAATCAGAAGAAAGAGTGGCAGCCTACTTAATGTGGATGCGGTTTCCATCCCCTTGCGGGGGAGAGGTAGTCATGGACGTTAGAGGTTTAGGTCAAAAGACTGTATTAAAGTATGCTCCTAAAACTGGGTTTCCATCCCCTTGCGGGGGAGAGGTAGTCATGGACCAAGGTCCAGATGGTTATAGACTGCATCCAAATGCAATACCATCGTTTCCATCCCCTTGCGGGGGAGAGGTAGTCATGGACCCTACCCATAGGAAACCATTGCTGTATTTAGTTTTCAAGGTTCGGTTGCACGAGGCTACGGAATTTGATATGTATTATCTTGTTTGCGTAGCTGTGGCTGGGGTGCTGAAGTGTTTGTTTTCAGCTTATGAAATTAAGATAACAGGGTTTAACCAACAAGTCAAGGGTTTTTTAATATCTTTACTTTTATTTACATTCTTTGGCTGGCTGTGGCTAGCTGTGGCTCCATGCGACGGTTTTGAGGCTGGCTTTACATTTCTTAACATAGTTGGGACTGTGACTGGGGTTGGAGTTTGGGGGTTTTGGGGTATTTGGTGCAGTTTACATTTTGTAATGTTGTTGGGGTGTGGGTGACTAGTTGGGTCTCCCAAATGGCTAGTGTTGATTTATCCGAATACGGGGCTACTCAACTGTTCCTCAAGGGTTTTGAGCCTGCTGTCTTGATGACCAAAAAATATTAATCAAGCCTGGCGGCGGCAAGTGCGATCGCTTGTGGTAAGATGCGGTGTTCCTGAATTTGAATCCTGGTGTGGAGTGTTTCTGGTGTATCGTCTGGTAACACTGGGACTGCTGCCTGCATTAGTATAGGTCCGCTGTCTACTTCCAAACAAACTAAATGCACTGTGCAGCCGGTGATTTTCACTCCAGATCCTAGGGCTTGTTCCACAGCATTAATACCTTTAAAACTCGGTAATAAACTAGGATGAATATTAATGATTCTGTCTGTGAAGGCATTAATTAATACTGGTGTGACTACACGCATCCAACCAGCCATAATTACCCAATCAACATCATACTTCTTCAAAGTTTGGACAATTTGACCATCAAATGCTTCCCGGCTGGTATAATCGCGGTGATTCAACAATACACATTCTATACCTCTATGCGCCGCCCGCACAGCAGCTTTGGCTGTGGGATGATTATAAATTAAAACTTGAATTTGGGCGTTTAGTTGCTGATGGGCGATGGCTTGGGCAATTGCTTCAAAATTACTACCACTCCCAGAAGCCATAATTCCCAGTTTTAAAGGGCTACTGGAGGAATAAAAGCAATCACCAATGCCAGGAACAACCAGGCTAGGGGTAAAATCAGGGCAAACAGTCATAATAACTCACTAAAAACCATGTCAAAAACATACACCAAGTCCTGGCTAGATAATGATACATTTGCCGCTTGGACTTTCCTAGCCCCGGCACTGATTTTATTAGGTATCTTCATCATTTGGCCAATTGCTTATTTGTTTTACCTGAGTTTTACCACCGGCAGTTTTACCTCATCGGGTACTACTTGGGTGGGCTTCAAGAATTATTGGCGCTTGCTACTCACCCCAGATTTTTGGCAAGTTTTGGGCAACACTATTTATTTTACCGTTGCCACGGTCATTCCTAGCTTAGTAATTCCCCTGGGGTTAGCAGTGCTATTAGATAAATCCTTAGCCTGGCGGGGACTGCTCAGAAGCGCTTATTTTCTGCCGTCAATTATCTCCCTCGTTGCGGCTGGTTTGGGCTTTCGCTGGCTATTTCAAACCACCGGACCTGTCAACGCATTGTTAGATTTATTCGGTATTGCCCCCATTTCCTGGCTGGGCAGTAAAGTTTGGGCAATGCCTGTACTAATTGTATTAAGTATTTGGAAACAATTGGGTTTTAATATGGTGGTATTCCTGGCGGGACTGCAAGCCATCCCCACCAGTCGCTATGAAGCAGCAGAACTAGATGGGGCGAATGCTTGGCAGCAATTCTGGCACATCACCCTCCCTGGATTACAACCCACGGTAATATTTGCAACAGTCACCACAGCTATTTTTACACTGCGTAGTTTTGAGCAGGTTTATGTAATTACTGGCGGGGGTCCCCTAAATTCTACTAACTTGCTGGTTTATTACATTTACCAAGAAGCTTTTGCACAATTTGACTTTGGTTACGCCGCGGCACTTGCTACAGTACTTTTAGCCGTTACCTTGGTATTAGTGTATTTGCAGTTGCAAACCTGGGGTGATGAATAATTGCTAATTGTGAGGATATGGCCAATTTTACCCGAATTGGTCACATTACCGATGCCCGTACTACAAGATTTATGTTATTTGTGTGATCACACTATTAAAACTCACGTTGGGCAAAGATAAAATTAGCGATCGCTAACAGCATGACAATGTAAAATAAGCCATACAGTACATTGGTAATCAATGTAGTGGCATCAGGTAAAGCTAGTAACCCATAAACCGCATCATTTTTCAGATTTAGTCGAGTTAAATCTGGTAATATCAGATATAAACCTTGGGTCATGCTTTGGATGAAGGCGCTATTGGTGAGACGACCTAAATTAACTAAATCAGGAGTAATATTACCCATTAAATACACCGCCAATGTCAACGTCACCCCTAACAAAGAACTGGTAAATACACCAAAAGTAATGGCTACGGCTGTGATTAAAGATAACTGCAAAATTAGAAAAATTGCCGCTATGAAAATACTAACTAGAGAGTAGGGAATGTTGGCAATTTGTAAAAACACCAAATAAATTACTGTCATAGCTGCTACAACTACAGCTAGGACAGCAGATAAACCTAAAAATTTACCAGTGATAATTTCACTGCGGCTAACAGGTTTGGCAATCAATACTAAAATAGTGCGTTTGTCAATTTCTTTGTTAATTACTCCTGTACCAACAAAAACAGCAACAATTAAATTAACAATGCTCATTGTTCCTAGACCAAAGTCTAAAAACATTTTATCTTCAGTGGTAGCTGCAAATTCAGGTAATAGGCGGAAAGCAATGGCAAGTGTGAAGGTATAAAACCCGATTATATACAAAATGCGATCGCGCACCATTTCTTGAAACACATTTTTAGCAATGGTAAAAACTCTGGTGAAACTCATGTTTTTTAGGTAAAAATCAATGAACAGTTAAATTATTTCCCCCCAATTATTTCCCCCATTTTCCACATCTTTACTCACTGTTGCGGTGGGGGCGCATCTGTGATAAACTTGCTCAGGCGATCGCATTCAATTTCTGCTACTGTATTTTTTGGGTCTGACTCACTGACAGCAACTCTGGAACTTCTCCTAGATACTGCTATTGGTTCAACGCGACAAGATTTTTGAAGATAATAACCTTGATGGTGAGAACTTGGACCAGTCCAGATACTGAGTAAATCTAATTTGTATCCATATCCAGATTTGATATTAGCTATACGCGGTTCAACACGCCATAATTTTCTTTCTTCATATTCTCCTAGTTTTTGATTGATTACTTCGTTCCCTATTTTTTTTACTTCTGTTGTTGCTTCTAGCAACCATCTTTCCACTTCTGACCAAGATGTTTTGTTTAATTCTTGTTCTACTTTTTTTTGTACTGCATCCAGGATAGTCACACCGTTTTTAGGTATGTTTTGCTCTGGTGCTTGTGTTTTTGTTTCTGGTTCTGCTACTCTCACCACAAAAGTACTACGCTGAAAATTATCTATCATCAAGCTGGGATATTGTGTTAACCAATTATTCATGACAAAATAAAACTGAATCCAACAACTGATTAGTATACAGCTAGATACCAAAATTATAATTTTTTCCCTAACCTCTGGTTCAGGAATTTGGGCTGTAGTAGTGGTATCATCACCGCCAATAAATTCGGGAATTGCCGTAATTATTGCAGATATTGTGGGCCAGAGGATAATTGTTCTGGGTGTAATTACATCTTCTGGATGACCAAATGCAAAAACACTGACTAAAAATCCAGTTATTAATGCTCCCACTGGCATAAAAGTCCCAGGAACCCTTAAAGGATCATCAGTGGTATACCAAGCTGTACCAGCAATTAGAAACAACCAGCCAGAAAATGCAATTAAATTTTTGACATAACCCACAGCTAAAAAAGAAAGAACCCAAGAAAAAACGCTCAAATAAATTAATGTCTGCCAAGAATAGGCTTTAGGGGGAAGTAATAATTTTCTAACTCCCTCAAAAATACCCAGGAAGAAACCAAAGAAAACAAAAATTTCCTTAAATAAAGTCTGCATCCTTCACACCTCTGATTTACTCCAAATTTTTTTGCTTAAACGGTAGTTATTCTTACAATTATTTCTACTTTCTACTTAACAAAATAATCAGGCTAATAGCACTATAACTCAATGAGTTAGCTATCAATACACTGGTGACTAAATTGGTATTTTGCAATCTATAAATACTAGTACGCTCCCATTTTAATCGGTTTTTCTCCAACTTTTGCTGATAAATCTCCGCTAAATTTTCTTTTAACGAAATCACAGAAAAACGTAACAGAAAGAACTTCATCAAAAAAGTGAGAAAGAAAATAATAAAGGCGGTTAAAATCAACAGCGCTTGTGTTTGCTGTGATTTGAAATTATGAAAAAATATGTAACTGATTAATTCTGCCTTTAAATTTATGGGTAATATTGGCTCAACGGAAAAGAATAAAATCCAACCAATACTGCTAGAGATCAGATTAATAGATATAGCATAAAAAGTACTGGTTTTTTTGTCAAACTTGAGCATCTTGTGCAGCACTAATGCTTCTATGGGAATAGCAGCCAGTAAAAACAAAACTTGCAACAACATAACCCCCAAGGGTAGGATGATGGGAATAGTGATATTTTCAAGTCCAAGCATAAAGTATCAACAGTAAGAGTTCACGTTAGTAAGTATAACTGAGATGGTGGGTTAAATAAATTTTTAGGGATTTGATAACTATTCTTAAATAGGTGACATACAAGTCTTGTACTCTTCCCGGTGGGCTTGGTTCCCGTAGAGTTGTGTTAATTACTACTACTTAGTAAATGGTAAGTATGGTTACTTTATCCCAAATTATTAATCTAACATCCAATTCAAGGTAAAATTAAGTATAGCCAAGTTACAGCTTTTAAAGAGATGACAAGGAACGGTATCGGTATTCGCACCGCGCAAGTGCGTCCTGAACGGAACACTGGTCAAATTCACGTTTATGATGGACTGGGTAAAGGTAAATCCCAAGCGGCTTTGGGAGTGGTTTTACGCTCAATAGGCTTGGGAATAAATACACCAGGGGATTCCAGCCGCGTCTTACTATTGCGCTTTTTAAAAGGACCAGAACGTAATTATGATGAAGACGGAGCGATCGCAGCTTTGCAACGTGGTTTCCCTCATCTCATTGATCAGGTGCGTACAGGTAGAGCAGAATTTTTTGGACCTGAAGAAATCACCCCCTTTGACCGACAAGAAGCAGCCCGGGGTTGGGATGTGGCTAAGGGGGCTATCGCCTCTGGTTTATATTCAGTGGTGGTTTTAGATGAAATTAACCCGGTTTTAGATTTGGGTTTATTACCAGTAGATGAAGTGGTGCGGACATTGAAATCTAAACCCCAAGAATTAGAAATCATCGCCACCGGACGCGCAGCACCCCAAGACCTGCTAGATATTGCAGATTTACATTCAGAAATGAAACCCCAAGAACATTCCAAAGCCAAGGAATTGTTTTTGCAAGGTATTGAGATTTATACTGGTGCGGGTAAAGGTAAATCTACTAGTGCATTAGGAAAAGCCCTACAAGCCATAGGTAGGGGAATCAACCATCCAGGGTCTACCAGGGTGTTAATTATGCAGTGGCTAAAAGGTGGTACTGGCTACACAGAAGATGCAGCGATCGCAGCTTTACAGCAATCATATCCAGAAGTGGTAGATCATCAACGTTGTGGACGAGATGCCATTGTTTGGCGCAATTCTCGGCAAGAATTAGACTATGTAGAAGCTGAAAGAGGCTGGGAAATCGCTAAAACCGCCATCGCCTCTGGACTGTATAAAACCATCATCTTGGATGAACTCAACCCCACAGTTGACCTAGAACTACTTCCCGTAGAACCCATAGTCGAAGCCTTACTTCGTAAACCCAAAGATACTGAAGTGATTATCACCGGTCGCTGTCAACAACAACCAGCTTACTTTGATTTAGCCAGTGTTCACTCAGAAGTATACTGTCACAAACATTATGCTAATCAAGGAGTAGAACTGAAACGGGGAGTAGATTTTTAATTTTTGAGAACTAGAATTTTACCTGTAATTTCCACTCAGTAGCGGGCAAGATGCCCGCACTACAACCATATACATTTATTATTGTTGATTATCTTGTTGTCTTGAGGAAACCTATAATCATGGAAAACAGCAATTTACTGGACTTAATCACAGGAGGAGTTGCCATTACTATTCTCCTGATCGGTATGTTGATGATGTTTACTACAATATTCACCACCAAAAAAAATGGCAAATAAAATTATCTTACTAGTAAAAAAAGCTGAATAGTTGTAAAGGTTTGGTTTTATGGGTTGTGTAGAGCGAATATGATATTAATTATCTAAGGGCAAAACTTGAATTAGTTGGTGTTTTTTCACAGTGCCAATCACTTGGTGAGGTGTGGTTAATGTTGCTCCTTGGTTGGTGGAGATCCAAGCATAGCTAAAAACTGGTAATTCTGTAATGGAGTTGACTGGTTGACCATGAAGGGGAGTGTAAAAATTGAGTAGTACGCCTGTTTTACCTTCTACTTGCAAAAAATAAATGGGATGATGAAGGAGAATAGAAGCGATCGCCGGTTGTTGTAAAAAAACCCTCACATCGGGGTTATAATCGCTGAATAAACCTAAACTACCAGCCACAGCCAAAGCCAGCCAACAGGGAATTAACCAACCCCCCAGCCAGTAACCAGTTGTGAGCAACTTTTGCTGAAGGTGGTAACGACTAACCCACACCAAAGGTAAAATTAAACCAGCCAGCCCCATAACTAAACCCACGGTGGCATACTTGCTAACTTCAATATTATCCACCCAAATTAACATAATTACCCCAGCCACCACTAATAAAACACCTAGTCCTCCCCAGATATAACTGAGAATACCAGCAACTTTTCTGGTTAATTGCCCATGTCCCCATCCCGCCAACCAACCCAAACCCACAGCCGCCAGCAAAGCTATAAAAGGGTAAAGACAAAGACTATAGTGAGACAGACGAGTGGAAAAAAAACTCAATTCAGCCAACAGCAGCAGTGGAAAGCCAACTAATATTAATTGGTAGCGAGGAACAGGACGCACTAAGAGCAAAACTAAGCCGAAAACCGCAAAAAAGAACCAGGGAAAGGCTTTAATCGGTAGATTCCATAAATAGAAAATTATGCCATTGCCATCACGCTCGTTAGACCCCAACTCCACCACAAACCTAAATAATTCTTGATAACTATTATTACCATAGCGCACCCAGCTAAACCATAGCCAACCGCAAGTAGGAACTAAACCCACTAGAAAGCCCAAATATAAACTGGGGTTACTAAGATGACCATGACGGCGATATTCCCCTATTAAATAGGGCAATAAAGCTATAATTGGCAAAAAAATCATAAAACTTCTCACCAAAAAGCCCAAACCCAAACTAAAACCAGCTATGAAACCCCAAAAGTAGTTATATTTGGAACTTAGTTCAGCTTGAAGTAAACAAAAAATAGCCAACAAAACTAAAAAGATCATTGGTACATCAGGTGTACCTAAACGGGAATATTGTAACCAGAGAAATTGCACAGGTAATATTAACCCTGCTAACCAAGCTAATTTTTGATTAAGGATAATTTTACCGATTTCATATATTAGTAATATACTCAAAACACCAGTAATAATACTGGGTAGCCGCCCACTGGCTTCACTAATGCCAAATAACTGATAGCTAATAGCAATTAACCAATAAAAACCAGGGGTTTTATGATGAACAGTACCCCAAGGAGCTATCCAATCACCAGATTCTAACATAACACGCGATCGCCTGGCATAAAGCCCTTCATCATGGGCCATCAAGCTATTCTCCCCAGAATTAAATAGCAATAGCGGCAGTATCCACAGTAGCAAAGTGATATAAGGAAATACAGTAGAATACCGGATTTGTTGCCAAAGAGGTAGTAATAAACGAAATCTATAGAACATTGAATTTATAACATTGAGATTAATTAAAATATAGCGAATTTTGCCCAATTGAAGTACATAATTAGCGAGGATCCTGCTCCCACTACAAATCATCAACCAATAGGATAAAAAGTCAGATAAAAAGTAGGATAAAAGGTCAGATAAAAAATAGGGCTGCTGTGGTAGAGTTGTTGTCCTTCAACACCACAACTCAAAACCCACACACAGCCCATGTTCTAAATACTAAAAAAATGTCTTACACTTTTTTTAACCAGCTAAACATAGCGCGTAGGTCCTTACCCACTTCTTCAATGGGATGTTCAGCTTCTTGACGGCGCATAGCAGTAAACCCTGGTTTACCAGCTTGATTTTCTAAGACAAATTCCCGTGCAAATTGCCCAGATTGAATTTCCTGGAGAATTTTCTTCATTTCAGCTTTAGTTGTGTCATTGACCACCCTTGGACCGCGGGTGTAGTCGCCATATTCAGCGGTGTTAGAAATGCTGTCCCGCATTTGGGCTAGTCCACCTTCCACAACTAAGTCCACAATTAATTTAACTTCGTGGAGACATTCAAAATAAGCTAATTCTGGTTGATAACCAGCTTCTACTAAAGTTTCAAATCCGGCTTTGATTAAAGCACTTAAGCCACCACACAATACTGCTTGTTCGCCAAACAAATCTGTTTCTGTTTCTTCCCGGAAACTTGTTTCTAAAACACCAGCGCGAGTACCACCGATACCTCTAGCGTAAGCCATAGCGCGATCGCGTGCTTGGCCGCTTGCATCCTGATAAACTGCAAACAGTGCTGGTACTCCTTGTCCTTGTTCGTAGGTGCGACGCACTAAATGTCCAGGTCCTTTAGGTGCTATCATCACCACATCTACATTACCAGGGGGTACAACTTGCCCAAAATGAATATTAAAGCCGTGGGCAAAGGCCAGGACATTACCCGCTTGTAAATTTGGTTCAATTTCGTTTTTATAAACTGTCTTTTGGACTTCATCAGGTAATAAAATCATGATGAAATCAGCAGCTTGAGCAGCATCCGCCACAGGTTTCACCGTTAAACCAGCTGCTTCGGCTTTTGCTGCTGACTTACTACCCGGATATAGTCCCACTATGACATTTAAACCACTATCTTTTAAATTAAGGGCGTGGGCATGACCTTGGGAACCATAGCCAATAATGGCAATAGTTTTTCCCTCTAAGAGGTCTAAATTAGCATCTTCATCATAATACATCCGGGCCATATGCATCTCCTGTCAGCAGCATTGTCTTTAATTACCAGATTTTTTATCTTACCTGAAAATGTAGAGAATAGGGAAGCGATATAATTTCGCTAAATCACATTTTGAGTTAAAAGTTTGTAACAATTAATACGAAATAATTACACTAATGAATGCCAAGATCAAAAATAGCCAGCCCAGAGGATCTAGATTAATATGCCGGAAATACACGAATCCATCGCTCAACACTACCACGAACGCACTAAATACGATCCTGAGACCCTCGCATCTAAATCTCACAGTTTAGATTGGTCTAAACAGCCAGTACCCTTTAAAGAATACAAAATTGGCTCAAATTTTGACCTCAAGCCCTATATTCAAGAAACATCAGCAACATTTCTGGATAACCCCGATGTTAAATGGTGGCGGAGACTATCGCGGTTACTGTTTCGCAGTTATGGACTCACCGCCAGGATGCCTTCTATGGGGAGTACAGTATATTTAAGGGCTGCTCCTAGTGCGGGGGGGTTATATCCCGCTGAAGTGTATATAGTCTCCCGTGGCACTCCATTACTACCGCATGGACTGTATAATTACCAATGCCGCACTCATTCCTTAATCCACTACTGGGACAGTAATGTTTGGTCAGCCTTACAATCAGCTTGTTTTTGGCATCCAGCCATTGAAAACACCCAACTAGCAATAATTATTACTGGGGTTTTTTATCGTTCAGCATGGCGATATGAAGATAGAGCCTACCGCCGCATATTTTTAGATACAGGACATCTGCTGGGTAATATAGAGTTAGCCGCAGCAATGAATGACTATCGCCCCCACTTAATCGGTGGTTTTGTTGATCAAGCAGTCAATGACCTACTTTATCTTGATTCCCAACAAGAAGGAGTCCTGGCGGTTCTACCTCTAGCAGACCTACTCGATATCCAACAAAATTTACCCCTGGGGTGTACAGCCTTACCTTCTGATTTTGAAACAAATTATCCCCCCATCCCCGATGGTCAACTGCTGAAATATTTTCATCTTCACACCCAAATTAAACCAGATGCCACTGGTAAGTTAAACTTACCAAAGGTCAGACAAGAGAAAATCCCAGATGATAAATACAATTTTCCCTTTTGTGTGAAAATTCCCACAGCCACAACCCCCATTGATTGGGGGACACAACTGTCAGGTTTAGAAAACACTATGTACAAGCGACGTTCTACCCGCGCCTACAGTGGTGAAGATTTAACCTTTGATCAGATCAAAAGCTTACTGGACTTTACCTACCAACCACAGAATTACCTCTACCAAGGTTTAGATAGTTTTCCAGACTATTTTGATTTAAGTTTAATTGAAACATTTATTGCCGTGAGTGGGGTACAGGGTTTGGAGTCAGGTTGTTACTATTACGCCCCCAAGTCCCAGGAATTACGGCAAATTCGCTTTAAAAATTTCCGCAGAGAATTACACTTTCTTTGCCTAGGGCAAGATTTAGGCAGAGATGCAGCAGCAGTACTGTTCCATACAGCTGATCTGAAATCTGCCATTGGTCAGTATGGCGATCGCGTTTACCGTTATTTACACATGGATGCTGGACACTTAGGGCAGAGGTTAAATTTAGCCGCGGCTCATTTGGGTGTGGGTGTCAGTGGTATTGGTGGCTTCTTTGACGATCAAGTAAACGAGATTTTAGGCATTCCCGCCGATGAAGCGGTTATATACGTGACGACCCTAGGCAGACCAAGGTAAAAGCATCAGCACACCAGACATGGTATTATTATCTAGTTTGGTAAAGTTGACCACTTTGACAACAGCCACCAAAACACCAATACATTTACCAATTCAAGAGGTGACATCATCATTGGAAAAATTACTCAAGATAGCCAGAATTATTGATGCTTGTACTGAACGCGTCGGCAAATTTACCAGTTGGCTGGTGGTGGTGATGGTAGTACTTGGCGTATGGAATGTTGCCGGGCGATATTTAGGGCGATTGATTGGCATTAATCTAACTTCCAACGCTTACATAGAAGCCCAATGGTACATTTTTGATTTAATTTTCTTATTGAGTGCAGGGTATACTTTAAAGCGCAATGAACACGTACGTGTAGATGTGTTTTACAGCAATTGGCCACGGAAGCGCAAAGCACTAGCAGACTTGCTGGGTACAGGATTATTTCTCATTCCCTTCTGTATTATGGTCATCTTTTTTTCTTGGGATACCGTTGTGGCTTCCTGGCAAATCTGGGAAACATCACCAGATCCTGATGGTTTACCCCGCTACCCCATTAAAACCATAATTATTGTTTCTTTTGTATTGTTAATTTTTCAGGGGATTTCTCAGATCATCAAAAACTTAGCAATTCTTCAAGGCAAACTCGAACCCCAGGAGAAAAATCATGATACTGGATTATGAATGGCTGGGTCCGGTGATGTTCGCTGGGGCGTTAGTGTTACTATCCCTAGGATATCCGGTAGCATTTTCTCTGGGTGGAGTGGCAATTTTATTTGGCATAGGGGGAATTGTACTCGGTGTATTTGACCCAGTATTTTTAACTGCCATGCCACAGCGAATTTTTGGCATTATGGCCAATTACACTCTTTTAGCTATCCCTTATTTTATCTTCATGGGGTCGATGCTGGAGAAATCTGGCATAGCTGAGAACTTATTAGAAACCATGGGGATTTTGTTAGGACGCTTACGGGGCGGACTAGCTTTAGCTGTGGTGTTGGTGGGTGCGCTATTGGCTGCAACCACTGGTGTGGTGGCTGCAACGGTGGTGGCCATGGGTTTAATTTCCCTCCCTATTATGTTGCGCTATGGATACAACAAACAATTAGCCACCGGTGTCATTGCGGCTTCGGGAACTTTGGGGCAAATTATCCCACCTAGCGTTGTTTTAGTGGTACTAGGGGATCAGCTAGGGGTTTCCGTTGGTGATTTATTTATCGGTTCGGTGATTCCTGGTTTAATGATGTCTGGGGCCTTTGCCCTCCATGTGCTGATTGTGGCATTTTTCAAGCCAGATTTAGCCCCAGCCTTACCAGCGGAGGTGAGGGAAATTGGTGGTAAAGCTTTGGCGAAAAGGGTAATTCAGGTAATGCTACCGCCGTTGATTTTGATATTATTGGTACTAGGAAGTATATTTTTTGGCTTTGCTACCCCCACAGAAGCGGGAGCAGTGGGTTGTGTAGGTTCCATGGTTTTGGCTGCGGCTAACCGTCAATTTACCTTAGATGCTCTGAGTCGGGTTTGTGATGCTACTTTAAAAATTACCAGCATGGTGCTGTTTATTTTGCTGGGTTCCACAGCCTTTAGTTTAGTCTTCCGGGGCTTGAATGGCGATCAATTTATGTTTGATGTCCTGGCTAATCTTCCTGGTGGGGTCATCGGCTTTTTGGTGGTCAGTATGGTCACAGTATTTATTCTCGGCTTTTTTATTGATTTTTTCGAGATTGCCTTTATTGTTGTACCTTTGTTTGTACCAGTAGCCCAACAATTAGGCATTGACTTGGTTTGGTACGGTGTAATTTTGGGAGCAAATCTACAAACTTCCTTTCTTACCCCTCCCTTTGGTTTTGCCTTGTTTTACCTGCGTGGTGTCGCACCGCCAGAAGTCAGTACATCTGATATCTATCGCGGTGCGATACCGTTTATTTTGCTGCAATTGCTGGTTTTAGTCTTAATTATTGTTTTTCCCGGTATTGTCAGTTTTTTACCTAACTTGGGAAAATAAAACCAGCAGTTTTCTAGACCTTGGACATGGCAAAATTGGCATAACTCAATTCATTAACCCGATTCCAGTCGAAAACTTGTTTACGGAAGACTTGCCACTCTTGGTAAACTTGTTTAAAAGTTGAGTCTTTAGTGGCGTTTTCTTCCAGGAACTCAAAGGAGGCTTTTTCGCCTGCTTGCATAATTTCTGGACTGAAAGAAAGTAGTTTAGTACCCCCTGCCACTAGTCTAGACAGGGCTTGACCATTTAAGGTATCGTATTCAGTTAGCATATTCATGTTGGCTTCATAGGCGGCAGTTTGAAAAATGGCTTGGTATTCTTGGGGTAATTTCTCCCAAGCACTACGGTTAACTAATACTTCTAATGTCGCTCCTGGTTCCCACCAACCGGGATAATAGTAGAATTGGGCAGCTTTGTGTAATCCTAGTTTTTCATCATCATAAGGACCAACCCACTCAGCTGCATCAATAGCCCCCCGGTCTAGTGCTAGAAAAATTTCTCCACCTGGTAACACTTGCACATTTACCCCCAGGCGAGATATAACCTGTCCCCCTATACCGGGGATACGCATTTTTAAACCCTGGAGGTCAGCAACGGTGTTAATTTCTCTCTTGAACCATCCCCCCATTTGCACACCGGTATTACCAGCCGGAAAATTAATAATATTGAAGTCGCTATAGATTTTCCGCATGGTATCTAGTCCACCACCGTGGTATAACCAAGCGTTTTGCTGTTGGGCGTTTAAGCCAAAAGGTACGGTGGTAGCAAAAGCCAAAGCTAAGTTTTTACCGATGTAGTAATAACCAGCAGTGTGTCCGCATTGCACCGTTCCCGTTTGTACAGCGTCCATGACCTGTAACCCCGGAACCAATTCTCCAGCCGCAAAGGGTGTAATAATAAAACGCCCGTTAGTCATTTCTTTGACTCGTTTAGCCAGTATATCTGCCCCAGTGAAAATTCCTAGAGATTTAGGCCAGCTGGTTGCCATTCGCCACCGGACATTGGGCAGTCCTGTTTGTACATTACTGGCGGTTTTACGCGCACAGGAACCTAATGTCACCGCAGTTGTAGTGGCAACAACTGCTGTATTGATAATTTTGCGACGTTTCATATTGGCAAGTAGTAAATTTATTCATCATACGGTAATTTACCACTTTAGTTAGTATCGGCAAAAGAGACAGCCTTTTTTAAAAGTTTACTAACGACAAAAATTTGGCGACAAAAATTTGGTAGTATTAAAGTTAATGCACCTGGGGACGGTGTACACCATCCCTAATGTAATATCTAAAAAATGGGTTGAAAACCCCATCCTTCTACGACGGCTTTTCTTGATTCTGGAGATATTTCTTCAGCACCTCAAGTGGCGCACCACCAACAGAAGACACAAAGTAACTAGGACTCCATAGAGCTTGCTTACCATAGGGTTTAGGAAATCCAGCTTGACCGTATCTACGGCTAGACACACCTTTTAAAGCATTAACAATTTGAGATATTGAAAGTTTAGGTGGAAACTCAATGAGTGCGTGGATGTGGTCTGATTCTCCGTTAAACTCTAGTATGTGAAAATCCATCTTTCTTGCTACCTCTACAAACGATTTGTAAATTAGTTCAAGACTTTCATGCGTAAAAATTTTTGTTCTATACTTAGTAACACAAACCAAGTGTATTTTTAGGTCTGAGATACTATGTCTTTCATGTCTTAAACCACTTGTCATTTTTGCCTAAACAATGTAGAATCTATTTTAGCATAATGTTAGCACAAAGCATGAAAGCTAGATATCAGTACAGATTTTACCCCACAGACCAACAGCAACAG
>NZ_JANQDH010000021.1 GCF_029891735.1 Chrysosporum bergii ANA360D
GCGTTGTCCATAGACTCCATTACCAGAACCATCTTGTACATCTGATTGCCATGTGACAACAAACCCACCGTCTTTGAGGGTCGTTATTGATGGATTAGCCTGAGCGTTGCTGGCGTAAGTATTGACCTGAAACTCACTGCCGACTTTAGTTAAACTCAACACACCTTGATAATTAAACATGGCATGGCTGGTAAAGGCCAGGGATAAGTCCATATCGCCGGTGGTTACTTCTAAATTCCAATCTCCATTGAGTGCGGCACTACCGGTTAAAGTCTTGGATGCTGCTACTTTTGCCCCGGTGAGGTTACTCAGGCGCTGGATAAATTCTTCTCCCGCAGCTCCTGCGGCTACGTTACATCCATATAGTAAGAGGTTGCTGATATGCCATTGCTGTAGTTGCTGGCTGTAGCGGTGGAGGGTGTCTAAATTTAACTGAGTGTCTCCTAGATACAAGCAACCGGGGGAACCGTGGCTGACTAGGTGAAGGGTGGTAGAAGGATATTGAGCTAGTGTTGCGGTGATTTGCTCTAGGCCATCTTTGGCACTATCTAAGAGGATGACGGCTATTCCTGGTTTGACTCCGGCGAGGAGTTGACTCACTGCGGGAACTTGGGAGTCGATGAATAGTATTTCTTGAGGGATTTCTTGAGTTGCTAGGGAAGTTGTGATGCTAAACATGGTTGTCTCCTGATAACAAAAGTAGAGGTTGTTTGAACGGATAATTTAATGGCTTCATAGCAGAGCTAGATCATCCCATTACCTCCGGTTAAGGAGTAGGTTGATGATTGGTTGCTCTTGTTGGAAAACATCTAGCTTAGAGATGCTGATGGATTTTGAATAGTCTTTATATTTACGACCGGTGGCTATGCGCCTTTGGTTTAGCTAACCATACATATATTAGCTGACCTAATTGGATTTGTCAACCCTTGTTTGCATTTTTTTTCTGCGATTTCTCGCGCCTGAAATTCTGTGTTTATTAATGTTAATAATAACGGCTTTAATGCTTACTGTATAAGTATTTTAGGATTTATTAAATGATAAATGTAGGCTGGATTACAAGAACAGGTTAAGAATAGGTTAAGGATAGGTTAAGAAAGTACAGTTAAATATTCTTGGGTTTGGGCGAAATATTGAATTGCACTCAATATCTGGCGGTTTTTTTTGATGTGACAATGAGGTAGTTAAGATGTACATTCAAAACCAAAAAGAAACTTGACGGCGATTTCAATCGCCAACGGCTAGCTCGCCGTTGTATTAATGGTCTAGTTCTGCTGGTACAGAGAATATTAAAAACCCCCTCACCAAATCGGTGGGGGGATAACTGTTTTCTCAGAGGATGTGTGAGTATTGTTGTAGTGGCTCATACTCCTGATATCTATATGACTTTTAGCCGAGTCTAGCTCGATAGTCTGGATAAGAAAACTCTCGCCACATCTCAAATGTACCGTCTTTTTTGAGAATACCGATGGATGGATGGACTACGCCGTTAAACATGGTGGTTTTGACCATGGTATAGTGCATCATGTCCTCAAAGATAATGCGATCGCCCACTGATAACTGTTGACTGAAAGCATAATCACCCATAAAGTCCCCGGCTAAACAACTAGATCCACCCATGCGATATATTTTCTCACCTGGCTGTGGTGGATGAGCGCCGAAAATCACTGGTTGATAGGGCATTTCTAAACAATCAGGCATATGGGCTGTAAATGACACATCTAACATGACATTGGTTAGCTCGGCTGTGGGAATTATATCTTGTACGGTACTGAGCAAAAACCCGGTTTCCCAAGTAATGGCTGCACCTGGTTCCATGAACAGTTGAATGTGGGGATAACGTTGGTGAAATTCTCTCAGAACAGTGATCGCGTGTTCCACATCGTAGCCTTGACGAGTCATTAAATGACCACCGCCCAAATTTAGCCATTGTAGCTGGGGGAGAAACTGTCCAAAAAATTCTTCTATAGATAATAGGGTTTTTTCCAGGGCGTAGGAATCGCTCTCACATAAGTTGTGAGACAAAAAACCGTCTATACCTGGTGGTAGGACATTTCCCAGATGTTCTGGAGAGACACCCAAACGGGTATAAGGTTGACAAGGATTATACAAAGCTGTTTCTACAGGGGAATACTGGGGATTAATCCGCAAGCCCACAGAAGGGGGAGTAGACAACTGCTGAATTAAGGGGTAGTGTCTTTGCCATTGACTAATAGAGTTAAAAGTCAGATGGTCAGCATAGTTGAGAATCCTGTCCATGTCCTGATGACGATAAGCCGGGGAATAGATATGTAAATCCCCGCCAAATTCCTCTGCGGCTAGTTGTGCTTCCCAGAGAGAACTGGCAGAAGCGCCTGGTAATGTTTGGCGAATTAAGGGGAAGCCATGAAACAGGGCAAAAGCCTTTAATGCCAGTAGCACTTTCACTGGTGCTTGTTGCTGCACCCGTTGAAAAATTGCCAGGTTTTGCTCAAGACGTGCTTCTTCTAATACGAAACAGGGGGAGGGAATGGAGTGCAACACGGAATTATTGCTCTGGATCATGTTAGTTTTCCTGAAAAGGTGAGGGTTGATCAATCAGTTCTTGCCAAGGTAAACCCAGAGGACCCAACAACTGCATAAAAGGGTCAGGATTACACTGCTCTACATTAAACACTCCCGGCTGTTTCCACATACCTTTGACCACCATTAAAGCACCAATGACGGCAGGTACACCCGTAGTGTAAGAAATTGCCTGGCTGCCAACTTCTTGATATGCCTGGGCGTGGTCGCAGTTGTTATATATATAGTAGGTGCGTTCCTTGCCATCCTTGATGCCGCGGATATGACAGCCAATGGATGTTTGCCCCGTATAGTTTTCTGCTAAGGATGATGGTTCTGGTAGCAGGGACTTGAGAAATTTTAACGGTACTACTGGGGTTCCTTCATAATCAACAGGATCAATGCGCGTTAGACCAAGATTTTGTAAAACTTGCAAATGATTAATGTAACTTTGGGAAAAGGTCATCCAAAAACGCGCTCTTTTCAGGGTAGCAATATGTTTGACTAAAGATTCTAGTTCTTCATGGTAGAGAAGATAGGATTCTTTAGGGCCAATTTCTGGGTAAGAAATGGGACGATGAATTGATAAAGCGGGTACTTCTATCCATTCACCTTGTTGATAATATTTTCCTGGCTGAGTTATTTCACGTATGTTAATTTCTGGGTTAAAGTTGGTGGCGAATGCTTGACCGTGATTACCTGCGTTACAATCAACTATATCTAGGTAATGAATTTCATCAAAATGGTGTTTGAGTGCATAGGCGGTAAACACTCCTGTTACCCCAGGGTCAAAGCCACATCCTAAAATAGCAGTAATGCCCGCTTGTTGATAGCGATCGCCATATGCCCACTGCCAACTATACTCAAACTTAGCCACGTCCGGAGGTTCATAGTTAGCAGTATCTAAATAATCGGTTCCCGTGGCTAAACAAGCATCCATCAGCACCAAATCCTGATAAGGAAGGGCTACATTAATCAGGATATCAGGGCAAAACTGTTGGATTAATGTGATAGTGTCGTTAACGTTATCAGCGTCTAAAGCCGCAGTTTTTACCTTATTTGAGCCAATACGTTCTGCTATGCGTTGGCACTTGTCAACGGTGCGACTAGCCAGCAGAATCTCGTCAAACTCTGCCAAAGCTGCGCATTTGTGTGCAACAACGTTACCTACACCACCCGCTCCCACTATCATTACTCGCGCCATGTTGTCTCCTCTGGTTTCCCACATATAACAGAAGTCTGGAAGTAATTATAATGTTTGAGAACTGCAACAGTGTAGAATAGGAATTATGGAAAAAGTTTTTAATGACTAACCCCCGCCAAATAGCTTTAATAGCCTTGCGAGATATTCACGCTGGGGCTTATGCTGATGTAGCCTTAAATAAAGTGCTACAAAAATTCAGTCTGCCTAATTTAGACCGTGGTTTGCTGACAGAATTAGTATATGGAACCGTAAGAAGACAACGCACTCTTGACGCCATCATCAACCAACTAGCTAGTAAAAAATCTCATCAACAACCCAAAGACCTCCGCACTATTCTACATCTCGGCTTATACCAACTGCGTTATCAAGAGCGTATCCCCCCTTCTGCGGCGGTGAATACCACGGTGGAACTAGCTAAAAACAATGGTTTTGCAGGTTTAACGGGTTTTGTCAATGGCTTATTACGGCAATATATCCGACTGGGGGAAAAGTCACCAGAACCTTTAAAATTACCGGAAAATCCAGTACAACGTTTGGGAATTTTACACAGTTTTCCTGATTGGATCATTGAGGTTTGGTTAGAACAGCTGAGTTGGGCTGAAACAGAACAATTATGTCAGTGGATGAACCAAACTCCCACCATTGATTTGCGAATTAATCCCCTGCGGACAACAATTGAGGAAGTAGAGGAGGCTTTGCAGTCAGTGGGAATTTTAACCAGACGCATTGCTCATTTACCCCAGGCTTTACGATTAATTGGTAATACAGGAGCGATACAAAATATACCCGGTTTTAGTCAAGGTTGGTGGTCTGTACAAGATGCTAGCGCTCAACTGGTGGGTTATTTGCTCAACCCCCAACCTGGTGAAGTGGTGATTGATGCGTGTGCAGCACCAGGAGGGAAAACTACCCACATAGCCGAATTAATGCAGGATCAAGGGAAAATTTGGGCAGGCGATCGCACAGCGTCTCGTTTAGCTAAACTAAAAGAAAATGCCCGACGGCTACATTTACAATCTATCCACATTTGTACAGGTGATAGCCGCCACCTACCACAGTTTTATCATACAGGCGATCGCGTCTTACTCGATGCACCATGCTCCGGTTTAGGAACCCTACACCGCCACCCTGATGCACGTTGGCGACAAACACCAGAGTCTGTAGTGGAACTGTCAAGGCTGCAAAGCCAATTGATTGCTAATACATCCAAGTTTGTCAAACCAGGCGGTATACTTGTTTATGCCACTTGTACCCTACACCCAAAGGAAAATGAAGATGTGATTTCTACATTTTTAGCTAGTCATCCCCATTGGCAAATTCAACCCCCCAGGGTTGACTCCCCTCAGTTGGCCTATTCCACACCCCAGGGCTGGCTGAAAGTTTGGCCTCATCGGGAGAACATGGACGGCTTTTTCATGGTGCGGTTAAGAAAAACCAACAATTCCGAATGAACACTGTTTGAGATTGTACTATTTTGTTGAAACTCCGAATCTCCCCCAGGAGGCAACAATGGCAAATAATTCCCAAGTAAAAAACTTAGTTAAAATTTTGATTGGTGCGGCTTGGATTGATGGTAAAATCCAACCAGAAGAGCGACAATATCTGCGGGAAATAGCCCAAGCAAAAGGTTTAGCCAATGATCCAGAGATTAAGCCTTGGCTATACGAAGTACTGGCAGTGCAACCACAAAAATGTTATGCTTGGGTGGAAGAATATTTAGGCGATCGCCCCAGCCTGGAAGATTGCGAAAATCTGATTGAGGCTATTAGCGGATTAATTTACAGTGATGGAGAAGTAGCCGTAGAAGAAGCAATGCTGCTGACCAAAATCCAGAAAATAGCGGTTGATGTAAGCGAAAACAGTCAACCAGTTCACACAGCCTTGCTCAAACAAATTCAAAAGTTATATCGTCGCTGGGTGGAAGTGCAGAACTAATGAACTAAAACTGTTCAGACGCGATCAATCGCGCCTGTTAACTTGATCTGAATACTAAGAATGCTGCATGAGTTAAGACTTCGGTTCACCCACCCCCGGAGTTTCTTTTTTTTCAATGTCCGGTACAAAATCAGGGCGATCTTTACTTTCCCAACCAGCAGGTCGTTTGGAGTTGTACCAGGCGATAGAACCGATGGTGACAGCAGCAATAAAACCAACTACATAAACTAAAGTAAAAGCTAAAGGAAATTCAGAACCTTTGGCTACTGCTTCAGCTGTGGTTTGCATCAATAAATTCATGACTATATTCTCCTAGCTAGGGAAAAAGGAACAGGGAACAGGCAAAAATAAATAAAGTGTACGGAGTTTTGTTCAAAAATCAAATCAAAAATCAAATAGGAGTCCTATATAACTTACTCCCAAAGTGATATTATTATCACTTTGACATACTCACCGACCTTGAAGGTCGGTGATTCTTGACAGTTCACAGTAACTCGCTGTCGAAACAGTCTTACAGTCACTCCCTGTCCATTTTAGGTCGTGCCGATGCCCCATGCCGACCATTTTTATATTCTGAGCAGCATTCTCATCTCTGTCTGCAAGAGTGTGGCAATTTAAACACAACACTGAGCGAACAGACAAATCAATCTTGCCCCAACGATACCCACAGCAACAGCAAATCTGGCTAGTAGGTTCCCATCTGTCAATTACTCGGAAATCCCTTTTAAGTTTCTCAGATTTAGCCTCACAAAAAGTTCTGAATTGCCGCCACC
>NZ_JANQDH010000022.1 GCF_029891735.1 Chrysosporum bergii ANA360D
TATTGTCCTTTAAAGGATAATCGTTTAGTTGATGATACTTTTGGCAAAGAAAAATATAAACGTATTGAATTATTACAATGGAGTGAAGAAGAATTAGAATGTGGTAAAATAATAAAGATTAAAGGGTTTCCCGCTAATAAAAAAGTGAAACTATTCCGGGTTACTGTTACTACCAACAGAACGGATTACGTCGTAACTAACGATTTATCTCAAAGTTCTACGGATGTTGTACAACAGGTGTGTAAAATTCGTTGGAAAATAGAGGAGTTTCATCGGGAAATTAAACAATTAACTGGCATTGAATCTTGTCAATGTCGTAAAGCTAGACTGCAACTAAATCATATTGCTTGTGCTATGTTGGTTTGGGTTAGGTTAAAGAATTTAGCCTATAGAACTGGTCAAACTATTTATCAAATCAAGCAGAAATTGCTTTCTAATTATTTAATTGAGCAACTCAAACGCCCAAGTATTTCTATGTGTTTGGTTTGATTCAATTTGTCGCTTTGCTACCGCGAAGCCCGCCCACTATTTGTGCTAGTTGTGTCACTTATTGCAGTACAGAAATACTATAATATAGCGATCGCCTGTGCCAGTTGCGTAAGTCCTGTTATCATCATACATGAGTACTTCTACAAATTAAATAGGAATATAGCAATCGGGAATGATCCATGAGAAACCTGATCTGGGCAAGTAAATTTTTGTAACAATATTCGACATTATTAACACAATGTGGTATAATGGTTATTTGGATATAAGTAAAAAAATGCACAAAAATGATTAAATCGTTGAAAAGGCTAATTAAAATAACAATAAATGATACCATCAAAGAAGGTGTATTAAAAATTAAAAGGGAATATATACCCATACAAAGTGACCTATTTCTTGTAGAGTTT
Source organism: Chrysosporum bergii ANA360D (assembly GCF_029891735.1). Taxonomy (GTDB): domain Bacteria; phylum Cyanobacteriota; class Cyanobacteriia; order Cyanobacteriales; family Nostocaceae; genus Umezakia; species Umezakia bergii. The sequence continues at coordinate 894 of NZ_JANQDH010000022.1, forward strand.
CCTAAATCAGGTGTGACTTGGTTATCTAACATTATAGCTAACATTGAAATATTAAATTCTACGGAAATTTCGGAATGCAAAAAACGAATAACTTTTGGTAACCTTGAGTCATTTATATCTGATAGACACCTTGGCTATCCATCCAGCTATTACTCACCTATTTTTGCAGGAAAGCTGTTGAAAAGCCACACAAGGATTAATCGCTATATTCACAGAGTAATTTATATTTATAGGCATCCAGTGAGTGTAATGAAATCTTACTATCGTATGTGTAAAGGTTATAAATTTATTTCCAATGAAATGACATTTTCTGAATTTATAAGAGATTCCGAAACAGGAATAGAGTCTTGGAAAGAACACGTAAAAGGATGGTTATTTGCTTCAGATGTAGACCAAAGAATCTTTTTTGTTTCTTATGAAAACCTGGTTGAAGACGCAATTGTTTATGTTCAAAAAATATACGATGTTTTTGGTATTGATGCTTTGCCAAAACATATCTTCGAGGAAGCAATTCAAAGGTCAAGTGCTGACAATATGAAAATTTTGGAAACACAGCTTAGAGAAAATGATTTGAGATTCAAGGTCCGATATGACCAAGATTATAGGTTTGTAAAAGGCAGCACGGGAACCTATTTTGATAATAAGGAAGAAATTGAAGAAGCAGAACAATATATACGTTTACAATGCAAAGATGAGTTACGCTGGCTGGGGTATGAAGTATAACTTTAGTTGGGAAAATATTTAGATTCAAAATAAGATTGAAAATAAATTACTAATGAGAATATAAAGGAGTTAACAATGGCAGATATTGGAGCAACAATTTGGTTCACTGGATTGAGCGGTGCTGGTAAAACGACTATTAGCAGTGAAGTGGCGAAAATATTACGTGAACGTAGACTGAAAGTAGAGGTTTTGGATGGGGATGTAGTTCGCCAAAATCTCACAAGAGATTTAGGGTTTAGTCGAGCAGATAGAGATGAAAATATTAGGCGAATCGGTTTTGTTGCTGAGTTGTTAACTAGAAATGGTGTAATAGTATTAGTCTCTGCTATTTCGCCTTATCGCGATACACGGCAAGAAGTTCGCCAAAAAGTTGGTCGTAATTTTATTGAAGTTTATGTCAACGCACCACTGGCCACTTGTGAAGAACGTGATGTCAAAGGTTTATACAAACGGGCTCGCCAGGGTGAAATCAAGTTTTTCACAGGTATTGATGATCCCTATGAACCACCTTTGAAACCAGAAGTGGAATGTTTAAGTGCTGAAGAAACTTTGCAACAAAGTGTAGCAAAAGTTTTAGAACAGTTTGATATTTTGTGTAGTGATTCACCTCTATCCTCTGCTTCTTTGTAAGTACCGAGAAGGACTGAGGTGCTATGATGCTGGGGTTTCTGCATCCCTAGCAGTAGGTTGAGATTCTTGACCCTTCCTCTGGGATAGTTACCTCAAAGGGATGGGGAGTTTCGCGGATCTTTGTTAAATCCTTTGGTAAGGTAGGGACGCAAGGTGTGGTCACCAGCGTCCAGTCCCCCGTTATCTAGTGGGCCACAAGTTGCTCAGTGCGCTTGGCTAACAACTCTTTGGCTCGCTCGGCTGTATTCTGATTTTCTTGTTTGATGTTGTGGAAGAATTGTACCAGTTCGCGATCGCCTGCTTGTTCTGCATCTTGGATATATGTTTCACAGCAAGCAGAACACTTGAGGGCGTGGTACAATACACTAATCAAATTAAAGTGTTCGTCTTTAGTTCCTGTATGATACTTGTCAGGCATTTTCCTAACTCCTGGTTACAGTAGTTTCTAAGGTAACTATTGCTTTTGTAATTAACTCCTATCCTCAGAAAGATTTAGACAATTACTTGCTGTCTAACTTGGGATTTCACCGCTTCTACAATGGCATCAGCATCAATTTTGGCAGCATGAAGTAGTTCCTGGGGTGTACCCGAACCTGGCATATCCTGTACAGCTAGTTTGATTAATCGCAGTTGCGGACCTTCATAAATAGTTTGATCGCTAGTCCCTGCAAAACTATCTAGGACAGCAGCGCCTAATCCCCCTTCTATCCAGTGGTCTTCCACAACCACTAAGTTACCGTTGGTGTCTCGCGCTGCTTGATGTAGTGTTTGCACGTCAATGGGTTTGACTGAGTAGGCATCAATTACCCGGACTGTAATACCTTCGTTTTTCAGTCGGTCGTAGGCTTTGAGTGCTTCATGGACTGTGATACCAGCACCAATTACCGCGGCTTGGTCTCGGTCTGAACTGCGAATGATTTTACTCCCACCAATGGCAAATGGTTCATGAGCATCATAAATCACGGGTGTACTTTCTCTGGTGGTACGCAGATAGACAATGCCATTAAGGTCGCTCATCTGCGCCACTAATTTAGCTGTTTGATTGGCATCACAGGGATAAAGTACAATACTGCTCCACACAGCGCGAAATGCGGCTAAGTCTTCCAAGCCCATCTGTGAAGCACCATCTTGACCAATGGATACTCCAGCATGAGAACCGACTAACTTAATGTTGGCACGGGATACAGCCGCCATTCGGATGAAGTCGTAAGCACGAGTTAAGAAAGCAGCGAAGGTAGAAGCAAAGGGTTTGTATTTTCTTACTTGTAAGCCCACCGCAGCTGCTACCATTTGCTGTTCAGCAATGTACATCTCAAAGTAGCGTTCTGGATAGGTTTCGGCAAAGTCTTCTGCATAAGTTGAATTACTTACTTCAGCATCAAGAACAATCACATTAGGGTGTGCGGCTCCCAATGCTACCAAAGCATCACCATAAGCCCGTCTTGTAGCCAGTTTTGTGCCTTGGTTGTATGTGGGTAGCTGTAACGGTTGAGGATTACTTATGCTGGCTGGTTGTTCTTGTTGTTCTGGTTTCTCGACGGAAATTATAATCTGCCGTTCACCTCCTAACTCGGCGATGGCTTGTTCCTGATCATCAGGTTTTAAGGCTTTGCCATGCCAACCACCCAAATCTTCCAAAGCTGCTACACCTTTACCTTTTTTGGTGCGGGCAATGATTACTGTGGGGTGATCGTTCACAGCCACCGCGGCGCTGTATGCTTGATCTATCTCGGTTAAATTATGACCGTCAATTTCAATAGCTTGCCAGCCAAAAGCTTTAGCACGGTTGGCATAGGCTTGAGTATTCCAACCCAATTCAGTTTGACCGCGTTGACCCAGGCGATTAACATCAATAATGGCAATGAGATTGTCTAGGGTGTAGTGTCCTGCATGATCAAATGCCTCCCATACTGAGCCTTCGGCAGTTTCACTGTCACCCAGTAGCACCCAGGTATGATAAGGTAGTTGATCTAAGTATTTACCCCCTAAAGCTATGCCTACACCAATGGGTAATCCCTGTCCTAGAGAACCTGTGGCTACATCAACCCAAGGTAAAACGGGTGTGGGATGACCTTCTAAACGACTGCCAAAATGCCGCAGCGATCGCAATTCTGCATCAGTAATCACTCCAGCTGCTTTATACATACTATACAGTAGGGGGGCGGCATGACCTTTAGAAAAAATTAAGCGATCGTTATTGGGATGTTCTGGATTGTCAAAGTCATAACGGAGATACTTAGAGAGTAAAACCGCCATTAAATCCGCCGGTGACATGGATGAGGTAGGATGACCGGAACCTGCGACAGTGGTCATGCGAATACTATCAACGCGCAACTGTTGTCCCAGTTCGTGCCATTGTTGCAGTTGCTCCTGTGTGGTCATAATAATGTTCCTAAATGAAAATGTGGTTTAAAGACGTGTAAACTACTGTAGTTTGGTTATGGGTGGTAGTTTGTCAATCAGTAAGATGGCTTTTGGAGGTGTTTCACTCTTCCTTGGTTAACTTTAAATAGTCAGGGGTTTAATAACTTCTGGCTAATGGAATAACTACTCTTTCTTTCTCTGGTTATATAAATAAAGCAGGGGAGACCGGGGAAGCAAAAATAAATCAAATAGTAGTACTATATATATTATGATAAAATTTTTTATTGACCGAGGCGGTACATTTACAGATATAGTTGCTGTCACCGATGACCAGGTAATTATAGATAAAATTGCTCAACATCCCCAGCGCTTTTTAACTGTCCCTCTTGTTGAGCAACAATGGGTGATAGTCTACAAACTATTGTCAGAAAATCCCGAACAATATCAAGATGCAGCTATTCAAGGTATTAGGGATATTATGGGTATGGGTAGCCATGAACCAATTACTACACTAGCTATAGAAGTGGTGAAGATGGGGACAACAGTAGCCACAAATGCACTCTTAGAAAGAAAAGGGGATGGCGTGGTTCTTTTGATTACTAAAGGCTTTGAAGATGCCCTGAGAATTGGTTATCAAAATCGTCCTGATATTTTTGCCCGTCATATTGTTTTACCAACTATGTTATATCAACAAGTGATTGGGGTAGAAGAACGCTATGATGCCTATGGTCAAGAATTAATCCCCGTTAATATTCAACAAGTTAAACAGGATTTACAAACAGTTTACAATACAGGGATTCGCAGTTGTGCCATAGTTTTTATGCACGGCGATCGCTATCCCTACCACGAACAACAAGTAGCCCAAATTGCCCAAGAAATCGGGTTTACCCAGATATCTATATCTCATCAAGTTAGTCCGTTAATGAAAATAGTTAGTCGGGGGGATACAACAGTTGTAGATGCTTATTTAACCCCGATTTTGCGTCGCTACGTCAACCAAGTTACCAGTCAGTTACCCCAAGTCAAGTTAATGTTTATGAAATCGGATGGGGGGTTAGTAGCCGCCCATCAATTTCAAGGTAAAGACAGCATTTTAAGTGGCCCGGCTGGGGGTATTGTGGGTGCTGTGGAAAGCAGTAAAAGAGCAGGTTGTGAGTTAGTGATTACCTTTGACATGGGAGGAACTAGTACAGATGTTGCCCACTTTAAGGGAGAGTATGAACGCCAATTAGATTCGGAAATTGCTGGGGTGCGGATGCGAGTCCCTGTATTAGCCATTCATACCATTGCTGCTGGTGGGGGTTCAATTCTGTGTTTTGATGGTTCCACTTATCGAGTGGGGCCAGAATCGGCTGGCTCAAATCCCGGACCCGCTTGTTACCGTCGCGGTGGACCGTTAGCGGTGACAGATGCCAATGTTATGTTAGGCAAAATTAACCCCCAATACTTCCCCTCTGTGTTTGGCTTAGATGGTAACTTGCCTTTAGATAAAGATATTGTGATTGAGAAATTTAGCCAATTAGCCCAAGAAATTGCAGATAGTACTGGCAATTATCGGACACCAGAACAAGTAGCAGCTGGATTTATAGCCATAGCCGTAGAAAACATGGCAACTGCCATTAAAAAAATTAGTCTGCAAAGGGGTTATGATGTTAGCCAATATACCCTGTGTTGTTTTGGTGGTGCGGGGGGTCAAGTTGCTTGTTTAATTGCCGATACATTGGGGATAAAAAAGATATTTCTGCACCCTTACGCTGGGGTTTTATCAGCCTATGGGATGGGGTTAGCTGATATCCGTACCATGAGAGAAGGGGGAGTAGAACAACCTTTAACCCCAGAGTTAATGCCTCAACTACAGCAACTAATGGACACATTACAAACCCAAGCTAAAAGTGAATTAACGCCAGCAGGGGTAAATATTGAAGAGTTGGTGGTGCAAAAGGTCAATTTAAGATACGAGGGTAGTAATTCCACCTTAAACACCCATTTTAGCTCAGACATAGCATTAATGCGACAGGAATTTGAGCTTGAACATCAATCTCGCTACGGTTTCATTCAACCAGACAAACCTTTGATTATTGCCTCCGCTTCAGTGGAAGTTATTCAAAAAATAGATACACCCCCAGAACCCTTAATCATACGTACCCGCCCGATAAACCAAGCACCCAAACCTGTAGCGACAGTCAGAACATTTACATTTGACCAATGGTATGATGCACCCGTTTATCAACGAGAAGATTTACAACCAGAAGATATCATTGATGGTCCTGCCATTATTGGGGAGAAAATCAGCACCATAGTTGTTGAACCTCAGTGGCAAGCCAAATTAACTCTACGTAATCATTTAATGTTACTCAAGTTAATTTAGTTAATTTAACACCAAATTTTTATGACTCATTTCCCAAGCTAGGGTAGTAGACACAATTTGATCTAAGTCATTATATTGTGGCTGCCAACCCAATAGTTTACTGATTTTATCAGCACCAGCGATGACACAGGCAGGATCACCAGGGCGACGTGCTGTGTCAATTACTGGAAAATCCACCCCAGAAATCGCCTTTACCCGTTGGATAACTTCACGGACACTGTAGCCCTGTCCATAACCACAGTTGAGAACTTGACTTTCGTTACCTTTTTCTAAATAGGTCAAAGCATCTAAATGTGCTGTTGCTAGGTCTTCAACATGAATATAGTCTCTAATGGCTGTGCCATCTCGTGTGGGAAAATCTGTACCAAAAACTTTGACTTCTGTTCTCCGTTTCAGTGCAGCATCACAGGTAACGCGAATTAAATGAGATGCGTCTTTTAACATCTGCCCTAATCGCCCACCTGGTTCCGCTCCGGCAACATTAAAATATCTGAGGATAACGTAACGCAAATCAGAAGCATTGGCATAGTCACGAATTAGCCATTCACAAGCCAGTTTTGATCTACCATAGGGGTTAATAGGTAAAGTTGGTGTATCTTCAGTCACAGGAATTGTTTCCGGTTGTCCATACACAGCAGCAGTGCTGGAAAAAATCATTTGCTTCACACCTGTTTTTTGACAACAACGGAGTAGATTTAGGGTGTTGCCGGTGTTATTAGCATAATATTCTAAAGGACGAGAAACAGATTCGGGTACATTCACACTGGCAGCAAAGTGTAAAACTGCCGTAAATTCGTGCTGAGAAAATACCTGGGAAAGGCGTGCTACATCTTTTAAATCCCCAACTATTAACTCACCATGTAGTACTGCACTGGGCGAACCTGTAGAACAATTATCATATACTACAACATCGTAACCTGTTTCACCCAGCTTACGAACCACATGGGAGCCAATGTATCCTGCTCCACCCGTAACTAAGACTTTTTTATTCATCTACCTTTGCCTAATATTACCACTCGAATGGTTTTGAAGAAAATCGCTAGATCCAAAGCTAAGGAGTAGTTCTTGATATAGTACAGATCATAAGCTAATTTTTCGTAAGCGTCTTCCACTGATGATCCGTAGGGGTACATGACCTGGGCCCAGCCCGTAATTCCTGGCTTGACTAAATAACGCAAGTCATAGTAGGGAATTTCTTCTCGCAGCTTGAGGTCAAATTCTGGTCTTTCTGGACGCGGGCCGATCAGGCTCATTTCTCCCCGGAGAACGTTCACAATCTGCGGTAATTCATCAATTCTTGTCAGGCGTAACCACCGCCCCACTTTAGTAATTCGAGGATCTTGTTTGCCAGCCCACTGTGCCCCCCGTTTTTCTGCATCTTGATACATGGAGCGGAATTTGTACACCCTAAAAGGCTTACCTTCCCGACCAGTCCGCATTTGTGTATAGAACACAGGACCTGGACTATTTAACTTGATAGCTATTGCCACTACCAACATCAGGGGAAATAAAAACACCAGTAATAACCACGCCAAAATAATGTCTGTTAACCTCTTTATCCTCTGACTAATGCCATCGGCCGCTAAATTAAAGCCATTACCAAAGGCCAGCCAGTTGCGATCCAGGAAAGATGAAGGCAATTTGTACCATAGGGTTTCGCAAATATCGGGAATCCTGTAAATGGAGATGCCAGATAAGCGTAAATGAATCAGATGCTGTATTTGTGCATCAGATAATTCTGTGGCTACTATCACTCCAGACCAAGGTTGTTGACTCCATTGGGGTAAGTCACTCACAGTACCTGTAGACACTCGATGATTTTTTAGTAAGTCATTGATGTTCTCCCCTGGGTTGGTCAGAACAACCAAAGAGCCTAATGATTTTTGTTCTAGAAAATTTTGGCCAAAGAGGATAGCTTTTTGATCTGCCCCTAAAATTAACCAACGACTGTTTTGAGCTTGCGCTCTTGTCCACTTTGCGGCCCATATTCTTGAACCCATAGCCCAGATAGTGAACAGTGCCAAGCTGAGAAGTAAAGTTCCTCGTTGCAGAAGTAGCCCTGTATTACCAGGACCTGTAAGGTAAATCAAAGCAGCGATCATGCAGCCGGCAACAACATTACTAATTAAAATGCGGGCTGGAGCACGTAGACCTGATATTTGCTTTTCTGGATGGTAAGTATCTGCTAAATACAGCCCTGTCATTAGTAAGACAGCAAATAAATACATGGAAGGATCAAAACCATTCAGATTTTCACCTCCTTTCAACCATCGGAATATAGATAAACTCACGAGCAACCCCAAAATATCCCCTAATAGCAGTAGGAGAGAAATAATATTTTGGGGCAGGAAATTCTGAGTTTCAGGCAAATTCTTTCTGCTAAACGTGATATTAGTAGCCATTTAGGTTTTTTATTCCATATCCGAAATCATTGCAGTAAGTCCAGAATCCCATAATGAAGGGTGGTGTTTACTACATTTTTCCATACAACACTTATGTATCCTACATTTACAAACTTATAGATATGTAAATATTACTGATTTTTTATTGTGTTTTTTGTGCGTCTATACTCTCATGCTCAATATTATTCCTAGTAAAAACACATAAAATATGTTTTTTCTGTAAAGATATCGTTGATAAAACCTAGCTTTAGTGCCTTGTTTCTAGACGTGATGGTGTTACATAGAAGTCAAATTGATTACTGTTTTACAAATAATTGGTATGATTAAATTTAGATAATATCCTTTCTGGGCAAAAGCATTATTTAATCCTTAAGTATTTTAATATTATATTTAATAATATTTGTTACTGTATACTGACAGTAACAAATTCGCTATATCATGGTGCTGATTACGGTAAAACTCTTGTATTTAAATAACTTTAATTCTGACCAGACAAGACATTAGCAGGTGATTAAGATATGTTTTTAGTATATTTTGTTTCTTTACGTAAAGCTGATGTTAATTACATGGGTTTTGCCGAAAGTATATGTTCCTGGGTAGAAACACGAGTAAAAATAATCAAGTGCAAATACGATTTACAGATTTTACAAAAATATGTTGCCGTTTTTCTGAAAACAGGATAATCTGTGAAGCAGATCGAAATTAGTTGACTAAGTGCTATCCTCTAGTTAAAAATGGATACGTTCCCACATCTGTAGTTAATTGCCGTATACTGCTTGATTTATTTCCGGTATAGGGCGATTTAAGCTTGTATCAACTTGTATAATTTCAGCGTTATAGTTTATGCCCTCCTATAAAGAAGACCAAGAAGAAATTAATTTACAACAGTACTGGCTGACCGTAAAAAGACGATGGTTGCTCATAGCAGCCATTATGGGGTCAGTTTTTGGCATCACAGCACTTTTTACTTTTAGTCAGAAGCCGATTTATGAAGCCGAGGGTAAACTAATTTTCGATAAGCAAAGCAGTGTTTCTTCCTTAACAGGGGTCAGTGAAGCAGTAGGAGAACTCAGTGGAGTGACCAATCTTTCTAACCCTTTAGAAACCCAGGCTGAAATTATTCGCTCTCACCCCCTGATTCAAAAAACCATTGTTGACTTGCAATTAAAGGATCAGGAAGGCGAACCTTTAACAATAGATGATCTTTTGCTGCAATTAAACATCAAATCTATCAGGGGTACGGATGTTTTGCAGCTTTCTTACCGTAGTGTTGATCCTGAACAAGCCAAGGCGGTCATCAACCAATTGATGTCTGCTTACCTGGATAATAATGTGATGACTAACCGTTCCCAGGCTACGGCAGCAAGGGAATTTTTAAGCAAGCAATTACCCATGGTTGAGACCCAAGTTACAGAAGCAGAATTAGCACTGCGTCGGTTTAAGGAAAGATATGATGTTGTACTTTTAGAAGAAGAAGCTAAACAAGGGGTTGAAAGGCTTTATCAAATATCGAACCAGATCACACTGCTGCGAGCCCAGTTGATAGATGCTAATAGCCGTTCTGATGCTTTACAAAATCAATTGGCATTGAACGCACGGGAGGCCACGGCACTTACCAGTTTAAGTCAGTCAAGAGCAGTACAACAAGTGCTGTCGGAATACCAGAAAGTTCAAGAACAGTTGGCCGTGGAGAGAACAAGATTGACAGATGAACATCCAGTAGTTGTTAATTTGTCAAACAAGGAACAAGCTCTCAAAGCACAGTTAGAAGGAAGAGTGGCTGAAACTCTAGGTACTTCCCAGTTTGTTCCAGAGCGAGATTTACAAATAGGAGAACTCAAGCAAGGCTTAACTGCTAATTTACTGCAAGTGGAAGTGGAACGCTTGGGATTAGAAAATCAAGTTACTGTCTTGACAAAGGCATTTCAGCAAGACCAAGCACGCCTAAGAATCTTACCCCAACTGGAACAACAACAGCTACAGTTACAACGACGGCTAGAAGTGGCACGAAGTACCTATGAACAAATGCTCAAACGACTCCAGGAAGTGCAGGTGCTAGAAAACCAGAATGTGGGTAATGCTCGGATTGTTTCTCAGGCTTTATTGCCGGAAAAATCCGTTTCTCCTCGCATTAAATTGAATTTGGCACTAGGAGGAACTTTAGGATTATTATTGGCTTTTGGCTCGGCTTTATTGTTAGATGCTCTCGACAAGTCTGTGAAGACAGCCGCAGAAGCGGAGGAGTTGTTCAATTATCCTGTGTTGGGCAAAGTGCCTAAGATGATTCGTGATGAGGGTAGCACTGAATTACCATTGTTAAATAATCCCTATTCATCGGTTAATACTGCTTTTGAAATGCTGCAAATTAACCTTGGTTTTACTCTGTCTGACAAGGAATTAAAGGTGATTGTGGTCAGCAGTTGTTTACCTGGTGAGGGTAAGTCTTTTGTGGCAGCTAATTTAGCCGTGGCCACAGCCCAGATGGGAAAACAAGTGCTGCTAATTGATGGAGATATGCGCCGCCCCCGTCAACAGGAAGTATGGCAACTGCCCAATTTGATGGGGTTAAGTAATGTTCTGGTGGGGCAGGCTAATTTAACAGAGAGTCGTCACGAAGCTTTGGTAAATTTGGATGTGCTGACTGCCGGAACACTACCCCCTAACCCAGCAGCATTATTAGACTCAAAAAGTATGCAGGAATTGCTACAACAAGCCTCTAAGGATTATGATTGCGTGATTATTGACACACCGCCTTTAACATTTATTGGGGATGCTTCAATTATTGGCAAAATGGCAGATGGAATACTGTTAGTCGCTCGCCCTGGTGTTGTTAATTCTGGTGCTATTAAGACTACAAAGGGACTGTTAGAAAATTCACAGTTGTCGGTGTTGGGTATGGTGGTCAATGCTGTACCTGGTGATGGTACTTATTACTACAATAACCATTACTATCATGCCAACAATAGGAATGGGAAACAGCAGACTGTTGAGTCTCAATTCAAAGAATTCGCAGGTAAATGGTTGAAAAAATCTTAATTCGATGGTATTTAACTTTTGCAATACTTGCGCCTAATGCTAGACAAATACAAAAAAAATCTGTTCTCTTTGCTTGATAACCTTGTTTCTGGAAGGTTGGCAATTCTTCAAAATATAGCTTGGCTATTTCTTGACCGCATTCTTCGCATGGGTGTTGGGTTATTTGTGGGTGTTTGGGTGGCACGTTATTTAGGGGTACAACAATTTGGTATTTTTAACTATGCCACTGCTTTTGTAGCTCTATTCTATCCCTTAACCAAGTTGGGGTTAGACGGCTTAGTCGTCCGTTCTCTAGTCCGTGAGCCTGAAATCAAGGACAAAATTTTAGGGACGACTTTATGGTTAAAATTATTGGGTGGCATAGGATGTATATTGGTCACAGTTAGCTGTATTTTTTTATTGCGTCATGATGACCACCTAACTGTGATTCTAGTGGCTATTTTGGCAAGTGGGGGAATTTTTCTGGCGTTTGATACACTTGACATCTGGTTTCAGTCTCAAGTACAGTCTAAATATACCGTACTGGCTAAAAATACAGCATTTATTGTCACTGCATTAACAAAAGTTGCTTTAATTAAAATACAAGCACCATTAATTGCTTTCGCCGGGGCTGGACTAGCAGAAATTGTATTCGGAGCAGTGGGTTTGATCATCTCTTATAGGATGAATGGTCATTCAATATCCTGGCATTGGAGTCCAAAAATTGCTAAAAGTTTACTGAAAGAAAGTTTGCCTCTGGTTTTGTCTGGTTTAACCATCATGATTTATATGAAAGTTGACCAGATTATGTTAGGAGAAATGGTTGGCGCTGGTGCTGTAGGTCTTTACTCAGCAGCAGCCAGGATTTCTGAAGTCTGGTATTTCATCCCCATGGCTATTTCTTCCTCGGTAGCTCCAGGAATTTATAGTGCCAAAGAGGTCAGTGAGGAGCTTTATTATGGGAAAATCAAAAAATTACTTCAGATGTTGGTACTAATCTCTTTTGCCATTGCTGTGCCAATGTCGTTTCTATCTGATAGAATTATCACATTGCTTTTTGGTAATAGCTATGCAGACGCAGGAGCAATTTTAGCAATTCATATATGGGGTTCTTTGTTTGTTTTTATGGGTTTTGCTACCAACTCTTGGTTTATTGCCGATGGTTTAACTCACCTTGCTTTCCGGAGAAATTTGATGGGAGCAATTACTAATGTTTTGTTAAATTTATTATTAATTCCTGCTTATACCGGGGTTGGTGCAGCGATAGCTACTGTTATTTCTCAAGCAATTGCTTCATTTTTAAGTAATATTACTCATGCCAAAACTCTTAAACTCTTAAAATTACAGATTAATTGCCTTCTACCTTTTAATTTTTTTTGCACAGGAGTAAAAATTGTGATTCAATTATTAATAAAGTTTATCCAACATATATCTTTATAATTGAATACTATAGGATGAGTAAAAAATTATGTTTATGTTTTTGTTCTTCTTATTTGTCGGTATAATCATATCTTGCTTGCCTCGCTTGGATAAAATTTTTTACCAAACTACCAAAGTATTATTATGCTGCTGTATTTTTCCTTTCTACTACTTTGGTACAAGAGAAACACATGACATTAATGTTTTCCAATCCCTACTTAATAGTATATCAACACTTTCTGTGTACAAAACTTTAGAAAGCATACAATATGAGCCTATTTCTATGACTTCTTTGTGGTTATTTAAAGACTTTGATAATGGAGCTTTTATCTGGCACTCTAGTATAGTATTATTATTTTTCTTATCCATAATCAACTTTGTTGAAACTGTAGTTGGAAAAAATATTTGGATACCAACAATATCTTTTATAGCAGTTTTACCAGCACTGTTTGGAGAGTTTATTTTAAATCAATCTAGGCAGTTGTTGTCTACAGCATGGATTATTATATGTCTTTCTTTTGTCGTTATCTACATAAGAAATTTAACTGTTCAGCGTCAAAATTTAAAATTTAATTGGAAAAATCTTGTAATTGCTTTTATTTTTGGAACTTTATCATTTTTATCTCATTATTCTTCAATTTCACTTATTACATTGATTGTACTATTCATCTTTGTTTTACAATTATTTATCTCTGATTCTCCCACATTGATGCAAAAATTAGTTAAAATAACTTTTTATACTATTTTAACAATAGGATTTTTCTATTTTGTTTATAGTTTATCCACATCTTTCAGTTTTATGCGGCTTTCATTATATGAAACAATCTCAAGATATTCAAATTACGAATATGCATTAAACACTTATAATTTTGTGTTTGAAAGTAAGAATGTAATACTTATTCAAGTTTTATTCTTTTTTGATTTTCTAATGCTGATAATAAATCGTAAAAATACTACCTATAGTAACCTTAGTAAAGAATTATTTTCCCTAAATTTAGTAATATTTCTATACTTTATAGGTTCGATTGGATATGCCATTTGTTATTATTCAATTCATACACCTGGTCTCATTGAATTAGGTAGGAGGTTTGTTTACTATGTTTTCACTATCCAAGTTTTAGCATTTTCAGTATCTATGACCCAGATTAAAAAATTCCTATTATTTATAGTATTTACATCTCCTTTCATATTGTATACAGTTATTATGATTGTTTTCAGTCCTCATTTATTTAAATTTTAAAAGATTATAAATGTTTAAGCTGTCTGAAGATTTTTAAATTGAGCATTGGATTTTTTTATATGATGTGTAAAATGAAGAATTTTAATTTTTGCAATCTAGAAAATGCAGACATAACAATTATAACTTTAACCTATAATTCTTGTCAGTACATTACAAAATGTCTTGAGTCAATTATTAACTCTTGTCATCACCTCCACAGGTTTAAAGTATCTCATCTGGTGATAGATGGATTTTCTCAAGATGCTACAAAGGACATAATTGAAGAAGTATCACCGTCTACCCTAGTTTTCTGTAAACAACCAGCAGGAATATATGATGCACTTAATTATGCAGTTTCCTTAGTGAAATCACCTTATGTCATGTATGTTCATTCTGATGATGAAATAGACGAATATTTTTTAACAGAAATGTTTCAAGTAATGGAACAATTAAAAGATAATCAAAGTTACCTCCTATATGGTACTGTTGATTTTATCAATGAAGACTCTCAAATCCTTTTTTCTAGGAAGCCTCCTTTTTTTATATCAGCGTTTCAAAAAGAAGTCCCTCTTATATTTCACCCCAATGCTATTTATTCTACTGCTGTGGAAAAATCCCATCCCTATAGTTTAAATAGCGGATTAGATGCTGACCAAAAACATATCATCGAAATTGCTAGTAAAACTATTTTGGTGAGAGTACCTTCTGCAAGATATCGATTTAGGATGTCCCGCGCTAGCAGCACTATGATAAAATTAAGCGAATCTACAAACCAACAAAACTATGCTCTATCTCTACCAAGGATTTATATACGTTTGTTTGAAAATAAGCTAATAGAAAGATTGATTATGAAGTTAAACAATAAATCATATTGGAGATAATAGGAAAGATGAATTCAATTATATGGCTTGACCCAATTAATAGAGACGCGCAAACCTTGAAACTCATTGCAGAGGAAATTTATCAACAAAGTCTAAATACCAGCTTCAACTTCCAAGTCATCACAACTAACAGAAACCAAATGGAATTAAGCGAAATGGTTCCTTTTAGACCTTTCTTTAGGAATTTTAGTTCCTTGCATCTGGGGAAAGTGCATCCGCTTAAAAAGTTACAGATACTTTTAGAATATTATGGTAGCTTTAATAGAATAGCAGGTCAATTAGATGATAATACGATTTTATTGTATTCATCTGGCGTTTCTTTGCCACGATTAGAACTAATTGGTCTCAACAAACTTAGAAAAAAAGCCAAAAGTGTAAATATGTTAGTTCATAATTTTGAGGATAAACAACGACAGTTATCCTGGTTTGGAAAAACCAGTAAAAATGATAAGTTTTTTACCTCATTTGATAGATTAATATTTCTTTCAGAACATATGCGTAATGAAGCTTTAACGCGGTTTAATGTGGAATTTGAGAAAACTCATGTAATGCTTCATCCTCACTTTCATCCTATGTTAGATAAAATTGAGCCAAATATTGAGTTGGCATCTCAGATTAAACAGATGTCTGAGGATAAACCAATTGTGGCTTATGTATCTAGACTTGATTTAGATCACGGCATTGATATATTTTATCAAACCTTAGCCCAACTAGATGTATACGGCGTTGTCTTGGGACGTTTAGGTGCGGGATGGACTCTAGAGTCGAATCAAACTTGTGTAGAAAAATTAGGAATTGATAGTAGTAAAGTTTTCCTGAAAATAGGTAATTATAGTTACTCAGAACTTTTAGCAGTTCTCAATTTATCAGATTTTGTTTTAGCTCCCTACAGACAAATATCTCAAAGTGCAGCAATTGCTTTAGCTCTGGGTGAAAAAGTACCAGTTGTCGCCAGCAACGTTGGGGCGAACGGAGAAATGGTTAAAGATGGTGTCAATGGAATTTTATTTAGTGGCAATGATTTAGATTCACTTTGGCAAGCAATTAAGCTCATATATAGTACAGGTAAAACTATGCGCGATCGCTTTTTACCAACTCCATCCTTTAATTCTCATCTTGACCCAGAGTTAGCTGTTAAGAATATGGTTAATTGGCTGATGCGATGAAACTTACGCAGTTGTAATGTTATGATGATACCGCATTTGTCTAATATAACTACTAAATTTGTCAACTCAAGAAAAACCTACCCAAGTTATAAACCAACAAATGATGCCTACAAATACACCCCATCCTAAACTAACAGTAGCAATACCAACCTATAACGAAGCAGGGAATATAGAGCGGGTAGTGAAGGGATTTTTGTCAACAGGATATCCCCATCTCATAGAAGTATTCGTTGCTGATGGTGGTAGCACAGATAAAACTCCAGAAATTGTGAAAAATCTGGCATTGCAAGATGCTAGAGTCAAGCTATTACACAACCCCTTAAAAGTTCAATCAGCAGGGCTAAATTTAATATTACAGGAATGTGCTGGTAATATTTTTCTCAGAGCAGATGCTCATTCAGACTATGCACCTGATTATATTGAAAAGTGTGTGGAAGCATTATTATCTTCTCAAGCCTTGAATGTTGGTGGGGCGCAGCGTTTTGTTGCTAAAACAGCTTTTCAAGCTGGTGTAGCTTTAGCTTCTAAAAGTATTTTGGGTAGTGGAGGAGCTAAATATAGGAACCCTGATTATGATGGCTATGCGGATACAGTATATATAGGATGTTTTTGGAGGCAGCCATTACTTGATGTTGGCGGATTCGATACATCAGCCATCTGTAATGAAGATGCTGAGTTAAATCAAAAATTACTTAATATTAATCCTAAAGCAATTTATATAAGTTCTAAAATTCGGGTTTGGTACTATCCCAGAAAAACATGGAAATCCCTGTGGATGCAGTATTTTAAATATGGTCGCGGTCGCTACTTAACAACTACTAAACATCCTATTAAGTCGCAAATTAGGGGCATGATACCATTTATGGTGTTATCCATATCAGTTATCTTCTTCTTAATTGGTTTTTTGTTTCCGCAACTCAGGGTACTTGTACAAATATTAGTTTTGCTCGGTGTGTTTTTGCCTTTTATGGAAAGCTTGCGAACTGGCTTAAGGCATAACAAAAACTTTGATGAGGAAATTTGGCGGGGGGACCAACATAAAATCCCTTCATTTCTGATTCGCTGGCTTGGTTGTGGTATAGTTATCCTAACTATGCCCATAGCTCATTCTTGTGGTTATTGCTATCAGTTAATCAGACACAGGTTTTTTAGGGTTAGTGGTTGGTAATTAAAGCGATCGCTATTCTCACCGGAGTAGTACACACTAACACCCAAGCGAAAGCTACATTTTTTTGTCAAAACAATGTAGCCTGTTCACCTTGGTTCACTTAAAACTTCCTAAATCTTTCTAATAACTGCTCACGAGACAAATTCGACACCTGCAACAGCAACTCTTGCTATCTACGGATATACCAGTGCGAGCAGACTATAAATACGCTCAGTACAAGTCTTGCTCGCCACGGATATACCTCTGTTTCTATTCTCTATATTCTTGTAAAAAAGCGATGAAATCCCTCAACTTATATTACTATAGTGCAAAGCAGCTTTGCTGATATATTTCTATATACCGCTTTGCTTGCAACTCCAAAGGATATTCTGTCACAGCTATATTTCGACAATTTGCGCTCATTTTTTGCCGTAATGGTTCATCTGCCAATAAAGTGACAATACCGTTACAGAAATCTTTAGCACTTTCCGGTTCGGCTAGATAACCAGTGACGTTATGACGCACTAAATCAGGTACACCACCTATTTTAAAAGATACCATTGGCGTACCACAAGCCATGCTTTCTTGTAATACCACTGGTAAATTATCCGCACGGGTAGGAAAGATAAATAAATCTGCTGCCGAAAAAACCACAGATTTTAAGCGATCGCTACTCACATATCCTAAGTTTAGGGTAGCTATTCCCAGATCTGATGCCATGGCTTCCCCACCATTCCCCAAAGTTAAAAGTATAATTTCTGTTTTAAGATTTTCAGGTAATTGTTGCAAGGCCTGAAACAGTATATCTCCACCTTTGCGCGTGTCTTTGAGAGTTGCTGCACCAAACAGCAGCACTTTTTTATTCTGGGGAATACCTAAAACAGTTTTACATAACTGCGGGTCTAAGGGTTGATAAGCCGTGGTATCAATGCCATAGGGGATGTGATGAATGGGAAAGCGATTGAGCATACTAGCTTGGGCTTGCTCTGTTAACCATCGGCTAGGAGTGACAATAGTCAAATTGGATTGACTGTAAACCCAATTTTTCAGTTTCCATTCCCAGCGACTGTTATCCAGCTTGATAGCTGGATAGGTTTCCGGGTAAGGACATTGACCACAACCAATTTTCCATCTGTGGCAATCATAGCTATAGGCGCAATGTCCCGTAAAGCTCCACATATCATGCAGAGTGAAAATCGCCGGCTTGGATGCTGTGAGTTTAGGTAAAATCAAATAGTTAAAATAACCAGTGTGCAGATTATGAAAGTTGACAACATCTGCCTCTTGATAAAATTTGTGCTGGGGGATATCAAAGCTACTAATCATGAGAGTATAATTCAACCCTAAACTGCTACTCAAAAGGAAAAGTAGTTTGTCCATGTAGTATTTACTAATTACCCCCGCTACACGCTGATCATCGGTTTGAACAATACCAACCAGCAGTTTAGAATCAATTTTTTGCTGTAATAATCCTTGATGTAAACGGTAGCCAGCTATACCGGCACCCCCGTCAGTATCTGATTGGTTGATGTGGAGAATTTTCATTTTATTTACCTTTCCTCAGTTTGATACCCCATAGTAACCCAAGTTGCTAGTTATTCAGGTTCGTGCCTAGATTTTATGGAGAGAAAGTAAATTGATAGAAATTAATGGTTAAGAATTTTCAACAACAGCAGTTTGAAATAGTATAGACTGTTCGTCATAGATGGCGGTATGTTTAAAGTGTAAGTAAATCGGTAGTAATTACTGGCGGCTGTCTGGGTGAAGGAAGTTCCAAAGGTTTAACTGCAATACTTTGACTTACTCTAATTTAGGATTAAAACTAGCCCCGGTTCTATCGGTAAAAATCCACAAGAGCGATCGCCCCCCATCTCGCAAAACTCGCAGGAGAGATTCTGGTTCTTCACCCGATGAAGGTACAGCCACAGGTGTAACCACAATCCCTCGACTACCCAACACAACAGTGGCAATCACCCTTGCCCGCTTCATATGATAATCAGAAGTAATCAAATAAATATGCTCTAACTTTCTCTCTGCAAATTTGTTTACCAAAGTTGTAAAATTAGTAACCGTGTCAGTTGCTCTACCATCCAAATATAACTGTTGATGGGGAACACCAGACCGTAAAAATATCTCCCGATTCCCATCTAAATTGCTAGCGAAATCAGAAACCCAAATATCTAAATTCTGGTAAGATTGCCAAAAGTTGGCTGCAAACTTCATCCTGGCAGAATCACCCCCCAAGACAAAAACAGCTTGTGGTGTTGGCGCTTGAGCAAAAGCGATCGCTATTCTCACCGGAATAATACTCGCTAACACCACTGCGATCGCTAAACCCCAGGGAATTAATTTACCTTTAGATTTCATACTATATGCGAATTTTGCCCTACTGAGGTACATCATTAGCGGGTAGGATACCCGCACTACAATACGATTATTTACATTTGTATCTATTTTTTTGTCAAAAAGATGTTGACTGTTCACGTTGGTTCACTTAAAACTTCCTAAATCTTTCTAATAACTGCTCACGAGACAAATTCGACACCTGCAACAGCAAACTAATATATTCCGGGAACGATAAATTTAATATCGGTTCAATAACTGTTGCTAATTCTTCATCTATAACCTTATATTTGGATAAAAGGAAGTTTTCGACAGTTTGCCGTCTCTCCTGCTCCTTACCTATTTCCTTACCTATTTCCTTACCGCGCTCTAATCCCCTTAGTTCAGTTTCTTTTTCCCACTCTAAATAAGCTGGCATTAAGTTCATCATGAGTTCCCTTTCTTCAACATCCATTTCATTACTTATTTCCATAGTAATCTTCCAAGTTGCTAATAACTTTAAAATAGTATAGCGCTTGTTATCATCTTTTGGCAAAGCCATTAATTCTTCAATCGCTGCTTGTTGAATAACTCCCTTACCTAAAATTCTCAACCAGAGAGTTTCTGGTATACAAGGTAACTTATTAATGGCAATCACTCCAGTTAAAAGCAGTTTTGAGGGAAAGTAAATACCTGGAAGCCAATTTTCATCTTCATTGGCCATAAATTTATCTAACAACTTATCTGAACAAGTAGTGGCAATAATCCATAATCTTGGTAAATCTTGTTCGGGAATGCTTTTTGCTTCTCGCTTGGCTTGGCGGTGTAAATCTGCTTCTAAATGAAATAGTTTAGCTAAACAACTGCGAATTTCTCTTTCTGTTGGTTGCTTGCGAAATGGTTCTAGTAAACAAGGGGTTGCTGCTATCTTGGTTAAGATGCCTAAGTTTTCTTGATGTTGATCTGGCGTTGGGGTAAGGGGTGTAAACCAAATATCTACAAATCTTGGTTCACCGGGAATCTCATAGTTGATTCGCACTTCGCCCAAGCTAGATAGAAATTCGGTGAAGAATTGTTTAGAAAATTGGTCAAATGGATTTTTCGTCATAGATGGCGGTATGTTTAGAGTGTAAGTAAATCAGTAGTGATGACTAATGGCTGTCTGGGTGAAGGAACTTCTAAAGGTGTAACTGCAATACTTTGACTACCAGAAATCATAGTTGCTATGGCCTGCGCCCGCTTCATGTGATAGTTTGAAGTAATCAGACTTTGGTTTTGCCCACCCCAAGACAAAAACAGCTTGTGGTGTTGGCACTTGAGCAAAAGCGATCGCCAACACCCACCTAATTAATTTACAATTAGATTTCATATTATATAATTTTAACTCTTAACTTTTAACCCAATATATCAAATGCACATAACACGTCACATAACACGTCAACCCGATCCTGTCCGCTTGGAAATTTTTAAAAATCTTTATCAATTTATTGCCGAGCAAATGGGGATTGTGCTGCAAAACACAGCCGCATCTGTAAACATTAAAGAACGCTTAGATTTTTCCTGTGCAATTTTTGATAGTTCTGGTTTATTAGTTGCCAATGCCCCCCATATTCCCGTACATTTAGGGTCAATGAGTGAAAGTGTCCGCAGCTTAATTAATGACCAAAAAGACAATATTAAACCAGGAAATGTATACCTATCTAACAATCCTTACAACGGAGGTACTCACCTCCCGGATGTCACAGTAATTACTCCCGTCTTTCTAGAAGATGATATGGCATCTTCGACACCTTTATTTTACGTTGCTGCTCGTGGACATCAAGCCGATATTGGTGGTATTACTCCCGGTTCCATGCCTCCCCACAGTACCACAATAGAAGAAGAAGGCATTTTATTTGATAATTTCCTGTTAGTGAAACAAGGAAAATTCCAGGAAATTGAAGTCAGAGAATTACTGACCAATCATCCCTATCCAGCCCGTAACCCTGACCAAAACATTGCAGATTTTAAAGCCCAAATAGCAGCCAATGAAAGAGGAGTACAAGAACTCCGCAAAATGGTTAGTCAATACAGCATCGACACAGTACAAGCTTATATGAAATTTGTCCAAGACAATGCTGAAGAATCAGTGAGACGAGCAATTAACCTACTGAAAAACGGCTCATTCACTTATCATATGGATAATGGCGCAAAAATTCAAGTTACAGTCACAATTGACCGAGAAAATCGCAGCGCCACCATTGATTTTACTGGCACATCTCCACAAATAAAAAGTAACTTTAATGCTCCCAAAGCCGTTACGCAAGCAGCAGTTTTATATGTCTTCCGCACTTTAGTAGCAGATGATATTCCCCTCAATGCTGGGTGTCTCAAGCCGCTAGAAATAATCATTCCTGTTGGCAGTTTGCTTAATCCCACCTATCCGGCTGGGGTAGTAGCGGGTAACGTTGAAACCTCCCAAACCATTGTGGATGCTTTATATGGTGCGTTGGGTGTAATGGCTGGTTCTCAGGGAACAATGAATAATTTTACTTTTGGCAATCTGGATTATCAATATTATGAAACTATTTGTGGTGGTTCCGGTGCTGGAGCTAATTTTGATGGTACTGATGCAGTGCATACGCACATGACTAACTCCCGGTTAACTGACCCAGAAGTTTTAGAAACCCGTTATCCTGTTTTAGTGGAAAGTTTTAGCCTGCGTCCCCATAGCGGAGGTAAAGGTAAACATTGCGGTGGTAATGGCGTAATTCGCCGCATTCGGTTTTTAGAAGCTATGACAGCAAATATTCTGTCTGGCCATCGCTTGGTTCCTCCTTTGGGATTAAATGGAGGGGAACCGGGAAAAGTAGGACATAACTGGATACAACATCCAGATGGAAGCAGAGAGAACTTAGCAAGTACCGCCACAGTAGAAATGCAGCCTGGGGATGTTTTTGTGATTGAAACCCCAGGGGGAGGAGGGTTTGGTTTGGTCTCCTGATTTGCTATTTTTTTCTCTGGGCTTGGAGGGCTTCTGGGTGGGTAAAATTATCGTGTTTTCAATGGCGCTGTTGTTCAATATCCCCGATCCTTTAGGAAGCGGAGTGTCCAGCTGACAGCTAAATCAGCGGGCAAGATGCCCGCACTACACAAATTAAAAGTTTATACTGTTGGCTGGGGTTGGGGACTAACCTCCAGAAATTTGTCCTTTCTGCTCTTGTCCTGATAGGTTAATGGTGACAACTCTGGTTTTTTCTTCTTCCGCTTTGGGCATGGTGAGACATAAAACACCATTGCTGAAATCGGCCTGTACTTTATCGTTTTGAATTCGAGATGGTAGAGGAATTACTCTTTGAAATCTGCCATAACGAAATTCTGAACGGCGCATACCTCTTCTTTCTTCTTCCCTAACTTCAGATTTACGTTCACCAGTGACGGAAACGGTATCTGTGGCAACTTTTATATCTAGGTTTTTGGGGTCAATGCCGGGAATTTCCATCCACAACTTAACATCATCAGAAGTTTCTTCGATTTCTGCAGGGGGTACAAATGTCAGTCTATCGCTGATGATCTCCCCTGGTTCGGTGGGGCCTGCTATTTGATCAAGTAGACGGTTCATTTGCCGTTGGATGGTTTCTATTTCTCTAAAAGGTTCCCAGCGACTTAATACCATGATTTTTACCTCCAATGAATTGTAATAGTATTTAAAACTCAGCAGCTTGGTGATGTCTAAAGCCCAGAGGGAAAAGTCTCTGGCGCATCACGCAGTTCCCAAGTAGGAAACCGGTCTAAAGGTTGCACTCCCTTGGTGTCGTCAATGTGAATCAGTGCGTCAAATTGTTCTGGGAGACAAGCATGGAAGTAGTGACTAACACGCTCAGTTTCTGGTAGATAAATTACACCAATTGCCCTTTCTAACCTTGGCTGTCGTAGACCTACAATTGCTTGATTCTCTTCCCGGAGGTTGAGTAAAAATTGCGGTCCTTCAGTCTGATGAAATAGGGCTTCATAACTGCCAGGTAAGGCGGGACGAACTTGTTTAAGTTGAGCCATTTCCCCCCAGTGAGAAACTGCGGTGACGGTTCCTGTATAGGTTGTAAAGCCGATATTTACAGCATCATTGCCATAGCGTTCTTTCACTAATTGACCAACATTCACTTCACCCATTGACCCCATATCAGTAGCCCGTGCGTCGCCTAAATGGGAGTTGTGTTCCCAAATCACAACTTTGGTTTGTTGACCTTGTTGGTCTAAATGTGCCACTAGCTGGTCTAAAGTTTCTGCCATGTGGCGATCGCGTATGTTCCAAGAAGATACTCGCCCTTGAAACATGGAGCGGTAGTAATGCTCGGCATTTTTTACTAATCGAGCGTTTTGTTCGGCATAAAAGAACTCATCAGCTTTCACTCGTCCATCTGGTTGGGTGTATTGGGCGGTCTGACCTTGTAGTTCTTGCAGTTGATTAATTACTTGTTCCTCACAGGAGTTGGTAATTCCAAAACTGCTGGCATATCCATAGCTTTGGGCATCTTGGCCAAAATGCTCTAGGCAAGAATAACGATAACGGGCCCGTTGGGCGGCTTCCGAGTCAACTTGATCGAGGTAGTCGAGAACTGCTGCTATGGAAGCATACATACTATAAAGGTCTAACCCATAAAAGCCAGCCTTGATAGCATTTTGAGGTAAGGTATCATTGTATTCCCGTAACCAGCCCACAAAATTAACTACATCTATATTCCGCCACATCCATAGGGGGAAGCGTTGGAAATTTAAGAGTGCTTCTGCTGGTGTTGGATCATCGTTTATACCACGTACGTAACGATTGACTCGGTAGGCATCAGGCCAATCCGCTTCCACCGCTACGGCTGTAAACCCCTTTTCTTGAATTAGGCGCTTGGTAATCTCTGCCCGTTGCTGGTAAAATTCATGGGTTCCGTGGGAGGCTTCTCCAATCAAGACAAAACGCGCATTGCCGATTAAATTCATCAAAGGGTCGTAGTCTTGATATGCCCCTGTTAATCTGTGGGCATGGGCACGCACCGCATCCACTACATTGGTGATAGTTGCGTCAAGCATAGGAACTACTTATGGACATACTCGCACGGGGGAAAGTGAAATACAATACAATATGGTTTTACACCTGTTAAATTTGGTATCTTACTAAGTTCAGCTTAAAAATTTCCACTTTTGATTCCATCTGGCTAAGGTTGCATGATACTAAATCTATGGATCCGCCTATGGGAGGAGCTAGTTTAACTTTGTCAGTGTTGATAAATTGGGAATATTTAGGACTCAGTTTCTCTATCAAATCAATGCCTGATCAAGTTTGGTTATCCCAGTTGCAAAAACACCGAGCGATCGCAGTTATCCGCGCCTCTGATATGAGGTTGGCTGAAAAAATGGCCATGGCTGTGGTATGTGGGGGAATGCGGCTGATTGAAATTACCTGGAATAGCCATCGCCCAGGGGAATTAATTACTCAACTACGTGCGGAATTACCAGGCTGTATGATTGGCACAGGTACGCTGTTTAATGTCCAGCAACTACAAAACGCTATCGCTGCTGGAGCGCAATTTCTGTTTACACCCCATGTTGATGCGGCTATGATTCAAGCCGCAGTAGCCAAGGATGTCCCCATTATCCCCGGTGCTTTGACTCCCACAGAAATTGTTAGCGCTTGGACTCTGGGTGCTAGCTGTGTAAAAGTGTTTCCCGTGCAAGCGGTGGGGGGAGTTAGTTATATTCAAAGTTTACAAGCACCACTGGGTGAGATTCCCTTGATACCTACTGGGGGGGTAACTCTGGAAAATGCCCAGGAATTTATCCAAGCCGGGGCGATGGCGGTGGGGTTGAGTGGGAAGTTATTTCCTCAAACACTTGTTAACCAAGGAAATTGGCAGGCGATCGCATCCCACGCCCATCAACTCACACAGCGATTATTGACATACTCACCGACCTTGAAGGTCGGTGATTCTTGACAGTTCACAGTAACTCGCAGCCGAAACAGTCTTACAGTCACTCCCTGTCCATTTTAGGTCGTGCCGATGCCCCATGCCGACCATTTTTATGTTTTTAGCAGCATTCTCATCTCTGTCTGCAAGAGTGTTGCAATTTAAACACAACACTGAGCGAACAGACAAGTCAATCTTGCCCCAACGATACCCACAGCAACAGCAAATCTGGCTAGTAGGTTCCCATCTGTCAATTACTCGGAAATCCCTTTGAAGTTTCTCAGATTTAGCCTCACAAAAAGTTCTGAATTGCTGCCACCCTTGTTGGCTAATCGCCCTAGATAGTCTCCGGTTTTTGAGCATTCCTGACACATTCAAATCTTCCAAAACAATTACTTGGTTATCCTTAACTATTTTGGTTGATAGCTTATGCAAAAAATCTTTTCTGGTATCAGAGATACGGTTG
>NZ_JANQDH010000023.1 GCF_029891735.1 Chrysosporum bergii ANA360D
AAGGGTGGCGGCAATTCAGAACTTTTTGTGAGGCTAAATCTGAGAAACTTAAAAGGGATTTCCGAGTAATTGACAGATGGGAACCTACTAGCCAGATTTGCTGTTGCTGTGGGTATCGTTGGGGCAAGATTGATTTGTCTGTTTGCTCAGTGTTGTGTTTAAATTGCAATACTCTTGCAGACAGAGATGAGAATGCTGCTAAGAATATAGAAATGGTCGGCATGGGGCATCGGCACGACCTAAAATGGACAGGGAGTGACTGTAAGACTGTTTCGACAGCGAGTTACTGTGAACTGTCAAGAATCACCGACCTTCAAGGTCGGTGAGTATGTCAAGAATATATGATAGAAACATTAATTGAGCCATTACAATATAGCTTTATGCAGCGATCGCTGATCATCGCCATTATAGTCGGCTTGCTTTGTGCGGTGGTGGGCAGTTACTTAATGGTGCAAAGATTAGCCTTACTGGGTGATGCCATTAGTCATTCTGTATTACCAGGGTTGGCCATTGCCTTTATCCTGGGGGGAAATATATATTTTGGCGCATTTATAGCCGGTGTTGTGAGTACAATGGCTATAGCTGGGATTAAAACGCGATCGCCCATTAAAGAAGATGCTGCTATGGGTATAGTGCTTTCAGCTTTTTTTGCCCTCGGTATTACTTTAATTACCATAATCCAGAAAAGTCAAAAAATCGACCTAAATCACTTTCTGTTCGGCAACATTCTGGGCGTGACATCCCAAGAGGTGCGAGACACTGCCATAATTGCTGCTATAGTTTTAATAGTAATTTTTCTTTTATACAAAGAACTGTTATTTTACACCTTCGACCCAATAGGCGCTCAAGCTGCGGGTTTGCCAGTTAATCGCCTCAACTTTGGGCTAATGTTGCTCATTGCCTTAACTATAGTTGCCAGCATGAAAACTGTAGGTGTAATTTTAGTGTTATCACTTTTAATCACACCGGGAGCAACCGCCTATCTTTTAGTTAAACGCCTATATCAAGTGATGATTTTAGGGGCAGTTATTGGTGTAATTTCCAGTATTAGCGGGATGTACCTCAGCTATTTTTATAACTTGCCCTCCGGTCCCGCCATTGTTTTAGTCGCATCGGGATTATTTGTCTTGGCATTCTTGTTTAGTCCCAGACATGGTATTATTAAGGTGTTACGCATTTAATCTGTATAAGCCTAGGGTAACCAGACTGGTCTGGTAGTGAGGGCTTAGTACTGAGGGTAGTCAAAGTGTGCCGACACCAAACGGGACAAAATATGTTTATGAAATACGGATTATTGGATTAAGCAGCACAACAGCTTACTAAGGTGAGGGAAGCGAAAAATATCAAACCCAGACTTTAATATTAGATATTATATCACAAACTAGCTGAAATTGATCAGCTAATCTAGTCATAGCAGTTTATTCTTGAATGTAATGACCACAATTAGTCCCACAATTTTAGCTCTAGATTTTGATGGTGTAATTTGCGATGGATTAATTGAATATTTTGAAGTAGCCTGGCGTACTTACTGTAAAGTTTGGTCGCAGCCAGATGATACAATCCCAGATGATTTACCTTTGAGATTTTATCGCCTCAGACCTGTGATTGAAACAGGTTGGGAAATGCCGATATTGATCAAAGCCTTGTTTGATGAAATTCCCGAGGCAATAATTACTCACGATTGGAAGACTATCACCCAGCAAATATTATTAAACCATAACCTGGACTCCCAAACAATAGGTGCTACACTAGACAGTTTCCGGGATGAATGGATTAACACAGATTTAGAGGGTTGGCTGAGTTTGCATAGATTTTATCCGGGAGTGGTGGAAAAAATTAAACTCACCATCGCCAGTGGGACTAAACTATACATTATCACCACCAAAGAAGGACGCTTTGCCCAACAGCTATTACAACGAGAAGGGATAAACTTACCATCAGCAGCGATTTTTGGTAAAGAAGTTAAGCGCCCTAAATACCAAACACTGCGGGAATTAATCTACAAAGCCGAGGAAAAACCAGTTAATGTGTGGTTTGTAGAAGATAGACTGAAAACATTGCAGTTAGTGGAACAACAAGCCGACCTGGAAGATGTGAAACTTTTTTTAGCAGACTGGGGCTATAATACCGAAACAGAAAGAAAAACAGCCCAAGCCCATAGGCGCATTCAGCTAATAACCTTATCCCAGTTTACTAAACATTTCACTGGGTGGCTGTAAAAAAAATAAAACCCCATAATACTTATGATAAGATTAGCATCAATATGTTATCTCAACTAACACAAGCGATCGCCACTGTTAACATTCCTGCTGATTGGATTGGTATTAGAGCAGTTAGAAAAAAATCTTCTACTCGTCATGTTCGGGATGGCTTACCCCAAACCAACGGTAAATCCATAAACATGGGAGCCATGGTAGAAGTATTAGTTAATGGTTGTCTCGGTTACGCGGCCACAAACTCCCTAGAATTATCCTCACTGCAAGCAGCAGCCCAAGCAGCCTATAAACAAGCCATAGCAGCCAGTCAATGGTGGATATATCCCTTTACAGAAAAACAACGCCCCAAAGTTGTGGGTGAATATTACTCACCCCACCTACAACCATTAGATACTTTCAGCCCTGAAGAAATCAACCATTTATTAATACGGATCTGCCAGACATTAAAAATTGATGACAAAATTGTTCAAACCACAGCCAGCGCCACCACCACCGAAAGAGAAACTTGGTTTGTCAGCAGCAACGGCTCAGAAGTTTATCAAAAAATCATTTTCATAATAACTCACTATGCAGCCACTGCTCAAGATGGTTCCATAGTCCAACAACGCAGCAACAACGGATGGCAAGCACATTGTTATCAAGGAGGTTGGGAACTATTAAAACAAGAGCAACTGTGGCCGCGAGTGCAGCAAATTGGCGAACAAGCCCTGGAACTATTAACCGCCCCAGAATGTCCCAACACCCGCACTAACCTAGTTTTAGCACCAGATCAAATGATGCTACAAATTCACGAAAGTGTGGGACATCCCCTAGAAATTGACCGCATTTTAGGAGATGAGCGCAACTATGCCGGTGGTAGCTTTGTCAAAACCAGTGACTTTGGCAAATTGTCCTATGGTTCCCCCTTAATGAACATCACCTTTGACCCCACAGTACCGGGTGAATTTGCTAGCTACGGCTTTGATGATACAGGCGCAACAGCAAAACGAGAATATGTAATCAAACAAGGAATACTACAAAGAGGCTTAGGCAGTTTAGAAAGTCAAGCCAGATCTGGTATATTGGGCGTAGCTTGCGCCCGTGCTTGTTCATGGAATCGTCCCCCCATTGACCGCATGGCTAATTTAAATTTAGAACCAAATTTAGAACCTGGAAACGCTTCTTTAGCCGAAATGATTAGTAGTATAGAACATGGCGTTTACATGGAGTCTAATCGCTCTTGGTCAATAGATGACCGTCGTTATAAATTTCAGTTTGGTTGTGAATATGCCAAATTAATTGAAAATGGTCAATTCACCACCACTCTGCGTAACCCCAACTATCGCGCCACCACCCCAGAATTTTGGCACAGCCTCATCCACGTAGGTAATGCTGATAATTGGGAAATGTATGGTACGGCTATGTGTGGCAAAGGTGAACCTAATCAAGCGATTTGGGTAGGACACGGTTCCCCTGTTTGTGTGTTTGCTGATGTGGAAGTTTTTAGTCATTAGTCATTGGTCATTAGCTGCTATTTTTTACCATGAGACTTGTTGAATTATCTGATTTAGAAACCAACTTTAATCGCCTGATAGAAACTTTACTCGCTAAAAAAAGAGCAACTGAGGAATTTACCCTGAGACTCAGTAGCGAACATAGCCAATTTACTCGCTTCAATTATGGTAAGGTGCGGCAAACAGGTTTAGTTGCTGATGGTTCCATACAATTCACTTTAATGGACAATCAACGTTGCTGTTTTCTTTCCTTTCCCTGGACTGGTAGCTGGGATATAGATTGGCTCACAGCACACACAGCTTTATTAGAATTGCGGGAAGAGTTAAAATTACTACCAGTTGATCCTTACTTGGTTTTACCATCAGGTAATAATACCAGTCGAGAAGTTAATTTTGGGCTGATACTACCCCAAATATCAGTAGTACCAGCGATATTAACGCAAGTGGCAGAGTTAGATTTTACGGGGATGTATGCCGGGGGGAGAGTAATTAAAGCCTATGGTGATTCTCAAGGTCAAAAACACTGGTTTGCAACAGATACTTTTACATTAGATTACTCTATCTTTAATGAACATGGACAAGCGGTTAAAGGCATATATGCCGGTAGTTGTTGGGATGAAACCGCTTACATTGCCAAAATTAACGCCGCTAAACAACACCTGCAATTAGTTTCCCGTCCCCCCAAACAACTAACTAGAGGAAAATATAAAACTTATTTCGCCCCGGCTGCTGTGGCGGATTTATTAAGTATGCTTTCTTGGTCAGCTGTGAGTGAAGCTGATTTACAACAAGGAAACAGCGCCTTGGCTATGCTATCCCGCCAAGAAAAACAACTTTCCCCCCTGTTTAGTTTAAAGGAAAACTTTAAACAAGGCTTTGTGCCACGGTTTAACCAATGGGGAGAAATGACACCCTTAGAATTACCCATCATTACACAAGGGGTTTTAGTCAATACCTTGGTTAATTCTCGCAGCGCTAAAGAATATAATAAAACAGCGAACGCTGCCAATAGTTCGGAAACATTACGTGCGCCAGAGGTGAGTCCGGGTAATTTAGGAGTTGATATTATTTTACGCAACTTAGATACAGGTCTATATGTATCCAACCTGCATTACTTAAACTGGAGCGATCGCCCCACAGGTAGAATTACAGGTATGACCCGTTATGCTTGTTTTTGGGTAGAACAGGGGGAAATCATCGCCCCCATTGATAACTTACGCTTTGATGAAAGTCTGTATCACTTCTGGGGAGATAACCTCATAGCACTGACCAACTTTCAGGAATTTATCCCAGAAGTGGAAACTTATGAAGGTCGGCAATTGGGAGGTTGTCTAGTTCCAGGGATGTTAGTTAAGGATTTTACTTACACCTTGTGAAGCGGTGTTAAAATCATTCATCTTCTATCAGTCGTAAAGGTTGGTATTGATAAAAGGTTGCAGGAATAAGCCTGAACAATACCACTTTAGTTTTTATGTTTAAATATGTTTTAATACGTATAAGCGCAAATAAAACACAGCTTATGGGTAATTATGGTTACAAAATTATCAATGACTCTTTCGGGGTGGATCTTGGCGTAACTGTTGCCGCCCATTGGTGATAATACGTAACATATCTTTTAAATCTTGTTCTATACCTTCTAAGACACTATCGGCGTATTCATCAGCCCCGTCTTCAATTTCTTGGGCTTGAGCGATCGCATTTTGTCGTAATTGGTCTAATTCTTGTTGACAACTGAGCAGCTTCTGATCAATTTCCGCCATGGTCGCCTGCATCATGGCATCACATTCTTGCTGAACTTTACGCCGTAACTCTTCAGCCTGCTGTTCTGCTTGCTTAATAATATCACTTTGGGCTAAAATTTGCGCTCTTTTCCCTTGGGCGGATTCAATTACCTGCTGTCCATATTCTTCAGCTTCTAGCAAAATCTCATCTTTTTGTTGCAGGATAGTAGCAGCTTGCTGAAAAACCTGTGGTAAAGAAACGCGAATAAAATCAATTTGTTCTATTACCTTATCTTCATTGATCAAGGTGCGACCAGTCAAAGGAATCCGAAAACCATAGAGAATTAAATCTTCTAAACGGTTCAGTTCCTCCAAAATGTCTACACTTCCCGTTGGTGGGGAATGTTCTCCGTTATTGGGTTGGCTGTGGGATGGGTGTGATTGTAACATTTGTATATATCAGGGGCAATTTGTTGGGGAACAAGATGGTCAATAGATCCGCCAAACCTTGCAATCTCTTTTACCACACTACTACTTAAAAAACTATACTCATTTGATGTGGCTAGAAAAACTGTTTCTATTTGGGTGGAAAGAGTTTTATTAGTATGAGCCATTTGCAATTCCACCTCAAAGTCAGAAATTGCGCGTAAGCCTCGTAATAAAACCTGTGCTTGTCTTTTTTGGGCATAGTTCACGGTCAGACCATCAAAACCGTCTACTTCCACATTCGCAAGATGTGTAGTAGCCAGACGAATCTGACGGAGTCTTTCCTGGACGGTAAACAGTGGTATTTTTTGAGGATTCCGCAACACAGCCACAATCACCAGGTCAAATAACCGACTACCACGCTCGATGATATCAAGATGACCTAAAGTAATAGGGTCAAAGCTGCCAGGATAAATAGCAATCACAAAATGTTTTATGTCTCCAAGCTACTTAAGCCAGTATAAGACATTAAGGAGCCAGTATAGTATTATTAATTTCTCCTCCCCCGTTTTTTGATTACACCTGTAGCAAAATTTGTTTTAATTACTTTAATTACTGTAACTGTTTTCTAATGTTATTCTTCCATGGTGTTAGATGTTTCCACTTTGCCTTTAGCTTTTCAATTCACTTCTCCTGGTCCTGTGATTGTGGAGCTAGGACCAATTACTATCCGTTGGTATGGGTTGTTAATTGCTTCAGCTGTATTAATCGGTGTCACCCTTTCTCAGTATTTAGCCAAGCGCCGCCATGTCAACCCCGATTTAATCGGTGATTTGTCTATTTGGCTGGTCATCGCGGCTATTCCCGCAGCAAGGCTGTATTATGTTATATTTCAGTGGTCTGAGTATTCCCAGCACCCAGAACGCATTATTGCGATTTGGCAAGGAGGAAT
This sequence comes from Chrysosporum bergii ANA360D, assembly GCF_029891735.1. Lineage (GTDB taxonomy): Bacteria > Cyanobacteriota > Cyanobacteriia > Cyanobacteriales > Nostocaceae > Umezakia > Umezakia bergii. Next base: position 6,809 of record NZ_JANQDH010000023.1, read on the forward strand.
TGCCATTCATGGGGCTATTATGGGAGGAATTGTAGCAGCTTTAATTTTTGCCAAGGTCAAACACATATCTTTTTGGCAATTGGCTGATTTAGTGGCTCCTTCTCTCATTTTAGGGCAAGCTCTAGGACGGTGGGGAAATTTCTTTAACTCTGAGGCTTTTGGTCGTCCCACTAATTTACCTTGGCGGCTATATATCCCACCAGAAAACCGCCCTCCCGAATTGATTAATTTTGAATACTTCCATCCCACATTTCTGTATGAGTCACTGTGGAATTTAATGGTATTCGCTTTGCTAATAATGTTATTTCGGCGTGGTTTATCTTATCACTTCCGCTTGCGGGTAGGTACAATATTTTTAGTTTATTTAGTTACCTATAGCTTGGGTCGTGTGTGGATAGAAGGTTTTCGCATTGATAGCTTAATGCTTGGACCCTTGCGGGTTGCTCAATTTGTCAGTTTAATGGGGATTGTTGTGGGATTAGTTCTTTTAGCTTGGCTATACCTGCTTAAACGCCCCTTACCTGATGTAGTCCCACCACCAGCCCATGAGGAGGTGAGGGGATGACAAATCAACTAAAAATGAGAAAATGCCCTAGAGTATTTTCTAGGGCTTAACCAGGGTGCATCTACCATATATTTCTACTAGGAATAAAGGGTTAATCCGGAAAGTAACTGCAAAAATCTCCAGGAGTATTTTGGGGTGAAAATTGCTATTTCTAGACAATTACTGAAAATAAAATCATAACTGGGTATGAAAAACAATCAAAATATTCTATCTCCAGCAGTTTACATTGTGGGGGCGGGTCCTGGTGATCCCGATTTATTAACCGTTAAAGCCCAAAAGTTACTGGCTGTTGCAGATGTAATTTTATTTGCTGACTCTTTAATTCCACCAGAAATTTTACATCTATGCCGCCAAGATGCAGAAATTATTCCTACGGCTAATAAAACTTTAGAAGAAATTTTAGCACTGATCATTCCCAGGGTGCGATCGCATCAATCTGTGGTTCGTCTCCATTCCGGCGACCCCAGTCTTTATAGTGCTGTTCATGAACAAATGCAGTTATTAGCAGCAGCTGATATTCCCTTTGAGGTCATTCCCGGTATTAGTGCTTTCCAAGCCGCAGCAGCCAAACTAAAAATAGAATTAACCGTCCCCGGTTTAGTTCAGACCATCATTCTCACCCGTATTAGTGGGCGGACACAGGTCCCCCACCGGGAAGAATTAGCCGCACTGGCTGCACATCAAGCTAGTCTTTGTCTTTATCTGAGTGCGCGTCATATTGACAACGCCCAAGCCAAGCTTTTAGAACATTACCCCCCCCACACCCCCATAGCTATTTGTTATCGCATCGGTTGGGCTGATGAAAAAATTATAGTTGTTCCCCTCCAGCAAATGGCAGAATCTACCCATCAAGAAAACATCACCCGCACCACACTTTATCTCATCAGTCCAGCCCTGGCCGCAGCAGTCCCACAACCTACCTCCTCTCTACCGCGATCGCGTTTATATCATCCTGAACATGATCATATTTTTCGTTCTTCCTGTGGTGCAGCCAAGGATATCACCGTGTGATCGGTTATAAATCAGCAGGATTACAACGAATTTCTAACATGAAACCATCAGGGTCATAAAAGTATACACCCCTACCAGTGGGGCGACTAACCGGACCGTGAGCGATGGCTATGTTATGTTCTTTTAACACTGCCACAGCTGTGTCAAATAATCGCGGGTCTATATCAAAAGCCAGATGGTATGCTCTAGTAAAATTCTTGTCGGGGTTAGGGTCTGGTGGTGATAATTCTGGTTCCCAAAACAAATCTAAAATTGTGCCATCGGGCGTTACAAAATTAGCCACTTTCCCCGTATTTACCAGTTCTGTTAATGTAGCTGGTATTTCATCCCCTGTCATTTCATGCAAGCCTAAAACAGTACCGTAAAAGTATCGTGATGCTTGCATATCTTTAACATTGAGAGCAATATGATGTACCCCACGCAAATTCCCGGCCACAAGATTGGGTTTGACAGTAGTAATAGGCTGCATCCAGTAAACTCCTCCTGTTCATGTGGGTTAACGCCGATATTCGTCGCCACAGTCGCCAATTATTTTATACAAATCCCGTGACTGACGACATATGGAATTAATGCCATCGTGATCTTCTGCATCTAGTTTAAAACTAAATATTTTATCATTGTCTTCTCTATGCTCAGATATACCCAGTCTAGCCCCGATGATCACACCCCCCACTGCTGGCTGATCTAAAATGTAACGTACTGCCACATTAGCAATACTTACACCGTGGCGATCGCTTATTTGCTTGAGTTTAGACAACAATTCTAGAAATAATTGCCACCCGCCCCAAGCATCCACCATATTTTTATATTTTCTTAAGCTGACTGTAGTTAATTCATACCCCCGTGGTTCTGGTTTACCCAAATATTTTTCTGATAACAAACCACCGCACAGAGTACCATAAGTTAATAGTTTTATATCATGCTGTTGACAAAACGGAACCATATTCACCAAAGGACGGCGATCAACTAAAGAAAATTGTACTTGATTAGAGACTATTTTAATGCCCGCATTGAGAATAATTTGCAAATGTTCCGTATCAAAATTAGTCAAAGCCAGATGTTTAATTTTCCCTTCTGATTGCAGTTCCGCCATATATTTTAGGGCATCTAAATAATTTTTATCCCGATACTCCCACCAATGGAACTGGATTAAATCTAAACATGGGACATTCATCCTTTTTAAGGAAATATTAATATTTTCTTCTACTAGTTGTTTAGTCATTTTTCCTGGACGAGGAACCCATTTTGTCAAAGCTTGGATATTATTTACAGCGGCTTCCCCACGGGTATGAATCAATTGACGGCGAAACTCACCAATAAAATCTTCCGCAGGTCCATAATGGTCTGCTAAATCCCAAGTAGTAAAACCTGCATCCACATATTGAAACATACTTTCAATAGCAGCTTTAGGGTTGATGCGTCCATGTCCACCGGAAACCTGCCACATACCATTGAGTATTCGGCAAATATTCAAATCTGGGGTTAATTGCAGTCGGCTTGGTTCTGATAACTTCATTTTTTTTCTTATTTTATGGAACTTAGGCAGAGGTAAATACAATAGCGGGCAAGATGCCCGCACTACAAAAATTTTGCGCCTTTGAGTGATATATAATTGTTTTTTATCCTGAGCTAGGAATTAAGAATTTTTTAATTGAATCAATTCCACTTTATAACCATCTGGGTCTTCCACAAAAGCGATCACTGTAGAACCGTGTTTCATCGGACCTGGTTCCCGGGTTACTTTTCCGCCCAGCTTTTTAATCTCTTCACAAGTGGTGTAGATATCATCAACACCAAGGGCAATATGACCATAACCAGTACCCAGGTCGTATTTTTCCACTCCCCAGTTATAAGTTAACTCTATAACAGTATGATCACTTTCCTCACCATAACCGATAAAAGCCAAGGTAAATTCTCCCCCTGGATAGTCTTTTTGGCGTAGTAATTTCATGCCCAGGATATCACAATAAAACTTTAAAGACTCTTGTAAATTGCCAACCCGCAGCATTGTATGTAGTAATCGCATATTCACCTTTTGTTTAATTATTTTCCTTCATATATTATCAGCAGTTGACACTAAAAGTACAAAACGAACTACAGAGACACTCCAATTGTTCGTAGTAGGGACTTCAGTCCCGAAACCCACCCCACCACTAGCCCAGAAACATGGACAAATATAACTCCCACAGACCTTTGTCTGGTAGGGATAAGATATTGTTAAAATTTTGTTAAAATATTGTTAACATGGTATGTTGGTTTGTAGTAAAGACAGGTAAAAATATTAACACTCCATTGACTTATTAGCAAAATCCTGTTATGTTTACTCCATAAAAGGAAATATTCTTTAATATCTGCCTAATTAGTGCCGGAAACGCATAAACTAACCATTGGGTTAGGGCTAAACAGTCAAGTCTTCAACCTCAAACACCATAGAAACAAAAACAAAACACCAATGACTAAATTTCTGGATACTGCCATTGATGCAATTGTCGCTCGTGAAATTCTCGACTCCCGGGGCAGACCAACAGTAGAAGCAGAAGTGCATTTAGCCAATGATGTTATTGGGCTGGCGCAGGTTCCCAGTGGTGCATCCACTGGCACATTTGAAGCCCATGAACTGCGGGACGGGGATAAAAGCCGTTATGGAGGTAAAGGGGTACTGAAAGCGGTGCAGAATGTCAATGAGGTACTAGCACCAAAGTTATTAGGTTTAGATGTTCTTAATCAAGAACTGTTAGACCGGACAATGATTAGTTTAGATGGTTCGGGGAATAAATCTAATTTAGGTGCTAATGCCATTTTAGCGGTTTCTCTGGCAGGTGCTAAAGCTGGTGCAGCATCTTTGGATATTCCCTTGTATCGTTATTTGGGCGGACCTTTAGCTAATTTGTTACCAGTGCCGTTAATGAATGTGATTAACGGGGGGGCGCACGCAGCTAATAACGTAGACTTTCAAGAGTTTATGATTGTTCCTGTGGGGGCTAGTTCCTTCCGGGAGGCTTTGCGCTGGGGTGCTGAAGTGTTTACCACTCTCAGCAAGGTGCTAGATGACAAGGGCTTATTAACTGGGGTGGGTGATGAAGGCGGTTTTGCTCCTAACCTAGAGTCTAACCAAGTGGCTTTAGAATTACTGGTGGCTGCTATTGAAAAAGCCGGTTACAAGCCAGGGGAACAAGTGGCTTTAGCTTTAGATGTGGCTGCTAGTGAGTTTTACCGAGATGGGCAGTATGTTTATGATGGTCAAGCCCACACCCCTGCTGAGTTTATTGACTATCTGGGTGAATTGGTCGAACAATATCCCATTGTTTCCATTGAAGATGGTTTACATGAGGAAGATTGGCCAAGTTGGCAACTGCTGACAAATAAATTAGGTTCCCGGGTGCAGTTGGTGGGGGATGATTTGTTTGTTACTAATGCTACCCGCTTACAAAAAGGCATTGAGGAAAAAGCGGGTAATTCTATTTTGATTAAACTCAATCAAATTGGCTCACTGATAGAAACTTTAGAAACCATTGACTTGGCTACTCGCAACGGTTTCCGGTCAGTAATTAGCCATCGTTCAGGAGAAACAGAAGACACCACCATTGCTGATTTAGCGGTGGCTACCCGCGCCGGTCAAATCAAAACAGGTTCCTTGTGTCGCAGTGAACGAGTGGCAAAATACAACCGCTTGCTACGCATTGAAGATGAATTGGGCGATCGCGCTGTATATGCTGGTAGTGTAGGTTTAGGACCGCAATAAATCACTATCACTACTAGTGGATCACAACTAGGGAGGGGGAAAGCTAAATTCCCCATTCCTGTGGGTTTAATTAAGGGTAAAATCCTAATTTGGGCAACCCCAAGGTTTCATCCCAACCCATCATCAAGTTCAAACACTGTACTGCTTGTCCCGCTTGTCCTTTAATCAAGTTGTCAATTGCTGACATGACAATTACTCGCCCGGTGCGGGGGTCTACCTCTAGACCAATGTAACAAAGATTAGTACCACACGCCCATTTAGTTTGGGGATAAATACCACTTTCGCACACTCTCACCCAAGGGTCGTTACGATAGAAAGCTGTATAAATGGTGATTAAATCATCTCGCACCAGTCCAGGGTCACGCAGGGTGGCGTAGACTGTGGATAAAATACCTCGCACCATGGGGATAAGATGGGGGGTAAATTGCACTGTGACTTCATGACCTGCTAGGTCAGTACAAATCTGCTCAATTTCCGGGGTGTGACGGTGAGTTACAACACCATAAGCTGCCAAAGAGTTATCAGCTTCAGCCAATAATAAGTTGACCTTGCCTTGTCTTCCTCCCCCAGATGTGCCGGACTTGGCATCTATAATGGCACTGGCTGGGATAACTAAACCTTGTTTTAACAGTGGTGAAAGTGCCAACAGACTGGCGGTGGGATAGCAACCAGGACAGCCCACTAATTGGGCTTCGGCAATGCGATCGCGGTATAGTTCTGGTAAACCATATACTGCTTTTACTGCTGTGAAGCCATCGCTTCTGTCAATACCATACCACCGAGTATAGGTTGTTAAATCCCGGAAGCGATAGTCGGCGCTTAAGTCCAATACTTTACATCCTTTAGCACACAATTGGGGAGCAATTTGGCAAGCCAAACCATTAGGTAAGGACAGAAATACCACTTCACAACGATGAGCAATAACTTCTGGTTCCACTGGTTCTATAGGGAAGTTAACCACATGAGCCAGATGGGGGTACAGGTCGCCAAAAGATTTACCCGCACTAGTATCACCGCCTAAATAAACTATTTCTACCTCTGGATGCTCCATTAGTAATCTTACTAGTTGCACTCCGCCATAGCCTGATGCGCCAACAATTCCCACCGGTACGCGCCTGAAATTACCCATAATGATCAAATCCCGTTTTTAGTTAATATAGTTGTCAATTATCAAGTATCAGGGGCAAAATGTCAGGCAATGAGGGAATAGGGAACTTCGTAGTATAGACCTCAGTCCCGTTAGTCCGAAAATTGCTGATGTATTTGCCTGCTGAATAAACAAGCTACAATCTAAAATAAGAAAATGTTAAAAAAATTTACTTTTATTAAGTAGTAGTTTTCCGTGACACAGCCTAAGCCTACAGGAGAGTTTGAGTCTGACTCCGCCAAGGAAAACAACACCCCCACGGGTGTCACTCCTCACAACTCAACCCCAACTTTTAAATTTGATTCCATTAACGCTGCTTTGGCGGACTTAAAAGCCGGTCGCGCCGTTGTGGTGGTGGATGATGAAAACCGAGAAAACGAAGGCGACTTAATTTGTGCCGCCCAATTTGCTACACCGGATATGATTAATTTTATGGCGGTGCAGGCTAGAGGGTTAATTTGTCTGGCGATGACAGGGGAACGCCTAGATGAATTAGATTTACCCTTAATGGTGACAAACATCACAGATACTAACCAAACGGCTTTTACTGTTAGTGTGGATGCCGGCCCAGAATTGGGAGTCACCACAGGCATTTCTGCCGAAGACCGGGCCCGCACTATCCAAGTTACCCTCAACCCTGCCACCAAACCCACAGATTTACGCCGTCCTGGTCATATTTTCCCCATTCGGGCTAAATCCGGGGGGGTACTCAAACGGGCAGGACATACAGAAGCCGCGGTTGACCTATCTCGCCTAGCAGGACTATATCCAGCAGGGGTAATTTGTGAAATTCAAAACCCGGATGGTTCCATGGCACGGTTGCCAGAATTAATTGAATACGCCCAAAATCACCATTTGACAATTATTAGTATTGCTGATTTAATCAGTTATCGTTTGCAACATGATCGTTTAATATACCGCGAAATAGTCACAAAACTACCCAGTCAGTTCGGTCAATTTGATATTTACGCCTATCGTCACACTGTAGATAATACAGAACACGTTGCCATTGTCAAGGGCGACCCGGCTAATTTTCAAAATCAGCCAGTTATGGTGCGGATGCACTCTGAATGTTTAACCGGTGATGCTTTGGGTTCTTTGCGTTGCGACTGTCGGATGCAGTTAGTGGCGGCATTAAAAATGATTGAAAATGCCGGTCAAGGTGTAGTGGTTTATCTGCGCCAAGAAGGCCGAGGAATAGGATTAATTAATAAACTCAAAGCCTATTCTTTGCAGGATATGGGACTAGATACAGTAGAAGCTAACGAGCGCTTGGGTTTTCCTGCTGACTTGCGGGATTATGGTATGGGGGCGCAAATACTTATGGACTTAGGCATTAAACAAATTCGCCTGATTACTAACAACCCCCGGAAAATTGCTGGAGTCAAGGGTTACGGGTTAGAAGTGGTTGATCGCTTACCATTATTAATTGAGGCTAATGATTACAATTCCTACTACTTAGCCACTAAAGCCCAAAAACTGGGGCATATGCTGCTACAGACTTATTTAATCACAGTGGCAATTAACTGGCAAGATGACCCGCAATCAGTGACTCAACGGTATGAGCGTTTAGAAAAATTGCGGCTCTTAGCCAAAAACAATCATTTACTACTACAAGAAGAAGCCCGTCCCCTGGGGTTAGCAGTGTTTACTCAACCATCCCTAACAGTACACTTGGGTTTTGATCAACCAAATGTAGCTAGTCATGACTGGTATCAACAACCAAGTCATCCTTACTTAGAAGCCGTTTCTGTTATTCTTGACCATTTGGTAACTTTGCCTTATGTAAGTAAATTAGAATTTTTAGTTTCTTCTGGTAGCGACCCCCTCACTAACTTGCAAGTGAAATTAGACCGCCAGAGTTTTACTTTTAATACCCCACCTTCTACCATATGCCATGGGCTGGAAACTCAAAAAATTTACAGTTTCATTAGGGAGTAATAAGCTGTTACGCATTTAATTTATATAAACCTAGCGGGTATGACTTGTACTGAGCGTAGCCATGGTATACCCGCAATACCAAGTTTTTATTAATTCAAAATTAAGGGGGCTTAGGGGAGTCTGAAGTGTCTAAATTCGCCATCTAAAACTTTTCAAACAGCCTCTTAGGAAATAATGTTGAATAATTAGTAATTTATACGTCACTATGATACCATCATATTAACCACAAATGAAGGTGAAATCATGGCTACAAATCGTTCTAGTGTTCCTTTTTACCTGCAAACTTCAACTGGTAACAATAATACTTGGAATTTTTCTTCACAATCGTCGCCATCTTATATATATGGAGATGCTATCCAATTACAGGCACAATCCCAAGGAGGAGATGACATAATTACCGGTAGTTCAACTAGAATAAATTATTTATATGGCGATGGTTTTATATTAGTTAATTCTGCTGGCGGTCAAGATACTATTACTGGTGGTAGCAGCACAGACTATATCTATGGAGATGGTTATATATTAAAACCAGATACCAGTGGTAATAATCGTTTTTTAGTAGGCGGGGTTGATATATTAAATGGCGGTGATGGTAATGATTTTCTCTATGGTGATGGTTACCTGATGACAAGTGCCACTGGCGGAGGTGATACATTAAATGGGGGTAATGGTAATGATTTTCTCTATGGTGATGGTTATTCTCTAACCAGTAGCACAGGCGGAAATGATACCATCTATGGTAATTCTGCCGGGGGGTCAGACAGTAACTATTTGTACGGTGATGGTTATATTTTATCTCAATCCAATGGTGGACTTGATTTATTAGTAGCTAATACCTCTGGAAGTAATCAGCTGTACGGGGATGGTCATATACTCAAGAATAGTTCCACAGGTAATCAAGATATGATGTTTGGTGGATCTGGTAATGACACCCTCTATGGAGATGGACTGTTGTTAGATAACTCTACTGCTGGTAATGATGAATTCGATGCGAATACAAATTTTGGCGGATTGTACGGTGGTGCAGGTGATGACACCCTCTATGGAGATGGACTGTCTTTAAAGAATTCTACTGCTGGTAATGACACTTTATACGGTCAAGATGGTAATGACACTATATATGGAGATGGACTGTCTTTAATTAACTCCACCCCTGGTAATGATGTATTGTGGGGTGGCCCTGGTAATGACATTTTGTACGGAGATGCTCCCACTATTGCTTATGGTTTTGTTCAGGTTTATGGCGCTGACAGATTTATCTTTGCACCAGGGGATAAACAAGATACAATTATGGATTATCAGCAAGGGAGAGATAAATTAGATTTAACTTCTTTTGGAGTTACCAACCTTACTAATTTGAATGCAGATATTAACCCATCTGGAAATCTAACTGTAATTGATTTCGGTGGAGGTGATGTTTTAACTTTAAATGGGTCTTTTACTTTGACTGATAGTGATTTTTACCAGGGATAAAACCACAAATGTAGTGCGGGTATACTATGGCTATACTTCGACTACGCTCAGTACAAGTCTAGCCCGCTACTACTGCTTAATATTTCCCAATCCAAATTTGCTCCTAGTTGAGCTAGTTTATCTACATCTTCTAAATTATCTAGATAAGGTAGACAACCTAAAATAGGGGTGTTGGTGAGAGATTTAATCAAATCAGATGGTGTCCAGTCGGCTATTTCGCCTTCTGTACGATATTCAACACAGTTCAGAACTATACCTAAAAGATTTACATTGCATTGCCTAGCTAATGCCACATTAGCTACAGCTTGAGCGATCGCACCTAATTTTACTGGTACTACTATAATAGTGGGTAGCCGCCAATCCCTAGCTAAATCTGCCACTGTCAACTCATCAGTGATGGGGGAACCCAAACCGCCTAAAGCTTCCACTAGCAAAAACTCACGCTGCGATCGCAACTGAGAAAAAGTCTGCCATACTAAGGCTAAATCTACTCTGCGATTTTCTTTAGCTGCTGCTATGGGGGGGGCTAGGGGGGCTGCAAAATACAAAGGTGTAATTTCTTCAACAGATTGCTGTAAAGAAAATAATTTTTGATATAGTTCGCGATCGCCTACACCCGATTGAAGGGGTTTCATAATTCCCCAACTACGCTGGGGATAATATTTTTGCCAATAAGCGGCCAAGGCTGTAGTTACAACAGTTTTACCAGCCCCGGTGTCAGTACCAGTAATTAGTAATGTGTTCAAGAATCTTGTAAATATAAACAATTCACTTCAATTGTAATTCTTAATTGAAAACTTGAGATTTATTCTGGGGTGTTATTTTCGCCGTTCGGTTCTGGGCTGATAGATGGAATTTCATCTATGGGTGTTTCTATGGGTGTTTCTATGGGTGTAGGAGTTTCTATAGGTGTTTCTATAGGTGTTTCTATGGGTGTAGGAGTTTCTGTAGGTGTTGGTGTAGGAGTTTCTGTGGGTGTAGGCGTAGGAGTTTCTGTGGGTTTTTCTAATGTCACATCTAAACTGTAATCACTAGCGGCAATTTCTGGCTCTGGAGTTAACTGAATAATATATTGACCACCACTGGGCAATATTCCCTCATAATTGGTGACATTTTCGGCATTAGTATTAATTGGTTCTTCATTTTCATCTAAAATAGATAGTAGAGTACCGTTACTTTGGTCAATGGATACGGTTAACTTGGCTCCTTCCTCCCCAGAGAATGTATACTGAATAATTTGATTTGACTGAATAGTATCTTCAACTGTGGTAGTGTTGGGGGCTGTCCATTTGAGCCGTCTGCTAAATATTTCCGGTTTAACAATGGTAGGAGTGGGTTCTGGTGTCGGTGTTTTTTCTCCACTGACAATTGGAGAAGGAAAAGATTGAGGTGGTGTGAGATCCGCTAATTTCTGGGGCTGAGTGCGGATAGAACTAACCAAAGCCCAAGAACCAACACCTGCTAAAATTACTACTGCACTACCAATAGCCCCAAGTACCAATGGATGATCTAAAATTGACCCAGAGCTACTAGACGAAACTGACTCAGGTGTTGATGGTGACAGTGACTCCCGGCGACCACCCACCGCCACTGTTTGCAGTTGAGATACTTGTGGAGTGGGGATACTGGGTTTTTCTAAAATTTCTAATGCTTGAATAACATCGCCCGCACTAGGGAAGCGATCGCCTGGTAAATGGTTTAACATCCGGTTGAGAACCTGGGCAAATTGTGGATTGACTTTAACCCATTGTTGCCAATTCCAAGTTAGTTGGGTAGAATCAAGTAAGACACTGGGTTCCTTACCTGTTAATAAAACTATAGCCGTCACAGCTAGTGCATACAAATCACTATTAGGGTAAGCTTGCCCTGTTTGCAGTTGTTCAACGGGAGCAAAGCCTAATTTACCCACCGTAGTCAATGAATTAGTTTGATCTGGAAACTGTAACCGAGTTGCCAATTCCTTCACCACCCCAAAGTCGATTAACACAGGCTGATGATCGCTGGCTCGCAAGATGATATTGTCTGGTGAGATATCCCGATGAATAATTCCTCGACTATGAATATGGTCTAAAACTGGCAGCAAAGACCGTACTAAGTGTAATACTTCTGTCTCAGTAAAAGTTTCACCCCTGGGGAGGCGTTCATTTAACAGAGTCTGGTAAGTTTTACCTGCAACGTAGTCCTCAACTAAAAATAAGCGTTGGTATTGCTCAAATCTTTCCCGAAACTTTGGCACTTGTGGATGTTGAATTTGATATAAAGTTGCAGCTTCTCGCTGAAAAAGTTCCTGTGCTTTTTCCCAAGCATCACCCCCCGTTGGTGAAATTAGTTCTTTAATGGCGCAAAGCTCGTTAAAGCGGCGCTGATCTTCTACTAGATAAGTTCTGCCAAATCCTCCTTCTCCGAGAATTTGCATGATTCGATAACGGTTTTGCAGGATAGAACCAACTGTAATGGGTGCTTGCATAATTTAGATGTGATGGCAGTAAAGAAAAAAATAACTTACTGTGTTTTATATAAGCTGTGTAAAATTTATTTAACTATATATTTAACTCTATTTTGACGCTGATCGCCAACTCTGTCTAAAAAATGGCAAAAACTCACCCTCACCGCCATGAAATAACCACTAAGGGAAGATCAATCTCAGGGTTTTTTGTGGCTTAATAGGTTAATATCACCATGTAACCATAGCATCTGCCCTCAATTCTCACAACAGGTCACAGCTAAATTATCCACTCTGAGGACTCCCAGGAGGTGATTTACCAAAAAACACTAAAATAAATGTGAGCAAATGGGAGCAAGAAATAATAATATTAAGAAATGTTTATATTTTTTTATGAAAGCTTTAAGAAAACTCACAGATGTTTTTTTTAAGCTAATTCAGTTAAATCTGCCAAATATCTAATGATAATATTGCCATGAATGCACATCGAGGATCTGCTGTGCTTAGTTCTACCAGTTTAAAGGTGCAACCAGCAGCCACAGGAATCAGTGAAAATCACCGCCTGCGGCTATTTTCTGGCTCTGCCAATGTACCACTATCTCAAGAAGTCGCTCGTTATCTAGGGATGGACTTGGGTCCAATGATTCGCAAAAGGTTCGCGGATGGAGAACTATACGTTCAAATTCAAGAATCTATTCGCGGTTGTGATGTTTATCTCATCCAGCCAAGTTGTCAACCTGTTAACGACCACTTGATGGAATTACTAATTATGGTTGATGCTTGTCGTCGGGCTTCTGCACGACAAATAACCACAGTAATTCCTTACTATGGCTATGCTCGCGCCGACCGGAAAACGGCAGGGCGAGAGTCTATCACCGCCAAATTAGTGGCTAACTTGATTACCAAAGCAGGGGCTAGTCGTGTTTTAGCGATGGATTTGCACTCAGCACAAATTCAAGGCTATTTCGACATACCTTTTGATCATGTTTACGGTTCGCCAGTAATTTTAGACTATCTGGCTAATAAACAACTGTCTGATGTTGTGGTTGTGTCTCCCGATGTGGGTGGTGTAGCAAGAGCAAGAGCATTTGCCAAAAAGCTAAATGATGCCCCATTAGCTATTATTGATAAACGTCGTCAAGCTCATAATGTGGCTGAAGTCATGAACGTCATTGGTGATGTGAAGGGCAAAACAGCTATTTTAGTGGATGACATGATTGATACCGGCGGTACAATTAGCGAAGGCGCACGCTTGCTGCGTCAAGAAGGCGCAAATCAAGTATACGCTTGTGCAACCCATGCTGTTTTTTCGCCTCCTGCAAGGGATCGTTTGTCTGGTGGTTTGTTTGAAGAAGTGATTGTCACTAATACAATTCCCATAGCAGAAGAAAATCGCTTTGCGGAATTAGTAGTGCTGTCGGTGGCTAATCTGTTAGGGGAAACAATCTGGCGCATTCATGAAGATACTTCTGTAAGTACTCTGTTCCGCTAGGAAATAGATTGCTGTTACTTTGGTGGCAATTTAATATTGAAAAATATGAGGTATGAAGTATGAAGTATGAATTTTTTTTCGGACTTCAGCCTTCATTTTTTTTAGCTATTAGTTAGCTAAAAAAAATCTGAAGCCACCACCAGCCTAACACTCTCTTTCTAGGGAATAGGAAACAATCCAAAATCTAAAATTGATGAACAGCGAAAAAGTAACGGTGCGCTCTGTTTATACTGTCACTGATGAAGAATTGATGCGGATGAGTTCCCAAAACCCACAACTGCGATTTGAACGCAACGCTGATGGAAGTTTAGAAACTATGCCGCCAACTGGGGGAATTTCTGGAAACCGAGAAATAAAAGCAGGCGCTTATTTGTTGGCTTGGGTGGAAACTCAAGATTTAGGAGAGGTTTTTGGTTCTAGCACGGGTTTTAGATTACCAAATACTGCAATCAGATCACCAGATGCTGCTTTTGTGGCTAAAGGACGTTTATCAGGTAATTGGGATCAGCAGGAAGACGCTTTTATTAATTTAGCTCCTGATTTTGTCATTGAAATTCGTTCTCAATATGACAGTTTGGTGAAACTAAAAGCCAAGATGTTAGAATACATCACCAATGGTGTGCAGTTAGCTTGGTTAATAGACCGTCAAAATCAGCAGGCTTTAGTTTATCGGCGGGATGGTTCCATAACTCACTATCCGGCTACGGCGGTTTTGACCGGTGAAGATGTTGTCCCCGGTTTTACTTTAACTTTACAAAAATTGTTGTAAGTTATTGACATACTCACGGACCTTCAGGCTCTGGTCAGAGCAACCTCACTCATTTTCTAGCGGTAATATAGCGGTTCTCGCTGCTTAGTGAGGTACATCATTAGCAAACAGGATGCTCGCGCTACAAGACGATCATTTACATTTGTATCTCACGTGTTTAAGAAATGCTATATTAGTGTTAATTATTACATAAATAATTAACAATGTGCTTAAAGAAAATATACGTTTTTGCATAGCTGGGAAAAAAGCGCCCGGAATTGTGACAATTAAGCTAGAATTATTAAAGGTTCTTTACAGAATTTGCTAAACACCAAGAATTCTGTTACAGCAACTAATCCAGTATTTACATTCAAACTAAAAACTTCCTCGCTAAGTTCACACTAAAGATCCTATGACGCTCCCAATTCGCAACGTCGCCATTATCGCCCACGTTGACCACGGCAAAACTACCCTGGTTGATGCGCTCCTGAAACAATCTGGTATTTTCCGAGAAGGTGAAGACGTTCCGGATTGTGTCATGGATTCCAACACCCTGGAAAGGGAGCGGGGTATTACAATTCTTTCCAAAAATACAGCCGTTCGCTACAAAGACACCCTGATCAATATTGTTGATACCCCCGGACACGCTGACTTCGGTGGGGAAGTGGAACGGGTATTAGGCATGGTTGATGGTTGTTTGTTAATTGTCGATGCTAACGAAGGGCCAATGCCCCAAACCCGCTTTGTATTGAAAAAAGCTCTGGAAAAAGGACTGCGGCCTATTGTTGTAATTAACAAAATTGACCGCGCCCAACGAGACCCCCACCTGGCTGTAGATAAGGTTTTGGATCTGTTCTTGGAATTAGGAGCAGATGAAGACCAGTGTGATTTTACCTATCTGTTTGCTTCCGGTATGGCAGGTTATGCTAAGGAAAGCATGGAAGCAGAAGCGGTAGATATGCAGCCGTTATTTAATGCTATTCTGCAACACGTTCCACCACCTGTGGGAGATGTCAATAAGCCTTTACAATTGCAAGTCACCACCTTAGATTATTCTGAATATCTGGGGCGGATTGTAATTGGTAGAATCCATAATGGTACTATCCAAACTGGGCAACAAGCAGCTTTAGTAAAGGAAGATGGTACTATTGTCAAGTCCAAAATTAGCAAATTAATGGGATTTGAAGGACTAAAGCGGGTGGAAATGACAGAAGCCAGCGCTGGTTATATTGTGGCTGTGGCTGGTTTCGCTGATGCTTATATTGGGGAAACCATTACCGACCCCAACGAACCCCAAGCCTTACCATTAATTAAGGTAGATGAACCAACTTTACAAATGACCTTCTGGATTAATGATTCACCCTTTGCGGGTCAGGAAGGTAAGCTAGTAACATCAAGACAAGTACGCGATCGCTTGTTACGGGAATTAGAAACCAACGTCGCTCTGCGGGTGGAAGAAACCGACTCTCCCGATAAATTCCTGGTTTCCGGTCGGGGTGAATTACACTTGGGGATTTTAATTGAAACCATGCGCAGGGAAGGTTTTGAGTTCCAAGTATCTCAACCGCAGGTAATTTTTAGAGAAATTAACGGTCAACCTTGCGAACCTTTTGAATTGTTAGCCTTGGACGTTCCCGAAGATGCTGTGGGTAGCTGTATTGAACGATTGGGACAACGCAAGGGCGAAATGCAAGATATGCAAGTGATTGGTAATGGACGCACCCTGTTAGAATTTATTATTCCCGCCCGTGGTTTGATTGGTTTCCGGGGTGAATTCATGCGTTTAACTCGTGGGGAAGGAATTATGAACCACAGTTTCCATGATTATCGTGGACTCACTGGTGAAATTGAAGCGCGCAACAAAGGCGTTCTTATTGCTTTTGAAGAAGGTGTTTCTACTTTCTACGCCATGAAAAACTCGGAAGATAGAGGAGTATTTTTTATCACCCCCGGTACTAGAGTATATAAGGGGATGATTATTGGAGAACACAATCGCCCTCAAGACCTAGATTTAAATGTTTGTAAAACTAAGCAGTTAACTAATCACCGCGCTTCTGGTGGTGATGAACTAGTACAACTACAAGCACCAGTAGAAATGAGTTTAGAAAGGGCTTTAGAGTACATCGGACCGGATGAATTGGTGGAAGTGACACCAGAATCAATTCGTTTGCGGAAGGTAACTAAGAAGTTCGCCAAACGATGAACTACACCACCCCTCCCGTCCAGGAGGGGTTTTAAACTATAGCTGTGGCAGGATTAGATATACTAACTTTTAACCGCTTCAACATTGCCGAACGGGCTTGTAAAGCTAGAGTGTCATCTAAAGGAGACAAAGCGATCGCCTCCTGATACTTTAACTGCAAAGCTGTTTTGATCAACCAGTCAGCCACAAAAGGATTTTTAGGTAATAGAGGTCCGTGGGAATAGGTGGCCACCGCATTCTGATAGAATGCTCCTTCAGTACCATCCTCACCGTTATTACCTAAACCATACACCACACGCCCCAGGGCTTCCACCTCACCTAACTGAGTACGTCCCCCGTGATTTTCAAACCCGACTAAATAAGGTTTAGTCCCCGTCATTTCTTCTAACTCTCGCGCCAGACGAGAAGCCGTAACTTCAACTACTAAATTACCAATACACCGTTTAGTATTTTCCCCAGGATGTACAGAAACTAAATCCAGTATTCCCAAACCTTGAATACGTTGACCCAAAGCAGGTTCATAATAATTTCCCAGTAGTTGGGGAGATCCACAGGTAAATACCCCCGGTGTACCATTTTCGATTTTATCACGCATGGCATCAGCTTTCGCTCCTTGCAAATCACGCATGACAATTTCTTGCTGACGGTCCTGTGCGCCCCCACCAACTATAACATCAACATTGTTAATATCAGCAGCCGTGGCATTTTGATCTAGTGCTACCACAGATACATCATACCCCCGCCACTGGGCGCGCCGTTGGATAGTAATCACATTACCGCGATCGCCGTAGGTACTCATCAATTTAGGATATAACCAGCCAATAGTTAATTTTTTAGTCATTGGTCAACAGGTTAATCATAAAACTCTCGATTGCTGATCAAGCATAGCATCAAATGTTTAAGATGCAAATTGCCAACCTGTGAAAATTTAAATATAAGTAAATACAAGTATTAAATATAAGTAAATATAAGTAAATATAAATAATCAAATCCTCTCAACTATAAAACTAATTGCCAAATTAAAAAAATATTTATCAAAATTTCATTTTTTATCCTTAAAAGTCGAGTATGGTAATTAAATGCTGATTTTGATGTTTTATGGAGATTACTTATGCAGGTTATTGAAGCTCCTAACGTTGCCGTCATTGCTAATGAAAATGCCGTTCCCGTTTCTCAACTACCCACCCTATGGCAGGATATAGCAGCAGGAAGAGCAAATGTAGGCATCAAGCAGCCACAAAGTTATGTAGAAATGGCGCAGTTATTCCAATATAAACTAGCCCTGGGTGATGTAGACTTATTTAGTGAATGTCCGGAATTATCTGGTTTTAAGTCGGCATTTTGTCAGTTATTCGGACAACTAGGTTATGAAACCTTAGAATTTTATGGACATGACTTCTTAGTTGATAGCTATCCAAATTTTACCCAACTCCTGGAAGATGTAGAATCACAGGGAAAAAAATATGCCGATGCTGTCAAAGTAGCACACATTGGCTTAGAACTGTTTCAGGAATTTGGCTATGAACTACCCGCTAGTTTTTATCATGTACACCTAGCGCCAATTTATCGAGATCATATATTTGAAGAACGGGCTTTACGCTTTGACAAAAGAGATATAGTCCACAAACGGGCTTGGGATGCTGTGTTACATGGGGGAAAAGTATTTGCTATCCAAATGAAAGTACAAAGCATAGCTTCTCAATACGGTTTTACTTATCATCATGGTTGCGGTTGCAATTCTCATTTATCTTCTATTGATACATCCCATGGTGAATTTAGCTATGAATTAACCGCCGAAAAATATCAACGCTGGATCAGAAGTTTTATCTGGACTGCTTGGTATGAATATGCCTTCTTTCCCATTGTCCCCAATACCAGCTATTTAGTGTGATTATCCTCAAAGTGGTGTTGCTACCTAGGAATTAACTTAAAATAGCATCATTGGTGATTGGGTAGGTAGGAGATATGACAGTTTCCCTCAACTGTCATGTTCGGTCATGTTCGCTTGATTACTTATGATTACAGCCGAATCACCCCGTCCTCACCGCTTGCGGTGAGGGGTGTTTTGGATTTTGGATTTTATCATGTTTAATTTGCAGAAAATTCACTCAATTTTGCCCTGAGTTTCTTGTAAATGACTCAATAACCAATTGGCTGCGGTTGCTCTACGAGTTTGTCGAGGTCCAAACTCACCGATTTTATAACCCTTAAAACCTAATTTTTCCTTAAGTATTTGTTTATTTTCCTGAGAAATAGAACGGGTTAATTTCATAGTGGCCGGGCGACTAGCAATAAAATCAGGTGGTTCTGGGTACTCCTCTTGCCATTCCGGTCTGACTTGGCTATTATCCCATTTGCCCGTTACGGAGTCATGGCGATAGCCTAAATAATGCCATACTAACCGATGAACTGTATCATCATCAATTTGCTCATTGATAATTGCCCAGATTGTTTCTGTATTTAATGGTGGCAAGTTAGACATAAGGCATTAATAATTTACAATCCACTTAAATTGTATCCTAGATAGACTGCGAATACAGAATATATAAAAAAACTCTACCTAAACCTACACTTCTGCACCCCTGCGCCTGTAACGTGATCCAATCAATCAGCAGTAAAGCAATTGACACTCCCCATATATTTTTCTGCTTTAGGTAAATATGGCGGGTTTTCCTCATGATTGCCATTGCTATCAGAGTAGAAGTACTCCAACCCTACATCAATGCCAATTTTTAAAGAACCAACGACGGGGTTTTAAACCAATTTTTAGATAAAATTGGATAATCCAAAATCCAAAAATCTAAATTACTACTCGATGCAATAGCTGATCCTCAAATAAGCTCTCAATCAATGTCCTTCGGGTGAGTATGTGGATTACCTCACAAGATACATTAATTAATACAATTATCGGGGACTCACACAAAACCATGAGTGCAAATGTCACTATTTCTCAAAATCCTTTACTCAAAGGTTCTGGCTTACCTCCTTTCCAGGATATTCAACCAGAGCAAGTAGTACCAGCCTTCCAAGAGTTATTAACAGAACTTGACCAACAGATCACCAACTTAGAGGCTAATATCCAGCCCACATGGAGCGGTTTATTAGAACCACTAGAAAAGCTGACAGAACCGCTAAACTGGAGTTGGGGTATAGTGAGCCATTTAATGGGTGTGAAGAATAGCCCAGAACTACGGGCAGCTTATGAAACTGTACAACCCCAAGTAGTACAATTCTTTAACCAGCTTGGTCAAAGCCAACCTGTTTACCACGCTCTCCAGGAACTCCGGGCTAGTGACAACTGGGACACTTTAGAACCAGCCCAGCAGCGAATTGTGGAGGCAGCCATCAGAGATGCTAAACTTTCCGGTGTGGGGTTACAAGGAGAGGCAAAAGAGCGTTTTAACGCCATTCAAATGGAACTAGCGGAATTGTCCACCAAGTTCTCTAACCATGTCCTTGATGCCACCACAGCCTATAGCTTAACCTTGACCACACCAGCAGAAATTGAGGGGTTACCTCATAGCTTACTCAGTTTAGCAGCACAAGCAGCCCGTGCCGCAGGGGTAGAAAACGCCTCCCCAGAAAATGGCCCGTGGCGCATCACTTTAGACTTTCCCAGCTATGTGCCATTCATGCAGCACAGCGCCCGCAGGGACCTACGGGAAAAACTATACAAAGCCCACATAACCCGCGCCTCATCGGGAGATTTAAATAATCAACCCCTGATTGAGCGTATTTTAGAATTACGGCAAGAACTAGCCACCTTACTCGGGTTTGAAAATTATGCTGAATTGAGTTTAGCCAGTAAAATGGCTCCCAATGTAGCCGCAGTAGAAGCGTTACTAGAAGAACTACGTCAAGCCAGTTATCATGCAGCTGTGCAAGACCTAGAACAACTCAAAGCCTTTGCCGCATCCAAACAAGCACCAGAGGCGGACAACTTACAACACTGGGACACCAGTTTTTGGGCAGAACGGCAACGAGAAGAAAAATTTGCCTTTACTGCTGAAGAACTACGTCCTTACTTTCCCTTACCCCAAGTGTTAGATGGCTTATTTGCACTTGTCAATCGTTTGTTTAACATCACCGTCACCCCCGCCGATGGTCAAGCCCCGGTGTGGCATGAAGAAGTGCGTTATTTCCAAATTACCGATGACAACGGCACTCCCCTTGCCTACTTTTACCTAGACCCATACAGCCGTCCAGCCGAAAAACGGGGCGGTGCTTGGATGGATACTTGTATTAATCGCCGCAAAATCGCTGAGAATGGTCTCACCGCCGTTCGTTTACCTGTAGCATATTTAGTATGTAACCAGAGTCCCCCAGTAGACGGCAACCCCAGTTTAATGACCTTTGATGAAGTAGAAACATTATTTCACGAATTTGGTCATGGACTACATCATATGCTCACCAAAGTAGATTACACCGCAGCAGCAGGCATTAACAATGTAGAATGGGATGCGGTAGAACTACCCAGTCAGTTCATGGAAAACTGGTGTTATGAGCGCCCCACCTTGTTTGGTATGGCCAGACATTATCAAACTGGTGAACCCCTACCAGAGCATTATTATCAAAAACTCCTAGCGGCACGCAACTACATGAGTGGTAGTGCAATGTTGCGTCAAATTCACTTTAGCCAAGTGGATTTAGAATTGCACTGTCGTTATCGCCCCGGTGGTGATGAAACTGCCGCCGATGTGCGTCATCGCCTAGCCAAAACCACCACAGTTTTACCCCCATTACCAGAAGACGCTTTTTTATGCGCCTTTGGGCATATCTTCGCTGGTGGTTATGCCGCAGGTTATTACAGTTACAAATGGGCTGAGGTACTTAGCGCTGATGCTTTTGCCGCTTTTGAAGAAGTCGGTTTAGAAAATGAAGCAGCCATACAAGCCACGGGTAAACGTTACCGAGATACAGTCTTAGCTTTGGGTGGTAGTCACCATCCCATGAAGGTGTTTGTATCTTTCCGAGGTCGTCAACCCAGCACAGTTTCTTTACTTAAGCACACTGGTTTATTATCCACCGCGGCGTAAGGGAGACAGAACATAGGTTTAGCAGGGTGGGGTGATTCCGGTTTAATTAATCACATCAGTTGCGGGCAGTATGCCCGCAATACAAGATTTTGATCATTTATTTGACATCTCCCCCGGTTAAAACACAGGGGATTCTAAAATCCTATAAACTTTCCATGATTAAAAAAAATAAATATTGATTAAAAATCATAACTAAAATAATAATTCATAAACTTATTTAAGCTAAATTTAGAATATGCTTAATCATTGCCACCTAGTTTAAAAGTTAGTTAATAAAGTGCAGAAAAACTCAATATTAATTAACTATTTGCCATTTGCCGCCTGACTAGGTGATTGATCAAGAGGTTGAAACATTCAACTAAAGCAAGTAATAAGAGTAAACGAGTAAACACCAAAGCAACTTTAACGGCGAGAAGTAACAATGATTCAAAAAATTCTGTTAGCGGTTTCTGGGTTGGGTCACGCAGAAGAAATGCTCAAAAGCTTAAAAGAAATGCCATCAATCCAATCTGCAAAAGTTACAGTTTTGCATGTTGTCACTCCCCAAAGTACTGCTGCTGCCATGACAGAAAAATGGGAAGAGGGTGGTAAAATTCTAGCTAATGCTATTGTGTCTCTAAATTTAGACCCTAGTATTGTGTCTTCAATTTTGCGCCAAGGAGACCCTAAAGATGTTGTTTGCCAAGTAGCAGATGAAATAGATGCAGACTTAATTATTATGGGTTCACGGGGACTCAAGCGTTTGCAATCAATTTTATCTAACTCCGTTAGTCAGTATGTTTTCCAGCTTTCTTCTCGCCCCATGTTGCTGGTGAAGGATGATATTTATGTCAAGAGAATTAAGCGGGTTATGGTCGCCATGGATAACTCCGACTCCGCTAAAAAATGCTTAAGTTTGGCACTGTTTCTTTTAAGAGACACCCAAGGCAGTCAGTTATTTTTAACTCATATTACTACAGATTCCCGTGGCAAAACCGCTAAAGGTACAGAAACTAACCCAGAAAAAGATTACATCTTAGCTCAATCCGTTGCCGAAGCCCACAAATACGGTATCAACGCTCGTTGTGTCACTGGTATCGGCAAACCAGGTGAAGAAATCTGCCGTTTAGCAGAAGAGTTAAATACAGACTTATTATTACTGGGCTCTCCAGACCGTCGCCCATCGGTGGCTAAGAGTTTTGTGGATATAGACAGACTTATTGGCGCTTCTTTGTCTGACTATGTTCGAGTGAATGCAACTTGTCCTGTGTTGTTGGCACGCACTGCCAGTTAAGCACTCACCCATTTAATTTGTGTAATCTTCGTACTGGGCGTAACCATAGTGTGCCTGCACTACCTGTAGCATTTCTTATGATAAAGGTGTTGTAGTGCAGGTATCTGGTTCCCATAAAAATGTACCTCACTTGGGCAAAAGTCGCCATATCTAATAAATTGAGGTTTGCAGGTGTTCAATAAAAAACCCTGCACCAATGGTGTAGGGGTTGTTTATGTTATTTACCAATCTTAAGAATCTTTTCCACCTTCACGGCTAGCAGTTTGGATGTAAAGAACTATTAAAAACACTGCGGGAACTAAAACGAACAGAATGCTCGCTACAAACCCTAGGTCATTCACTTGCATAGCAAGAAAACCTCTCTTTGATTTTGTTTTTTATTGACATACTCACCTACTTAGAAGTTCGGTGATTCTTGACGCTTCACTGCAACTTGCTACCTAAGTAGTCTGACAGTTGCTCCCCGTCCGTTTAAAGTCGTGCCGATGCCCCATGCCGACTTCTTCCGTATTATAACACAATAAAAAGCCGTTCTAGAAGGACATTTTAGGCAACAATTTTAGAATAACATGATCCCTGCCAGTCCTAGCTCAATTTTTTCCGAGGGAGAAGTTAGGGTTTAGTTATCACACTTACTGGACCATTGACTAGGGTTTGACAAGCTAGGCGATAATTATCAGGCTTTTTCTTAAATTTACGTTGCTCTACATCAGTACGGGGAGAAAGATGTTCTATTCCTTCCACTATCTCCACAATACAGGTAGCGCATTGACCATTGCCACCACAATTAGTCAACTTACCTATGATTTTGTATATATCAATGCCATTTTGCATGGCTTTGATCCGCAGATTAGCTCCATCAGCAGCTATTACTTCTTTATTTTCTTTGACAAATTTAATGTTACCCATAAGTGATTCATACTTCCTTGAGTTTGGTACAGTTTCCGTACACTATACTACTTAATTTTGGGGACTTGTTACAAAATATTAAGAAATATCAAGTTTGACAGGAAATTGCTAAAAAAATAGGACAGGTATATTACCTGTCCCCAGAATTGGTGATCAGTTAGCTTACCTGAAGCCAACAGCTGCTTGCCATACAAAAGCCAGCAACAAGAAGAAGACGGGAATAACTGGGAGAACATCCACCAAAGGATCTAGAATTTGGTAAGCTTCAGGCAATTTTGCTAATAACAATGCTGCTTCCATGTTGGTTTAAATCCACCTATCTAACATAGACTTCATAATTGAGATGTATCTTAACACGGTTTAGGCAGTCTTGAATTTAATACTCAACATTTTCTACTGTGAGCCAGTGGGCAAATTCTTGGGTAAAGCGATCGCTGAATATAGCTTTACGAATCTGTTGGGTAAAGCGAATCAATTCGGTAATGTTGTGAATACTCAATAATGTGTAAGCTAAAATTTCCTGCGATCGCACCAAATGAGATATATAAGCGCGGCTAAAGTTTTGACAAGCATAACAAGGACACGCCGCATCTAACGGTGTATGGTCTTCACGGAACTTAGCATTTTTTAAATTCCAACGTTCACCTTGAACAATTGCCGTACCATGTCTAGCCCACCGGGTGGGAATAACACAATCAAATAAATCTACACCAGAAGCGATGGCAATTGCCATTTCCCGATAAGTACCCACACCCATTAAATAACGAGGTTTTTCCGGTGGTAACAGTGGGGCTGTAGTCCGGACGATTTCAGCCATCAGTTGAGGGGGTTCACCCACACTCACACCACCGATAGCATATCCTGGTAAATCCAACTTAGCTAAACTTTGGGCAGCTTCAGCGCGTAAATCCAGATACACTCCGCCCTGAACAATACCGAATAAAGCTTGATCTTGGCGTTCATGAGATATCATACAGCGTTCCAGCCAGTGATAAGTCCTCTCAGTAGCCAGTTGTACCTCTTGGCGACTAGCTGGGTAAGGGGGACATTCATCAAAAGCCATAATCACATCAGCCCCCAAAGTATTTTGGATTTCTATAGAGCGTTCTGGCGTTAAGTGAATAATTTGCCCATCATGGGGAGACCGAAAAGTTACACCTTCTGAGGATATTTTCCGCATTTCGCTCAAACTGAACACCTGAAAACCACCGGAATCAGTGAGCATTGGGCCATCCCAACCCATAAATTTATGTAATCCACCACCACCAGCCACAATCCTTTCCCCTGGTTGTAAATGCAGATGATAAGTATTGGATAAAATCATTTGCGCCCCAGTATTTCTTAGCTGGTCTGGCGTAACAGTCTTCACATTTGCCAGAGTTCCCACAGGCATAAATCTTGGCGTTTCCACAGGACCATGAGGAGTGATAAATATACCAGCCCTGGCTTTGGTCTGGCTACATTGAGCCAGGGATTGAAAAGAAAAATTGGCACTCAAGGTAAAATTAATGCTATTACGTTAAATGTATTGACAAAAAACTCAAAAACCAACAAGCCATCACCAACTTTCACAATCATCATCAATTTCTGCATCCCATTTAGCAGATAAGACCTGCTCCATCATCGCTTCCAGAGCGCTGAAATTGAAATTGCGCTCCTTTCGCTCTTGTAAAGGAGTGGAAAGAGGAATCAGGCGTAAACACATATCTTCTTGCCACAAATCAAAGTAAGTTTGTTGTTGGGGGGACTGTTTTAGTTCCAGGTAATCAAAACTATAAACATTCAAGTACAGAGCCGAGTTAGCAACTAAGGTAGACCGTTGAGGATTGATAAACACTTCCATCACATCGCCTTCACCCTCGCTCTGTAATTTCCCTTCCTGGGTGTATATATAGCGGACTCGACCTAAATCCGCCATTAATCGCTGCATATCAACCTTATTGACAATTATACCCGTGTTCACAATACACGGAGCTGGTATTCTGGTGTTGGGTAGATGATGGCTCATAGGAAAACAAGAGATAAGTAAAGGTAAGGTACAACATAGCTAAAAATAAATTGAACAGCCCATTGTCCCCCTACATTTTCAAAAATATCAATTTTGCAGGGATCTCCTCTAATCAAGTCTAAACTAACTTAAGAGTTAAAGAATCCAAAATTTTGCCTCTGGTAGTTTAAGTTCCTGATTTAAGGTTATCTTATTTTCAGTTAAAAAATCTCCGACTGCTGCTACCAAAATTATTTATACTGACTAAAGTAATGTCTCAGCCCCAGTGGTGGAAAAAATTAGTTTTTAATTTATATGCTAGTATTATATTTTATACTTCTATTCCTCTACCCTACATAAACGAGCTAGACTTCCGCACAGTGGCATATTTTGCCCCCTTAGTGGGGCTAATGATAGGCGGAATTTTAGGGCTTGGTGATGCCGCTATGAACTATCTGGGAATGCCAGTGATAATTCGTAGCGCTTTAATAGTGGTTACTTGGATTGTTATTACTGGAGGATTGCATTTAGATGGAGCAATGGATACTGCCGATGGTTTAGCGGTCACTAACCCAGAAAGACGATTAGAGGTAATGACAGATAGTGCTACAGGTGCTTTTGGTGCCATGACAGCCATCGCCCTCATACTACTAAAAACCACAGCTTTAATAGATATTGAACAACACCGTGGGCTAGTGCTGATGGCGGCTTGTGGATGGGGACGCTGGGGACAACAACTGGCCATCGCTCGATATCCCTACTTAAAACCCACGGGTAAAGGCGCATTTCATAAACAAGCCATTCGTTCATACAAAGACCTATTACCGGGACTATTGTTGTTACTTAGTCTTAGTGCTGTAATGACATTATTAAACGGTCAAGATTTATTTTTTGCCCTCAGTATGATATTAACTGGAAGTGCCATGGCCACCCTAACCGGGGTATGGTTCCATCATCAACTAGGGGGACACACAGGAGATACTTATGGCGCGGTGGTTGAATGGACAGAAGCCTTATTTCTCTGTGTACTCACCATTTTTTAACCAGTAGGCTCTAGTAGCGTTCCCTGTTCCCTACTTAACTGCTTGTAGTTTTGTCACGTTAAGTTTAAACACCCCAACCCCAGTTTCTCCAAAAGACCGGACACGTATAATGTAATTTCCTGTTTCATTAATGCGGGTAAACAGTAAGGAATTGCTAGTACCATCAGGACCATCATCATTTTCAGCCACTGTTGATCCATTGGGTGCTAATAGTGTAATTATGGTGTCGAAACTCTCAGAAGTTAAGTCAATCACCAACTTATCACCCTTATTCAGCTTGATCATATAATCACGCCCAAAGCCGCCCTGACCTGTGGGAATATCTTGAACTGAGAGGGTATCTGACAGTTCCGTACTGGGAATTAAAGGAATTGGACTATACAATTTATTTTCCGCAAATCCTACCCTGGTATTTATGCCCACTAGCAATAAGGTGGTAGGAATAGTCATGATGAATCTGCAACCCACCACAAAAGCCTTTCTGTTCATTATTAGAAAATGTTTCCCCAAAAATAGAATGATCGATTAATTATAGATTTCTCAAAAATCACTTGCCATCAACTTTTAGGATATTTTCCTTTCACGCCGGTAGTAACAGCAACTAAGCCTAAAACGGCAATACCATTTTGATTGAGTATTTGCACAGCAGACCTGGCTGTGGCACCAGTAGTATAAATATCATCAACTAATAACACTGGGACATGGCGATGGCGTAATTTTTCCCCAACAGCAAATGCTTCAGCTAAGTTACTTTCTCGTTCAGATGCTGATAAACCAAACTGTGCTTTAGTGTCTTGCACTCGTTTTAAACCATTTACCCACAATTTTAAACCCGTGGTGGCACAAAAACTTTCAGCTATCAGTGCAGCTTGGTTATAACCCCGTTTTTTTTGCTTATTGGGGTGGAGTGGGATAGGAACAGCTAAAGGTTGTGGTTGGCACTGAGATACATTTGATAACAACCATGCTTCTCCTAACCATTGTCCCAAAGGTCGGGCGATTTGGGGGTGATTTTCGTATTTCATCATGGCGATCGCTTGTTTGACAACACCACCATAAATTCCCCAGGCGAATACTGGTATTGCTTCTTGCCATAGAGCCGCCGGGTCTTGGTGCTGACATTTTTTGAGTTGCTGAGTACAGTTAGGGCAAAACTCACCAGATGTCGGTCTTTGGCATAAAAGACAATTTGATTGCAGAAATAGATTGAGAAAGTTATCAAAACTTCGTTTCCAGATGAGCATTTGATGATTAGGGGTGAAAAGTCGGTAAATAATCCCCTTTAACTTTTAATTATCCCGCAAAAATTTCACATACACGCGATCGCATCGAGGAGTTTCCACCCCTGTGGCCAATTGATAACCATTGCCTTCATATAACTTAACAGCTTCCACCAACACACTGGCGGTTTCAATCCAAATTTCCTCAAAACCACGGTGAGCGATAGCTGTTTCTAGTTGTTGTAACAAATATTTACCTAATCCTAAACCCCTGACACTGGATAAAAGATACATTTTGCGGATTTCCACAGCTTTGTTACCGCGTTGAATTGGGTAGTAAGCCCCCGTACCTACTATCTGATTTTGGTGTTCAATCACCCAAAATTCACCTCCCCTGTGTAAATAAAACTCTTCCACTTGCAGTACATCTTTGTCTGCCCCTTTGGGTTCCCAACCCAGTCCGTATTCTGATAATACATAATTAATTACGGAAGCCGCTCTGGTGCGATCGCTTATCTCCCAGTTACGAATCAAAAAATCTCGATAATAATTCTTCATAAAACCTCACAGATGTGTAGTGTTGGGAGGGGAAAACCCCCATACCTCGAATCCTGGGAATGATTACTACTACTTACGGATCAGGTAGGCACAGAAAAATTTTCTGGATCTATATTCCAATGTACCCAGTTAATAGCTTTTGTGGGAAACTTAATCAACAGGGCAACTCTGAAGAAAGAAAGCTGAAGCCAATATGGCAACTAAGAAACGCTTAAGTGATGTACACCAAGAGCAAAGAAAAATCAAGTATTGAACCTAAATACATAAAAACTGGTGTAACTTTAAATATTAAACAGATAACACTTCCATACATCTAAACATTTAAGATTAATGTCACAGTTTTACTTTGATACAGAAAACAACGGTCATAATAAGTTTGAGTTACCGGGGGCTAGACCCCACTATAACCCCGACCGCCCTGGACAAGTGGAGCATATTTGCCTTGATTTGTCCTTGGATATTCCTCACCAAAGTTACCAGGGTGTTTGCAGCATTCGCCTGTTACCCATTCGCTCTGGCATTGACCATTTGACCTTAGATGCTGTTAACCTCAATATCCAATCTGTAACAGTAGACGAAATCTCCCAGAACTTCGAGTATGACAGACAACAGCTAGTAATTCATCTGTCTCAACCCACACAAATTGGTCAACATTTACTCATCGCCATCACTTACTCAGCAGAAAAACCCCAACGCGGTCTCTACTTTATTCAACCAGACCAACACTACCCTAACAAGCCGATTCAGGTATGGACACAAGGAGAAGACGAAGACTCTCGTTTCTGGTTTCCCTGCTTCGACTATCCAGGACAACTTTCTACCTCGGAAATTCGTGTCCGGGTTCCCAAAGATTTAATAGCAATTTCCAACGGCGAACTGATTGACACGCAAAAAGATGGTAATCAAAAAATCTACCATTGGTCACAGCAGCAAATTCATCCCACCTACTTAATGACTTTAGCCGTGGGGGACTTTGCCGAAATTCAAGATCAATGGCAAGGTAAAGCCGTCATCTACTACGTAGACAAGAGTAGAAAGGACGATGCTAAACGCAGCATGGGCAAAACGCCGCGCATGATGGAATTTTTAAGCGAAAAGTATGGTTATGCTTATCCTTTCCCTAAATATGCCCAAGTTTGTGTTGATGATTTCATCTTTGGGGGGATGGAAAATACTTCTACAACCCTGCTAACAGATAGATGTTTACTCGATGAACGGGCCGCTTTAGACAATCGCAACACAGAAAGTTTAGTTGTTCACGAATTAGCCCACCAGTGGTTTGGTGATTTAGTAGTCATTAAACATTGGTCTCATGCTTGGATCAAGGAAGGTATGGCTTCCTATTCTGAGGTAATGTGGACAGAACATGAATATGGACAGCAAGAAGCAGCATACTACCGAATCATAGAGGCTAGGAGTTACTTAGACGAAGATAGCAACCGCTACCGCCGCCCCATGGTAACTCATGTTTACCGAGAAGCCATCGAACTTTATGACCGCCATATCTACGAAAAAGGCTCTTGTGTTTATCACATGATTCGGGCAGAACTAGGAGAAGATTTATTTTGGTCAGCAATTCAAACCTTTGTCCAAGATCATGCTCATCGAACAGTAGAAACAATAGACCTACTGCGGACAATTGAAAAAGCCACCGGGCGTAATTTAACATTTCTCTTCGACCAGTACGTTTACCGGGGCGGTCATCCTGATTTTCAAGTGGCTTACTCCTGGGATGGTGAGGCTAATTTGGCAAAAGTGACTGTAACTCAAACCCAGGCTAGCAAAAATGATAGTAAGGATTTGTTTAACCTGAAAATCCCCATTGGTTTTGGCTACACCCAACCAGATAACCAAGTAGAAGTGAAAAATTTTACAGTGCGGGTGAAAGAACAGGAACAGAGTTTTTACTTTCCCCTAGCAGAAAAGCCCCAATTTGTGAGCTTTGATGTAGGTAATAATTTCCTGAAAACGGTCACCTTGGAATATCCACTACCAGAGTTGAAAGCACAGTTAGAATTTGACCCTGACCCTATTTCCCGGATTTATGCAGCGGAAACCTTAGCCAAAAAAGGTACTTTAGAAGCTACCATGGCTTTGTCAAATGCACTGAAAAATGATTCATTTTGGGGTGTGCGGGTGGAAGCAGCCAAACAACTGGCAAAAATTAATTTAAATCAAGCTTTTGATGGCTTAGTTGCTGGATTACAAGATCCAATCCCCTATGTGCGGCGTTCGGTGCTAGAAGCCCTGGGAACAATCAAAACCCATGAGAGTTACAAAGTTGTCAAAAACTTGCTTAAAAATGGTGATCCTAGCTACTACGTGGAAGCAGCAGCTAGTCGGGCTTTGGGGTCAATCGCATCGGTGAATTTCACAGAAAAACCCAAAGAAGAAAAAGTGATCAAGCTGCTACAGTCAGTTTTAACAGAAAAAGCCGGTTGGAATGAAGTTGTGCGGAGTGGTGCAGTGGCGGGTTTAGCTGAACTGAAAACCTCAGAAGCGGCTTTAAATCTGCTGCTGGAATACACCCAACCAGGGTTACCACAACCATTGCGTCTAGCCACCATTCGGGCTTTAGGTAAAATTTCTGTGGGTCAAAGTCCGGTAAACTTAGAGCGGATATTAGACAAGCTATCAGAACTGGCTAAAGAAACCTTCTTTTTAACTCAAGTGGCTGTGGTGACAGCTTTGGGACAGATGGAAACTCCCAAAGCTATAGGGATTTTGCGATCGCTGGCTGATCAAACAGCAGATGGGCGTGTGCGTCGCTATGCAGAAGAAGAAATTACTAAAGTGCAAAAAAATGTGGGGACAGACAACACACTGCGCCAGCTGCGGGAGGAACTAGACCAACTCAAACAACAAAATCAAGAACTGAAAAGTCGTTTAGAAGTTTTGGAAGCAAAATCTAGTCATTAGGAGGGAACAGGGGTTGGGGAATGGTTAAACATTTCTCCCCATCCTCAATTCCATAAAATTTGTACTTTTATGAAGTATAATTAAGGAAAAGATAAAAATACACCATTAAAGGTTTTGCTTTTACTGAGACGAAAAGTATTACGTGTTTCTACACGAGTAGGTTTTGTCAAACGGTAGGCTTTATAAAGTTGATCAGTTTTTAACAACTTTTAAGAACAGTATCGAATTCCCAGTTGGAGAGGTATGTAAAGGCGTGGGTCAGTATCAACCTGGTCAGTTCAAACGCTACAGTCCTGAAGCGATCGCTAGTCACTATCGTTATCGTCCCTGGCTGGCGTGGGGGCGACTAATACAAATTATCTGGTCTTTTGCTAGATTTATTTTCGGTCTCAAGTGGGACGAGTGGCAAGATAAAGTTGAGCAACACAAAAGCAAGCGGGCTATCCAATTACGAGAAACCCTGACTAAACTTGGTCCAACATTTATTAAAGTAGGTCAAGCCCTGTCCACCCGTCCAGACTTGGTGAGAAAAGACTTCCTAGAAGAACTAGTCAAGCTGCAAGACCAGTTACCACCATTTGACAATGCGATCGCCTATCAAATTATTGAAACCGAGTTAGAGCGACCAATTTCTCAAGTTTTTAGTACTTTGTCAGCCAAACCAGTGGCTGCGGCTAGTTTAGGTCAAGTTTATCGTGGTCGTTTAGTCACAGGGGAAGAAGTAGCCGTAAAGGTACAACGCCCCAACCTGCGCCCGGTGATCACCCTTGACCTGTATCTAATGCGCTGGATGGCTAGTTGGTTAGCACCTTGGCTACCTCTCAATCTCGGTCACGATCTCACTTTAATTGTGGACGAGTTTGGTAGCAAGTTATTTGAGGAAATTGATTACATCAATGAAGGGCGTAACGCGGAGAAATTTGCCGCCAACTTCCGCAATGATCCGCGAGTCAAAGTGCCGGCGATTTACTGGAAATACACCAAAACCCATGTTTTAACTCTGGAATGGATTAACGGATTTAAACTCACCGACACTACCAAGGTTAAACAAGCTGGTTTAGACCCAGAGGAAATCATCCAGATAGGTGTAACTTCCGGACTACAACAATTATTAGAACATGGTTTTTTCCATGCTGACCCCCATCCTGGCAATTTGTTTGCCATGGCTGATGGACGTATGGCCTACATTGATTTTGGCATGATGGATCAGCTAGAGGAAACCACCAAAGAAACTCTAGTAGATGCCCTAGTGCATCTGGTGAACAAAGATTACACCGACTTGGCAGTAGATTTTGTCGCTTTAGGTTTTCTGACTCCAGACACAAATATTTGCCCAATTATCCCAGCATTAGAAACAGTGTTGGGAGATGCCATTGGCAAAAATGTCCAGGACTTTAATTTTAAAACCATAACTGATGAATTTTCGGAATTGATGTATGAATATCCCTTCCGAGTTCCTGCCAAGTTTGCCTTGATTATTCGTTCTCTGGTGACTCAAGAAGGTATCGCCCTTAGTCTTAACCCCAATTTTAAAATTGTGGAGGTGGGTTATCCCTACATAGCAAGACGCTTATTAACTGGTGAATCTCCCGAATTAAGGCGACGACTACTGAACGTGTTGTTTAAAGACAATAAATTTAAGTGGGAACGCTTAGAAAACCTGATCCAAATTGCTCGTACTGACCGCAGCTTTGATGTCTTACCTACAGCACAAATGGGCTTACAATATCTGCTCTCTGAGGAAGGTAAATTTCTCCGTCGTCAGTTAGTATTGGCACTCACTGAAGATGACCGTCTTCACACAGAAGAAGTTCAACGCCTCTGGGATTTGGTGAAAGAGGACATTAAACCGAATCGTTTGTTAGACGTAGCCATTGGTATGTTGAGAGATTTATCCAGGGAAGGCGTAACAGCAGTTATTCCCAAATTAGCATCATCGGTTCCAAAACAGTAAAAATATTTGGAGTTTTCATGTACTATTACCCGACACAACCACCTTATTTTCTCCTCTTGATTGGTTTTTTAATCGCATTAACTTCTGGTCTGGCTTTATCTGGAACCCTTAAAGTAATAGTGCAGCAATGGCCAAAAGATGGTGCGGAAAAACCTCAATCTTCTTCGTCATTAAAGCAGTTATTTGTCCCTTTTTTGGGAATTACCGCCGGCGTGTCTCTATTTCTTTCATCAGGTTTAGAAATATTTGGTTTTCCTTCTATATTGGCTTTAGGTGTTGGGTTACCGCTTAGTTTTCTCACCTGTTTACTGGTTTGGCTACAATTGGGCAGTCTGCTCACCTTTGCCCAACGCCAAGGAATGCAGGCTTTAGATTTCGATTCTTAAGGCCTTTATTTTCCCCGGCTGGTGTCTGAGTTATGAGATAATAGGTTTTTCATACTTTGATCCAACATATGAGGTATTGGCAGAGAGGGGTGGCAGAGTGGCTAATGACCAAACTACAGTAAGCCTAGAACAAATTGAACCACAGGATTTTTCTTGGCCCTTCTGGTGGGCATTGCCACTCTATCCCTATGGTAAGCGGCGGACAATTCGCCAAGAAGTAGTTAAAGACACAATATGGACTTTTGACCAAATCCAAGGCATTTTCTACGTGGTTGTGCCAATTCGCATGACTGTAGTTAAATTAGAGTCAGAAGGTCTTTTAGTATATGCTCCCGTTGCACCCACTCCAGAATGTATCAGACTGGTTAAGGAGTTAGAGGAGAAACACGGAGAAGTTAAATATATTATTTTACCGACTATCTCAGGTTTAGAACACAAAGTTTTTGTTGGACCATTTGCTAGATATTTTAGCCAAGCACAAATTTTTGTCACCCCTCATCAATGGAGTTTTCCCTTAAATCTTCCCCTCAGCTGGTTGGGTCTACCTGGTAAACGTACTTATGTACTACCAGAAGATATCAGCAAAACTCCATTTGCTGATGAATTTGACTACTCCATTCTTGGACCTATTGAGTTGGGTCCGGGAAAATTTGCCGAAGTGGCATTTTTTCACAAGCGATCGCACACTCTATTAGTAACAGATACAGTAGTATCAGTACCAGCAGATCCCCCAGCCATCGTAGAACTAGACCCCTACCCTTTATTATTCCATGCCAAAGACAGAGCATCCGATATA
Organism: Chrysosporum bergii ANA360D; assembly: GCF_029891735.1. Taxonomy (GTDB): domain Bacteria; phylum Cyanobacteriota; class Cyanobacteriia; order Cyanobacteriales; family Nostocaceae; genus Umezakia; species Umezakia bergii. The sequence goes on from NZ_JANQDH010000023.1 coordinate 41,655, forward strand.
ATTACAGATAATCAAGCAAATCGCCGTAAGGGATGGCAGCGCCTTTGTTTATTTGCCTTGTATTTTCGTCCCAGCGCCCTAGAAGTTATACCTTGGGGTTACGTGTTGCGAGAGGCTATTAAAGCCCCAAATCGCTCACCCAAAGCGTATTTTGGCTTATTCCCCTTTAAATGGCAATCCCATTGGCAGCGCTCATTCCATATCCTCCAAGGAGAGGGGCGTTTGTTTGTAGCACCAATTTTGCAGACACTCATACTCAACCGCGCACCGCAACAAACTATTGACTGGGCCCAGAAAGTAGCCAAGTGGGACTTTGAGTGGATTATTCCTTGTCACTTTGACGCACCAATCAAAGCACAACCAAATCAGTTTCGTCAAGCATTCTCCTTCCTAGAAAAGCATCCTTTAGTCAGTGGGGGTTTACCAGAGGAGGATTTTCAACTACTCAGAGAAATTGACCATGGTTTAAAAACAACTGGTATTGTTCCCCCTCCCCAGGATAAAGTATAATTTGCAACTATAATAACAAGCGCTGATCAAAGTAGTGATGGCTGCGGAACAGTTGAGAAGAATTAAGCTAGAACTGAAATAGGCTGTTACCCATTTTATTCAGCATCTCCGCATCAAATTGTCAGCTAAACGTGATTGTATTATGACCAGTTCCAAAATATCCACTACATCCCTTCACTTGCAAGGAGTTTATCCCTGTCCCGTTTGTCGCGTAGGTCAAATTTATCATATGCCCATGATGGAGACCATGGCTTGTGATTTCTGTCATGAAATTTTTACTGTCAATCTAGAACAACAACAAATCAAGATGCCTTCCCGACAACCTCCTTTGATTTGGCGATGGAATGGCTTAAACTGGACAGAAGCACAGTTAGAAGGGGTAGAATTGGGTTGGGGTTATGGGTTAGCAGCATTTGCTTTTGTGGTGCTACCCACGACATTAATTGGTCTAGTGGCTTATTACTTGCCTCCAGTCTCTAACGATCCCATTACTTGGTTACCCTGTATCTGGACTATACTAACTTTTTTGTTACATTTATCAATTATCCTCTGGATTATAGTGGAAATTTATCAATTTCCAGTTGTGGCTTATTTGAGGGTCATAAATCGCTGGAGACATAGAATAATGGGGCAATAGTCAGTGAAAAGATAAAATTTACCCTCCCCAACCGCCAAACAAATCACAAATACCCCTGTTAATGGGCAATTTTTGGAAAAAGTGGGCTGCATCACTCATACTTAATTTGATTCGGGAAAAAAATATCCTATGAGCGAGATGGAGCGTTATTATAGAGTTTTAGAAATAGAACCTGGAGCAACCCTGGAGGAAGTCAACCAGGCTTATAAAGACTTGGTTTTTATTTGGCATCCTGATCGTATTCCTCAAGACAATCTCCGCCTACAAAAGAAAGCCCAAGAAAAGCTGAAAGCCATTAACGAAGCCCGGGATAAACTGCGATCCTTCGATTGTAAACCCAGAAACACTTATCATTCTCCCCCACAGCCACCAAGAAAACCACCCCAAACCACCTACAACCCACCCCAGCCTAACCAAGATTTGAGCGGTAAAGACTTTAGCGGCTCTAACTTAAGCAACAAAGACTTATCTGGCAGAAACTTGAGTTACGCTAACTTAAGCGGTGCTAATCTGAGTGATACTTTTATGCATAAAGTTATTCTCAGAGGTGCGAATTTATCAGAAGCAAATTTGTTTAGAGCTAACTTACTTTTAGCGGATATGAGAGAAGCAAATTTGCGCTGTAGTAACTTAATTGGTGCAGACCTCAGTGGTGCAGACTTGCGGGGAGCCGATTTGACAGGCGCTAGGATTCGTTCAGGCGATCGCCTCCTGGTAAAATTAATTGGTGCTAACTTGGCTGGTGCAATTATGCCTGATGGTGTCATTCATAGTTAACATAAGTAGCACAGAAGGCAAACCTAAAATCAAGACTATGGCAAACACACTAAATATCAGAATATCTCCCACCCAGTTTTACAGCTGGAAAAAATACCGTTGCGCCTACGAAATACATCAACCCTCTGATTCTATTAACGAAGGCATAGCTTTACTGTTAATTCACCCTATTGGTGTGGGTTTATCTCGGCAATTTTGGCAAAGATTCCGCAGTAAATGGTATGCAGCAGGTTACAAAAATCCCATTTACAATCCTGACTTACTAGGATGTGGTGAAAGTGATATGCCCCGTGTGGCTTATAGTCCTAAAGATTGGGCAGAGCAACTAAGTCACTTTTTAAAAACAGTAGTCAAACAACCTGTTGTGGTGGTAGTGCAAGGGGCTTTATTACCTGTAGCCATAGAGTTGGTGCAAAAAAAACCCAACTTAATTGCAGGACTAATTTTAGCAGGTCCACCGGCTTGGGCAGTAATTACCAAACATTCATCACCATGGGAGCAGAGAATTGCTTGGAACCTGTTTGACTCGGCTTTTGGTAATGCTTTTTATCGCTATGCCCGGACGGAAAAATTTTTGCGTTCTTTCTCAAGTCGCCAACTTTTTGCTTCAGAAAAAGCCGTAGATAGAGAATGGTTAAATATGTTATTGGCGGGGGCAAAAAATCCAGAAAGTCGCCATGCAGTGTTTTCATTTTTGGCGGGGTTTTGGCGACAAGATTATAGTAGTTATCTTGCTTGTATCAATCAGCCAACATTGGTAGTGGTGGGAGAAACAGCATCGAGTATTAGTAAGGAAGGTAAACAAGAAACACCAGATCAACGCCTGGCTGATTATCTGGGCTGTTTACCTCAAGCTAGTCGGATTAAATTACTAGGTCGCAACGTTTTACCCTATGAATCAACTACAGAATTTGTCAAAGCGATCGCCCCATTTATTGCCCAGCTAAAAACCCCAAGTTAAACTTTAAGTTAAACTTTAAGTTTAACTTAACCTCACACCCCAGAAACTGTAATTGTTTGATCAGCAGTAGACTCCACTGACGTATTAGCATCTTCTGCAAATAAAGTTAAGTCGAACCAAAAAGTAGTACCCACCCCAACTTCACTTACCAGATACATTTGACTGCGATGCCTTTCTATGATATTCCTCACAATGGATAAACCCAAACCCGTACCTTCTAAAGTGTGAACCCGGTTTTCCACACGGAAAAAACGGTCAAAAATTGCCTGTTGGTCTTCTGGTGCAATACCAATACCAGTATCAGAAACTTCCACCCGCACCTGAGAGGATTTAATTTGTAAGTTAGAGTTAACATCTTCTAATTGGTAGGCGCGAATTACCACCCGCCCGCCAGAATGAGAGAATTTGAGAGAATTACCTACCAAATTAGCTAATACTTGCAATAATAAATCATAATTTCCCAAAACTAACGGCAAATCCCGGTTTACTTCCTGAATGAGTTCAATACCCTTATCTTTAGCATTAAGTTGATAAGTACGCAGGGTTTGTTCAATAGCCTGTGCTAAATCTACGCCGCCAAAATTGTAACTGCGTCCCGATTCCAGCTTAGACAAATCCAAAACATCGTTAACTAAACGAGTCAGCCTGTCGGTTTCATGGTTGACTGTTTGCAAAAAATCCTGTCTTTGTTCTATACTCAGGTCTTCGCCATACTCATGTAAAGTTTCAATAAAAGATTTGATATTAAATAAAGGTGTTCGTAATTCGTGAGAAACATTACTAATAAATTGGCTTTTTGCCTCATTCAGTTCCACCTCACGAGTAATATCTTGAACAGTAATAGCAATACCTTTAATACTTTCCCGTTGTAAATTGAGTACAGTAGTCAACAGTATGCGAAACGTGCGTTTAGTGGGTTCCTTTAGATGAATACGGAATTCGGCACTTTCACACTCACCGGCGGCCATTTCGTATAAAGGACGGGTAATTTCCATCTGCACCGCCCCGGGTAAGTGATGTAAAACATTACTACCCTCAACCTTGACACCTTCCCAGCCAAAAATTCGCCGCGCTGTAGGGTTAACTAAAATCACCTGCATACTGTTATCAATCAAAACAGCACCATCAGCGATGGTAGAAACTAGTGTTTCCAGTTTGGCTTTTTCTGCGGTTAATTCTTCAATATTTTGTTCTTCATAGCGTTCTAAACGCTCCGCCATTTCATTAAAACTGAGAATCACCTCTCCCAGTTCCCCACCTAGGGGTAAATTAATGCGCTGCTTAAAATTACCAGCTGCAATTTGTTTTACTCCCACCAGTAGTTCTTTAATGGGTTTGGTAATCGTCAAAGCATTAATTACCCCTGCCAAAATCACCATTACCCAAATCGTGATAAAAACAGCAATAGTCACATCACGGGTGAAGTTAGTAGAAATAACCGCAGTTTGGTTAGGATTGATGCCAATGGCCAATACACCTTGGGATTTTTCACCAACAATCAGGGGGATAAATACATCTGTAACCACCCCATCAGGGGTCATGTGTTGCCGTACCATCGGCTTTTCCCGGTCACCGGTGTAATCTTCCGGCAGTTGTATACGTCGTTCAATGGTCAAAGAGTTTTCTACCTCTGGTTCCCAAAAAGGAAGACCAAAAAATATTTTGCCAGTTTGATCGGCGTAGAGCATATAACGCACACTAGAGGTACTGCTGTAGAAGCGTTGGGAAAATTGGGCTACCTCACTGAGATTATGGTCAGCTATCAGGGGGGCAACATTAGCAGCAAGCAGCAGTCCTAAGTCACGACCAAAGCGAGTATCATTCATGCGGGCATCTTGCTGAATTGTATTCACAGCCCAGAAGGTCAACCCACTCATGACCAAAGACACCACCAAAGTAGCAACGGCCAAGAGTTTGGTTTGCAAGGTAAACTCTGACCACCAGTTAGCAATTGCTTCTCGGATTGTTTTTAAAGGAGCCAGCATCTTAAACAAAGTTATTAGTAGTTGTGGTTATTCAATCCCAACCACTAAAAAATTAACAGTTAATTTGATCAATATGTTAATGGAAAGATTGGGGGGCGATTATTTATTTATCTTTTGGTGGTAGCCAGTCTTCATTTCCTGGATTACCTACTATGTGTTGATCATACTATATTCCCAGTCTTTCCAGTCCTTTACTTCAGCACTCGATGACCAATATCTTTTCGGTAATATATCCCTTCAAATTGAATAGATTTGATTCCTCTGTATGCCTGAGCGATCGCCTGTTCAAAGTTTTCTCCTGTACTCGTGATATTTAACACCCTTCCCCCATCTGTAACTATTTGTTGTTGCTGGTTTAATTTCGTACCTGCGTGGAATACAGTCACTCCCGCTGCCTCAGCTTCTTTAATCCCAGTAATCACCTTGCCTTTTTCATATTTACCAGGATAACCACCAGAGGCGGTGACAACAGTGGCTGCTACCCCTTGTTTCCAAGCTATGGGGGGCATTTCTCCTAAACGCTGCTGTACACAAGCTAAAAGCAATTCTTCTAGGGGTGTGTCTAACAGTGGCAAAATCACTTGAGTTTCCGGGTCCCCAAACCGACAGTTAAATTCTAAAACCTTGAAGTCCCCATCAGGTGCAATCATCAAACCCGCATATAGTACCCCCCGGTAATCAATACCTCTGTTTCTTAAACCAGCGATCGCTTTTTCTAGTACCCGGGTTTGAATCCCCGTCATTAAATCCGGTGTAGCAATAGGTGCGGGGGCATAAGCTCCCATCCCGCCTGTATTTTCCCCTATATCTCCCTCCCCAACGCGCTTATGATCTTGAGCAGGTAGTAAAGGGCGAATGGTCAACCCATCAGTTAAGGCTAAAACTGATACTTCTTGCCCAATCAAACATTCTTCAACAACAACAAAATTCCCCGCACTGCCAAATTGTCCTTGAAAAATGGCATCAATAGCACCATTAGCCTGTTCTAAACTAGTGGCAACCATAACACCCTTACCAGCAGCCAAACCGTCAGCTTTGACCACTATGGGTATGCCCTGGGACTTGACATAAGACTTAGCTGCTGTTGCCTCTGTAAATACCGCAGCTTTAGCTGTAGGAATCCCTACCTCTTCCATGAAAGCCTTAGCCCAAGCCTTACTAGCTTCAATCTGCGCCCCAGCTTTCACAGGTCCAAATACCATCAGCCCTTGACTGTGCAGGTGATTTGTAATCCCCATTGCCAGGGGTACTTCTGGCCCCACCACCACCAAACCAATACCATTTTCCAGAGCATATCGGCTCATACCCTCAAAATCATCAATAGCCAAAGGCAAGTTACCACAACGTTCTAAACTAGCCGTCCCTCCATTTCCTGGTACACAGACAACCTCTTCAACTTGTGGAGATTGCAACAATTTCCAGGCCAGGGCGTGTTCCCGCCCTCCATTACCAACAACTAAAACTTTCACTGATTTCCTCTGGGTTCCTTCTCAAGCAAGAATATCCTAGCAGCTTTCACCAAGCAATTTTTTCATCCAATATTACCCTACTACAAGCCGAGGATCACACTCGTTGTTAATGGCATTGAAGGTTATACTAACTGAGCTAGTCTATTTCCAGAGTAACTTTTTTTAGGTATCGGCAAAATATGAATCCAAATTCTCTGTAATTATAATTAATTTTTACCCAGCTTTCTTAGTTCAAATCAATAGATAGGAAACATGGCTAAAACTATTGTTACTGGAGCAGCAGGCTTTATTGGTTCCCACCTGGTGGAAGCATTATTACAACAGGGTCAAGAAGTAATCGGCATTGATAATTTTAACGATTACTACGACCCAATGTTCAAGCACAAAAGTATTGCTCATTTCCAGAATTCACCCCAATTTACTTTAATTACAGCAGATATTCAATTTTTAGATTGGCATAGGCTGCTGAAGGATGTTGAGGTAATTTACCATCAAGCCGCACAAGCTGGGGTCAGAGCTAGTTGGGGTGATTCTTTCCGTAATTATACAGAAAGTAATATTAATGCTACACAAGTTTTGTTAGAAGCTGCCAAGGATGCCCAAAACCTGAAAAGATTAGTATTTGCCTCTACATCAAGTGTATATGGAGATGCAGAAACACTACCCACCGATGAAAAAATCCCGCCCCAGCCTGTTTCTCCTTATGGTATTACTAAACTAGCAGCAGAAGGTTTGTGTGGACTATATCACAAAAACTTTGGTGTCCCTATTGTAGCATTACGTTATTTTAGCGTTTATGGACCAAGACAGCGCCCAGATATGGCTTTTCATAAGTTTTTTAAGTCTATTTTGCAGGATGAGCCAATTTCCATTTACGGAGATGGACAACAAACCCGAGACTTTACCTTTGTTAGTGATGTCATAGCGGCTAATTTAGCTGCTGCCACTATATCACCAGCAGTAGGAGAAATCTTTAATATTGGTGGTGGCAGTAGGGTAGTTTTAGCAGAAGTTTTAGACACCATGGCAAAAATAGTCAACAAACCCATTCTAAAAAAATACATCCCCAAAGCCATGGGAGACGCGCGTCACACTGCTGCTGATGTGTCCAAAGCCCGGCAAATCTTAGCATATCAACCCCAGGTTTCCTTAACAGAAGGCTTAATACAGGAATGGCAATGGGTGAAAGCTTTGTATGAATAAGTGGGCAAGTGGGCGTAAATCAAGTTAACAGTTCGTAGTAGGGACTTCAGTCCCTATTTTTCCCCCCAAGTGTCACACATCAACAACAACTGAGAATATAAATATATGGGTCAGCAAGACGATAAAGCTTTATTTCAGAAAAAAGCCCTAAAAAATGCTCTGGGTCATTTTCAGTTTCCCTCAGATTTGGAGGAACGCCACAAGATTATTCACAAATGGGTAGAGGCTTTAAAAACAGGTACACTTGACCAAATCAGTGAAGTTTCTTTACATGGTGATTTTCTCAAAGACATATTTCAAGATATTTTAGGTTATCGTTCAGTAATTGATGGTAAGGGTAAAGCGTGGGAAATTTACCCAGAAAAACATATTGCTGATGGTGGTGGTTCTGCTGATGCAGCCTTGGGACTGTTTACCGCGACAGAAAATAACAAAGGTAAGGTAAGATTACAAGGGCAGGTGGTTTCACCTATAGAACTAAAAGGAACTAAAAATAATTTAGATCGTGCTGCATCGGGAAGGGAAAAATCAGCCGTTGAGCAGGGATGGAATTATGCTAATTATACACCTAATTGTCAGTGGATAATTATTTCTAATTACCGAGAACTGCGACTTTATCACGTTAACAAAACTCCTGCCTATTATGAGAAGTTTCTGTTAGAAGAATTAGCAGATTTACAAAAATTTAAAACATTTTATTTTCTTCTGTGTCGGACAAACTTTTTACCTGTTAAAGATGTATCGGTAATTGATAGCTTGTTAGCTGCTTCTAATCAAGCACAGGAGGACATTACTAAAAAACTCTATGATGAATATAAGCAACTGAGATTAAATATAGTTAAACATTTTCGTTTTGTCGCCCCATTAAATATTCCCAACCGCGACCAGTTGTTAATTGAAAAAGCACAAAAGAGTTTAGATAGAATTTTATTCATTGCTTTTTGTGAAGATAGAGGACTATTACCACAACAGACAATCAGTAATGCACATGATAGCAAAAATGCTTACAATCCCCGTCCTATTTGGGAAATTTATAAAGATGTTTTTCGATGGGTTGACCAAGGTCATGAAGATCCACCAATTCCGGGTTATAATGGCGGGTTGTTTCAACATGACTCACTCCTAGATGAACAGTTAAATATTCCAGATCCTTTATGTACTCAACTTAAACAACTGACCCGCTTTGATTTTGATTCAGAAGTTTCTGTAGACATATTGGGGCGAATTTTTGAACAGTCAATTACAGATTTAGAAGAATTAAAAGCTGATGTTACTAAACAGGAATTTAACAAAAAACAAGGTAAGCGGAAAAAGTTAGGAGTATTTTACACCCCTGCTTATATAACTCAATATATTGTAGAAGTGGCCATTGGTGGTCATTTACAAAAGCGAGAAAATGAATTAAGACAGCATTTTCAGTTAGAAGAATTAGTTGATACAGTCCACAGGCGAGAAAGAGAAATTGAATTTTGGTTAACCTACCGAGATCAGGTATTACTAAAAACGCGAGTTGTTGATCCTGCTTGTGGTTCAGGTGCGTTTTTAATTGCAGCTTTTGATTATTTAGAAATTCAGTATCAACGAGTTAATGACAATTTACGCTTTTTGGCATACCGTGATTTAGAAAATATTGAATTAGATAAAACCATCCTGATTAATAACTTGTTTGGTGTTGACTTGTCCCCAGAGTCCGTAGAAATCACTAAATTATCTTTGTGGTTAAAAACTGCAACCAAGGGAAAAAGTTTAACTTATTTAGATGATAACATCAAAGTTGGTAATTCTATAATTGCTGATGCACATCTCACAGATTTAGCTTTGAGTTGGGAATGTGAATTTCCCCTAGTGTTTGCTGAAGGTGGTTTTGATGTAGTAATTGGTAATCCTCCTTATATCCGTCAAGAATTATTATCAGAATTTAAACCTTATCTACAATCAAATTATCAAACTTATGATGGAGTTGCTGATATTTACGTTTATTTCTATGAACAAGGGTTAAAATTATTAAAACCAGAAGGACTACTTTCTTACATTGTCACTAATAAATGGTTACGTTCTGGTTATGGTGAGCCGTTGCGGCGGTTCTTTGCTCAGGAAAGTGTGTTTGAACAAATTATAGATTTTGGACACGCGCCAATTTTTCAAGATGCTGACACTTTTCCCTGTATTGTTGCAGCGAGAAAACATAAAATTATTAAAACAGAAAATGAGCATGAATCGGTTTTAGTTTGTTCTGTTCCCCGTGAGGAATTACCAAAAATTAACTTGACTCAATATGTGCAAAATACCGAAAACAGTTATAACATACCTTGGTCACGGTTTACCGCCCATGCTTGGAGTTTAGAACCTCCCGCAGTTGATGAGTTAATGCGGAAAATTCAACAGGTGGGAGTTCCTTTAAAAGATTTTGCGGGTGTTAAACCATGTTATGGAATAAAAACAGGTTTTAATGAAGCTTTTTTAATAGATGAAGCTACTAAGAATAAGTTGGTTACAGCTGATCCTAAATGTGCAGAAATTATTAAGCCTTATTTAAGAGGTCAAGACATTAAAAGGTGGGTTCCTGAATGGGAAAATTTATGGATGATTTTTGCTCATAAAGATATAGATATAGAACAATATCCTGTGATAAAACACCATTTAGAAATATATAGAAATAAGTTAGAAGCTAGGGCAGGTAAACAATTGTGGTGGCAACTGCAAGCATCACCTTCATTTTACCATCTTTTTGAAGAACCTAAAATAATTTATCAGGAAATACAATTTCACCCAGCTTATAGCTATGATACAGAAGCTTATTTTACCAATAATAAGGGTTTTATTTTACCAAAAAGTGATTTATATATTCTTGGACTTCTAAACTCTCCCCTGATGTGGTGGTATAATTGGCGATATTTACCACACATGAAAGATGAGGCTTTAACACCGATGGGTGAATTAATGGAAACTCTACCCATCGCTCCACCAACGGAAGCAATCCGGACAGAAGTAGAAACAATCGTCGCCCGGTTAATTGAAATTACCAAAGTCAACCGAGAGGCGTATAAAGATTTCCTTGACTGGTTGCAAATAGAATATAAGATAGAAAAACTGGGGCAAAAACTAGAAAACTTCGCAGCTTTAGAATTTTCTGAGTTTGTAGAAGAGGTGAGAAAAAGAATGCCAAAATCTAAAACAGTAGACCCTTTAGGTGTTTCCCAGTTTAAAGCACTACGTCAAGCCCATAACCAATATGTACCAGAAATTCAAAGCCAAAAACATGAAGTTTTACAACTAGAATATCGACTGGCTGATTTAATTAACCAAGCCTATCAACTCACACCAGAAGAAGTTAATTTGATGTGGAAAAATGCACCACCTAGAATGCCTATTAAAGTCAATAATTATAGCAGTTTTTGATTTTTCTGGATGATTGAATATTAGATGAATTTTAACTTCTTTCGTTTAATTCTTCTCTCATGCTGAGTGGGAATTGGATGTGTAAGTCTTCTCCGCCAAGTTTTCCCGATATGAGACGAGTTAGAATGCGATCGCGTATTTCAGCAAGATTATTATTTAACAAAACCGCAAATACACGCATAAAAACCCCAGTTGATCAGGGCTAATATACGTGCATATGCGGTTAAAGTTTAAACTATTCTACTTATTAGAGTACAGCTTAATGTACTAACTCCAGGGCCCGCTTAGTCAGAGCTTGTGCAGTCAAACCATTAAACGCCATCAAGTCACCAGCGCTCGCGGTGGTTTCCCCACGCTTCCAGGCGAAGGTATCACGTTTACAGTTACTACGCAACATAATTGGCTCTAACATAGCCGCAGCACCACCAGTTACACCAATTAAAGCATCACCATGGAACAGTTCAGCAAATTTGTCATCATCAATAAAACCGCCATCCGGTTGTGAACAGGTTTGCCAAGCAGTGTCATGAGGACGATATAAACGGCGGGGGTTGATGATGGAAATTATCTTGACACCAATACCTTCAGTTTCTAAAAAAGCAGCAGCTTCAAATACAGGAATTAATGTCATATCGCCAATAACTGCAAATACAACTTGTTTGTCACCCGCAACTTCTTGTAATAATATTGCACCTTCTGCTAACCCTTGGCGCGTTTGTTCTAAAGTAGTGCGAATGGGTAAAGGTGATTTACTAGCTGTAATGACTATTCCTTTATTTTTAGTGTTTAATGCCCAGTCGTAACAAGCTTGAATACTGTTAGCATCAGGGGGAAATAAGGGGAAAACATTACCATTTCGCATTAACGAGGCAAAGTAAGCTTCAATTTCTGGGCGTTGGTGTGTCCAACCGTTGCGCCCTTGCTCTAATGCCCCGGCTGTGAATAATGTAATGGTGGAGGGAGTAAGGCGGCGTAATTCTGCCATTGCTTGGGTGACTGTTTGCCAAATTGGTAAACCGTTGATGGCAAAAGATTCATAAGAACACCATAAACTTCTTGCACCCATTAAAGCTAAACCTGCGGCTAAACCCGCACAAGCATCTTCGCTTAATGGTTCATAAACCTGTCCGTTTGGTGCTTGGTTATATAAATCATCGGTGGTGGGGTGAATAACTTTTAGTGCTTGGTTGATATTACCAATTCCCGATGCTTCGTTACCGTCGGCGTTAGTGACTAGGAAATTACTATCTTGTTTACCTATAATTCCCACTAAGCGCCCCATGGCAGTGGTGGAAACTTTGGGATCGCCCCCTACTGTATATTCTTCTAAGGGTAATGTACCTAAACTTGGTAATGGTAATTCAAATTCTGTAACTACTGTTTTGGCTGCTGGTCCCCCCCCAGCCCGTTCGGCGTTGGTTCTGACTATTTGCCAAGCCTCTATAGGTAAGGCCAGGTTTTGTAATGCACTGACAATGTGGGGAGCATCCAAGGTATCTTTAGGATAAAGGTTATGAGACTTAGAACCCTGGGCGTGAACGCCGGCTCCCTTGAGTTGTTTAATGATAAATACGGTTAGTTTACCACTCAGGGCAGAATGGGCGGCTTTATCCATACCCAAAAGTACAGCTTTAGTGAAAGCTAGACGCTGCTGGAAGGAAAAAGCGGTACTATCAACATAGTCCCCTGGTTGGTTTTGGTCGTCGAATTCCTTGGCATCAATTAAGATAACCTCCTCAAAACCGTTACCCTGCCAGTATGCTTTCATTTCTGCATTGGTTTTGAGAGAAACCATACTATGATGTTCTTGGCTGTAACCGTTCCACACTAGGACAGGTAAGAAGTTGGTGACAGTGGGATAAGCGGTGTTAAAGTGTGCCATGGAACTCATGATATAGGGTTCACCTAGTCCACCATCCCCCAGAGTGAAGGGGAATAATTTATCTTCATGCAGCAGTGCAGCAGCCATGGCAAAGTGTTGGCCTTGCCCTAACGGTCCCGCCGGTGCGAGAATACCAGGGATATAACCAGAAAGGTGTCCTAACAGTCCATGTTTTTCTCGGAAGCGATCGCGCAATTGCTGTACTGTGGTAATTCCCATCTCTTCTAGGGAACGATCCAAAAACATGGCACTATAAAATCCGGGGGCATGGTGTCCTACTTCGGTGATAATATTCTTATGACCCAGCATCACCAAGGCTGCATAAGCTTCCGCTTGACTAGCAAAACCCCCAGGATGTCCAGAAGCCTTACTCGCGGTAATTTGCAGAGTCAGATAGCGCAGAGCATCCGCAGCCAGCAAAGTTTGATATACTGCTGCGGGATCTGTGGGATCTGCGATCGCTTTTTGGCCTAAATCTATTGCTGGTATCTTACCATAATTTTCAAAACTTGGCGGCGCTTCCCCAAAATATTGAATTCCTTGACAAAAATTAGGCAACGCTGAAGATGTTGGTGATGTCATAGTGAGTACCATTAAAAAATGCAAATTGTAGATGTTTGATGAATTTAACCAAAATTTTACATCTTTGAGGTGGTTACAGTTGATTACTTTTTCACAACATGAGCATAAGCAGATTAAATAGTTGTCTGGCTCACCTGATATTGAGGATTTTTTTTAAGTATTATTACGACTACAGTTAATTTACCCCCGTAGGGATTAGCAAAGCTGACAATAACATTCATAGTTTAAATTGGCACATCATGAACTTACCTAACCAATTAACCACCCCCCCATTACTGCAAACTCTGCAATTAATTGCTCAACCTACCAAATTTCTAGAAACTTGTGCTGCCAAATATGGCGATATATTTACAGTGCGGGTATCTGGTTACCCTACGGTTATAAAAATTAAATGCGTAACAACTTATAAGCGAGGATCAGAAAAACTGTAATAACCTGCAATAAATCTATCAACATATACATACCCCACCTCTGCCAATGACCTCTCTGTGTCTTCCGTGTCTTCTGCGGTTCCTTTGCAAATACACCACCACGGCAATAAATATTATTAAGAAAAAATATACTTTTGTATATAAATACAAAGCAAAGCTAATTAAAAAAGCTAATTAAAATATTAACATTAACACAAATATGCTACCATCAGAGCTTATAATCATAAGTATAACTATATTGTCCCAATACAAATATGCAAGAATATGATGTTGTAATTATTGGCGCAGGACATAACGGGCTAGTGTGTGCTGCTTACTTACTCAAAGCTGGCTATAGCGTTTTGTTACTAGAAAAACGCTCAGTTCCAGGCGGTGCAGCCACCACAGAAGAATGTTTACCTCAACAAGCTCCTGGATTTAAATTTAACTTATGCGCCATTGACCACGAATTTATTCACCTCGGGCCAGTTGTTGAAGAACTAGAACTAGAAAAATATGGTTTAGAATACCTACATTGCGACCCAGTAGTTTTTTGTCCCCATCCTGACGGTAAGTATTTTTTAGCTCACAAATCAGTAGAAAAAACTTGTGCAGAAATTGCTCGTTACAATCAACGTGACGCTAAAAAATATGCAGAATTTACACACTACTGGCAAAGAGTAATCAACGCCATGGTTCCCATGTTTAACGCCCCACCAAAATCATTTATAGATATTTTTGGTAACTATAATATTCAAAAATTTAAAGATTTATTTGCTGTTGTTGGTTCCCCCGCCAAAAGCCTAGACTTTGTTCGTACTATGCTCAACAGTGCTGAGGATATTCTGCAAGAATGGTTTGATGAAGAATTTTTAAAAGCCCCACTTTCTAGACTTGCTTCAGAACTCGGTGCGCCCCCCTCACAAAAAAACCTAGCTATTGGTGTAATGATGATGGCCATGCGTCATCATCCCGGTATGACCAGACCTCGTGGCGGTACTGGGGCGTTAGTCCAAGCATTAGTTAAATTAGTCAGCAGCAAAGGAGGGGTAATTTTAACTGACCAACAGGTAGAAAAAGTATTAATTGACGATGGTAAAGCCGTTGCTGTTAGAGTTAGCAGCGGTCAAGAATATCGGGCTAAATATGGGATTATTTCCAACATTGATGCTAAACGTTTGTTTTTACAACTAATAGATGCCAATGAAATTGATCATGCAGATGCTAATTTACGAGCCAGATTAGAGCGCCGCATCATTAATAATAATGAAACCATCCTAAAGATAGACCTAGCCTTAGATGAACCTCTGCATTTTCCCTACCATGACCACAAAGATAATTATCTGATTGGTTCTATATTAATAGCAGATTCAATGGCTCATGTAGAACAGGCTCATAGTAAATGTACTTTAGGAGAAATTCCAGACAGTAACCCGTCCATGTATGCCGTCATGCCCAGCGCCCTTGACCCCACATTAGCACCATCAGGTAAGCATACCTTGTGGATTGAATTTTTTGCTCCTTATCAAATAGCAGGTGCAGAAGGTACTGGTTTAAACGGTACTGGTTGGACAGATAAACTAAAAAACCAAGTTGCAGACAAAGTAATTGATAAATTAGCTAACTATGCACCAAACGTCAAAACAGCAACCATTGCCCGGCGTGTGGAAAGTCCAGCCGAATTAGGCGAAAGGTTAGGTGCTTATAAAGGTAATTATTACCATATTGATATGACATTAGATCAGATGGTGTTTTTCCGTCCTTTGCCAGAACTAGCTAACTATAAAACACCAATTGATAATCTATTCTTAACTGGTGCTGGCACTCATCCAGGGGGGTCAATTTCAGGAATGCCAGGACGTAATTGTGCTAGAGTATTTTTACAAGCAAAACATCCCATAGCTCAAAGTTTCAGGGATGCGAGAGATTCATTTACATCAACTTTAAGTTCAGTGTTCGGAATTAGTTAAACACTCCCCAACCGTAGCGGGCAAGACTTGTACTGAGCCTAGCCATAGTATGCCCGCACTACATATGTTACAATAACTTAGGGGTTAGTAGCTAGTTAGTGTTTGATCAGAGATTTAAACGCTGGGATGAATTTAAAACAAGAAGCGGTCATCTTCTAACCCATGCCTCCTCCCATACCTCCTCCCATACCACCGAAGCCGCCACCGAAGCCGCCACCGAAGCTATCACCAGAGGAGTCACCACCACCAAAGCCACCGCCGCCAAAGCTAGGCATACCACCACTTGAGGAGTCACCACTGCCAAAGCCACCGCCGCCAAAGCTAGGCATACCCCCACTTGAGGAGTCACCACTGC
>NZ_JANQDH010000024.1 GCF_029891735.1 Chrysosporum bergii ANA360D
TCCATTTAACTTTTTGGTTAACTTGATGGCTGGTTTAGCCGCTTACACCTATTTGCCCAAAAAACCTTCCATTGATATTTACCCAAAAGATTTGCCTGCTCTACCTCCTGCCATTTTTTAGTTCCGTCGAACTCACGTTAAAACAAGTCAACCTCATCACTATGTTTCGGTTGGGTTTGTTTCAAATGGGACTGAGTATGATGTCTATCTTGATTCTGGGAGTCCTGAACAGAGTCATGATTCAAGAAATAGCAATTCCAGCCACATTGGTGTCCCTGGTGCTAGCACTACCTGCTTTTGTTTCACCCGCCCGGATTTGGTTTGGTCAAATGTCAGACCTAAAACCCATCTGGGGTTATCATCGTACAGCTTACGTTTGGGCGGGAGCAGCAGTATTTACCATGGCTTCGTTTTTAGCAATACAAATACTGTGGCAATTAAATTTAGCAGCTAACAGCAACAATGGCTGGGTATGGACAAACCAAACCATCGGGTGGATGGTATTACTATCTTTGGTCTTTGCCATATATGGTTTAGCAATCTGTGCTAGTAGCACTGCTTTTGCTGCTTTATTAGTTGACATATCCCAAGAAAATAACCGTTCTCAAATCGTCGGGGTTGTCTGGTCAATGCTGATGGTGGGGATTATTGTGGGAGCAGTAATTAGTTCTAGTTTGCTTAAACAGTTAACTCCAGAAGGAACTATAGAAAATTTGCAAGCAGCAGTCAACAGATTGTTTTTCATTGTTCCGGCTATTGTGTTTGGTCTGGCAATTATTGCTACGTTAGGGGTAGAAAAAAAATATTCCCAATATTCCAGCCGTTCCACTACAGAGAATCGAGAAGATAGCGTTGGTGTGGGTAGGGCTTGGAAAATTTTGACGGCTAGTCGGCAAACAGGTTTATTTTTTACATTTTTGCTGGTAATGACCATCAGCTTATTTATGCAAGACCCGGTTTTAGAACCCTATGCAGGTCAGGTGTTTAATATGCCTTTGGCAGAAAGCACCAGATTGAATATTTTTTACGGCATGGGTATCTTGATAGCCTACGGTGTGACTGGTTTCTTCATTGTACCCCGTTTGGGTAAACGCAGAACCGCACGCCTAGGCTGTGTATTAGTGGCAATCTGTGCAATTTTGCTGGGTCTATCAGGATTTACAGCTAATCCAGCTTTTCTTAAGTTCAGTTTGTTGTTGTTTGGTTTGGCTACTGGTTTCTTAACTACCGCAGCTGTTAGTTTAATGTTAGACCTCACCGCTGCTGAAGCCGCAGGTACTTTTATTGGGGCTTGGGGATTAGCTCAGTCTGTCTCTAGGGGAATCGCTGTAGTTATAGGTGGTACGATTTTAGATGTTGGTCGTAATTTTCTACCTAGTTTAGAGCTAGCTTATGGAATGGTGTTCTTTCTAGAAGCTGTGGGTATGGTAATCTCCATTTGGTTCCTCAACCGAGTCAATGTCAGAGAATTTCAAACCAGCGCCACACAGGCGATCGCCTCTGTTTTACAAAGTGATTTAGACTAATATTATTGATTGACTTGATTTTATTGGCTCAGGAACGCCTTTGTTGAATTAACTCATGAATGATTTTTGGACAACAATTCTCCACTTTGCCCAAACTACCACTACCGCAGTGGGAAAGCAACTTATGCAAGACTTTGGGCGAGTGCAGGCTTCCCAAAAAGCTGACGGTAGTTTAGTTACCCAAGCCGATAAATGGGCAGATCAGGAAATTTGTCAGTCCATCGCTGCTCATTTTCCCGATCATGGCATTTTAAGCGAAGAAAGCAACAAGGTTTTTCCGGGTACAGAGTGGTGCTGGGTCATAGATCCTTTAGATGGTACCACTAACTTTACTAGGGGTATTCCCATTTGGTCAATTTCTCTGGGTTTGCTGTATAAAGGCTCGCCTGTATTTGGTTATGTTTACTTACCACCCCTAAATCAATGTTTTCACGGTTTCTGGCCTGGTTCATCAGGTTTGACAACACCTCCAGGAGCATTTCTTAACCACCACCCCATCCACAGCAGTGGTGATTCTCCTAGCAAAAATCACTTTTTTAACCTCTGTTCCCGTAGCACTTCACTGATTCAAACAGGCTTTCCCTGTAAAATTCGGATGTTAGGTGTGGCTAGCTATAATTTTCTGGCAGTTGCGGCAGGAGCAGCGTTAGGTGGCATTGAAGCTACACCTAAAGTTTGGGACATAGCGGGGGCTTGGGTGATTGTTCAGGCAGCTGGTGGTAGTTGGATATCTCTTCAAGATCAACCATTTCCCTTATTATCAGCGACAGATTATAGCGATCGCTCTTTCCCCACTTTTGTTGTCAGTCGTGGGGAGTTAGTGCCAGTATTTACACCGTTTATTGAAAGTTTAAAAATTTAACGAGTAAAAGCCATGTTTTTTTTACTCCCCTTCTAATAAAGCATAGGATTGGTCTTTGGTTGGTAGTCAGAACAATCAATAGCTTCTTCTGTGTTGGCAGTAGATGGGTGTACGGTACATTTTAAACGGTAATTGTCCGTAAAAAACTGGCAATTAGCACAGGGAATTTGGTGCATTTGTTTGGCTGTGGTCACAGTGTCTCGAGCTGCAGCCCACAGACTCCAACCACAGAGAACAATTACAGTCCAAGCAGTGACAAAGCAAAAGGGGACTAATAATGTTTGCATCCCACGAATCAAAAAGCCTACTAATTCTAACACGGTAAGTCCTGATCAAAACTGAGAGTCAGAAGTATCTTAACTCCTAACTCCTCATTCTTTACTTCTGACTACAGAGATAAAAATAAAATCAAAATTGACATACTCACCGACCTTCTGGTGAGTATGTCAAAGTCACGCCTCGCCTGCTTAAAGTCGTGCGGATGCCCCCTGTTGGTATATCAAAAATGGCAGGCTATAGAAACCAAAAAAAGTTGTCCTAGAAGGACGAGCTTCTAATCCCATTGTATTGGTCAAAACTGAACAGCTTACACTCTTCCCAATGACCAATGACCGTCTAGTTAAATACCAGCATGACCCATCCCTATACCAGCCACCAGCATCCCCAACACCAAAAATGGTTGGGCGCTGGCTTGGTATTTTACATCATTTTTCAGGGGGTCACGCAGGAAATACATATCCTGAAAAGTTATTTGTGGGATGATTAATAACAGCAAAATAGCTGCATATAAGTTTTCGTGAATAGTGATGAGATAAACTGCAATCACTGCTTGAAATAGATCAATCATAATGGCACACACCCAAGCAGCTGTGGTGACACCAAACATCACAGGTAGTGATTTTAATCCGAATTGGCGATCGCCTTCAACACTTTTAAAATCATTAACAATGGCAATACCCAAACCAGCCAAGCTGTACACCACAGTAATCACAACTACTTTCCAATTGAGTTCGCCAAACAAAGCATGACCAGTACACCAGGGAAAAGCCATATAGCTGGCACCAAGGGCATAACCTCCTAACCAACCGTTTTGTTTCAGCTTTAATGGCGGAGCAGAGTAAATGTAGGCAATAAACGAACCGAGTACAGCTATAGTTGTGATAGTGGGAAACTCATTACCTGCCCAGACATCTAGTATAAAAGCCAGAGCATTTCCTGAGATTAATAATACCCAAATTTGTGTAATTACTTGCGGTAAGGGTATAGCACCAGAAGGAATTGGGCGATAAGGTTCATTGACCGCATCAATTTCCCGGTCATAGTATTCATTTAAAGTTTGGGTATAACCTGCCAGTAAAGGACCAGAAAGCAACATACAAGTTGCCGACTGCAAAACATTTTCCCAAGTCCAGGTATAATTACCCGAAGAAGCCGCACCACAAACTACCCCCCAAATCAAAGGAATCCAGGTAATGGGCTTCATCAATTGCAAGCGGATTTTCCAGATAGATTTTTCCCCTGGTGCTGCGCCTTTCATGCCTAGTAACTGCCGAGTTTTAGCGCTGCGATCTGCACCTGCTGTAATTTCCTCGGCTGGAACTGAAGCCATGGCTTCTGCTGGTTGGGAATTAGGTTTAATAGGGGTTGATTCTGACATCAGACTTAGTTAGGAATGAGTAGTGAAGAATAAGGGATAGGAAATGGGAAAAAAATTGTTTTTACCACTACCCCATCCCCAGTACACAATTCTTAAAAAGAAATTATCAAATAGTTATTTTGAAATTTGGCTCCAGTAACCTGTCTACCAGTTAGTGCCGGAGGTAGGAAGAGATTACGCCGATGGTCTCCTGCTTCTACTGTAACTTCTGGTCCATATTGGGTAAGTTTGACCTGCTTTTTATCAAATCCAGGTAAAAATAAGCGTACCTGACGGTTGTGGATGTCAATTTCAATTGGTTTAGGAGCTTGTATTGCTTGTTCTACAAAATTGGGTAGAGCATCCGTCAAAGCTTGCCATTCTCCCCTGGGAGACTCAGGAACCACACTCACAGGAAGAGGTGTAAATTCTTCTCTCAAGTTGACATTTGGATCAGGGGATACCAAAATCACACCACCAACGGTTAAACCAATTTGTTGAGCGCTACCCCATAAATAACGAGAAGTTGCTACTTGTAGGGGGTCTGGTGTACTCACCAAAAAAGCGGCAATGCGTTGAGGATCTGCCAGGGCTGCTTTCCCCTTGTCCAAAAAATTATTAACTTGGTTGGTGGGTAGAGCGAAGTTATCTGCTGTCCAGTTGACATTAAAAAAGCTGGTAATTAGCGGCTGAATTAAAGGCGATTCCGCAATAGTTTTGCCCAAATCAGAGTTGATGAATAATTGCTGAAATCGCCGCACATACCAACTAAGAGATTCCGGCATCCCCAACATTCGCAAAGTAAAAGAATCACCAGTGCCATCATAGATGATCGCGTCATATTTGCCACTGGCATCATATTCGCGGATAGCATTCAAGGCCAGAGCGCTGTCCATCCCTGGTAATACTACCAGTTCTTGACCATAAACATCTTTGAAAATAGGCGTGCGGAGGTATTGCTCCTCCAGTTTTTTCGCTTCTTCCCAGATGCGTTCTAGCAACACAGAAGATTGAAATTGTATAGCCTGCAAATTAGGAGCAATTTCCTGGGGGTCAGAAGTCAGGGGCTGATCCAGTAACATGGGTAAAACTGGTTCTGCTAACCCTGCTAGAAGTACACGCTTGCCTTGGCTTGCCAATAACTTGGCTGCGGCGATGGCAATTTTAGTCCGATCTACACCGCCCTTGCCCAAAAATGTCAATATCAGGGACATTGGTTGATTCTCAATTAGCGCCAATCTGTTCAACTCTAACTTAGCACTGTGGGGTTTGATCTATTACACTGGTTTTATTTCATCTTCAAAAAACCAAGTGGAAGAATTATCATCAAAGAGTACCACCACACCAATTCCCCGACCATCGGTAACCTTGTACTCCTGAATAATGCCTATTTGTCCAAGTTTTTTGGCAATAGCGCCCGACACGCGATCGCGCAGACGAAAAACTTTAACCTTTTGTCCTATTTCCATACTTAGTCACAATGCAATAAACCAAATCTCAGTTTAGCTGAATCGGTGTCTCTTCGGTTATAGATTTCCAGGATAATCTTGACACTCCCCCAGGCTTTAGCCGGGGGATTCTTGAGGAGTCCACAAACTGATCTTCAATGGTGCTGGCAAAAACACCCTAGACGCTCGAAACAATTAACAGTACCAAAGGTATTGCTATTGCGCTTACTTTTATTTTTTGGTTTTCCGAGCCCATCGCTATACCAGTTAGGTACGCTCAACATCCTGCCATTATTTGCCCTTTAACGATTCCCATCAAATTGGATATGTCCGTTGCCGGGATTTCTCCGTACTAGGATGAATCATCACGTAGATGGTTATTCTTACTCGCCTTGTCCATTATACCACTGTGGCTAAAGCCAATCAATCGCTTTAATGGGACTAAAGTCGCTATCGACTGATCCCCATGTCTGAAGCCAGGGGCTTGCGTCTCGTTTTATGGTCAACAGACCCAAGTCCGACATCCAACACTAACTATTAATGCTAACTCAAAAAAAATCATGCAATAGTTAAAACTGAGCCATCAATTAAAAATCAGAAAGTTAAGGAAACCAGTCTACCACCCACACACTTGGCTGAATTAGGTAACAGCTATGACTACCACGATCAATTTACTAGACACAAACATTGAATATCGCTGTTACGATGTACGAACAACTAGGTATTGTAGAATACTGGTTATTCGACCCCAAAGGAGAATGGGTCAACGGCAAATTACAGGGATATCGTTGACAAGATGAAATTTATCAACGCGTCACCAATGGAATATCTCAACCTTTACAACTGCGGCTAGATGTAGAGGGGGAACTGTTACGGTTTTATCGCTTGGATACCGGGGCTAAGTTACTTATCCCCACACAAATAGCAGAATTAGCCCAACAAGAACAGCAACGCGCAGAACGACTGGCGGAGGGCTTGCGAGCTTTAGGTGGTGATCCTGATGGTTTAAGTTAAACGAAAACTCGCTGTTAATGTGTGTTTCCGTATTCCTCGTTTATGCCCTCAAGTTTTGCCTCAAAGACTTACAT
Organism: Chrysosporum bergii ANA360D; assembly: GCF_029891735.1. GTDB lineage: Bacteria > Cyanobacteriota > Cyanobacteriia > Cyanobacteriales > Nostocaceae > Umezakia > Umezakia bergii. The sequence continues at coordinate 6,561 of NZ_JANQDH010000024.1, forward strand.
AGAATCATCTCACCGCCCAGGTCTAATCTGTGGGTTTTTTGCTCAAATATTTCTGAAATTGCAGGATCATGAGCAAATTATTCTGGAATAGTATACAATGTGCGAGTAAGTTGCTTTTGCTGTGTAGTGGTTTTTGAGGATGACACTCTCACATAAGGATAATTCCAATTTCTTACAAGTGCAACGCTACTGGGAATTATTGCACGTCTTGGTATCGCGGAACCTCAAAGTACGCTACCGGGGATCTGTTTTAGGTGTATATTGGTCGCTGTTTAATCCATTGATTATGACAGCTTTATATACTGCGATTTTTGGGGCTGCCTTTGCTTCTTATTACGAGGATTCCATATCTAATTATATGTTGGCCGCGTTTACCGGACTGGTAGTAATTAATTTTTTCTCAGCTTCCACAATGCAAGCGTTGAGTAGTATAGTGGCAAATGGATCGCTTTTAAATAAAATTGAATTACCAATCAGCATTTTTCCAGTATCAATGATTGCGGCCAATGTATTTCAGTTTGCCATTGGTGTGTTACCCTTACTGGCAGTTATGACTTTTATTAATTCTCAGAGTTTAGTAAATGTCCTAGCTCTGGTGCTACCAATGTTAGCTCTAGTTTTGGTTTGTACAGGAATTGGTTTTTTAGTTAGTGCCTTGTATGTGTTTTTTAGAGATTTACCTTATTTTTATGAGTTAGTTGTATTCGTCTTGTGGATTAGCAGTCCTATATTTTATCCTGCGGCTATTGTGCCCAAGACAGTCAAACCTTTTTTATCTTTAAATCCTTTATCTCCAATTATTGAAAGTTTGCGTCAGATTTCATTATCAGGGACAATGCCAGATTTAAATTTATTTTGGGGTGCTTTGCTTAGTGGTATGATTATCCTCACCATAGGATGGGCTAGTTTTCGGTTGTGGCGAGATAAATTTATGGATTTGCTGTAAATGGAAGTAATTCGTCTAGATCAAGTAACCCTCTGGCGACGCACTCAAGAAGAGTTTTCTTATGACCTCAAGAAAACTTTGTTATCTTTTATGGAAGGCAAATATCGCCAACCACCAAAGAAGTTAGTACTTGACACAATTGATTTAGTAGTTGAAAAAGGCGAAAAACTAGGTGTTATCGGAGCAAACGGATCTGGTAAATCAACACTTTTAAAAATAATCTCTGGGATTCTTAAGCCAACTACTGGAAGCGTGAGGTTACGTGGTAAAATTGCTCCTTTGATTGAATTAGGAGCAGGTTTTGATCCAGAAATTTCCGTGATAGACAATATTATGTTATACGGGGTAATGTTGGGTTTTTCTAGAAATGAAATGAGAGGGAGAACCCAGTCAATTTTGGAATTTGCAGAATTACAGGAATATGCGTTGGTTCCTGTTAAAGGACTTTCTTCTGGTATGGTGGCAAGGCTCGGGTTTGCCATTGCCACGGACGTACAGCCTGATATTTTGATATTAGATGAGGTATTGTCAGTTGGAGATGAGAGTTTTAAAAACAAGTGTGAGCAAAGAATTGGGAAATTTTGGGATCATAATGCCACGGTTTTAGTAGTATCTCATGATTTGAAGTTTATTAGAAAATCATGCATTCGCGCAGTTTGGTTAGATCAAGGGCAAATACGTTTTTTGGGCAATGCCGCAGAGGCTGTAGATTGCTACTTAAACTCATTATAGCCAATTTTGCCCACGTGAGGTACATCCTTATGGGGCAAGATGTATTAAGCAGCGAGCAGGATTAACCCACTACAAGACGAGCATTTACATTTGTATCTCACGGATTTAAGAAATGCTATAAATGAAATTTAAAAACTATAACTGATCAATTTGTGCTGTTCCCAGGTTGAGAATTGACTTATACAAAAACTTTATTTTTTGGGGGTAAGAGAATGGCTTTGAGATATGTACAAATTTTAGATGCTTTGGATTATGGTGATGCCGTATCAAATCAAGTAATCCATATTCATCAAATGCTTATTAATAAAGGTGAAAAGTCACAAATTTTCTCGAAATTTGCAGATCATAGAGTTGATAAGTATCGTTTAAATTTTGCTGAATTCTGCATCGATGAGGATACTGTCATATTACATCACTTTTGTGGTTACTCGGAAATAGCAGATGAAATCACTAATTTGCGTGGTTATAAAATTATGATTTATCATAATATCACGCCACATAGTTTTTTTGATCCCAAGTCAGCATTATATGAATTTTGCAAACAGGGTAGAGAGCAGTTGCAAAACATTGTGGGTAAATATAATTTAATTTTAGGAGATTCACCTTTTAACTGTCAAGAAGCTAAAGATTTAGGAGCAACAGTAGTTAAAGAACTACCGATAATAGTTCCGAAATTTTCTACAGAGGTATCTGTAAATTCAGTAAATAATTTACGGTTTGGTCTTGATCATGTGTGGTTATTTGTGGGAAGGATAACACCTAATAAAAGACAAGACCTACTAATAGATATTTTGGCTCGTTATATTAAATTATATCCTGATCAGAAAAATCATTTATATTTAGTGGGGAGATATTTTGAAGATGATGTTTACTACCAGCAGCTTCGGTCTAAAATAGAGCGTTTAGGGCTGAACACACAAGTTACTCTTGTTGGTAAAGTGGAAGATGAAGACCTACCTGCTTACTATCAAGCAGCAGATTTATTTATCTGCATGAGTGAACATGAAGGATTCTGTGTACCGATAGTAGAAGCGTTCAATAATCAAGTACCAGTAGTTGCATATGCAGGAACAGCAGTATCATACACTATGGGTGGTGGAGTTGGCGCTCTTGAAAGCCTGGATGTAGAAACTGCTGTTAGACGCATTCATTCAGTATTTACTGCTCATTCTCTCAAAAATGAGCTAGTTGATCATGGAATTAAACAAGCTCATCGCTTCAGTCCTGATGCTGTACGCCAGCATTTGTATGCAATCATAGACGAAATTACACATGAGGATGGGCAGAAAGATACATTGCTGGTTTCTGTAGTTATTTGCACTTGCGATCGCAGCGACTACCTAAAAAGATGTTTAGATTATCTCTATGATCAAGACTATCGGCATTTTGAAGTCATAGTAGTTAATGGTCCGTCAACAGACAACACTCAAGAAATACTTACATTGAGAGATAACATTAAAGTGGTGCAAAATCCTCTACGTAACCTTTCAGTATCCCGAAACTTGGGTATCAGATATGCTTCGGGAGATATAGTAGCTTTCATAGATGATGATGCTCTACCTTATGATAATTGGTTGTTTGAAATTGTTAAACGTTATCGTGAACTCCCCAGGAATGTGGTAGGTATAGGTGGCAGAACATTTTTGGCTAACCAGTTTAAATTTCAATTTGAGTTGGGAATCATTGATAGTTTTGGTAATCATGTAGAAGTTGCTGCCCATGAAAGCCAAAAAAATAATGGTAAATATTATCGCCATTTATTAGGCACTAACTGTTCTTTTCGTAAAGACGCTTTAATTGCTGTTAATGGTTTTGACGAACAATATGAATATTATCTTGATGAAAGCGATCTGGCGGTAAGATTACAACAAGTAGGGGGTGTAATAGCTAATGCCAATCAAGCTTATATTAGGCATGAATTTGCACAAAGCCACAACAGGCAAGGAAAATATAATTTTAATTGGCAAGTAATAGCTAAAAACACTGTTTATTTCGGGATAAAAAATGCGGATAAGAATAGTTATTGGCTTACAAGAATATGGAAAATAAATCAACATCTACTACAAGAGCGTTGCTTAAATTTTATCAAGGCGTGGTGGCATGATGATTTACAGCTACAGGCAGCAATCGCCTATTCTTTTCGCACAATTATAGGTGCTTTACGTGGTTACTATGACTCTTGTTTTCCTCGAAGACTGGGAAAAAATTTAAGTGATATAAATTCTCCTTTTCTGCCTTATATGCAAAACAATCATTCTGAACGAACTAAACAGCAGCTACATATTTTGATTATTTCCCAAGAATTTCCTCCCCATTCTTTTGGGGGAATTGGAGCATATAATCAGACATTGGCCCGAGAATTAATGCAAATGGGGCATGAGGTGACTGTGATTAGCCGTGGACCGAGAGACTGTACTGATGTCATTGGACCACTGACACAAATCCAAGTTGGTTTTGTAGAAAATTACCATTACATTCCAGAATCACCCATGCTCTCAAAAAATATTGCTTGGGCAGAAAAAGTAGCACAGATAGTCCAACAAATTCATTGTCAACATCCCATCAGTGTTGTTGAATCTGCTCTTTGGGATTTTGAAGGAATTGGTGTAGTGATGCTCCGCCCTGAACTTAAAGTACCACTAATAGTCCGTTTGGTAACTCCACTGGCTATTGCTATCCAAATGAATGGATGGCGGATGAATGAGGACTTAAAACGGTGTATGCAAATGGAACAAGAGTTAATTCGTTGTGCTGATCAGGTGATTGCTATTAGTAAGAATATTCAAGACACTGTTGTATCAAGTTATAACTTAACTCCTGACCATCGCTGGCTTGTTCAGCCGTTGGGAGTACAGCCTTGGCCAGCATACACCAACATTACTAATTATGGCGAACTACCTAAAGATTTAAAACGGGGAGCTATACAAATTCTGTTTGTTGGACGCTTAGAATCTAGAAAAGGTATTGATGTATTCATTAATGCCTTAAAACTGGTAATGCCGAAAGAACCTTCCATATCTGTTTGGATTGCTGGTAGTGACATTGAAGGCTGGAAAGAAAAGGCAGGTAGAATACTACGTAGTGATATATACAGTCGTGTACAATTTTTGGGTATGGTTTCCGAAGAAAAGCTACAGTTACTTTATGCTAACTGTGATTTTCTTGTATTTCCCTCCCGCTATGAGTCTTTTGGACTGGTGCCATTAGAAGCGATGGTTCATGGTAAACCTGTGATAGCCGCAAGGGTAGGAGCGATACCAGAGGTAGTCTTAGAAGGGGAGTGTGGTCTTCTCTTTGAACCTGACAATTACCAAGAATTAGCACAAAAAATTTTGAATATCGTCCATGATGACCATCTTAGGGATCAGTTGGCTAAAGGGGCAAAACAAAGAGTAGAAGTTCTTTCCGCTAGAAACATGGCTAAAGCTAGCGTGAATGTTTACCAATCTTTAGTGAATGCTAAGACTCCCATGCAGACCATTAGTCCCCAAATCAGGGAAATATTTTCAAATCATCTTTTGTCAACGGAAAGCAATTTGAAAAGCAATGTTGAAATTACCAACCATCAAGCTGAAAAATCACTTTTACGGCAATCTGATTACTTGAATATGCGTCCAGATTGGAGTTTAACCCAACCTCAAATTATTAGTTGGGGGTGGCTTAACTCGATCATAAATCGTTTGATAGTTCCGAAGATTGTAAAATTTATTAATTCTGTTTTGTATGAGTCTATGCAAAGACAAACTTATATGAATAATGCTCTTATTTCTAGTAACAAGGCATTAGCGAATGAGTTAATTAATCTAAGAAAAAACACTGTTAAAGAAACTATGATTGATAGTCAAATGGATGTGGAAAATATCTTAGGCGCAATTCAGAAAAGTGTGGAAGATGTCAAACAAGAAATGAACAATCAATTATCTGAAATAGTTGAATTGAAGCGGCTTGTATATGAAACAAAAAATCTAATGATTCCTGAATGTGAAACGAGTAGAAGTGAGTTTGCCTATCGGTTAAAATTTCACCAAGGTCAAGCACCGATAATCATTTCCAAAGAAAAAGTGAAGGCAAATTTACATGATTTACACCTTAATCTCGGTTGTGGACAGGTGATTATACCAGACTACATAAACGTAGATCAAAGAGAACTACCAGGGGTTGATGTTATTGCCAATATTAGCAATTTGCCATTTGAACAAGGAACAGTTGCGGAAATATACAATTCTCATGTCATTGAGCATTTCACAGAGTATGAGGTTACTAATCACATCTTGCCTTATTGGTACAGTCTGCTGAAAAATAGTGGAAAAATGGTGATTATTTGCCCCGATGCTAAATCCATGATGATTGATTATGCAAACGGACATTTTCCATGGGAGAATCTGAGAAAAGTAACTTATGGTTGTCAAGATTATGGAGGCAATCATCATTTTAATATGTATACTTCCGAGTCGTTGTGTAAAATCCTATTGAATTGTGGATTTAGGGAGGTCAACATTGTTGACATCAAGCGAGTTAATGGGTTATGTTACGAAATGGAAATTCACGCATTGAAGTAATTTATGTTTTTTTGGAGAATATAAAGGGAGAATTTGACTTGCACAAAGAAATTAAAATAAATTTTGACTAGGTTTGCAAATGAGAATATTTATAGATTGCACTCACACCGCCAAATATACATATAAAAATACTGGTATCCATCGAGTGGTTCGTGAACTAACATCTGAATTATTGAAATTAAATTCCAGTAGAACAGATATAGAAATCTTATTGGTCATGTTTGACGGCCGACGCATACGCCGAGTAACTAGCCTGAATCCATCGAATCATGGTCATGTGAATAAAAGTAAATTCTCTTTTTATCTCAATAAAGTGAACAGCAAGTTTCAAATACTGATTTCTAAAATCATAAATAAACTAAAAAAGCTAAGTTTAGAAATATCAGATTTGATTGCATCTCTGCATAATGATCCAAAAAATCAGGGTATTTATTTTGAAAAATATCAAATCAAACCAGAGGATATTTATGTTATAGCTGATGCTAATTGGGACTTACCTAAAACATATTACAGATTTTTACAGAATCTAAAACAAAGTGAAGTTACTCTAGCAATTATATGTTATGACATTATACCAATAAAGTTTCCTCACTTCTCTTCTCACAGTTTTACTAAGGCTTTTACAAGTTTTTATAAGGAATATTCTAATTTGTTTGATCTAGTTTTGTGCATATCTCAAAATAGTGCAAAAGATTATAAAAATGCCAAAAAACAAGGAATTCTATCTATTAATAACCCCAATGTAATAGTCAAAAGCTTTCGGTTAGGGTGTGACTATTACAATCATGATGATCTAGTTAACTTAGACAATACTAGTTTTGATACTAACTTACATAAATTACTAACTAAACGTTATATTTTGGTGGTGGGAAGTTTAGTCCCTCACAAAAACATCAAAGCTATTATGGAAGCATTTGATTTATTAATCAATTCAAATTATGAAGATATACATTTACTATTTGCAGGTAATAGAGGTTGGCATCCAGAGACTGATGCAATCATAGAATCTCATCAAATGTACGGCAAGTTAATACACATACTAGGCTCAGTTACCGATGCTCAACTCAAAGTTCTGTATAAAAACTGTTACTGTTTAGTTCAAGCTTCTTTCTACGAAGGATTTGGACTACCTGTGGTAGAAGCACTCCAATATTTTAAACCTGTGGTTGCTAGCACTGGTGGATCTTTACCTGAAATAGGAGGTGATTTTTGTGTGTATTTTGATCCTAATGAACCAACTGAACTGTATGAATCTTTAAAAAAGCTACTTGATTCAGATATTTACTATAATGATTTGGTTGAATACATCAAAAAGCAGTATAAACCATTTTCATGGCAGGAGTCGGCTGAACAATTTTTATCTAGTTTGTGTAATTAAATTACCTGTCACCAAGCTATTACGCAGCTAAAGCCAATAAATAATATGTATTTTCTCAATAAAAGTAGTGCAGGCATATTGCCCGCTACCGTTATACAAATTAAATGGGTAACAGCTTACGAAAATTATCTGGCATTGAATTTTAATTGGTTGCATAATCTTGCAAATTTTTATGGTATTACTATCAAATGCTTATTATTTATACAAAAATTTACCCCAGGTGTATATAATGCAAGCAAGAAAGCAGATTAGTGGATTTCACAGATCGCAAACAACCTGCTCAAACAAGCCCATAAAATCTTGTAACACAAGCATCCTGCTTGCTAATGATTTACTTCACTAAGCAGCGAAAACCGCTATATCTAGCTTTGCCATCAAAAGTAGATTAACTAAATATCTCAAGTCCACAAAATAAGAACAGAAAAATGCTTAATTCTGAATTGCCTGAGTCTGAAGTTTCACCTCCTGATTACCATCAGATTGAACAACAAGAACAAACATTAAAACCCCGTCAAAAACCACGTTGGCCATTGATTTGGGGCATAATTCTCTTAATGGCCGGGGGCTTTGGTTGGCGCTGGGGGCAAAATAGCTTTAGTGGTAATGCACCTCCAGAAGGTACAGCAGCCGCCGGTTTACCGATGGCAATTCCTGTTAAATTAGCCACGGTAGAAACGGCAACTATACAACATAGTTCAGTAATTAGCGGCTTTTTAGAGGCTCGCGGTTCAGTAACACTCAAGCCAGAAATTGACGGACGCATCAGTGAAATTTTATTCAAAGAAGGCGATCGCATCCGGAAGGGGCAAGTTATAATCCGCCTGGAAAGTGACAACACCCAAGCCCAGTTAAGACAAGCAAAAGCATCATTAGACCGCACCCAAGCCAGACTAGCAGAACTGAAAGCAGGTACACGTCCAGAAGAAATTGCTCAAGCCAAAGCTAGACTAGCTCAAGCCCAAACTCGCCTGAAAAATGCCCAGGGGGGAGCGCGTCCGGAAGAAATCGCTCAAGCAGAAGCTCAAATTAAGGTAGCAAAATCAGATTTAGAACTAGCAGAGTCAAGAGCTAATAGATACCAAAAATTAAGAGAAGAAGGTGTCGTTTCCCAAGACGAACTAGAACAGTTTCTCACAGAAAAAAGAAGGGGCGCAGCCAGACTAGAAGAAGCCCAAAAACGGCTAGACCAACTCGCCAAAAGCAGAAAATCTGATATTGATGAACTAGCAGCGGCTGTAGAACTAGAAAAGCAAAATCTGAAACAACTAGAGAACGGTTTCCGCCCAGAAGAAATTGCTCAAGCCCGTTCTCAAGTTAGGGAAGCAGCAGCCCAAGTGCAGTTAGCAGAAGTCCAACAGCAATACACTAAAATTGTTGCCCCTATCACTGGTATTATAGGTGACATACCTGTCAAAGTAGGAGATTTTGTCAGTAAAGGAGACCAACTCACCACAGTTACTGAAAATGACACCTTAGAATTAAATTTAGCCGTTCCCTTCAACGAAGCTGAAAGGTTGCGTCTAAGATTACCCGTAAAAATCCTAGATGCTGAAGGCCAACCTGCTGCCACAGGTGAAGTAACTTTTATTTCACCAAACATCAATCAAAATACTCAAAATATATTAGCCAAAGCCACCTTTACCAACACCAAAAAGCAAATACTCAATCGCCTCAACGTCCAAGCCAGAGTTATCTGGGATGAAAGTCCAGGAGTCTTAATTCCTACTCAAGCAATATCTCGCCTGGGTGGACAAACTTTTGTTTTTGTAGCCCAAGAGTCACCAGAAGCAAAACCAGGAATGCCCAACTTAGTAGCTCTACAACAGCCCGTAAAATTGGGAGCCATTCAAGGCAAGGATTATCAAATTTTAGAAGGACTCAAAGCCGGGGACAAAATTGTGGTGGCGGGTATACTCAATCTCACCAATGGCGTGCCTATTATCCCTGCACCTGAAGAAAAAAGTAATAAAAAACCGTAACTTGTAATTCTCACAACTGCAAAATAATATGTTTATTGACTTCTTTATTAAGAAACCGGTCTTTACTACGGTTTGCGCCTTAATTGTGCTGTTGCTGGGATTGATTAGTATTCCCACACTGCCCATAGCTCGTTTCCCAGATATTGCCCCTACTCAAATCAACGTCGCCGCCAACTATAGCGGAGCCAGTGCCGAAGACGTAGAAAGCGGTGTCACCAACATCTTAGAAAGGCAAATCAACGGCATTGAAGGCATCCGCTATATTACTTCCAGTAGTAGTAACGATGGTTCTACTAACATTACAGCCACCTTCGACTCATCCCGCAATCCAGATATTGCAGCTGTGGATGTACAAAACCGTGTTTCCTTTGCTCAACCCCAACTGCCGGAGTCTGTACAGCGCACAGGGGTGAGAGTAACCAAGGGATCTAACAATATACTCCTAGCCATTGGTTTATTTGCTGAAAATGAAGAGTACGACAATATATTCATCAGCAACTATGCCGACCTTTACATAACAGATGCCTTAAAAAGAGTTAAAGGTGTTGGTAATGTGAGCATCTTTGGCGAACGTCGCTATGCCATGCGTATATGGTTAGATCCCAATCGCCTTGCCAGTCGGCGCTTAACCACTGAAGATGTAGCCCAAGCCCTATCCGAACAAAACTTACAGGTTGGTGCGGGAAGCATTGGTCAAGAACCAGCCCCGGAAGGACAAAGGTATCAAATTGATGTACGCGCAGCCAGTAGATTGGCGGAACCATCAGAATTTGCCGAAATTGTTTTAAAAACTAACAACGATGGCACCTTAATTAAACTCAAAGATGTGGGCAGAGTAGAACTGGGAGCAGAAAATTACAGTTCATTTTTGCGATATCGTGCCAAAGATGCAGTGGGTTTGGGTGTTTATCAGCTTCCAGGGAGTAATGCTTTGGATGTAGCCCGGGGAGTGAGGGAAGAAATGGCGCGACTAGCTCCCAATTTTCCCCCCGGACTGCAATATCAAGTGGCTTTTGACAGTACACGCTTTGTGGAAGAGTCCATGTCAGAAGTAATTAACACTCTGATTACATCCGTGGTACTGGTAGTAATTGTAATTTTTGTCTTCTTGCAAGATTGGCGAACTACTTTAATTCCCGCATTGACGGTTCCTTTATCCTTAATTGGGACATTTATTTTTGCGAGAATTTTTGATTTTTCCATTAATAGTTTGACTTTATTTGGTCTGACTTTAGCATCGGGGATGGTGGTAGATGATGCCATTGTTGTAGTTGAGCAGATCAGCCGCTTTATCCAGGATAAAGGCATGAGTCCTCGCCGGGCTGCCAGTGAATCAATGGCGGAATTATTTAGTGCAGTGATTGCTACTTCCTTGGTGCTGATGGCTGTATTTGTGCCGGTGGCGTTTTTCCCCGGAACCACTGGGGCACTGTATCAGCAATTTGCCCTAACCATCGCCTTCTCCATAGTCATTTCAACTTTTTTGGCCTTGACCCTGACACCTTCTTTGTGTGCATTACTGCTACGTCAAGGACAACAACCATCCGGCTGGCTGGGTAGGATTTTTGACCGAATTAATCAGTTTCTCGACTGGGTACAGAGAAGCTATCAGCGATCGCTCAACTTTCTAGTCCGCTTCAAAACCATAATTATTGGACTATTCATGGTCTCCTTGGGGATGACAGCTTGGCTTTATATTACAGTACCTACAGCATTTCTGCCAGAAGAAGACGAAGGTTATTTTATCACCCTCCTCCAAGGACCCCAAGGCGTTTCCCTCCAATATACTAGTGATGTCATAGCACGGGTAGAAAAAGAACTTTTGCAAATCCCCGAAGTAGTGGGAACCTTCGCTATTGGAGGCTTTAGCTTCAGTGGTAATACTGCAAATAATGGTATTATATTTACAACATTAACCCCTTGGCGAGAACGCCAAAGACCAGACCAATCAGCACAAGCCATTATTGGTAAATTACGAGGAAAACTATTCGCCATCCCAGAAGCCAGAATATTTCCCGTAAATCCACCACCTATTCAAGGATTAGGTAACTTTGGCGGCTTTAGTTTTCAACTGCAAGACCGTAGAGGTAATAGTGGCTTAGGAACTTTGGTACAGTCAATGGGTCAACTGCTGGGCCGCGCCAACCAAACACCAGGATTACAAGCCGTATTTAGTACCTTCGCAGCTGAAACTCCACAACTACTGGTGGAAGTAGACCGCAACAGAGCAAAAGCCCTACAAGTCTCCATAGATGATATCTTCCGTACGCTCCAAACAGCTTTAGGTTCTCAATATGTAAATGACTTCAACCTCCAGCAGCGTAACTACCGGGTGTACATCCAAGCAGATCAACAATTTCGCTCCAACCCAGAAGATATTGGTCAACTATCTGTTCGTTCTCAAACCAATCAAATGATTCCTTTGAGAAACTTAATTAAAACTACTTCCCTGGTGGGGGCGCAAGTCATTAATCACTATAATCTATTTCGCTCCATAGAAATCAATGGTTCTCCTGCTCCCGGTTTTAGTTCTGGAGATGCTATTAAAGCCATGGAAAAGTTAGCCAGACAAATCCTACCACCTATTTTTGGTTATGAGTGGTCAGGAACCTCATTGGAAGAAATAGAATCTGGCGGTTTAGCACCCATTATCTTTGGTTTAGGAATTGTTTTTGTCTTTTTAGTTCTAGCTGCTCAGTATGAGAACTACATAGACCCCTTAATTATCCTGTTATCAGTACCCTTAGCAATTTTTGGCGCACTCGTAGCTCTATCAATGCGGGGGTTTCCTAACGATGTTTACTGTCAAATCGGTCTAGTGATGTTGATTGGTTTAGCTAGTAAAAATGCTATTTTGATTGTAGAATTTGCTAACCAACTGCGAAAAGAGGGGCTTTCCATTACTAAAGCGGCTGTAGAAGCAGCACAAGAGCGTTTACGCCCAATTTTGATGACAGCATTTTCCACCCTTCTGGGTATTTTTCCCCTCACCATTGCTACAGGTGCAGGGGCGGGAAGTCGTCAGTCTTTGGGAACAACAGTGTTTGGGGGGATGTTGATCGCTACTTTTTTGAGTTTGTTTGTGGTGCCGATTTTGTATATTGTCATTAAAAGCACTACTGAGTATTTCATCAAACCAAATAGAAAGACTGCTCCATACACATCAAAACATGATTAACAAAACCCACCGCCATCGCCTATTAATGTTTTTCGCTAAATTAAGGTAAAATTAATGCAAATATTTCAAGTTATCCAGGAAACCATCAAAAAACCGCCAATACCCCATGAACCACACCGGCAATCATTAAAAGCTTGGGCTATGTATTGCTTACGGGACAAAGGATTTAAAGTGGTTTATGCCCAAAACGCGGACTTTGCCATTGAAACCAGAGAGCGAGAAAAACTGTATTTTAAAGTGACAAATAATCCAGAAGAAGTAGATAATTCTTGTAGCTGGATACTTTGGGATAGTGCAACCAAAAGCGCAAGCTTAATTCCAGTTCAATAAGCAAAATTGGCAAAAAATTTCGTAGTCAGGATTTTAAGAGAGTGGGCGATGGCAAATATCTCATCAAGTCGCACCTGGCGTTAGATAAATTTACACCACGAATGCTTGAAGTTGATAATTATGCCATTGTTCCCCCACTCGTTCAGCCACTAAAGGTTTGATAGTAAATTCTGGCAGTGTACCATGTTTAACATCAACCCTGACACAAGAGTAGGGTAAACATGGCACGACAACATACTAAGATGTCTTTTGATGCTGTGGGTGTAAATAATTGATAAATATTAGTATTCAGCCCTCAGCAAGAAACCAGAAAACAGTAAATAATAGACTATAAATTGCTCTCATTAACACCTGTGTCATTCAACAAAACAGGAGCGTCCTAAGAGAATAGCTGACTACTGATGGCTTAATACTCACAACTATTTTTTAAATCGTGCTAATAAATCGGCGCGAGATAAATTTAAAAGTAAGGGGGTAAATTCTTCCCTAGATATGGTAATTACCTCATCAATAATGTTGGCTAATTCCGGATCAACTTGTCCAAACCTGACTTGTAAAATACTTTCAACCATAGCGCGGCGTTCTCTTTGCATACCTCTATCAATTCCTATTAATTCTCCTTCTTGTCGTCCTTCTTGTCGTCCTTCTTGTCGTTGTTCTTCCTTGATTTCTTCTAATAATTGTTGGTACATTTCTGATAATTTCATAATCAACTCCCGATCATCTTGATCAATATCTTTTTCTTTTTGTTGACGTGTTGACAACATGGCGATCAGGTCATTTACTAATTTTATAACATCCTCCAACTGTGGATTATTCTTAGCTAGTACTTCTAATTCTTCCACTGCTTGTCTTTGGACTCTTCCCCTACCTAATACCCTCAAAAACAGTGTTTCTGGTGTATTTGGTAATTGATGTATGACCACAATGCCAGTTTTTAAGGCTTTCCCCAGTAAATAAACTCCTTGACCCCATGTTTCTATATCTACAATAGCACGACAACTTACTAAGATGTCTTCTGATGCTGTGGGTGTAAATATCCATAAATGGGGCAGTTCGGTTTCATTAATTCGCGTATCCTTGCGTTTGTTTTGTCTTTCTAGTTCTGCATGAGTATCATATAGTTTGCCCATACAACTGCGAATTTCACTTTTGCTGACTGCGTTACGGAATGGTTCAAATATGACTGATCCTGCATAAGTCCCCATTTTTCCTAGCAGTCCTAATTCTTCTATGTTTTCTGGAGAGGTAGGAGTAAAGAATACGTCTATTTGCCTCACTTCGGAAGTAATATCTTTACTCATTTCTACTTGTCCGTAAGGTGTGAACAGTTCTGTCAGATATTGTTTGGAAAATTGGTCATGGATAAAGCGAGTCATTTTTCTGATTTTTACCGCACCCGTTGCTTCATTTTATGAATTTTATCATTAATTTACCTGGGGAAACCTTGCGCGGACTTGTCACCTTGGGTAAAAATAATAATTAGGATGCCTTGACTTATCTTAACAAACACCGCCAAACCAAGGAGAATATTATGATTTGGTCATAGTCGGTGGTGGAATTGTTGGTTTAACCCTAGCTTCCGCTTGATGAGTTTGCTAGATCAAGTACAAATGAGTGAGGTACATCATTAGCAAGCAGGATGCTCGCGCTACAAATTGAGTGAACATTAACAAAAATTAACATATTAGGCATAAATCAGAGTGGTATGGTATAATAGGGCAAAGCATGGGAGAACCGAAGTATGTAATGAAAAGTAAAGTTACCCAAAGGTCTATTCCCTTCTGCCTCCTGCCTTGCCATAACAGCAATTTTTAAAGCCTACCTATTTAGTTGATAAATTATTTGCAACCCAAATATTGAAGAGTACCGCAAAAAGCATGGACACAATAAAAAGTATATTTAATAGTCTTTTTTACCCATTTAAAATACCATTCTTGGCATCATGTCAAATTTATTGGTTATATTTACTTTCAACTATTTTAATAGCGACAATCATATATACACTTGGATTAGCACATGAAGGCAAAAAGAAAAATTTTCTGGAATATCTTTTACCGCAAGAAATTTATTTACATCCTGCCTCTATTACTCTATACAAATACTTTTTTTTGATTTCGTTTTTCCAGATATTATTCGTCTTACCAACTATATTTTTTTTAGAAAATTTTGCCAATCTAACTTGCCAAATTCTGATACAAATTCTAGGCAATAATACACTTCTTATATTCAAAATTAACCAATTAGAGCAGAATATAATATTCAGTATCTTTGTAGCATTATTAGGTGACTTTGCTAATTTTTTATATCATTATTTAGCCCATAAGATTCCTATGTTGTGGGAATTTCATAAAGTCCATCATTCAGCAGAAGTCATGACACCATTAACTGTATATAGAATTCACCCAATTGAGATGTTTTTAGGTAACACAGTGATAGCTATAATCACAAGTCTAGGTTCGGGTATTTGGATGTATTTGTTTGGGAATGAGACAAAGGAGATATTAATTTATGGAGTGAGCTGTGAGATTTTTATCTTTTATTTAGCTGGCTATAATTTACGTCATTCTCATATCTGGTTAGCTTATCCTCAGTGGATTAGTCATATTTTCATCAGTCCAGCGCAACACCAAGTACATCATAGTGTAGACCCAAAACATTATGATAAAAACTTTGGTTATATTTTCGGTGTTTGGGACTGGATATTTGGTTCTTTATATGTGCCAAAAAACTATGAAAAGCTGCATTTTGGTTTATCAGATGGTGAATCAAAATTATTTAATAGTGTAACTAATCTTTTTGTACAACCATTGAGAAACATCTGGCAGAGCAGTAAGAGAATTTCAAGCGAAAACCGCCATAATGATTCATTTTTTATCAAGAAAGCAGGCTGAAAACCCTTGATGAACAGGTGCGTAGCGATCTATTCCGTACTTTAGGCAAGGTTCTGAAAGCTGCCTTAAGACGTTTACGCCTCTGTGATGTTTGCAATCGCGCTGTTGTTGAAATTGCAACTTGGTGCAATAGTTGTAAAGTATTGTAAAGTTTTGTGGCAAGATTCAACACTTCTGGTATGGGTATATGGTATAAAACGGAGTAACGCTGTAGGACTTGCGCCCTCTACTATTTTGGGCGAAAGTCTATTAGAGCAAGTGGCAAGGTTGAACACAGAATCCCGTATCCTTTAGGAATGCGAGTGTCAAACAATTTGCTGATTCTAAATTTTAATTAACAAAAACGAAAAAAGCCAATTTTAATTTATCCGATTTAAACATAGGACTAGAAATGAAACATAGTAACAATAATTGTGTTCATCATTTGTTTGAAAACATTGTAAGAAAAAAACCTAATGACCTAGCAATAGTATGTGAAAATGAGCAAATAACCTACCAAGAATTGAACAGCAAAGCTAATCAACTAGCACATCATTTACAGGCAATTGGGGTGGGTCAAGAGGTAATGGTGGGCTTATGTATAGAGCGTTCTATTGATTTAGTTATAGGAATATTAGGTATTCTCAAAGCCGGTGGTGCTTACGTTCCCTTAGACCCTAATTATCCTCAAGAACGCCTAGCATTTATGTTAGAAGATGCCAATTTACCAATTGTTTTAACTAAAGTAGAATCGCGAGAAAT
The DNA here is from genome assembly GCF_029891735.1 of Chrysosporum bergii ANA360D. Taxonomy (GTDB): domain Bacteria; phylum Cyanobacteriota; class Cyanobacteriia; order Cyanobacteriales; family Nostocaceae; genus Umezakia; species Umezakia bergii. The sequence continues at coordinate 23,298 of NZ_JANQDH010000024.1, forward strand.
TCTTCCTGTTATTAGTGGTTGTGTAATTTGTCTTGATGCAGATTGGGACGAGATTGAAAAACAAAGTGAAGAAAATCCTATTAGTGGAGTACAATCAGAAAACCTTGCTTACTTGATATATACCTCTGGTTCCACTGGCAAGCCCAAAGGAGTACAAATGCCCCATGCTAGTGTTTGTAATTATCTTGAGGCGATCGCTAAAATTATTCCAGTTAATAACAAAGATATTTATCTACATACAGCATCTTTCTCATTTACTGCTTCAGTCAGACAATTATTCCTGCCTTTATCCCAAGGTGCTACAAGTGTTCTTGCCACCCGCGAACAAACCAGAACTCCCCTGAGTCTATTTGAGTTAATCGCAGCACAGAGGGTAACTATCTCTGATGGTGTACCTTCCGTGTGGCGTTATGGATTAATGGCTTTAGAAAGCGTAGATCCCAAATACACAAAACTAATTAGCCAATCAAAACTAAGATTAATAATTTTTGGTGGTGAATTACTACCCTATCAACTAATTAAAAAGTTATGTAATATCTTTAACAAGACACCCCGCTTTTTTAATATTCTCGGTCAAACAGAAAGTATTGGCAATGGCTTTTATCTCATTCCAGAAAACTGTAATATTCAAGAAGGATATGTCCCCGTTGGTAATCCCCTCAAAGACATTCAGCAGGTTTATGTACTCAATTCGCAACTTAAACCAGTAAAAATTGGTGAGATTGGAGAATTACATATTGCAGGTTCTACCTTAGCTCGTGGTTATTTAAACCAGACTCAAGCGAATGCCGAAAAATTTATTGATAATCCTTTTAATCCACAGCAAAAACTTTTCAAAACCGGTGATGTAGCTCGCTACTCCCAAAATGGTAATTTAGAAATTCTTGGTCGCATCGACTTTCAGGTAAATATTCGCGGAATGCGCGTTGAACTAGAAGAGATCGAAGCTGTATTGAAACTTTATCCATCTGTGAGGGAAGCTATAGTTACCCTGAGAGAAGATAACCCAGGAGACCAACGCCTCATAGCCTATATTGTAGCTAGAAATCAAGTCTTTGACTGGGGAGAAGTCCGTGCTTTTCTCAAAGAAAAACTACCATATTATATGATTCCTAATGCCTTTGTGCTGATGAAGAAACTGCCAGTATTACCCAATGGCAAATTAGACCGACATAATTTACCTGCACCAAATATCTCTGCTGATATTAGTAACTTTGTTGCACCCCGTAACTCACAAGAGGAACTGATAGCTAAGATATGGGCAGAAGTTTTAGGATTGGAAGAAGTAGGGATTTATGATAACTTTTTAGAATTGGGAGGACATTCGCTACTTGCAAGTTTAGTTGTGTCTAGATTACGTGAAACTTTATCTGTAGAATTATCAGTTAGTGTTTTATTTGAGTTTCCTACTGTAGATAGTTTAAGCCAAAAAATTACAAGTTTAGATAATCCAAATCAGCAAACAAATTACCCGCCAGTTTTGCAAACAGTTTCCCGTTCTGTGGAATTACCATTATCTTTGATTCAGCAGCGATTTTGGTTGCTTGACCAAATGGAAGGGGCAAATGCTGATTATAATATTGCTAGGGCATTACGTTTAGTCGGTCAGCTAAATATAACAGCAATCAAACAAGCTATAGAGTCAATTATTCAACGTCATGAAACCCTGCGTACTTCCTTTGGAGTGGTAGATGGAAAACCAGTGCAATTTATTGCGCCAACTGTAGACTTTACTTTACCCATACTGGATTTACAAACGTTAACAGAATGGGAGCAAGAAAATGAATTACAAAGATTAATTACCGCAGAATATACAGAATCTTTTGATTTAAGCAAAGCACCTTTATTCAGAGTAAAACTGATTCGCTTAGAGTCAGATTACCACGTCTTGCTATTGACAATGCACCATATTATCTCTGATGCTTGGTCTGTGGGAATTTTATTCAAAGAACTATCGAGTTTATATGCTGCTTCCCCCTTACCAGATTTGCCAATTCAGTATGTAGATTATGCTTACTGGAAACGTCAATGGCTGCAAAACGATATTATTAATAACCAACTAAACTATTGGAAACAACAGTTAGCAGATGCTCCATCTGTGATAGAATTACCAACAGATTACCCCCGTTCTGCTATCCAAAGATTTCGCGGTAGTATCCAAAAATTTAAGTTTAATTATAACCTAACTAGCAAACTGAGAACCCTGAGTCATAAGTCAGGTGCTTCTCTATTTATGGCTCTTCATGCGGCTTTGATAACATTGCTTTATCGTTACACTGGTCAGGAAGATATCATGGTTGGCTCTCCCATTACTAACCGCGACCGTCCAGTGTTTGAGTCATTAATTGGTTTTTTTGTTAACAGTTTGGTATTACGGACTCGCTTAGAAAATAATCCGACATTTAAAGAATTATTAGCGCAGGTAAGACAGGTTTCTCTTGATGCTTACGCTAACCAAGATGTGCCTTTTGATCGTTTAGTTGAAGTTCTCAAACCAGAACGGCACAAAAACCTTAGTCCACTGTTCCAAGTGATGTTTGTATTGCAAAATTCACCCATAGAAAAACTGGATCTTGCAGGTTTGAATGTAACGGAGATCGAATTAGATAGACCGACAGCAGGGGCAACTTTTGATTTAACGCTGTCAATGCAAGAAATAGATGGAGAAATGAGGGGGAGGTTTGAATATAATGCCAATTTGTTTGATGATGATACTATTGCTGGGATGGTAGAGCATTTTCAAATCCTGGTAGGGGCTATTGTTGCTAATCCAGATGAGCGGATCGGACAATTACCATTACTTACAGCATCTCAAAGGCAGCAATTACTAATTGACTGGAACCAAACAGAAACAGAATATCCCCAAGACAAATGTATTCATCAAATATTTGAAGCACAAGTAGAGAAAACACCAGAAGCAGTAGCAGTAGTGTTTGAAAACCAACAACTGACCTACAGAGAATTAAACACCAGAGCCAATCAACTAGCAAATCATCTAGTCAGAGAAGGGGTAAAACCAGAAACCCTAGTGGGAATATGTGTAGAAAGGTCAATAGAGATGGTAGTGGGGCTATTAGGGATACTCAAAGCAGGAGGAGCATATGTACCCCTAGACCCAGCCTATCCCCAAGAAAGATTGCGATATATGTTAGGGGATGCAGGGGTAGAGGTATTATTGACCCAAGAAGCCTTATTGTCATCAATACCAGCACATCCAGCCCAAGTGATTTGTTTAGATACAGATTGGTTAGACATATGCCAACATACAGAGGAGAATGTGGATGTTGGGGTCAAAGCTGATAATTTGGCTTATGTGATTTATACTTCTGGTTCCACAGGAACACCCAAAGGGGTTGGTATTGAACATCAGTCCGTTTGTAACCTAGCCAAAGCACAAAGCCAGTTATTTAAAGTAGAACCAACCAGTCGGGTTCTTCAATTTGCTTCCATCAGTTTTGATGCTTCTGTTTGGGAAATATTTATGGCTGTGACCACAGGAGCAACCTTAATTTTAGGCAAAACTTCTCAATTAATGCCAGGAGATGATTTACAGCACATCCTACACCAATCCTGTGTCACTCATGTGACATTACCACCCTCAGCCTTAGCAGTATTACCCAATGAACCATTGCCAGCCTTGAGTCATATAATTGTGGGAGGAGAAGCTTGTTCCTTAGAATTAGCGAAGCAATGGTCTGTGGGGCGTAGTTTCTATAACGCCTACGGTCCTACAGAATCTACTGTTTGTGCCACAGTAGCTGAAATCAGTCATAGTAGTGAGAAAATCACCCTAGGAAGACCCATAGCCAACACCCAGATATATATCCTAGACCAAAACCAACAACCAACCCCCATAGGAGTACCAGGAGAAATACACATAGGCGGCGATGGACTAGCCAGAGGATACCTAAACAGACCACAACTAACAGCAGAGAAATTCATCCCCAACCCCTTCCACCCAGACACAAAAATCTACAAAACCGGAGACCTAGGACGCTACCTACCAGATGGAAACATAGAATACATAGGACGCATTGATCACCAAGTTAAAATTCGTGGTTTTCGCATTGAAACAGGAGAAATTGAAACGCTTCTGAGTCAGCATCCCCAAGTTCAGCAAGTAGTAGTGATTGTTCGAGAAGATCAACCGGGGAATAAATATTTAACAGGTTATATCGTGAGAGAAACAGAAACATTGACCAGTAGTGAATTGCGTCAGTTTCTCAAAGAACAACTGCCTGAATATATGATACCCTCTGCTTTTGTGATGCTCAAAGCTTTACCCCTAAGTCCTAATGGTAAAGTAAACCGGAGAGCTTTACCAAAGCCAGACAGAATCAATTCAGAACTAGAAGCCGCTTTTGTTGCACCTCGTACTGGGCTGGAAGAACAACTGGCGGAAATTTGGTGTAAGGTATTACATCTACATCGGGTGGGAATTTATGATAACTTCTTTGAGTTGGGGGGACATTCTCTGTTGTTAACATCTGTCATTGCTCGCATTCGAGAAAATTTATCCATAGCAATTCCTTTCCGTTCTCTATTGGAAGCACCTACTATAGCTGAACTTAGTCAAGTAATCACGGCTATTCAATTGGAGATAGAGAAACAAAAAGCTACCTGTATTATATTTGACAATATGCCACGGCTTGTCCCTCAACTCCGAAACACTTATGTTCCCCTATCTTTTGCACAAGAGTCTATTTGGCGTTTAGGACAGTTAAATCCTGGAAGTTGCGCCTACAACAGCTTTTTTATTTTACGTTTTGCAGGCTCTCTTTCTGCAAGTTTTTTAGAGTTAAGCTTGAATGAAATTATTCGTCGTCATGAAATATTACGCACAGCTTTTACTATCGTTGACGCTCAACCTGTACAAGTTATTAGCCCATCCCTAACTATATCGTTGGAGATTATAGACTTACAAAACATACCTAATACAGAAAGAATATCTGAAGCTCGGAGACTCGCTACCTCAGAATATGAGCATCATTTTGATCTAAGTTCAGTTCCTCTGATTAAGACAAGTTTATTGCAACTAAATCAACAGGAATATTGGTTAACAATAAATATGCACCATATCATCACGGATGGATGGTCATTAGGGCTTTTGTTGGAGGAGTTACGAATACTCTACACAGCTTTTGCCAATGGTTTACCTTCTCCTCTACCTGAATTACCTGTTCAGTATGCAGATTTTACCCTTTGGCAACGTCAATGCTTTAATGAAAAAGTAATAGAAGATCAGTTGGCTTATTGGTTGCAAAAACTGACTAATACTACACCAGTATTTGATATAGTGTCCAGCAATCAGCCGCAGGTCAGTAATAGCAGAAGTGCATCTATTTATTCAGTAGTTTTGCCAGCAATGATTGTAAGTTCAATCGAAGCCCTCAGCAGTTCTCAAGGAGTTAGTTTTTTTAATATTTTCCTTACTGCTCTGAAGATACTTTTGTTCAAGTATACTGGTAAAAACGAAATTTTAGTATTAGCAACAGTTGGTAATCGGAGTGCAGTCGAAACTGAAAAAATGCTCGGTTGCTTCATCAACGAGGTGATTTTACTATCGCATCTATCCCCTGAGCAAACCGGAATCACTCTTCTTAAAGAAGTTCAAAAAACTATCACAGAAGGAATCAACAATAAAGAAATTGCCTTTCAAACAGTCATTGATACTATCACAAGCAAACAAACAGTTGACACCTTAGCATCCCTGACTATGCTACCTCCACAAAATTTGGATGACTGGATGTTAGATGTAGACTTTGTATCAATTGATCGCGATATCAGCTTATGGGATCAGCTAAGTTCTTTAGACGTTTATATTTCTTCACCTTCTGTAAATAATCCCGCAACTGAAATTAAAGTTTTGTACAGCCAAGAGTTATTTACACATGAAACCATCGAGTTTATGTTTAATTATTACCAGGAAATTCTAGAGAAGCTCGTCCAAAATCCAAATAGTAGAATTTCTGAATTTAACAAGGATCTAAGTCCTTAAGGTTCTCCTAATTACCCTGGTAACTGCCATACTGACTGGCGTTTCTCATACAAATGAGAAATAAATGCTACACTTAACGATGAGTCTTTGCCACGCATTAACCAATAATCACTGTTGCTATGTTAGAAAACATCCCACCAGAGTTGAAAGAACAGCCGGGCTTTGTATCATCTTTAATTAAGTGGACTCAGTATTTCTCCAATCAGGAAAGAGAGATAACTCAAAGTATGAACGTTTTTATCTTGATCTGGTTTGGTCAGCTGTTCTCTCTAGTTGGTTCTCGCATCACCAGTTTTGCTCTCAGTACTTGGGTTTACCAAAATACTAATTCAAGTACTCAGTTTACACTCCTGATTCTATCAACAACCGTACCTGCTATTATTCTTTCCCCCATTGCTGGAGTATTTGTTGATCGCTGGAGTCGCCGCTGGATAATGATTATTAGTGACTTATGCGCTGGTCTTTGTACCCTAACTATTGCCTGGTTATTTATCAACAGCAACTTAGAAGTGTGGAACCTGTGCCTAGTTAGTGGTATTAGCTCCAGTTTCAGTGCCTTTCAGTCCCTGGCCTATTCTTCAGCTACAACATTATTAGTCCCAAAACAACAACTTGTCCGTGCCAGTTCTATGACGCAGACTAGGTTGGCTATTGCGGAAATTCTCTCCCCGGCGCTGGCAACTACACTACTGGTAACTGTCCAAATTCCGGGAGTTGTTGTGATTGATTTAACAACTTTGTTTTTTGCCCTAATTTGTTTGTTATTGGTTAAGTTTCCTGAAGTTCAGACCATAAAAACTCAAGGAGAAGAAGTGGGTTTTTTCTCTTCGTTCTGGCAAGAAATAACCTTTGGATGGCATTATTTGACGGATCGTCCAGGACTGATTGGGTTAGTAGCTTTTGTGGCAATAAGCAACTTTCTCATTGGCGGGGCTGAAGCTCTAACCACACCCCTTGTACTTTCCTTTGCTTCTACACAAGCTCTGGGTACAATTTCTTCTATTGCCAGTTCTGGAATGTTAGTAAGCAGTTTCCTTATGAGCTTATGGGGTAGAATAGAAAGCCAGATGAATATTATATTTACCTCGATGTTTTTTTTCGGTTTATTCTATGTATTAGCTGGCTTACGTCCTAATGCAATTTTGTTTACTATCTCTGATTTATTTATATTTTTTATACTCCCCATTGTTAATGGTGCAATCCAAGTAATTTTTCAAAATAAAGTTGCTCCAGAAGTACAAGGAAAGGTTTTTGCTTTCCGTATTGCAGTTGCTCAAGGTTTTCTGCCGCTTTCTTATCTGATTGCAGGGCCACTCGCTGACCAAATTTTTGAACCGTTGATGGCAGATGATGGGTTAGGAGCGTCCAATATTGGACAAATTATTGGTGTTGGGCATGGTCGCGGCATTGGTTTAATTTTTGTCATTATGGGCATATTTAGTATGCTTTTCACCTTCATTGCCTACTTATATCCCCGTCTGCGTTTGCTGGAAGATGAGTTACCCGATAGTTACAAATGAGAGACCCAGGATTGACACTCCCCACGCTATCCGATCTTGTCTGGTTTATTCTTTTTGCAATTATCAAAGAATCGATTAATAGCACGTTATACAAATGACATTTTATCAGGGGAACCCTTGCGCGGACTGGTCACCTTGGGTAAAAATAATAATTAGGATGCCTTAACTTATCTTAACAATGGCGATCGCACAGCTACATCAAACTCCTTCCTCTCAACAAACACCGCCAAATCAACGAGAATATTATGATTTGGTCATAGTCGGTGGTGGAATTGTTGGTTTAACCCTAGCCTCCGCTTTAAAAAATTCTGGCTTAAGTGTTCTGCTCATTGAGGCCAGAGTCACATCCGCAGCAGTGGCTAAAGGACAAGCCTATGCAGTTCATATGCTTTCTGCTCTCATTTACCAAGGCATTGGAGTGTGGGATAAAATATCGCCTCACATCGCCAAATATTGCCAAGTCCGCCTTTCCGATGCTAACTACCCGGACGTAGTAGAATTTGTGACTGATGATTTAGGTACGTCAGAGTTGGGTTATGTGGCAGAACACCAAGCTTTGTTAAAGCCCTTGCAGGAATTTGTGGGAAATTGTGCCAATGTAAATTATTTGTGTCCGGCTGAAGTGGTGAAAACAGAATATCAGCAGGACATTGTGTCTATAGATATCAAAATTGCTGAAAAAATTCACACAGTCCGGAGTAAATTACTGGTAGCAGCCGATGGTTCCCGTTCCCGTATCCGTGAAGCTGCGGGAATTAAAACCTCTGGCTGGAAATATTGGCAATCTTGCATAGTAGCATTTGTTAAACCAGAAAAAACCCACAATAACACCGCTTACGAAAAGTTTTGGACAAGCGGACCCTTTGCCATCTTACCTCTACCTGGGAACCGTTGCCGCATTGTTTGGACAGCGCCCCACTCAGAAGCTGAGGCCTTGTGTGCCTTGGATGACGAGAAATTTTTGGCAGAACTTACTCGCCGCTATGGTGATCAAATGGGTAAACTAGAATTACTAGGCGATCGCTTTATATTTCCCGTCCAACTTATGCAAAGCCATCACTACGTTCTTTCCAGATTAGCCTTAATTGGTGATGCTGCACACAATTGTCATCCTGTGGGAGGACAAGGTTTAAATTTAGGCATTCGAGATGCCGCAGCCTTGGCTCAAGTATTACAAACAGCACATAAAGCAGGCGAGGACATTGGCAACTTGAAAACCCTCAAACGCTATGAACGCTGGCGCAAACAAGAAAACCTAACCATATTAGGCTTTACCGACTTGTTAGATCGGATGTTTTCTAACAACTTTTTACCGTTGGTAGTAATTCGTCGCCTTGGGTTGTGGCTGATGCGCCGCATACCCCTGTTAAAACTGTTTGCACTCAAATTAATGATTGGTTTAACAGGACGTACCCCAGAACTAGCCAGACGGTGAGAACATTTGGTACAGGGACAGGGTATGGAGAACAAGGTTTCACCTTGATTCAGCCAGCCCTATTTTTTATTCTCCAAGCAATTTAAAATTAAAACCAAAAAACTGATTACACTCACTGCCAGAAATGTTAGAGTGACAAGAAATTGATCGGAACTTTTCAGCGCATATTCATGCTGAAGAAACTACAGAAAAAACAAATTTCTCTCATTGCTGGTGCAGCCCTGTTTGCCTTCTCAGCCGGGGCGATGGTATCAGCACCGGAAATCGGAAAATCATTGGCACAAAGGTTAAACCTGGGTAGAAATAAATTTGAGCAAATTTCTACAGCAAACCAAGCCAAATCAGCCGTATTTCCACTAGTATCACAATCACGGCAACAACGGGCAGAAAAACTAGAAGCGATGGCCAATGGTTTCAATTCACCAGACAGAGAACGAGCCAGTTATTTATTAGCCAGTGATTTAATTGACACTAGAGAAGGAGAAAAGGCTTTAAGTTTTCTCCAAGGACTAGAAAAAACCTATCCCAGTCTTGCCCCCTACATTTTACTAAAACAGGCAGAGGCACAAGACATACTGGGTGAGGGCGGTAAGGCTTCTGACCTCAGACAAAGAGTATTGAGGGAGTATCCCCAAGCAGCAGCAAAAGCCAAAGCTCTGTATATGATCGCACTACCCAAGCATCATGATACAGCCATTGCTCAATTTCCTGCTCATCCCCTCACCTGGGAAATTATCTATAAGCGCTTACAAGAAAACCCGGAGCAACCAAAACTACGGTTAATTTTGGCAGAATATGCCTATCACCAACCCGGAATAGTGGGTGTGTTAGACCAACTGTTGAAACAGACTGATCTCACAGCAGAAGAATGGGAAATTATCGGCACAGCCTACTGGGAAAATAATCAATTCGCCAAAGCAGGCAAAGCCTATGTTAAAGCACCCACCACACCCAGCAACCTTTACCGGGCTGGGCGCAGTTTACAGATAGATAAAGAACGGGAAAAAGCCATTGCCATTTATCAACAACTAGTACAAAAATTTCCTCAAGGGAAGGAAACGGGACTGGCTTTATTACGTTTAGCAGAACTAGCTAGAAACCCTAAAGATGCCCTGGCTTATCTTGACCAAGTAATTGCTAATTTTCCTCCACAAGCCAGTACAGCAGTAGTAGAAAAAGCTAAAATTTACCAGGGACTCAACGATCAAAAGTCAGCCCAACAAGCCTGGGAATTGCTCTTAACTAAATACAGCAGTTCTAACCAAGCCGCAGAGTATCGCTGGAACAAAGCCAAAAATCAAGCCAAAGCCAAAGACTATGCAGGGGCTTGGCAGTGGGCGCAACCAATTGTTACAGAAAATCCTCGGAGTATTTTAGCCCCCAGAGCAGGCTTTTGGGTAGGCAAATGGGCAACCAGATTAGGAAAACAACAAGAAGCTAAAGCAGCTTATGAGTATGTATTGAGTCAATTCCCTCATTCCTATTATGCCTGGCGATCGTCCGTACAGCTGGGGCTGGATGTGGGCAACTTTGACAATGTGCGCCAATTGCAACCAGAAGTAATTCCACCTCAACGTCCAATACCCCCCGCAGGTTCACAAACCTTCAAAGAACTGTATCTGCTTGGCCAAGACCGTGATGCCTGGATGCAATGGGAAACAGAATTTGTGAATAAACTCCAACCCAGTGTAGCAGAACAATTTACCGAAGGATTAATGAGGTTAGTCAGAGGTGAAAACCTCTCAGCAATTAAGCTGATTTCTAGCTTGGAAGACCGGGAAACACCGGAGGAACAAGCCGAATATCAGGCTTTAAGCCAACAGATAAGTTATTGGCAAGCCCGTTATCCCTTCCCCTATGGGCAGGAAATCAAAAAATGGTCTGCTGAACGTAAATTAAATCCTCTATTGGTAACAGCTTTGATACGTCAAGAGTCAATGTTTGAGCCAAAAATTAAATCTATTGCTGGGGCGACTGGTTTAATGCAGGTCATGCCCAGCACTGGTGAATGGATTGCCCCTAAAATAAAATTGAACAGCAAAACAATTAACTTAGAAGATCCCAACCAAAATATTAATCTGGGAACCTGGTATTTAGACTATACCCATGGGGAGTATAACAATAACTCTATGTTAGCGATCGCCAGTTACAATGCCGGACCCGGCAACGTCGCCAAATGGCTGCGAACCATCGGTAAAACCGATACCGATGATTTTGTAGAAGATATTCCCTTTAATGAAACTAAAAATTACGTGCGACAAGTATTTGGTAACTACTGGAATTACGCTAGACTTTACAACCCAGAGATTTCGGCTCAGGTAGCAAAATACTCAGAGATACATCCAAAATTGCCTAACAGGAATTGAACACGACCCAAAACAAGAAGTACAAAAATCTTCATGCAGCCAAAAACATAGTTTAGTCGCTGCTTCCCCAGATACAATAGTTAACAAATGTTGCCTATTAACCCGACTAATGACGCCCTCACAAGATCTAACCACTCCTAATCTCGACCTAGAGGAATACGGCAACTCAGAAATTGATCCTCTCGATGAGTTGCCAGATGAAGTAGAAATGTCCCTGTTCGACCACCTAGAAGAGTTACGACAACGGATTTTCTATTCTTTAATTGCTGTTGCAGTTGGTGTGGTTGGCTGTTTTATTGCCGTCAAGCCAATTGTTAAGTTATTAGAAGTTCCAGCCCAGGGAGTTAAATTTCTCCAACTTGCTCCGGGAGAATATTTCTTTGTCTCCATCAAAGTCGCCGGCTATAGCGGCTTGGTACTTTCTAGCCCCTTCATTCTTTACCAAATCATTCAGTTTGTTCTTCCCGGACTAACTCGCCGGGAACGACGCTTACTCGGTCCAGTGGTTTTAGGTTCTAGTGTGCTGTTTGTTGCTGGTTTAGTATTTGCCTACCTGTTGCTGATACCCGCAGCCTTAAATTTTTTCATCAGTTACGGTGAAGATGTAGTAGATCAGTTTTGGTCTATTGACAAATACTTTGAATTTGTGCTGCTACTGTTATTTAGCACCGGTTTAGCATTTCAAATACCAATTATTCAATTATTATTAGGTAATTTGGGTATTGTTTCCTCTCAAATGATGATTTCTGGCTGGCGCTATGTAATTATGGCAGCAGTAGTTTTAGGGGCGATCCTCACCCCTTCCACCGACCCCCTCACCCAAAGTCTCTTAGCAGGGGCAGTATTAGGACTGTACTTTGGTGGCATTGGTCTAGTCAAGCTCACAGGTAAATGAGACCATTAATACAGCCGCGAGCTAGCTATCAGTAGTGTTTTCTGTTGGTAACTTCTGCCCAATTTTTGGTTCCTTACCTGCCAGCAACCGCTCTATATTAGTACGATGGCGGAAAATTACATACAATCCCCCAGCAACACCAAACAGGATATGGGGTAACGGTTGATCCATAACTCCCATGAAAATGGGAACTGCCACAGCACCGGCAATGGAACTCAATGATACAATCCTGGATATAGCAATAAACACAGCAAACACAGCTAATGTAGCTAATCCCACCTGCCAATTCATCGCCAGTAAAATTCCTAAACTGGTAGCCACAGATTTACCACCAGAAAAACCCAAAAAAATTGATTTACTGTGTCCCAAAATGGCTAATAAACCAGTTAAAGTAATTAGCCACGGTTGCCAGAACTGGATATCTACCGTTGGGGGGATAAGATTTTGAGTAGCAGCAACAGCAAACAACCAATACACCAGAGCAATGGCTAAGATTCCCTTAAAGCAATCAACTATTAAAACCAATACCCCCGGACCTCTCCCCAAAGTCCTTAGTACATTAGTTGCACCTGTAGAACCTGAACCAGCTTCTCGAATATCAATACCTTTTAACTGTTTGGCGGTAATGTAGCCCGTGGGAAAGGAACCCAATAGGTAAGCTACCATCACAGCGACAGCACATAAACTAAGCCAAATAGCCATAATTAAATCAGTGAAACTTTGATACATCCCATTCCCTATGCTTAAGATTATTAAAAGTCATCATTAGAACTTTTCATCGTTTTGGGATCAGGGGCAAAAGCTAACCATAAGGGAAATTGCAGCATTGCTAAACTAATTTGCTCTTCCGAGTCATCAATGATAATTAAGGGTAGTTGATTAGCTTTCATTAATCGGTCTGCTTTTTGAGCCAAAGCCTCGGGTGCTTCAAACAAAGCCACCCCCCGGTCTGGTCCAAAATCTGGGCGACCAATTCCTAAACAGTCTTGCAAACCTCGCCGCCATTCACCTAAACGTTCTGGGGAATTGGCTAAAACCAAAGTGCGGATGCGATCGCCATATAACTTGTGTAATATAGAAGCCACAGCAGAAGCAATGAGAATATTCTGTAAGCGGCTGCCCACACTCCGCAAAGCACCGCGCCCCCCTTGACTGAAGAACCAGTTAGATACTCGTTCTGCGTGGGCTGGTTCAAAAGTGCGGCGCAGTTGCCAAGGCGGCCCATAATAATCTGGTTTACTGCGGTATTGGTCAATCAGTCGGCGAATTTTATTGGTAGTATCTTGAAACTGCTGTTGGGCAAATTGCGGTGTTTCTAACTGTTCTGGGATGGGTTTAACCTCCTTAGCCGCTGGTGTTGGTGGTTCTACTACAACTTGTGGTGTTAGTTGCAATTGCTCTGCTGACATAGCCAAGTCTTGTAAACTACCAGTCAGATAGTCTTTAAAGCCCTGTACCCGAATTGCTAAATCCTGGGATGCTCCGGCGAAAGTGGTTCGCATTTCATTACGAATGCGTTCTTGTCGTCGTTCTAGCTGTTCTACAGAAATTTGCAGAGCCTGTTTGCGTTGTTCTAGCTGTACCAGCGACTCTTGTACAATTCGTGCTAGTGAGGTTTGACTTGCACTTATTTGTTCCTGAAGGCTTTGATAAGAAGCTTGTAGCTTGGCTACTTCTAGCTTTAACGCTGCTTCTTCCTGTTGTAACTTGGCGACCCTTTCCTCAGCTGCTGCCGATAGTGAATTATCTTGGGACTCTAATTCTACTTTTGACCCCAGTACAGGAGTTTCTGTATCTAACTCTTCTGTAAATTCTACACTTGATTCTTCTGTGGACTCCGTGACCGAATCCACCACTTCTGTATTTACTGATGAAGTTGGTGTTGCTGTCTCCAGGATTGACTCTACAGATAAATTTTCTGACTGTTCCTGCTTTGGGCTTGGTTCTTGTAGTTGTTCCCACCATTCATCAATCTGTTCTGGGGTTTGTGATTCCTCTGGGTTCATAAACAATAATGCAATTTCTATGACGCAAATAAATAACTTTCCAAACTGGTCAGCACGGCCTAATGGCCGTAATGATAAAAGCAGTTATACCCGTGGACAACGTTCTTCCAAACAAGACTTTAGGGTTTTGGGGTCAAACAAAATCGGTAAAAAGTGAATGCTGTTAACTTCCTTAAAATAAAACAAGATAGGAATTCTATCCCAGAAGATCCGCCAATTTTGCCATTCCTGGTAAGGAAAGCGCCGCAGTAATTTTTCACCTCTGTAAATATCTAGGTCTGTAGAAGTAAAGTGTAACCTAATTGTTACAGTTTGCAATAAAAGAAATAAACCCAACAATCCCATGACCACTCCTAGCCAAAGTTGCACCACCAGTAATGGAATGGCAGCAATCAGCAACACCACAGGGATATTGTAACTAGGCTGGAGTTCCACAGTTGATGTAGATTTAGGCGCAAATGAACTGGTCACAGTTTCCCATCCTGTTTTGTTAGTAGACATCTATCTTATTTTAAAACCCTTGCAGCAATGCACTCCCCATGCCCTGAAACATTAACCACGAGAGAAAAAAGTTACTGCTAAATATGATCAGCAAGGAAGTCACAACAGCAGTTGTGGTTGATTGTCCCACGCCTTTAGCTCCTCCCTTTGTGGTCAAACCCCAACTGCAACCAATCACGGCGATTAAGGAGCCAAAGCAGCACCCTTTAATTAAAGCGCTGATTACATCCCAAATACCAACAAGGTTACGAGCCGAGTCTAGAAATACAGTATCAGCAATGCCATATATATTTGCGGCAATAATTAATCCTCCTAAAATGCCTGTAATCAAAGATAGAAGCGTTAAAATCGGCAGCATGAGACAGCAAGCAAGCACGCGGGGGATGACGAGATAATCAATTGGATCAGTTTTTAAGATAAATAAAGCATCAATTTGCTCAGTTACCCGCATAGTCCCTATTTCCGCAGCAAAGGCAGAACCCACTCTTCCTGCTAAAACCACTGCTGTTAGTACGGGTGATAGTTCTCGTGTCAATGCTACTGCCAACACTCCCCCTACGAGATTACCAGCACCAAAGTTAATAAACTCCCGCGCCACTTGAATGGTAAACACTGCGCCAACAAACACAGCAGTTAACAGGGCAATAAATAGAGAGTCCGGGCCAACAGCTGCCATTTGCTCTACAGTGTTGCGCCAATTAATTTTTCCCTTCAACAGGTGAACTATTACTTGTCCACCCAGGAAAATCGCTGCCAGCAGTCGCTGACTCCATGTTCCTAAACTGGATTTTGATTTAGTGTCACTCAATGTTTTTTAGCTAACTCAGTAACTGGATTAAGAATAGTTGTTGATCGGGGAATGAGATTGAGAAGTTTTTCTCTTTTGCCCCCACTCATTGAAACATTAACTTAGTTTAAAGCTGATCTCAGAAAGTAAAGTTGTGTAATTTCTGTTTTGCCGCCATTCTTACGGAATATGATTGAGTCAAAGCTTTATTGGGCATGGGTTTGATAGAATTTTGGATTTTTTAGCCCTCAAGTGATCTGATTTCACTAAAGGTTGTTTTTTTTAATGAAAACTTAAGATTTTTGACATATAGTCTGATCAGGAGCGATCGCGCCTATTGTGGAAGATAAGATATTGTTCACCTTACTCATGGAGTTTGCTGCAAATGACTGTTTTCACCAACTTTCTCCGCTCCCTGCTGCTGACGATGTTTTTTAGTTTTATCGCTCCCATGTCTTTGGTTGGTGGTGTGCTATTGCTTTTGACCCTCATGGGTAACTTTTCTCCCCTACAAGAAGCAACTGAGGCCGTCACCACTCAAATTATGCATTTTCTCGTTATCTTTGGCAGTGGTAATCCCTTTCATGGATTAGTAATTATTAGTTTGACTTGTAGTTTCGTTGGCGCACTATTTGATACTTATGCCTACTACCGTTGTCATATTTTACGCATTGATTCTTGATTTATTACAGATGGATGACTGGGAATAAACCCAACTATGTTGGGACAGGTAAACTGGGAAATCAAGTCTATAAGGGACAGCCGTCATAACTAACTTTTGACTGTTGTTGAATCTATTTATAATTAATTTTTTTAAAAAATTATTAATTAATATTTGCTAAAAACTGACAACTTGTGTTGTGTGAGCAAACTTGGTCAGATCAAAATGCTAATATGGGAATTTGATTCAAATTCTCAATATTTTAATGGTCTAGTTATTTTTTTTCACAGAATAATAAGGTCGTTTAAGCGTTGAGAGTTCTATATTAATTATATTACAGAAGTTTTTTAACTGCCCATGATCTGGCCTTTCAAGTCCAAGTTTCGTAAACAAATTGCCAGGATTGAAATTACTGGTGCCATCGGTAGTTCTACTCGCAAACGCGTGTTAGAAGCCCTAAAAACCGTAGAAGAGAAAAAATTTCCCGCTTTACTCCTACGCATTGATAGTCCTGGGGGTACAGTGGGAGATTCTCAAGAAATCTACAGCGCTCTCAAAAGGTTACGCAAGAAGATCAAAATTGTCGCCAGCTTTGGCAATATTTCAGCTTCTGGCGGTGTGTACATTGGCATGGGAGCCGAACATATCATGGCTAACCCTGGTACAATCACTGGGAGTATTGGCGTGATTTTGCGAGGTAACAACTTAGAACGCTTGCTGGAAAAAATTGGTGTTTCCTTCAAAGTGATCAAGTCTGGACCTTATAAAGATATTTTGGCATTTGACCGAGAACTAACTACATCAGAACAAACCATCCTGCAAGAGTTGATTGACATCAGTTATCAGCAGTTTGTTCACACCATCGCCGAAGCCCGTTCTTTGCCAGTAGAAACTGTAAAAACTTTTGCTGATGGTCGGATTTTTACCGGAGAGCAGGCTTTAGAATTAGGTGTGGTAGACCGTCTGGGAACCGAAGAGGATGCACGCTGCTGGACAGCAGAAATGGTGGGTCTTGATCCAGAGAAAGCACCTTGTTATACGCTAGAAGAACGCAAACCTTTATTGAGTCGGTTTCTACCCGGTAGTCGTCAGCTTTCATCAGGACTTGGGAGGGGGATTGATTGGCTGGAATTTGAAATGTCTACTAATGGTCTACCACTGTGGTTATATCGACCATAAATGATTAACACAGTTATTGGTTGATAATCTTTGATCAATGACTCATGACTGATCACTGGTGAATAATTAAGGAGGATTTTGGCGTGGAGTGGCAAATGCGGGCTATTCGCGGGGCAACAACAGTTTCTGAAAACAGCATTGAAGCAATTACAGAAGCGGTAACGGAATTAATCGATGAACTAGAACACCGAAATCAACTCCAGCCAGAGGAGATGATTAGTGTTACTTTCTCGGTGACACGTGATTTAGATGCGATTTTTCCGGCAGCCATCGCGCGATCGCGTTCTGGTTGGGATAATGTAGCTATGTTAGATGTTCAACAAATGCACGTAGAAGGGAGTCTACAGCGTTGCATCCGCTTTCTCATTCACGCTTACTTGCCAGCCTCTACACCAATTAATCACATTTATTTGCGCCAAGCTGCTAAATTACGTCCTGACTGGAGTTTGCCCCAGTCGTTACAACCATCACATCATGTAGTCAGTTGACATACTCAACTGACTAAAGGAGCAGTGATTTTTGACGCTTCACAGCAACTTGCTACTGAACTATTGACACTCCCCACCCTATCAAGCCGGGGGAGTATCAAGGATAGCAAAAGCTGGGTTATTCGGTACGTATTGAACAGATTATCGAGATTCTCCAAGGGGAAGAATTGCTATGAATAACATGATGCAATACAAGGATTATTTCGGGTCTATTCACTATAGTGATGACGATAAAATATTCTATGAACAGGTGGAATATATCCGCAGTTCAATTAGTTTTGAAGGGGAAGATGTAGCTAGTCTCAGGGCTAGTTTTCAGGAAGCAATTGATGATTATTTAGCTCTTTGTGAAAAAAAAGGGATTGAGCCTGAGAAGCCATTTAAGGGTAGTTTTAATGTGCGTGTAGGTAGCCAACTTCATCGTCAAGCGGCATTATTTGCTCAAAAACGGGGGGTAAATCTTAATAAGTTGGTGACGGATGCACTGGAACGTTGTTTGAAAGGGGAATCGTTGGAAAATGCTTGAGGAATTAGGGATATATTGAACTAGAAAGCCAATGTATGCGATTGTTCCATGTACTATCAACTCAGCCACCCATTACCCTGTGCCAGTTGCATTACTTTTATCATACAAATGTACTGTAATTTAGCGATTGCCTACGGCACTGGCAAAGCCAATGGCCTGTGCCAGTTGCGTAAGTCCTACCTATATTAGATTTAGTTGCTTGACAGCTAATCTCTATTGGTGATGACGATTAAATCGAATTCCCACAAAAACATCGTAAACAAATTCAAAAAAATCTTTTTTGTGCAATAACCCAGATGTCTGAGGACTACCCTTTTCATCCAATAATGGCTTCATTACATAATAAGCAGGTTGATAATTGTACCAAGGAATAGAAGGCCACAAGTGATGTATTAAGTGGTAATTTTGTCCCAAAATCAAGATATTGAGCAGTTTACCAGGATAAACCCGGGCATTTTTCCAGCGATCGCGCTCTACAAAGGGACGATGTGGTAAATAATCAAAAAATAACCCTAGTGCTATCCCCACCAAAAACGCCGGGATAAACCAGAAATTGAGAATGTAGCCTAAAAAGTGGTACTGAATGGAAATATAAAAGATTGTTACAACAATTAAGCGGCTAATGAACCATTCTAATAGTTCATAATTGCGCCACAGTCTGCGCTGAAAGAAAAACACCTCATGGTATAAAAAACGTACCGCTATCAACCACAAGGGACCGCCTGTAGAGACGTAATGATCTGGATCGTTTTTGGGATCATTCACATGGCCATGATGCTGTAAATGCACCCGTGTAAATACTGGGAAGGCAAAAGCCAATATCAAAGCGCTACCATGCCCTAACATGGCATTAATTACCCGGTTGCGATGGGCAGATTGATGACAAGCATCGTGAATCACTGTGCCGGCACAATGTAAAGCGATGGTGTTAATGCTAAAGCACAACCAGTGTGGCCATTGCCATAGCCAGTAACCAAAGTTAGATAACACCAGCATTGTTACCGTTGTTAAAAACAGCAACAGCGTGGGATTAAAATCACCAGGAGGCGCTAAAAATTCCTTGGGTGGTATTTTCAGTGACTTCTGTGCCTCCAATGCTAGCATTCTTAACTCCTTCTGTGATTAAAAATTATGAGTAAATTATAAACTTTTGTAAGCTTTTATTTAGAAATATTTAAGCTTGTCTTAACTGAGGGGGTTTCCTTTAAATATAAATTTAAGGCACAGAGCGATAAAAAATGAGATAATATAATCATTCATCGTCAAATATGTCAAACCAAGAGAAGCATCAAAAATTCTTGGAATCCACATAAGTCTAATGTATAAGATATTTTTTTGATCAGTAGGACTTGCTAGGAACAGCCACTAAAGGGTTGATGAAAAAATCTCTCTTGCGGAGGATGTAACAAGTTTAGTGTACGATATCTACTCTATCTCACAAATCTTGGGAAATATTAAGAAGGGGAAATTTAATGATTTATGGTTGGAGTTACTTTCACACCCCATTCGTCCTCTGCATCTCTGGTTATGGATATAGCAGTGACGGAAAACAAAACGCCCCTTAACTTACTATGAATCTCTAGATAGAGATAGCCCCCTAGAATTAGCCCTTATGCAATTAAGAGACACTCTACGCCGGACAAAAATTGTTGCTACAATCGGGCCTGCCACTAGCAGCCCAGAAATGCTCAAGGCAATTATTGAAGCGGGTGCAACGACACTGCGCCTCAACTTCTCCCACGGTACCCATGCCGACCATCAGCGTAGTATTC
This sequence comes from Chrysosporum bergii ANA360D, assembly GCF_029891735.1. GTDB lineage: Bacteria > Cyanobacteriota > Cyanobacteriia > Cyanobacteriales > Nostocaceae > Umezakia > Umezakia bergii. The sequence goes on from NZ_JANQDH010000024.1 coordinate 43,432, forward strand.
GCTTAATTCGGCAAACTGCCTTTGAATTAAATCAACCCGTGGCAATTCTCCAAGACTTGCAAGGTCCAAAAATTCGCTTAGGTAAATTTGAGAATGGGTCAATAATTTTAGCAAAAAGCGATCGCTTCACCTTGACAAATCGCCCAGTCATAGGCACACAAGAAATTAGCTGCGTTACCTACGAGCATCTGGCCGCAGAAGTGCCAGTGGGTGCGAAAATCCTCCTGGACGATGGGCGGGTGGAAATGGTAGTTGAGGATATTAACCGTGACAAAGGCGATTTACATTGTCGCGTTACCGTGGCAGGTAAATTGTCTAACAACAAAGGTGTAAACTTTCCCGGTGTTTACCTGTCAATTAAGGCCATGACCGACAAAGACCGTGAGGATCTCATGTTTGGTCTGGATCAAGGTGTAGACTGGGTAGCACTTTCCTTTGTCCGCAACCCCCAGGACATGATAGAAATTAAAGAGTTAATTTCCAGTACAGGTAAACAAGTCCCAGTAGTTGCCAAGATTGAAAAACACGAAGCCATTGAACAAATGGAAGAAGTTCTGGCTTTATGTGATGGCGTGATGGTTGCTAGAGGTGATTTAGGTGTAGAACTACCAGCAGAAGATGTTCCTGTACTGCAAAAGCGGCTCATTGCTACAGCTAATCGCCTAGGAATTCCCATTATCACAGCTACCCAAATGTTGGATAGTATGGTGAATAACCCCCGTCCCACACGTGCAGAAGTCTCAGACGTGGCTAATGCGATTTTAGATGGTACTGATGCGGTAATGCTATCTAATGAAACTGCTGTGGGTAACTATCCAGTGGAAGCAGTGGCAACAATGGCACGGATTGCCGAACGTATAGAACAGGAAGAAATGCTGGGTTCTGTGGTTCCTTCGGGTCGGAATAATCGCCGATCTATTCCCAATGCCATTAGTCAAGCGGTGGGACAAATTGCCGAACAGTTGGGAGCCGCGGCAATTATGACCCTGACCCAAACAGGGGCTACAGCTCGTAATGTGTCTAAATTCCGTCCCCGTACACCTATTTTGGCTGTGACACCTCATGTCAATGTGGCACGTCAGCTACAGATGGTTTGGGGGGTCAAACCGTTGTTAGTGCTGGGGCTACCTTCCGCTGGGCAGACGTTTCAAGCTGCTATTAATGTAGCTCAAGAGCATAAGTACTTATGTGAAGGTGATTTAGTGGTAATGACTGCAGGTACCTTGCAAGGAGTCTCCGGATCAACGGATTTGCTTAAGGTTGAGGTGGTAACAGCTGTTCTAGGTCAAGGTATTGGCTTGGGGCAAGGTTCGGTGAGTGGTCGTGCCAGGGTGGCTCACACTGCTATGGATGTGAGTAATTTCAATCCTGGGGATATTTTGGTTGCACCCCGTACTGATGCCGATTTTGTAGACGCGATTCGTAAGTCTGCTGGGATTATTACAGAAGATGATAGTCTCACTAGTCACGCGGCAGTAATTGCCTTGCGTCTCGGTGTGCCTGTGATTGTGGGTGTAAAAACCGCAACCCAGGTCATTAATGATGGAGCAATTTTAACTCTGGATTTACAACGGGGTTTAGTTTACTCAGGGGCTGTGGGAACTCCCTAATGGATGGTGTGATAATGAGTTACTGCGGGCATCTACTCTGACTCTTGTTCAAATTTAACTCTCTCGTAAATCTGGCGATGGGGAATTTGGCTATTTGTGGAAGCCAAACTTAAAATTCCATCTTCATCGTCAAATTCTCTCAACAGCCAGTTACCCTCTGGAGTTTTGCTGAACTGCTCAATATGAATTTGATATTGGTCAATTAATATATATTCTTGGAGTTGAGGGATAGAACGGTAATAAGTAAATTTATCTCCTCTATCTCTACTACTGGTGGATTTAGAAAGTACTTCAAAAATAATACTGGGATTTAATACTGTGTCCGTGCGTCCTGGTTGAAAAATAGGGTCATCTTTAATGATCAGAAGATCAGGATATGTGTATTGTCGGTATTGAGGAATCCAGAGGCGGAGATCGCTGAGAAATACTTCATAAGGCTGACCTTGTAATCCTAACTGCAAAAGTCTGCTCAGGTTGCGGATAATTCGGTTGTGATTAATCGAGCCTCCAGTCATAGGGATAATTTCCCCATTGCGATATTCGCTGCGGTATTCAGCAGTTTCTTCATGTTCTAGGTATTCTTCTATTGAATATTGCCGGGGAAGAGTTGGCACAACCATAGGATTTATTAACAAGGTTGGTAACAAGATAACTTTAGCCTAACATTCATAAATAACGTAATAAAACTTCGGCGGTAGCTAGTCCGGTTTTTTCCCAACTGAATTGATTGGCTCTGTTTATACCTTGAGTGGAAAGGTGCGATCGCACTTTCATATCCTCAGCTACAATTTGCATTGCCGCGCTAATTTCTGCTATGTTGTAGGGATTAATCAAAATTGCCGCATCACCAGCCACTTCTGGCAAAGCAGAAAGGTTAGAAGTAATGACTGGAGTTCCACAAGCCATGGCTTCTAGTACTGGCAAACCAAACCCTTCCCACAAACTGGGAAAAACTAAAGCGATGGCATCATTAATGATTTTTGGTAATTCTTCATAAGATACATAGTTAAGGAACTTGACTTGATGGGTTATTGCCAGTTCTGCAACCTGCTTTTGTAAAATTGGAGTGTAACGCGGATCGATGGGTCCCGCTAACCATAGTTCATATTCGCTCTTATTGGCTAGGGCAGCAAAAGCAGCAATTAGTCGGTGTAAATTCTTGTAAGGGTCATGTCGCCCAACGTACAGAAAATATTGTTGACCACCTTGCCATTTTTCTTTGAGCAGGCGAAAATTCAGGGGATTGTAAGCTAGGGGAATGGGGGTAATTTTGCTGGCGGGAATTTGGTAAAAGTCGATCAGGTCTTCGGCTGTAGCTTGGGAATTGCAGATAATGTGTTGAGACTGTTGGAGAACTTGGGGAGTATAGTAGCGATGATATGGTGTTAATGGTGAGAAAGGCTTGGGAAAGCGCAAGGGTATTAAGTCATGAGACATGACCACAAAACGACAGTTACTACTCAGGGGTGCTTCCGGGATGGGGGAAAATAATAACCGAGATTTTAGGTTTTTATAGATTTGCGGTAGTTTAAACTGTGTCCACAATAAGCGTCGCAAATGACCTGTTGTACCTTGAGCGGGAGTGAGGTTATTTGGGACTGAATAGCAGTTAAATTCAGAGTATTTTTGTGGTATTAGTAAGGTGGGTTGGAGAGATTTTAAATGAGGAAAAATATTTTCAGCATAGTTACTGATACCCGTCGGTTGTGATAAGAGAATGGATAAGTTGATAATTAGGGGATGAGAGTAAGAATTATCCGATGTTTTCATTAAATAAGCTTAAATGTTTTTTTTGTGTGATTGTGTGGTAGCAATTTTAGCCATATAAAACCCACCTCAGTTGATGTCAACTTTACAGAGGTGGTTCAACTACAAACTTAAACATGAAAATCTTTAAGCTAGGCTGTCCCTCAATTTTTTCAAGTCGTAATCAACCATTAAATTAACCATTTGCTCAAAAGTATGTTCAGGTTGCCAGCCTAACTCTTTGGTAATTTTATCAACAGAACCCACTAACTGCACCGGTTCATCGGGACGGTAAAATGCAGGGTCAACTGAAACATAATCTTGCCAGTTAAGACCAACGCAGTTGAAAGCACACTCTACCAGTTCTCTTACTGAGTAAGTGGTACCACTGGCAATAATATAATCGTCAGCCTGCTCTTGTTGTAACATCAACCACATAGCATAAACAGCATCCTTGGCATAGCACCAATCACGACGTGCGTCTAAATTGCCTAATTTTAATTCATGTGCCAGACCGAATTTGATTTGGGCGGCTGCATGGGTAATTTTACGAAATACAAATTCCGTACCGCGTCGGGGTGATTCGTGAGTGTAAGTGATACCACAGCAGCCGTAGAGATGGTATTTTTGTCTATAGTTAACAGTCATCCAGTGGGCATAGGCTTTAGCAACACCGTAGGGGTTACGGGGACGAAAAGCCGTGCGTTCAGTTTGGGGTGATTCGTCTGGTTGACCAAAAACTTCACTACTGGATGCTTGGTAAAATTTAGCATCTGGTTTGCAGCGACGGATTGACTCTAAGAGACGGGAAACACCCAGGGCTGTGTATTCGGCTGTGAGGGAGGGTTGAGTCCAAGAAAGGGGGACGTAGCTTTGAGAAGCGAGGTTATAGATTTCATCTGGTTGTGATTCTGTGATTACATCCATTAAGGAGCATTGGTCTAACAAGTCACCGGGGACTATGTGAATGTTACCGGAAAGGTGGCTAATACGTTCTAAGTTACTGGTGCTGGAACGGCGAACGAGTCCGAATACTTGGTAACCTTTTGTTAAAAGAAGTTCCGCTAGATAGGAGCCATCTTGTCCGGTTAAGCCAGTAATGAGGGCTTTTTTTGTCATCTGTGATTTAAGGATAATTTTTCTGGAGGTATGTAAATCAGGGTTTGGTTTAGGGTAGTGAACTAACTAAAATCTATCTTTCATTCCCCGTAAACGAGCAAAGGTTTGTACTGGGTCACTAGTTTTGGTCAGTAAATGTAGTGATGGTTGTTCCCAACGTAAAAAAGGATTAGTGAGTTTCTCCACTCCCAATAATGAGGGAACAGTCGGTTCTTGGCGACTACGGGAGTTCTTCACTTGTTCGTAGCGCCTTTGTAATTCAGTATTGTCGCTATCTACAGTTAAGGCAAATTGCAAATTTTTTAAGGTGTATTCGTGGGCGCACCAAACACGGGTATGATCTGGAAGGGAGCGTAGTTTACTCAAGGATTCTACCATTTGTGTCGGTGTTCCTTCAAACAAACGACCGCAACCGCCAGCAAATAGGGTATCACCACAGAATAACTCTCCCGGTTCAGTAGATGTTACCGGGGGGAAATAGTAAGCGATATGAGCGCGGGTGTGTCCAGGAACGAAGAGGACTTCTGCGGTATGATGGGCAAACTGGAAGCGATCGCCTTCTCGGAGAAATACCTTTTGTCCGGGAATTCTGCCTTGATCTTTGGCTCCCCCATACACTGTCAAGTTCGGGAAATGTTTGATTAACCCTTTGTTTCCACCCACATGGTCGTTATGGTGGTGAGTATTAAAAATTGCTACCAAATCGGCTTTTAGTTCTGCCAGCTTTGTTAATACTGGTTCAGCCTCCGCCGGATCGACGACAGAAGCTATATTTTGTTGACTATCGTGTAGCAAAAATATGTAGTTGTCTGATAGTGCCTGAAGACGGATGACCTGCATGAGTTTTGTTTCTCTTGTTGAGTAGATATTTTGCTTATTTATCAGTCATCTTAAACTGTAGTTAGTTAAGGGAGAATCATCCTAACTATTTGCACCACCATCGACAAGCCACAGGCTACTGTATTTTTATTTATGGGTTCATAAATGAAGTTAATCCACACAAGCTCTTGGTATTTTCCAGAAACATCAGGGGGTGTTGAAGTATACATAGATTCCCTATTACAACAACTACAAACACATGGAATTGAAGCTGTAGTTGCAGCCCCCTGGTATGGCATTGAGGAAAAAACCTACCAACATAACAACATCCCTGTCTATCGCTATCCTGTTTTTGCTCACCAGACTAAGATCCAGGTGCATAAACAACTACCCCACGGAGGATTTGAGTCTTTTGCTAAGTGGCTAAAAGATCATCAAGCCGATATCTACCATCAACACTCTTGGCGTTTTGACTGTGGTTTACCTCATCTGGCTATGGCTAAGAAATTGGCTATGGCAACTGTGGTAACTCTCCATATGCCTGAAACTCTCTGTATGCGGGGTACAATGATGCAATACGGTCAAGCAGCCTGTAATGGCTTGATTGATCCAACTCGTTGTAGTCGTTGTTTAGGTGTTCCAGAGAGGGTTCCGTCTTGGGCGATGGCCACACTAAGCCAATTTCCCCTCCATGTGGGTATGGCTGCGGAAACTAAATTGCGTGGCTTTAAAAGTATTAAACTCCGCCAACTCGGTAAGACTTTGAGTATTCCTGCCCAAATATCTCAACATCGTAGCCATCTGATGGAATTAGTAAAACTCGCTGATCGGATTGTTGTGCCCAGTCAATGGCAATATGACGCTTTTCGCTTAAACAAAGTTCCGGAAAACAAACTCATCCTCTGCCGTCAAGGTGTTGCTTCAGGTTTTCCAGAGCAGTTAGCACCAAGGAAAGCAAACAACGCCACTTTAAAAATTGGTTTTTTGGGGCGCTGGCAAGAAACTAAGGGGGTGCAAGTTGTAGCAGAAGCAATACATCGTCTACCTGCTGATGTGGCTGTAGAATTAATTATTCATGCCACCCATCCGCAAAAATACGGTGTAAGCAATCGAGAAAAAGTTTTAGCAATTGCTGCTGATGATGACCGGATTCGCATTGCTGAACCTCTATCACGCTCAGGAGTGCGAGAGGCGCTCGCTGGTTTTGATCTTCTGGCAGTACCATCACAATGGTTAGAAACAGGGCCTCTTGTTGTTTTGGAAGCACAAGCAGTTGGCACTCCTGTACTGGGTTCAAATTTGGGAGGAATTGCCGAGTTGGTTAGGCATGGGGTTAATGGTTGGTTGGTTCCTGCTCAAGATGTAGGAGAATGGAGTGATGCCATTGCTAACTTCGCCCAAGACCCTGATTTACTTACCAAATTACGTCAAGGTATTCAGCCAGTGCGGACAATGGAAGATGTAGCTTCTGAGATGGTAGAGATTTATCGAGAAATCACAAATTAATTAGTTGGAGAAAATTAAATTCACTCATTCAGAGAGGTAACAGGGAACAGAAAAATCAGTTGTATAATTAATTCCGTCTGATTACTTAATTAATCTTAATTATCATGTATGAATCGGCAAAAAAACAAGTTAAAAATTTCCATTCTGACACCTAATTTCTCTAAAGGTGGAGTTGATCGGGCATATTTGCTTGGTCAGGTATGTCAGAAACTAAATTATGAAGTGGAAATTTTAGGTTTTTTATTTGGAGAAAAAATTTATCCTGCTCCTCCATCTAACCTACCAATTTACTGCTTACCCGGTTGCAATTATCCACAGTTTTTTGGCTCAGTAAGGCGGCTGTTGCCAAAAATTGATGGTGATATTGTCTATGCCGTCAAACCAAAACCCACAAGCTACGGTGTGGCTTTAATTAACAAAATCCTCCGCAGCAAACCTGTAATTCTAGATATTGATGATTGGGAGTTAAGTTGGCACGGGGGGGATGAGTGGCGCTATCGTCCCACATTGAAACAGTTAGCCAGAGACATTTTCAAACAACAAGGAGCTTTAAGAAATCCAGACCATCCATTCTACTTACAGCGCATGGAGTTATTGATCAATCAAGCCAATGCCCTGACAGCGGACACTAAATTTTTGCTCAACCGTTTTGGTGGTAGTTACATTCCCAATGGTAAAGACACCAGGCTGTTCGACCCCCAAAGGTTCGATCCCCAGGTCAGCCGACAACGCTATGGCTTAGAACAATATCGTGTCCTCATGTTCCCAGGAGCGCCTCGACCACATAAGGGGCTAGAAGATGTTTTAATGGCACTTGATCAGTTAAATGAATCTGATTTGAGATTGGTAATTGTGGGTGGTAATCCCTATGATGACTATGACGACCAACTAATTGAACGCTGGGGACGTTGGATTATTAAACTGCCTCCAGTAGCAGTGGAGAATATGCCGGCAATTGTTGCGGCTGCCCATGTGGTTGTGGTTCCCCAGAGGGATACACCTGTGGCTAGAGCGCAGTTTCCTATCAAATTAACAGATGGCATGGCCATGGCCAAGCCTGTTTTGGCTACAAGAGTGGGAGACATCCCGGAAATTTTAGATGAAACTGGTTATTTGGTTGACCCTGGTTCCCCTGAACAAATTGCTGATAAAATCCAATGGATATTTCATCATTTAGAGGAAGCTAGTGAAAAAGGTAAAATGTCAAGGGCAAGGTGTGTTAAAAACTATAGTATTGATACTATGGCATCAACCTTATCTCCAATATTTGATCAAATATTAACATAGTATTTGTGTCGGGGCGAATAACGTTAAAAATCACGTAGCTTATTTGATATTTACAATTGAACAATTTATTCTCAAATTACCTATGTCTACCATTCATCAGCTGCTAAAGTTTGCTAAACCTTATCCGGGAAGAATATCTTTAACAATACTTTTGGGATTTTCAGGGGCTTTATTTAATGGTATTAGCACAGCAATGATTGTGCCAATTATTTTAAAAATTGTCGGGCAAGAAATCGATTTTACTAATGCTCCGCCAATTATTAAATCTATTATATCCCCCTTTGATAATTTTCCAGAAAATTACCGAATGCTAATGATGTCTGGAACAATTATATTGATAATTTTTTTGAAAAATGTGTCCAGCTATGCCAGTGTTTTGGCATCTAGTTCTGTATCGCGTATATTAACATCGGATATGCGGAGGGCTGGTGTAAAATTATTACTAGATATTGATATCAGTTATTACACCAAAATGAAACTTGGTGATTTAATGACACAGGTTAATGGGGAGGTTTCCCGGGCGGCTACTTCATTGAATAATATAATTAAATTAATAATCAATCTAATTACAATTCTGGTTTTTGTATTTATTTTATTATCAATATCTTGGGAATTAACTGTTATTTCTACAATGTTGCTGGGTTTTGTTACATTAATAAATCAGTATGCAATTTATCGGTCAAAATATTTTGGTAAATTACTGACAGAAATGTCTAAGGTTCAGACATCTAGTCTGATAGAAACACTCAGTGGAATTCGCTTAGTTAAGGCTACTGCCAATGAAGAAAAAACATATCACAAAATTAACGAGCTAATTCAAAACCGGGAAACAGCAGAATTTAAATCTCAAGTTAATTACAATATTATTGCGCCAACCACTGAAGTAGCAGGGGTCATATGCTTAATACTAATTGTTTTTATAGGAAAAACTTTATTTGCGGAGCAAGTTGCTTCATTTTCAGCTGTTTTATTGACATATTTGTTACTAATACTCAGACTACTTCCTTTTGTTTCCCAGTTAAATTCTCTTCGCAGTAGCTTTGCCAATAATTCAGCCAGTGTAGAAGTTGTAGCTGACTTTTTAAGGCGGGATAACAAGCCTTTTATGGTTTGTGGTGATATACCCTACACAAAATTAAAAAAGGGAATACATTTTAATCATGTATCTTTCTCATACCCTAATAATGATAAATTAGTGCTGAAGGATGTAGAGTTATATTTACCACGAGGTACTACTTTAGCTTTGGTGGGTAGTTCTGGTGCTGGTAAATCAACTTTAGCTGATCTTTTACCAAGATTTTATGATCCTACCTCTGGCTATATTGCTATTGATGGGGTAGATATACGTAATTTAGACATAAAATCTCTGCGGAGGGGTATGGGTATTGTTAGTCAAGATACCTTTCTTTTTAATGATTCGGTAAGAAATAACATCGCCTATGGAAAACCAGAGTCCAACGATGAAGAAATTATCGCCGCTAGCAAACAAGCAAATGCTTACGAATTTATCAGCAAATTACCCCAAGGACTAGATACCTTGATTGGCGATCGCGGTGTTATGTTATCTGGTGGACAGCGCCAGCGTTTAGCCATAGCCCGTGCTTTAGTACAAGATCCTGAAATTTTGATTTTAGATGAGGCCACCTCAGCATTAGATACTGTTTCTGAGCGCTTGGTGCAAGCTGCTATAGATAATCTCAGCCGCGATCGCACCACTTTAGTAATTGCACACCGCCTTTCTACAGTCCAAAAAGCTGATCAAATTGCCGTATTTGATCAAGGAAGTGTAGTAGAGTTAGGAACCCATGAAGAACTTTTAAAAAGAGGTGGTTACTACTCCCGCCTCCACTCCATGCAATTTGGTGAACAAACCAGCAAGACTGGTCAATATAGTCAAATTTTGATTCGCGTATCTTACGAAATTCGCAGGCGACTTAATTCTGTAATTGGTTGTTTACGATTATTAACTGAGGGGTTAGTAGATGATGCCCAAGAACGAAATGAATTACTCAACGAATCTTATAAATCCACATTGAGAATTATCACCAACCTTGAGGTTTTTCAGGAGAGCATTCAACTACAAAATATTTGGCAATCGTCACCGGTAAATGATAATTTTATATATATTTTCGAGGAAATTGAGGGGAAAATTAATAATATGCTGAAAATTTTAGTTTTATTGGCAGACGATTTAGTCGAGAATTATGAAGAAGAAGATAAATTACTCGCTGATTCTTATCATTTATCTTTGGACTTAGTAGAACATTTAAAAACACTAGAAAAAATTAAAATATAAAAATTCAGAAATATAAGAGGATATTTAATGATGAAAAAAATAGCTATTTATTACCCATGTTTCATGGGAGGTGGTGCAGAAGCTGTGGGATTGTGGATGATCCAGGCGTTAAAAGATAACCATGAGATCACATTATTTACCCTTGGTAATATTCAACTTGAACAACTCAATTCCATGTATGGAACAAGTATATCAAAGGAAAATATTAAACTTAAAACCATTCTTCCCAAATTTTTAGATGTGCTTTGCTATATAATCATGGCAAAAAGTCAGGATATTAATACCCTATTTATTCATCTATTAATTCGCGTGTTTAAGCAACATAGTCACGAATATGATTTAGTAATATCTGCCTATAATGCCACGGATATGGGTCAACCTGGAATCCAATATATACATTGGATAAAAGTTATTGAGGGCAAAGCTTTTCATAGAAAAATATCTGGTTTTTCTCAGGAACAACTAGTTAGCAATATATCTATTACTAATTCCTACTGTGTAGCAGGTCATATTAAGAAACACTATGGTATTTCTGCTAATGTCGTATATCCTCCTGTGGTGATAGATACCCCTAATATACCTTGGAGCGAGAAAGAAAATGCCTTTATTTGTAGCGGGAGAATAGCAGAACCTAAACAGCCTCATAAAATTATTAAAATTCTCAAGCTGGTTCGTGAAAGAGGCTTTGATATTCAACTACATATCACCGGGGGAGGTGGTAGTTTTTATGAATGGAAATACACTAATTTAGTGAAAAAGATGGTGCAAGAAAACTCATCTTGGATAACTTTACATCAAAATCTTCCCTATCAAGAATATATTGAAGTTCTGGCTAAATGTAAGTACGGTATTCACTTTAAAAAAGAACCTTTTGGCATCTCTATTGCGGAAATGGTCAAAGCTGGTGCTATTCCTTTTGTGAGAAGTGAAGGCGGACAGGTGGAAATTGTAGGCGAGAATCTTCAAGAATTATTTTTTGATCAGGAAGAGGAAGCTGTAGAAAAAATTATTAATGTTTTAAGTAGTTCAGAAAAACAAAACAAACTGCTGCAATCTTTGACTACCCAAAGAAATTTATTTTCTACCCAGAGGTTTACCTCAGAAATAAATGATCTTGTTACCTCTTACTTTGACACACAAGCAACAAAACTCACATCTAAGTCATGAAATCAATTGTTAATTACCATGTGATTGATTACACAAATATCGGAGATTTATTTTCTGCACCCACTAAGTATTTTACTTTTCCTGGCTATACTGTAGAACAAGCCGATATCCGAACCATCAGTGATGATGAAATCAGAGGTAAACATCTTATCCTAGGCGGAGGTGGACTGTTATATCAACCATTTTTACATTCCTTTACAAAATTAACTGCATCTAAAGCAAATACAAAATTAATTGCTTGGGGAATTGGTCAGCAGATTTATGGCGGTAATTTTACTCATCAAGAGTTAGATAATTTTAATTATTCTCAGTATCTGACTAATTTTGATTTGGTTGGGATTCGCGATGTTAACTGTAAATATAATTGGGTAGCTTGCCCTAGCTGTATGCACCCAGGATTTGATAAAAAGCGGGATATCAAACATGAATTTGTGGTTTTTTCCCATAAAAAATTTCAAATCAAAATTGGTAACTTTCCTCACCTGACTAATAATAATCAAGATATTGAGGAAATTTTGGATTTTTTGGGTTCCGGGGAAACTATATTAACTAGTTCATATCATGGGGCATATTGGGGTACACTACTAGGGAGAAAAGTTTTATCTTTTCCATTTAGCAGCAAATTCTATACACTCAAACATCCTCCGGGAATATTTCCCATTCAAAAATGGGTACAGCAGAAAGTCAAACTGTCACTGTTTAATAAAACATTGTTTGAGTTTCGTTATGAAAACAAGTTTTTCTGTCAGATGGATAATTGGCAAGATTATCTCAAACACTGTAGAGTTTATCCTGAAAGTCTTGATGAAAGTCGCCAACGCAATCATTGGTACTACTCTCAGATATTAAACCTCTTATCTAATGGGTAAAATGAGTCTCAAAACCATTGGCATGATTAGCAGCTATGCAAATCTTGATAAAAGAAGGGATTGGCTGTGGCAACAAACTCCCCATCACTTTGGCATTTGGGGCAATATACAAATGCAGGCGCTGGGAACAAAACCAGATTTTCTGCTGATGTATCAGTTTGACTTTCCTAAACGGACCCAACCCAAAACTTGGTGGCAAAATTTACGTCAAAAACCGCAAAAACCTCAGTTAGACATGAAGTCTATTTTACGTGGTGTCCCTCAAGAGCGGATAATTTATCTTTTGCGAGAACCACCATTAACTGAAGTTATCGAGATTACTAAACGTAATTATGAGGAAGCACAAAAATATTGTGGTTATATTTCCGGACCTGATGACTTTGCGCCCCATCCTGACTATATGCCTGCGATTTGGTATCATGGTAACTCATTTAGAGAATTAAATGAAATGCCACACCCTGAAAAGGTTTACTCTTGTAGTTGGATAACCTCTGGCATTAATCGTACAGTCAACCATCGCCAGAGGTTAGATTTTTTGCAGTCCCTACAGTCCCGGGAAATTAAATTTGATTTGTACGGGCGCAATTTGCCTTCATGGTCAAAAAATTCGGGTGAGTTGGGCAATAAATGGTATGGTATGGCTCCTTACTATTACAATCTTGCCATTGAAAATTACACTGAAAATAGTTGGTATGTGAGTGAAAAATTATGGGATTCTTTGTTGGCTTGGTGTTTGCCAATTTATTATGGTGGACCTGCGGCTGATCAGCTATTGCCACCAGGTAGTTTTTTACGGTTGCCTAGTTTGGATGAAAAAGGTATTGCTTATATCCAAGAAGTAACAGCTACACCCGATGCTTGGTATACTGCTAAAGATGCGATCGCTGAAGCTAGGCAAATTATTTTACATAAACTAAATCTGCTTAACTGGTTATCAGAATTTGTTGCTCAACAATCATAAAAATTATGAATGGTATTTGCACTCTAGCCAATGATTATGTTTTTGATCAACTGGTAGCTTTGCTCAACAGTATTGATGTTTTCTTAGGAAAAGACACTCCTGTTTGTATTTATCCCTTTGATGATCAGACCCAGCGAATTACTGAAGAAATAACCAAGCGTCCCAATGTATTTCTGTACGATAATCAAGAATCCATCAATAGCTGGGATCAATTTATGCTGGCGGCAGCACCAGAAAGATTGAATCGGAGTAAGTTCCGCCTTTATGGCGCTCACCGTCGTTTTTGTGCTTTTGACGGACCATTTGATAAGTTTATTTATTTAGATGCTGATACTCTGGTGATGAACTCACTTGCACCAGTATTTGCCAAGCTAGATCACTATGATTTTATCGTCTACGATTTTCAATTCAAGGATGTTAGTAAAATTTACAATGTTAATTGTACTAAGTTACTGGAAGTTTTTCCCCAAGAAAGGATAGATACAGAAATATTTTGTTCAGGATTCTATGGTGCAAAAGGGGGAATATTTAACGAAGAAACAAGAAATTGGCTCATATCTAATTTACAAAGTGGTGAAAAAGAAATTTTATATAGCGGTGCTGGTGAGCAACCTTTGCTCAACTATATGGTCATGCGTTGTCATCTCCCTATTTATAACTTTGCACAACAACTGCCGAGTAGTGAAGTGACGGGATGTTGTGCCACATCAAAGCACTTTGAAGAACGAGACCATATTCTGTATGATAAAGGTAATCGACTAACTTACCTCCATTACATTGGTATTCCTCCTAAAATTAATCAAGCAGTGTGTGCTGGAGAAAATATTGATTTTCCCTATCGGGATTTATTTCTCTACTATCGCTATCTGCATGAACCACAGCAGCGCCCAGTGTTTAAAAATCCTCCCCAGAGTTACTCCCGCTCATCATCACCAAATTTACTGATGCGGGCTTTGCGCAAATTTAAGCTAATTAAAGGATAATTTATGATTAGGGGAATTTATATTGTTGCCAATGACCGGGTTATTGATAATGCCATTGCCTTGCTCAATAGTATTCGTCTCTATGACCAAGAAATTGAAGTTTATCTCATACCTTTTAATGATAATTATCACCAAGTAGCGGATACACTGGGAACCTTACACAATGTCAAAGTTTTCCCAGATTTACAACTCATCGACAAATTCACTCAACGTATAGGTGAAATTTTCCCTCGAGATTTCCTGGCTTTACCCAATAAAATGCGTAAATTGGTAGCATGGTTCGGTCCTTTAGATGAGTTTATTTATATTGATACTGATATTGTAGTTTTTGAGAAAATAGCCGATAATCTAGAAAAACTAGCAGAAGTTGATTTTTTCTGTTGTGATTATCATCATGCAAATGACAAGCTGAGAAATATCTTTTCCCCTGTGGTAAAAGAGCAGAAAATTTTTACAGATGCACAACTAGAAGATGTATTTAATAGCGGCTTTTGGGGTTCAAAAAAAGGAACTATTACCGCTCAACAAATGGATGAAGTATTGCAACAATGTGCTAATCATCGCCAATATTTTGATTTTTCACAAGGAGTCACAGATCAGCCAATTCTCAATTACCTGATTCTCAAGTTAATTGATAAACGTGATAATCTGGTGAAAATTCCAGGAGGAGGTGCTGGTAGTTGGGCTAATTCTCCCAATTTTCAACAGCGAGATTACGTCCTATATGATCAAGAAAAAAAGTTAAAATATCTCCACTGGGCAGGTATAAAAATGAAAATTGGTAGCCCGTATTGGGAATTATGGCAACACTATCGTTACCTTCATCAAGGTAAATTGGCTGTGATATCTAAGTTAACTAGCCGTTTATTCAGCTTGATCAATTTTCGTACTTAATCTATAGGACTATACCCATGATTAACGGTATTTACACTCTGGCTAATGATGTTGTTTATGACCAATTAGTTGCTTTGCTTAACAGTATCGAAGTTAATGCTGGTAGGCAAATTCCTGTTTGTGTAATTCCCTATGATCAACGGCTAGAGAAGGTGCGGGCAGAGGTGGCCTGTAGGGATTATGTCACAATGTTTGAAGAATCGGATTCCCTAGCTTATTGGGATGATTTTACCACCCAGGTATGGAAAAACTACCCAAGGGCGCAAACCACATGGCGAAAACGGGGCTTGTCGGAACTGTATCGTTTACCAATGCACCGCAAACTCTGCGGTTTAGATGGTGCTTTTGATAAGTTTATTTATTTTGATGCAGATACTCTATTAATGGGTCCTATAGACTACATTTATGAAAAGTTAGACAGTTTTGACTGGGTAGTACATGATTTTCAGTATAAATCGGAGCTAAAATATATTTTCGATGGTCCACAAGAGCTTTTGCAACAAGTGTTTTCTGATGAAAATTTGCAGAATAAGGTTTTTTGTGCGGGTTGGTTTGCCACAAAAAAACATATTTTCTCTAGGGAAATGTTAGCAAGTCTCTTGGAAAAATTAAAGGCTGGTGAGGCTGAAGTGATGGCTTTGGGGGGGCCAGACCAATCTTTATTTAACTATATGGTGTTGCAGAGTGGCATTTCATACTATAACTTTGCTTATCATGACCCGGATCAGGTAACCGGTACTCACTGGCGTTCTCAATTTGATCTGGTAGATAACGTTTTATACGACAAACAACGCCGACTGACATATTTACACTATATGAGTATAGGAGCATCAAAATTTACGCGACTTTGCAGCGGCGAAGATATGGATATTCCATATCGAGATGTGTTTTTACACTATCGCTACTTAAACTCACCAGAGGAAAGACCAAAAAGCTTTAAAGCTGAGAGTCAGTTAATGCGTTGGCAAAAAACTAGCATGAGTTTTTTCAACAAAAAATTCAGCAACATGAAGCTGAGATATCGTAACTTTAAGGATGGACTGATGAAATGAAGTGGGTTATGAAGCTTGCCAATAGACTATCCCACATTCTGCACCCTGCATAAGCATATAATAGCCACTTGTTCTCAATTAACTTCACTAAAATAGTTGCGATCGCGCCACTGAATTCGCTAAAATCTATAAGCTTTAGGGTGTGGCAAAGCTCCTGAAGATCAAGCCACATTTATGGGAGATATGCTCTCTATACCCTAGTTAATCAGATTTTACAGGAAAAAACAACAATGCCGAAACGTGTACAGTTAGTTTTAAATCAAGATATTAGCAAGCTGGGAAAATCAGGCGACTTAGTAGACGTAGCTCCAGGCTATGCTCGTAATTATCTCATTCCCCAGAACTTGGCAACCCATGCCACTCCCGGTATTCTCAAACAAGTAGAACGCCGTCGCGAGAAAGAGCGCCAACGCCAATTAGAACTGCGTCAACAAGCCTTAGAGCAAAAAGCAGCTTTAGAAAAAATTGGCAGTTTGCAAATTTCTAAACCCCTTGGTGAAAACGAAGCAATTTTTGGTACAGTCACCACCCAAGATGTGGCAGATGCAATTCAGGCGGCCACCAGTCAAGAAATTGATCGCCGTGGTATCACCATCCCCGATATTAACCATATCGGCACTTATCAAGCCGAAATCAAGCTACATTCTGATGTCACGGCTCAAATCAACATTGAAGTTGTAGGCAGCTAACGGAAAGTATTGCTAAATCCTCAGTTATACTTGGGTCAACATTGCTGAATTGGAGTCCCCGTGTCTTGAGACCGGGGAAAGCTAAAATAGTAATTTTTTGAATCAGCATAGGCTAGGGCTTGTTAGTTGGTAGTTTTTTTGGGCAAGTTTACTGCTATGGCACCTTCCGCTAAATTTTCGAGTATAAGGATAATAGCAAACGCCAAGACTCAGAATTTCGCAACTAAAATCGCTTATGTCTGAAGAAATAATTTTTCAAGGTAATGGTGGCAATCGCCTACCACCCCAAAATATTGAAGCAGAAGAAGCGATTTTGGGGGGAATATTACTAGATCCAGAAGCCATTGGGCGAGTGAGCGATCGCCTATTACCCATAGCCTTTTATATTAGCGCTCACAAAGATATTTATCAAGCAGCCCTGCGCCTCCACGCCCAAGGTAAACCCACAGACTTACTCTCAGTCACCAGTTGGTTAGAAGATCACGACATCCTTTCCCGCATTGGTGGAAGAAATAAATTAGCTAGTCTCGTAGACCGCACAGTATCAGCAGTTAACATTGATGCCTTAGCAGGTTTAGTGATGGAAAAGTACCTGCGACGGCAGTTAATTAAAGCCGGTAATGAAATCGTCCATCTTGGTTACGAGACAGAAACGGAATTACCAACAGTCTTAGACCAAGCAGAACAGAAAGTTTTTGGCGTTACTCAAGAACGTCCCCACTCAGGTTTAACTCATATTTCTGACACACTGATTAATACCTTTCAAGATATTGAAACTCGTCACCAAGGCATCGCCCTACCGGGAATTCCTTGTGGGTTTTATGATTTAGATTCCTTAACCAGTGGTTTTCAGCGTTCCGACTTGATTATTATCGCCGGCAGACCATCAATGGGGAAAACGGCATTTTGTCTCAATCTCGCTCATAATATCGCAGCCAGTTATAAATTACCGGTTGCCTTTTTCAGTTTAGAAATGTCTAAAGAACAGCTGGTGCAGAGAATATTGGCTAGTGAAGCGGGAATTGAAACCAGTTATCTCCGCAGTGGGCGCATTAGTCAAACACAATGGGAACCTTTAAGCCGTGCTATTGATAAGCTTTCCGATATACCCATTTTTATTGATGACACAGCTAATATTACCATCACCCAAATGCGTAGTCAGGCCAGAAGGCTGCAAGCAGAACAAGGAACAGAATTAGGATTAATCGTCATAGATTATTTACAATTAATGGAAGGTGCTGGTGATAACCGTGTCCAAGAATTATCCAGGATTACCCGTTCCCTGAAGGGTCTGGCTCGGGAATTGTGTGTACCGGTCATTGCCCTATCTCAATTAAGTCGCGGTGTAGAAGCACGTACTAACAAGCGCCCTATGTTATCGGATTTGAGAGAAAGTGGCAGTATTGAGCAAGATGCAGACTTAGTTGTCATGTTATACCGCGATGATTATTACAATCCTGACAGTCCTGATCGGGGAATTGCCGAAGTAATCATAGCTAAACACCGTAACGGACCCACAGGCAATGTTAAGCTTTTATTTGATCCACAGTTCACCAAATTTAAAAACTTGGCCAAAGGTCAAAGAGGTTGAGAGGCGGTCTGAAGAGTTTTGGCATGGCTGATTTTGATCACATGAGTTGCCATGATCCACCATTTTATTTATAGGTATTGCAATAAGCCCCTACCACAATGCTTTTTTTGGCATTGCTGATTTAGAGTGATGAGTCCAGGGGGTCTCCTGGGTTTTGTTTCATACTCTCCATCTCTTGTCAAGTATGTTTCCGCTTTATTACACAAGATGTAACAACTCTTAAATTTACTAGTTAAAATTATTGCAACATAAAGAGTTATAAAAATATTACGTGCTAGAAAAAATTTTTTGTAAAGGTATTGCTTTCAAATAAATGTTTATGGTATACATTGTTCCAGGCGAACAAAAGCAAAGTATGCTTTTGCTACCTAGAAACAAACTTGACAACAAATCGAGGTTAAACACATGGCAGTCGAAAAAACCAACTCTTCCTCCAGCTTGGCAGAAGTTATTGATAGAATCCTAGACAAAGGTATCGTTGTAGATGCTTGGGCGCGTGTTTCTTTAGTTGGTATTGAATTACTAGCGATCGAA
>NZ_JANQDH010000025.1 GCF_029891735.1 Chrysosporum bergii ANA360D
CTCCTGACTATTTCAATTTTTTCAGAATACCTTTTATCTAAGACGCTATCATCAAATATAACGTAACCGTTATCATCAGTCATAATTACATCTTTAACATTATCCCAAAGTAAACGAGGTGTTAATTTTTCTTTTTTTAAAAAGTAGTTAATTTTGTCATGACTAATATTTTCTAAATGCTCTGCCAAGTTAGTAATAGTATAATTGATTTGGCTACTTAGCAAATATTGGCAATAATCTAATTTCGTAAATTTCATATTAAATCAGAATTGATAATTCATGGGATTGATTATTTTACCATGTCAGGAATAATCGGATTTTTATTATTTATGGTCTTGGCGATTAAAAATATATTTTAATAATTGCAAAATTGGCTTTTTACTGGAGTTTAGTCTCGGCGCGACGCTTCCGCCGCACCGAGACTGATTGTGCCAGTTATGTTATTTATTATATTACAATAATACTATATTCTAGCGATCGCCTGTGCCAGTTGCGTAAGTCCTGTGTAAAACTAACTGACACAGGCTTAAAAGTAGAAAACGGTGATGTTGTAGTCAACAAAGCAACTGCTAACACCGCTACCATCAGCGCTAACCGTAATTTGACATTACCAGCCAGCCAAATTTCCACAACAGGTAACCTATCGTTATTAGCGGGAAATATCATCACAGTTCGTGACAGTTCGGCAAATTTTTTTAGTGCTAATGCGGGCGGTAATTTTTACATTCAAGGCAATCAAGGCATTGATGTTTTTACAATAGACAATTTAGGTCAAACACCTTTTGTTAGTGGTGGTCAACTAACATTCGTCAGCGATGGCAATATTGACATATTATCATCTTTGATTGCCAGTGGTGGAGTTGAGTTAACAGCTGGAGGTAATTTGAAAACAGGTATAATTAACACTTTTACCAGAAATGATTCTAGTTCTTCTCAACAAACAGCCACAGGCGGCATAGTAAATATTAAATCTGGCGGAAATATTGACATCAAGGCTATTGATTCTTCCGCAGCCAGTAATTATGGTGACTCCACAGGTGGAAATGTCACTTTAGAAGCAGGAGGAAATATTAACATCGGTTCAATTAATTCTTTTGCAGAAAGCGAATTGAGTGCTGCTACAGCCGGAAATATCACCTTAATATCTGGAAGCAACATCAACACGGGCGATATTGATTCTTCAACCAGAGCATTAGAAACTGCTAAAAGTGGCGTGGTGAATTTTCAAGTTAATAACTCCGGTAATATTGTCACAGGAACTATCAATACCTCAGCCATTTCTTTTAATAGTCTTGCTGCGTATGGTGGTGATGTAAGCCTTCTGGCCAATGGTGTAGTCAGAGCATTAGGAGTTTTAGATACTAATGATACAATTATTAGCAGTGCAGTAACGGAAGCAGGTTCTGTAACAATCCAACATGATGGAGGGGCGGATAATTTGCCATTTGTTGTTGGTGATTCTAGCCTGAATGGGACACAAGGAAACATTAACACCGGAATTTCTGAGATTACACCAACTTCCGAATTTCCTGTATTACCAAATGGCGGAAATGCTGACACTACTCCCAGCAATATTGCCATTATTTCCACTAATAGTCCACCCACCATAACAGCAAATTCACAGTTACCAACCACAGAAGAAAACCAATCTGTAACATTTAAGTTTAGTGACCTCAGTGTGTCTGTCAATGATGTTGATAGAGATAATTTCACTATTGGTTTAGATAATTTATCCGGAACTGTGACTTTGGAGGATGGTACACCAGTCACCAGGGAAACAACCCTTGCATCAGACACGGTTTTAGTTTACAAGCCGCCAGTAGATACAAGCGGTCAAAATATTCCCGCTTTTGAGATCATAGCCAGCGATGGTGTTTCTGACTCCTCAGCACCAGTATCCATCAACATTACTCCCAAACCCAAACCCACACCACCGGAACCACCGATACCTAAAGAAAACGGTCAGATTGTCCAAAAGGTCGAACAAGCAATTAGTACACAATCAAGTATATCTGGAAGTACATCAGTAAAAGAAAATAGTGAGATTGTCCAAAAGGTCGAACAAGCAATTAGTAATAACTTAACTAGCCTTGGTGCTAGTGTCTCCCAAGACTTGCAGAATTTAGAAGGTCAATTTAGCCAGGATGTTGCTAACTTCTTAGGTGTACCGTCACCTGAAATCAAAACATTACAAGATACTACTGATGTTCTCCGCAGTTTAGAAAAATCAACAGGTATAAAACCTGCACTAATATACCTCAATTTTGTACCTGTGGAAATTGTACAAAACACTGATACTAAAAACAACAAATCTACAGCAGCATTGAATAGCATAGCTGAGAGTGATCAGGATGAGTTAGAAATATTACTGGTCACTGGTCAAGGCGACCCCATCCGCAAACGCATTACCGGAGCAACTAAAGCTAAAGTTTTGCAACTAGCTCAAGAATTTCGTAATCAAGTCGTCAATCCTCAAAACCGCCGGGGTACTGGTTACTTAAAGCCATCTCAGCAACTTTATAATTGGATCATTGCAGATTTGGAGGCAGATTTACAGGCAAAGGGCATTAATAATTTAGTCTTTATATCAGATGTTGGCTTACGTACAACTCCCTTAGTGGCGCTTCATGATGGTAAACAGTTTCTGGTAGAAAAATATAGTGTTGGCTTAATGCCTAGTCTGAGTTTAACAAATACCCGTTATAGTGACATTAAAAACTCTCCAGTTTTAGCTGTGGGAGTTTCTCAAAGCACTCAGGGACAACAACCATTACCAGCAGTTCCTTTTGAGTTATCAACTCTAGTCTCTAAACTAAGGTCAGGGAAATTATTGTTAGATCAGCAAGCGACTTTAGATAATCTCAAAATGATTCGTCGCCAACAACCCTTGGGGATCATTCACTTAGCAACTCATGCTGATTTTATCCCCGGTCCGTTGAGCAATTCCTATATTCAGTTATGGAATGACAAATTGCGTTTAAATCAATTACGTCAATTAAGATTGAATGACCCGCCTGTGGAAATGTTGGTGCTGAGTGCTTGCAGAACTGCTTTAGGTGATGAAGAAGTGGAAATTGGGTTTGCAGGTTTAGCTGTATTAGCAGGGGTAAAAACTTCTATTGCCAGTTTATGGGCGGTAAATGATGCCAGTACGGCGGCATTTATGACCAGATTTTATGAATCTCTCAAAACTGCTCCTATACGTGCAGAGGCGCTGAGAGAGGCGCAAGTGGCTATGGCTCGAGGACAGATTTATATCCAGGATACTCAAGTCCGGGGTTTAGAATCATCCCCCGGATTACCTTTACCTGCTGAGAGTGTTACAGCACCGGATATGAAGTTAACCCATCCCTATTATTGGGCTGCATTTACTATGGTAGGTAGTCCATGGTAGTGGGAACCGTTACCGCGCTGCTTGTTAGGAGCAACGAGAATTTTGGTTAATTTGGGGAAGTACAACAAGGCAATAGCGGCTCTTGAGCGACTTCTTTCAGGTCCACTGATTTCAATAAATCCTGCCAATATTTCTCCACCTGGGAATCATTGGGGCGATCGCGGCGTAAGTTAACCAAAACACTTAGAGTATTTTCCCATAATCCTGCTGCTGCATAAAGCATTGCCTTGTCTAAAGGTTGAGTTGTTTGCTGTATTTGAGAGGAGAGGTTTTCATTTTCTATTAACTCGATTTGACCTTCTTCATACAAATCTTGATCACGATTCAGAAAATCGCAGATCATCGAAAACCCCCAAATATATTTTTTGCCCGCTTTTAATGATGGCTCATCACTAGGTATGGTAATACTGACAATACCCCCTTGTTGAACAGGTTTAAAAGTTTTTCTATACACAGTTTCAATACTTTCCTCCTCCCGCAACACAAATTCTAGTCCTTGTATTGGTTGAGCAGTTTCAGGAACGTAGAACAAAAATGTGGGATGCTGTGATGTTGTTAGTTGCGCTTCGTAGTCGGTGGGTACAAGGGGAACTGCATACTGGCTATTTAAGAAACAACTTCCCCTGGATGCAGCCCCTCTCCGTCTCCCTGGTCTACCGGGAGAAAAGCTAATTAAACTGCTGCTTTGCTCAATGTAATTACTGACATTCCTAATGGCAGCTTTGGCATCCTGATCATCAGGACGTACCTTCAGCGCCTGCTGGAAATATCCTAAAGCCCTGCGATAGTTTCTCCGTATAGTTTGTGTATAACCAAGCTGCATATATTGGTCATAAGTTGAACTTTGCTGTGCTGCGTGAACACCGTAATCATTTGCTAGTGTCTGAGTCTGACTGACCAAATCTAAGGATAGACAGAGGAACCCAGCTAACAAAAATCCTCTCCAAAGTTTATTTTTCATAGGTTATATAGGACTTGCTGAACAACTTTACTACTGATGACAGCAGGTTTTTAATGATTTAATCACTGATTGTAAGACCTAATTATTTACTGTTATGTTCCGACTTTTAAATTTTTCTCAAAAAAAAGAAACACCAAATATTACAGGAAATCTTAACATTAATATGAAAACCATTGTCTAGCCTGTATTTTGACTTGTGGTAAGATTATTTAACATATAAGTATCAGGGTTAACTGGAAATTCAACTACCCCTAGTTTTAATTTCCATATATTCACAACGGTGCAGTTACTTCAATCAGGATGATCAATCTACCACTTATGGACTTATGGATATTCAACAAGCCTTAGCCTTGGTTGACACCTTGGTGTTTGAGAAAACAGGTAAGCATCTCAGCGATTTGCAAAGAATGCTTTTGCATTCGTCTTGGTCAGACCCGCACCTACGCTACCATGACATCGCCCAAACCCACGGTTACTCAGTCAATTACCTTAAGCAAGATATCGGTCCAAAGTTATGGCAACTGCTATCAGAGGTTTGTGGTGAAAAAGTCAGTAAAAGCAGTTTTCGTTCAGCTTTGGAAAGAAAATGGCATCAAGCAGATAAAAATTCAGTAGTTACCCCCAAACAAAACTCATCAGAGAAGATGAGGACATACCAAGACTGGGGAGATGTGCCTGATGTTACGGTTTTTTATAATCGCACTGAGGAATTGGCAACCCTGGAAAAATGGATAGTGGGTGATGGTTGTCGTTTGGTGGTGTTGCAAGGAATGGGGGGTATTGGTAAAACTCACCTGAGCGTTAAGTTAGGGCAACAAATTCAACATCAATTTGAATATTTAATGTGGCGATCGCTCGTTTCATCCCCTCCTTTACAACAATTAATACGCGATATCCTGAAATTCTTGAACCGAGGAGAAGAAAACAACTTACCCATCAGACTTGAGGAGCAAATTTCCCATTTGATGCAAATTCTCAAACAGAAAAAATGTTTATTAATACTAGATAATGCTGAGAGCATTTTCAAAAGTGGGGTGTTAGCAGGTGAATATCAAACAGGCTATGAAAATTATAAAACATTTTTTCAAGGTTTAGGACAATGCCAGCATAATAGTTGTTTGTTATTAACCACAAGAGAAAAAACCCAAGAAATTAGCTTGATGCAGGGAGAAACATCACCTGTGCGCTGTTTAAATTTAGCGGGATTAACTGCTGAGGCAGCAGTGCAAATATTACAACTAAAAGGTTGTTTTTTAGAGTCGGAAGAATGTTTACAGGAATTACTCAAAAAATATAGTGGTAATCCTTTAGCTTTAAAAATCATTGCATCCATCGCCAGGGATTTATACAATGGCAATGTTTCCGAGTTGCTGAGAAGTAATTTATTTATACCAGGAGAAATTAACGAGGTTTTAGAACAACAATTTAATCGCTTGCCTTTGGCAGAAAAAAATTTTTTATATTGGTTAACTTTAGAATCTGAACAATTTGATGAAAGTGGATTGAGATCGTGGTATATCCCAGAAATTCCCACACCAATGATTAATAGAACTATTCGGTCATTACTGCATCGTTCTCTTTTGGAGAAAAAAGACAAAAAGTTCTTCCTACAGCCTGTTGTCAAAGAATATTTACAAAACAAGCTTATTGAGGAGATTTTAGCGGAAATAGAAAGGGAAAATATACTTTTATTAAATCAATACCCGCTAGTAAAATCAGATGCAAAAGAGTATGTGAGACAAGGACAAATTCAGCTATTTATTAGACCTTTAGCAGAGAGGCTGCTAACTTTGTATAAAACTGTCAACAAAGTTGAAACGAAGTTACAAACAGTTCTGGTCAATCTGCGGCAGAAAATTTCCTTAGAACCGGGATATGCAACTGGTAATATTATTAATATTTTATCTCATTTGCAAGTTGAACTCACTGGCTATGACTTCTCTGATTTAACTGTTTGGTCTGGTTGTTTACAAACAATCAGCCTACACAATGTTAACTTTACTGGTGCAGATCTAAGCAAGTCGGTATTTGCTAAACAGTTAACTAGCATTTTATGTTTAGCTTTTAGTGACAATGGCAAATTATTAGCCACTGGAGATGTCAATGGGGAAATTCACCTTTGGCAAGTTGATAATGGTCAGGTGGTGCTGAAATGCAAAGGACACGCAGGTTGGGTACATTCCATTAGTTTTAGTCCCGATGGCAAAATGCTTTGTAGTGGTAGCAGCGACCATACTGTGAAATTATGGGATATGTTTGACGGCAGTTGTTTAAAAACCCTCACAGGACATGACCAGCGAGTGCGATCAGTGGCCTTTAGTCCAGACGGTAAATTCATTGCTAGTGGCAGCAGTGATGCTACCATCAGACTGTGGGATAGTAACACTGGTGACTGTTTGCAGGTTCTCCAAGGACACGAAAATTTTATTTGGTCTGTTGCTTTTTCCCCTGATGGCAGGTTGATTGCCAGTGGCAGTGAAGATAAAAGTGTTAAACTGTGGGATGTCAATAGGGGTGAATGTTTACACACCCTATTAGAACATAGCCGTTGGGTGCGGTGTGTGGCCTTCAGCCCTGATGGTAAACTGTTGGCCAGTGGCAGTGGCGATCGCACTCTAAAAATTTGGGAAACTAATACTGGCAAATGTTGGAGAACATTCACAGGACACAGCCAAAGACTGCGATCAGTGGCCTTTAGTCCTGATGGCAACCTAGTAGCCAGTGGTAGTGGTGATCACACCGTTAGACTTTGGAGTATTACTGATGGAAAATGTGTAAAAAACCTACACGGTCATAATAGTTATCTCACATCAGTAGCCTTTAGTCCCAATGGAGCAATTTTAGCCACATCTGGGGAAGATCGCTCGGTGCGACTGTGGGAGGTGAGTACAGGTAGTTGTATTGATGTTTGGCAAGGTTACGGTAGCTGGATTCAGTCAGTAGCTTTCAGTCCCGATGGTAAAACCCTAGCCAGTGGTAGTGAAGATCAAACCGTGCGATTGTGGCATCTAGAAACAGGTCAATCTTTAACAACTCCACCCCCAGCGATGGTGTTAAAAGGACATCGCGGATGGGTCTGCTCTGTGGCCTTTAGTCCTGATGGTAAATATCTAGCTAGTGGTAGCAGTGACTACAGCATCAAGCTTTGGGATGTGAATACTGGTCAATGTCTCAAGACCTTCCAGGGACATAAACGTTGGATTCGTTCAGTGGCCTTTAGTTGCAATGGACTGACCCTAGCCAGTTGCAGTGGTGATTACACTGTGAAATTATGGGACATGATCACCGGCAACTGTCTAAAAACTCTACAGGGACATGAAGGTTGGTTGTGGTCTGTGGAATTTAGCCCTGATCAAGTTACCTTAGCCAGTGCTTCTGAAGACAAAACCATTAAACTGTGGGATATTACCACTGGTAACTGTATACACACCCTCCGGGGACATACTAGCTGGGTACAAGGAATATCTTTTAGTCCTGATGGCCAACTTTTAGCCAGTGCCGGTTGTGATTGTACCATTCGCATCTGGGATGTTGCCACGGGAGAATGTTTAAAAACCTTGTGGGGACATACTAGTTGGGTGCAGTCAGTAGCATTTAGCCCCCAAGGAAACATTTTAGCTAGTGGTAGTTGTGACGAAACCGTCAAGCTGTGGAATTTAAATACCAGTCAATGTCAGTTGACAATACCAGCCCATCAAAGTTGGGTGTGGTCTGTGGCCTTTAGTCCCGATGGACAGATTTTAGTTAGCGGCGGACAAGATGAAACTATCAGACTGTGGGATATTTCCACCGGAAAATGTCTACAGATATTGAGAGCAAAGCGACCCTATGAACAAATGTGCATCAAAGACGCGAAAGGTTTAACAGATATGCAAAGAGAGGCTTTGAAATTTTTAGGCGCAATGGATTGAAACTAGGACTCTGTAGCCTGGAGATCAAGTTGAAACCGGGAAGATAGAGATTTTCGGATGATATCCATTTGCTCAGTTAAGTTAGCTTCGTTTAAAGTTTTCAGTCTTTGTAGCATGAGTTGAAAACTAGGTGCTGTAAAGACTTCTGGCACAATTGTATCGTTAGGTAAAATTAAACCATCACTAGATGAGTCAACCACAAAAAAAGGTATGTCGTTTTGTTCCATTGCCTGTAATTCAGCCTTTAAAACCGGCCAAAACACAGGTTTTTCCTCGCCGACTAAAAAAGCGCGACTGAGAAGCTCCAGGATGATGCTGTGATCAATGCCACAACGTAAGAACATTGAGCAATAGGATTTTTGCAAAATCTTAGCGTAGGTGGATGTATTACGAAATACAAGACGGACTTTTTGCTGGTTTAAGTCTGTTAAACAACTCTCACTGGTGAGCAAATCTTGGTGATATGTGATCAGAAAGCGATACATATCTTCAAATCCATTGAGGATATTTTCTAAATAGTCATGGGGAAAGATGGGATTTCCTTGACAAGTTGGGGAGTTGACATTTTTAATGGCGACTCTATGCTGGTCAAGCCGCATCCCATCTGTGTTAATATCTGCTAAAGTTAGAGTATCTAACTCCTGGTCGTGGACTCCACCAATACCACTCATATCAAAATTTTTCGGATACAGATCAATACCCGCGTTAGGAAACATATGTGTGGGAAGCATGGCTGTCCGCAAAACTGATTCAGTGATTTTTAGTTGGCTTTCTTCTAAAGACGCAAAAATCTTGAATCGGTGTTGTAATAGAGTTTCTAAATCTATTAATACCGGATGTTCAGCATGAGCCACTAAATTTTCAAGATGGCAATCTGTTCCTTCCAGAACATAAACCAAACACATTAACATCCCCATTCTTTGGTAAAATTTCTCTGCATCTGCTTGTGTTTGACAGTCTTGAAATGAAATATACTCTACCCAGCCATAGGTTTGACGATTGAGTGTTTTGATCACTTTCAGAGGTAAATTTACAGAATGATTATTATACCAATCTATCAAACGGTAAAAAGTAACATCTAAAACTAAAGTTTTGGGTTTATAGATGAGTTGCATTCCTTGCTCAAAGGTGAGGGAAATGACACTTCTTCCCCGATTATGAGGATCTGATAAGCCAGCAGCTAAATCTACAACTTGCCCTAAAGGTTGATGATTGGCAAAACTTTTTTCAATTTCTGGGTAGTCTGCAGCCAGTCTGTGAATAAACTCTGCCATGGATTCTACCCAAAAATCAATGGTTTGGGCTAGTAGTCGTGCTAACACACTATACTCTTGAAAAAATGCCACTAAACCGTCTGCAAATAACTTTTTGATAAATTCTTGGTATTTTTCTTGGCGATAACGCCCTCTCAAGTGCAGCAAGAGAAAATCTCGTGTAGAGTTACTTGAGGAACGGAATTGAGTAAATTCTTCCAACAAAGTTACAGCAGCAATAGTAGCCAAACGATTCACAAGATTCCGTTGTAAAGGAAGTTGGGCTGAATCGGCTAGTAATTGCCAATGTGTACCTACTGAATTATTTAGCTGGGTCCAAGCAACTTGCACAAAGGGAAAATAGAAATGCTCAAAGGGAATAGGTTCTTCTGGATTTAAGTAGGGCTGAGGTGCAAATAGTTCCTCTGCATTGGTGGTTTTTGCTACTTGTAGCAATTGATTGAGAGTGTCCGCCCACGGGGGTAGAGTTTCGGGTTGATTGTGATCTATATCATCCAAGCAACAACGAATCTTGTCTAACTCCCACCCATCCCAAGCTAAACGCCGTTCAAATTTGCTACTATCCCCCTTGGAGACAATTTGACACCAAGAAGCTAAACGCTTTTCTGCTTGTTCTGTATCTAATGGTTGCTGGGGGAAAACTAAACTGTGGTCGATACGCTCTGACAGTGTGGCGGCTTTACGAACAATTGAAGTAATGAGATCCATATTAGTTAATTGCATTTGGTGATTAATGATTGATTAATGATTGATTCATGAATTGCTACTCATCGTCGAGTATGTCAATTGCTCAGTTGTAGCGATAAACAACTTTGCCAAATCTGTCTTTGGCATGATAAGTTCTGGTAAAAAATTCTGAAATTTGGGTGTCACTCCAAACTGAATCAATGGCTACAGGTAATTGACCGTTTAGATAATCTTGCACGGCATTGGCTAAGTCTTCAGTTTGACCGATACAATTACCAATAATTTGAAGATTTTTTACCAAGACTGTTGTCATAATTTCGCTAAGTGTTAATCCTCGATACTCAAAACTAGGGTCAAAAAACTGATGATACAAACCACAGGTTATATATCTACCGCCATCCACTAAATTATTAATTAATTTGCCGATATGCAGGTCAAAGAAAGGATCTATAATACAATCAAAACCAGGAATTTCCGGGGGGATTAATTTTTCTGTGTTCAGATTAACAGGAATGAATTGTTTAACCCCTAAATCAGAAAATTTATCGGCAAAACCCCATGAAGTGGAAGTGACATAGACGTTGACTTGATATTTTTGCAGAGCGGCGATGGCAAACAAAGAAGTATTAGATTTACCAGCAGTAACTAAAATATTAGAGCCTGGTTGAATATTTAGTTTGCGAATCATACTATAAGTGGTTTGAGCGCCAATGCTAAAACCAGCCGCTATTTCATCCGGCATTTGGGGAGGGATTTTTAGTAATTTGACCTGATGAAAAACTTGGTATTCTTTGGAGGCTTGATTAGTGGGTACACCGGGCAAAATACCTACTACCCCAGAGTGTGGATATTGATTATCACCAATGACGCGATCGCCAATTTGTAAATTAGTTACTTCTGCACCAACAGCAACAACTTCACCCACAAATTCTGAACCGATCACATAATAGCGATCGCCCTTAACATATGGCGCAGCCCTCAGCATCAATCCCTGGTCACGATAGTTACAGGAAAAAGCTATTTTTCTCACTAAAACTTGTTGTCGATTTTCCGGCAAATCAGGGTCAAAGTCAATATCTTCTGTTTTTAGCAAACCCGCCAATATAGGCACAGAATTTAATTCAATCTGGGCAATTCCCAAGGTTTTCACCGGTGACTGATTGATGTTTTCACCGCAAATAGCAAGATTTCTCATACCAACAATCCTTGTAGATAATAAGGTAAAGCAAATTTAGTAATGTATTCACAATGATGAGGACATTGATAGCGGGGATGAATATCTGATACAGAAGACTCGCGAAAATTTAAGTCATATTCTTGTGAGCAGCAGTTTTCCGCTAGAGCTAAAGCAGCTATGGCAGTGGATATGGTTTGAGAACTATCTATATAGAGAGAGATGCTATGATATTCTCCGAGGACTTTTCTAATTTGTTTTGGTTGCCCATCACTAGCTAAACTATGAGTTAACAATAATCCCAATAAATTTTTACTAGAAACCTGGGTATCTATGGCTAAACTAGAATAAAATGGGGTTGCCACTGGAAACTTACCCTCCCTATCCATAAAATCCAACAACCGCAACTGAGCGCTTCTCAGAGTTCTACCTCTAAACCCCAGCTTGGCCATACACAGAATCGCCAAAGCTGTAGAAAAAGCCACATCATAGTTGCCAAAAGAAAAATCTGCATTTATGGTGGGGAGAATCTCGTTTAAAAGTTGCTGGCGCAAAGATTCCGCCCCCGGATCATTTTCAATGGCACTGGCCAGAGCATAATCTACTAAATAGGGGTTGGCAAAATACAAACCACTGCGTTCTGCAAAACCAGCTTGTAAGTAATCAATGCTAGTGTTTGTTGGTAATCCCCCTTGGCGTTGTAATCCTCGGATCAAACAAGTAGTGGCGTAATCGCTTTGACACCAATGGACACAAGTCTCATCCCACAGCATTTTACCCGGTTCTTTTGTCTTAGACCACAGTTGAGGATAGTAACCACCCTGTCCATCAGCAAATATTTCTAAGGCTTGAATAGCAGATTCATCCTCAAAACCTTGTAAAATCAAAGCTGAATCTGTAGCAGTTACCAAACGTCCAGTGTGAAATGCCCACAGTTTTCCTTGACGCTGTTCTGCTAAAAACTCCCTCAAGCTTCGGTGTGCTGTGAGCATATCTGGTTGATCTTGGGATGATACAGCAACATTTAAAGCCTGTAAAACAAACCCCAAGGGAACTAAATCACCATAAGCAAAAGATGGGGCTGGTGCGGGGGGTTGACAAGTCATGGCTTGATGTGAGTCCACACAATTGGCTGCTGTAGTGGCCAGAGCTTGAAAAGCACGATTTTTCACGAATTTGACCCGAACTTCTGCCGCCTTTAACAACCCCTGTTCTAACAAAGGGTCAATATTACCATGTTGCAGAAAAAAGATGTTGCAATGTCCCGTGCGACTGAAATGAGAAAGAATACCAGCATGAATATGCACAGGTAAACGATTACGAAATCGAGCTAAATAGTAGTTATCTGTGGTTTCTCCCCCCATAAACTTAACTCCCACTGCTTGCAGGAGTTCATAATGTTTTTCACAAGGCTTTTGCTCAAAAATCGCTTGTGCTTCTCCGTAGCCTTCTGAGTTAATTTTGATGTGGAGTAAAACGGGAGCAAAGGGAGATTGTTCTCCCAAACCAAGACAGTCGGCTTCATCTACAGGAAACAACGACAATTGTTGACAAAATCGCTCGGCTAAGGAAGATTTAATCATGTTCCCAGACCAACCTTTCCCCAGAGTAGGTTCCGTCAACCAAGACTTATTCTTACTAGCTAAAAATCTACCGTGACTTGTCAATACTACATGAGAATAAGCATCTAGGTCTATATCTTCAGGTAAGTGATACATGGCCTTAGAGGTATTATCATCCGCCAATTGGCGAATTTCTCCCAGATTGAACAAAACCATCCATTCTAAGAAATTAGGTAGGGCTTGTAAAATTTCTGATACCAACATAGTTCTGCAATTTTCTCCCATCAATTGAATTGACTTGGCTTTTCCGATACTGTTGGACGAAATCTTGAGTAATCAACCAATAACCCATTGCCAGATAAGCTTTTGCTAACTGGGGATGGTTATCTTGATAAACAATTTTGATGTGATGTATTTGCCTAAAAAATACCGCCTCGGCATTATTTTCTAGTAAATTACATGAGCGAGAAAGGTAACTTGGCCAATCACCTGGATCGGCACTTTCTCGGACAAATCCAGGATAAGCCAATAAAGCCGCTTGCTTGCCTGTAAGACACAAATTTTTACCCACCAGATAATTTAAAAATAATTGCCATCGGGGTTCTAATTTTGGTTGTTTAGAGAAGTAACATTCCAAGCCAATTTTAGCACCAATACTTTCACCCACATCAATATCTAAATCAATTCTTTCCACCAAACCAGAAATTTCTTGCAAAAATACTTCTAGAATATCTACAGAACCAGACCAACCAATTTTTTGTAAATATTCGCCAATTTGTTCTGGTGAAATGTTGCGGATACACACCCTCACCTGATTGTTAACATTTCTAGCTAACATCACCCCAATTTGAAACACATAGGCTTCATGGGGCAACAAATCTAAACACTTAAAAAGTTCTTCTTCTACTGCTTCTGGTAAGTTAGCATTAAGGAGCAGTTGTAAACCAGTTCTGGTAATCCATTCATAGGAGTTATTCTCAGCTAGACCTGCATCAGGTGATTTACTAGAGTAAATCGGTTGTGGTCCAAAAAAACAACTGGGAACAGGTAAACTATCTCCGTAATCATCAATGTCAAATTCTAGCCAAACATTATGTACTTGTTGATAAAGAGCAGAAGTCTCATTCTGCCATGCTTGACTAAATTTATGTATCTGATGCCAAATAGGATCAGACAGCAATAATTTCGGTAAACCACCATGATTTGCCGCTAATACTTCTCGTCCAGATTCTGCCGCCTCTGCACAAATTAAAAAATCACTCCTAGCAGCTGCAATTCCCAAGGGACATTCAAAACCAAAAAACGAAGTAATATCACTAGGAAGCAGTGCGGCTATGGCGTTAATTTTACCCCAAGTTGCTGAGGAAATCAGGGCAGAGGATGTGTAGGGTTGAACAAGTTTTACATAATCTTTTACAGAAGAATTAATCATCAGCTATTTCCTACCACCATATTTTAATTAAATACGGGATGACAAATTGTCTGGTTATCCTGGCTGACAGAGCCATCACCAATGCGCCAAGGAATAACTTTTGTGGAACAGCCTAGCTTGTTGAGTTCCTCTTGGGTCTGTACCATCAGCCGTTCATCGTTAGTTGTGTAAGTGCCTAATTCCGCCCAACTGTGGGCATAAGGTAAGCAAAATTTAGCTCCCACAATGGCACAAATTTCCGCCACTCCCTTCGGTCCTAATGTAGCAATATATTCTCCTTCTTGTTGGTTAGTAACAGAAAAAATTTGAGGATTACTAATTAAATTGCCAACAATATCTATGCCCCAACTGGATAAATCTGTGCCAATTGAGTTATAAGATAATGGCTGAAAATTACTAATAATCTGATCTACATCAGCAAACTTTTGTTTCACATATTCTGCCACTTCCACCATAGAAGCTGTTGGTTCATTGCCCGCATCAATTAAGAACCAAGATGTATAATATTCTGTGCGTATCAAATAGGTATTACCCCAGTTTCTCAACTCTGGATATTTCGGGCGATCATATTCTGGCACTAAAGGCTGTTCTCCGTAAAACGGTAAAACATGAATTTCTATGTCACCAAATATAATAGGGTCAGCATACCAATCAACAGCAATGACATTCTCAAATCCCAGACTTTTTAATCTAGCTTCCATGTCTTCACAAGTAATTGTTCCCTGTGGTACTTTGGGAACAATGATAGGGATATCAGCAGGAAACATCATTAAGGTGGGACAATGCCAATGGTCATAATGACTATGGGAAATTAAAATAGCATCTACAAGACCTTCTAATTGGGCGCGAGTAATATCTTTTTTCAAAGAAGGGATGCCATAATTAGAGTGGAGGTGGGGATCTACTAAAACTCCTGTAGTCTTGGTTCTGTATAGTAGTGATGCGTGTTGCAGGCGAACAACCCCCGGTGAATTTTGAGAATTTTCTGCCTCATTTATGTCATGAGAACCAGGTTTCTCTTCAACAATACGGCATTTGATCCATTTATCTAACAACAAATTACCACCATCACCGATTTGTTGAGAAATTTGTGAATATGTGTGTTGGGACTGACCGCATAAATACAAAAGTTTTTTGATATCGGGTAATATCCCTTGGTCTTGCAGGTTTACCAATCCACTTTTACCTAAAAATGCTGGATATCTGGCATTGTTAAACAACAAGGCTAAAACCGGGTTATTTTCAAGTAAAAGAAATTCTTTCTTTAAGGAAAAACTGGTTTCTACTTGGTTAGGGTCGATATCAAAAAATCTATCTGCTATTTTTTGATGTTTGTGGGCTGCTTGTAGAATTGCTTGTCCAAAATTATTAAGTTCCAATAAAGAGTTAAAAATTTCTTGAACAAAAGGTTGAACCACACTACACAGGCGATCGCTTTATATTTCTGAGTTGTAAAAGTTTTCTGTCTTGTTATCTGTCTGAATATCGGCTAAAAGCCGATGCTACTTATACAGTCCACGTAACACAAGCATCTTGCTTGTTAGAATTTAGAATTGCAGAAGCATTAGCTGATGCGCGATCGCCTACGGCACTGGCGAAGCCAATCGCCTACGAATATAGAATATAGAATTTAGAACTTAGAATTTAGAATTGCAGAAGTAGCCATTAATGCGATCGCCTACGGCACTGGCGAAGCCAATCGCGTTCAATACAAGCATCTGTAAACTAGTCGGTTTTAACCGACTTTAGCTATTAGACAGGGAATTTATTCCCTGTCTGCATGATATAATAGAACAGCGCGCTCTTGAATACCGGCTAGAAGCCAGTGTTACCTGCTTTATTCATAACAAAAAAACACAAATAAACAAATCAAATAAAAACAAGCAGGATGACATCAGTGGGAATGTCAATACATAAAAGTTCAGGTTTGTTCAGGTCTTCCCACTGACCAATTTGTGTATAATGTCTCTAGATAAGAAAATATCACCAGAATTAATCACCCTCAAAGCATCCGGTAACACAATCAGCATTACCTGAGAGAATATGAATACCATCTATTGTTTAAATCCAGACTGTCTCCACCTTAACCCTGATAACTTCACATCTTGTCAACAATGCGGTAGTAAGTTAATTCTAACAGAAAGGTATATACCCCGGTCAATTTTAGGTCAAGGCGGTTTTGGGCGGACATTTCTGGCTACTGACAAATATAAACCATCCCAGCCTTTTTGTGTCATTAAGCAATTTTTACCCCAAGCACAGGGGACATCTACTTTTGACAAAGCATCTGAGTTATTTGCACAGGAAGCACAACGACTAGAAGAGTTAGGTAAGCATCTCCAAATTCCTGACTTGATGGCTTATTTCGTGGTGGATAATCGCCAATACTTAGTACAAGAGTTTGTGGACGGAAACAACCTCCAGGCTGAGTTAGATCAAAATGGTGTATTTTCCGAACCACAGATTAGAACATTATTACTAGAAATATTACAGATTTTAGAATTTGTCCACAGTAAACAGGTAATACACAGAGATATTAAACCAGAAAATATTATCCGGCGTAGCAGTGACAACAAGTTGTTTTTAGTAGACTTTGGCGCGGCTAAAGCAGTAAAACCACAGCGACGCACAGCCGCAGGGACAATTATCGGTTCGGCGGAATATTGCGCTCCAGAGCAGTCTATGGGGAAACCGTTATTTATCAGTGATTTATATAGTTTAGGGGTGACCTGTTTGTATCTATTAACTCAAGTTAGCCCCTTTGATTTATACAGTCCCCTGGAAGGAGAATGGCTATGGCGAGATCACCTGAATGGGAATGTAGTCAGTGATGAGTTGGGTCAGATTTTGGAAAAGTTAGCCCACCCCATCGCCAAGCATCGTTATCAATCTGCTGCAGAAGTTATTAATGCTCTTAATCCTGGTGGTCATTCAGTTACCCAGTCACCCACCACAGTCCCCCCTGTTCCTACTCCATCTGTAACTTTACCAAGTCAGTATCAAAAGCTAGAGCGATTTTTAACAGATGGGGAATGGAAGAAAGCGGATGAGGAAACATTCCGGGTCATGTTAGCAGTGGCGAAGCGGGAAAAAGAAGATTGGTTAGATGAAGAAAGTATTGAGAATTTTCCCTGTGAAGACCTCCGTCTTATTGACGGGTTGTGGATCAAACACAGTAATGGGCGGTTTGGGTTTTCTTTACAGAAGCGCATTTATCAAAGTTTGGGAGGAAGCAGAGAGTATAACGCTAAAATCTGGGAAGCTTTTGGGGAAAGACTAGGATGGAAAAGAGGAAGAAGGGGATGGTTGCACTACACTAATATTACTTTTAACTACGATGCACCGGAAGCCCATCTTCCTTGCAGGTGTCATTTTATGTGGACATTTAAGGAATTGGAGGATGGGCGGATTGTTCTCGGTGGTTGGGGTCTGTTATCCCGTGTTGAGACTTGCATCAAGGAGACTCAAAGGGTGACACATTCTTCTCCCACTGTGATCAAGTAACAATCTTCAAGGGTAGGTCGAAATAGCATTGGTGAAACTCAAGTTAAATGACTCCAACAATGTATCTTTAAGTGAGATTATTGTTTTTTCTCAGCTGCTCTGCACGTTGCTGCAAACTTTGGAAAAAATCGCCCTCAATGATTTCAGCAACTTCTTCTTCTTTCTTTGATTCATCAATTTTAATTTGCAGTTCTAGCACTTGTTGTTTCAGTTTTTGTTCTCGCTTATAAAATTCCCGAGACAGATGAATGGCTGCTGCTGCTTGGTTAGCCAAAGCAGTTAAAAAGTCTAAATCCTCCTCAGTATAACGGACAAGGGGAGACAAATTATCAACATATAACACCCCCATGGTTTCTTGATGATTTTTCAGGGGGACGCACATACAATTCTGAATCCGGTCTAGGAGAATAGAAACAGAACCATGAAATCGCTCATCCCCCTTGGGATCTTGAGAGATAATTGCATCACCGCTCTTGTAGGCGACATTGACGATTTTGCGACTGTAAAACTCTTGACTAGAATGAACATGATCTCGTAACTTGACCGCTTTTGGTTCGATTTGTTGAGACTCTTCATCCAATAAGAGAATTACCGCCCGGTCGATTCCCATAATTTGAAATAACAAATCCAGAATTTTTTGCAACAGTTGATCTGGTTCATCGGGGGAACACAGCTGTTTACTGACTTCTAAAAGAATTTTTAGTTTGTTGACTGGGCGTTGCTGATTATTGTCAGTATCAAGATTAACAATTGACTGATTTTTGGAGTTTTTACCCAGCAAATTCTCTAGTTGATTGGGAGTTTGGGGTAGAGGAATTTGTTTGAATTTCTCGCCTAGTGATTCTTGATCATCAATATCCTTTAGCCGTGATGTGGTCAGGTGGTGGACAAATTTAAATGTGGCTGTACCGCACATAACTTGATCACCTCCACTCAATTGACATACATCAACCTGGACTTGATTGACAAAAGTATGATTACTACTACCACAATCTTTAATAGTTACACTGTTATGAGTAACAAAAATCTGAGCATGGTGACGAGATACAGTTTCTTCTAGCAGAACAATAGTATTATCTATTTGGCGACCTATTGTGTTAACTCCAAGTTTCAATTGATAAACTCTTTCATTTGCTGTTTCAGAAGCGTAGATTAAGTAAGACACGGTTGCTACTCGGATATTTTCTAACTATATTTAAATGATTTAAATCCTAATGGCCTGGTTAGTAATTTGTTGAGCCATTTTTTGCATAACTTCAGTGATGGGATGGTTTTTGTATTTAATTGTAAATATCCCTTGACTAGCTAAACGTAGCATATCGGCAGAGTCTGGGAGGATGCCTAACACTGGTAAATTGTAGGTTTGTGTGACTTGTTGGCGCATTTTTTCAAAGTCGTATTCAGGTAAAGCTTTATTAACAATGAGAAACATCTGAGGGACTTTCAGTCGCCGGGCTACGTCTACTGTAACTGCGGTTCCCTGAAAGTCTTGTTGATCTGGTCGCAATATCAACAGCAGAGTTTGGGAAACTGTTAAAGAAAGTAAAGTTTCTTCACTGAGACCAGGATGGGTATCAATGAATAGATAATCTAATTTTAATTCCTTAATCAGCTGCTGATATCCTTGAAATAACAATTCTGGATCAAAACCTTCTCTTAATATGCGAGAAATTTCATTGAGTTTGACGCTGGCGGGAACTAAATAAATTTTGCTATCAGGAGTTCCCTGATTTTCTAGCACATGACTGACATCATGGGCAGCATCACTAATTTTACTCTTCCCCCACAGAAAGTCATTCAAAGTGTTCAAGGTGCGATTGCTTTTTTGAAGTTCCAAGCCAAAGAGAATGTGAATTCCCGGGGAAGGAAGGTCGGTATCAATAATACCAACACGATTTCCTTCACGAGCAACTAGGGTAGCCAGATTAGCTGTGGTATTAGATTTCCCAGTCCCGCCCCGATAAGAGTGAATAGAAATAATTTTTGACATAGACTTAATTACTCACCATTGAAAAAATATACCAATCCCCACAATATACAACGAATTTTTCCAGTATTACTATTTCTAACATACTTTGTTCCTGTGGGGTAGCAATGGATTCTTTACAGTTGTGTGCCGATACCTTGGCAGCTTATGGAGCGAGTGAGTCAGAAACTCTAGAACTGCTGAATTACAATGAAAATCTGTTCACTCCTCCCCGTCCAGAACAACTACACCAAAACCGTGTTGAACCTCATCTTGCCACCTGGAACCAATATGTACAACAGTCTCATACCATTGGGGCTTATGCAGCCTTAAAACCACACTTAGTGCAGTTACAGTTCCCTATTTATTCTGGTATTAGCGAAACCCAAGAATATCGAGCCGCAACCCGCCAAGGAAAATCAACCGAACACATGAAGATTTCTAACGGGTTTACTTTGCTGCAACCAGAAAAACTGCAACTATACACATATCAAACCTTAGCTGGTGAGATTCCCATCTTAGTTGCAGGTAACAGACCTGACTTTATTAGCTTAGTCCAAGCCTTAACAAAACGCAATGAACCCCACCCCATCCCGGAATCAATGGGGGCTTGCATTATCCAGGGGTATAACAACTGGCATCGAGTGCGAGAATATCAGCAAGAATGGCTAAAGGAAAATCAAGATGATCAACTAAGATGGAATGCCGAATTTCAACGCCTAGTCCAGCGCCCAGAACTGTACCGGGATCGCTTTATTTTGCTCAGTCAAGGTACATATAGCAACGTTAGTGCTACTAAGTTAGGATTAGACCAACAAAAATGGCTAGAACTTTCTGGTAAAATTCGCTTAGAACACGAATGCACCCATTACGTAACGCGCCGTTGGTTCGGCTCGATGCGAAATAACATTCTTGATGAGTTAATTGCAGATTATCGTGGTATTGTCAGTGCAATCGGCCATTATCGGGCTGATTGGTTTTTACATTTTCTGGGTTTAGAAGCTTTTCCCATCTATCGTCCAGGAGGCAGATTAGAAAATTACCGGGGGAACCCCCCACTTTCGGAAGGGGCGTTTAAAATTTTACAAAGGCTAGTCAAAGCAGCAGCGGAGAACTTAGAACAGTTTGAGCAAAAGTATCAAATAAACCCAAAAACCAAAGCAGAAGCAATGTCCATATTTATAGGCTTGACAACCATTAGACTGGAAGAATTGGCATCTGAAGCCGGAATATCCCTAATCGAAACAGCTGTAGAGAATGCCAAACAACTTATTGGTCAAAACCAAGAAATTACAACCCAGTGAAATACAACCCTTGAGACTTTCATGATTAAACAGGTGAGACTATGATAGACCTTTTTCTGAAACAGTTAAGTAATGGCGATATCCAATGGCTGAAGCAAAACGGACACACGGAAAACATTCAGACAGGGGGCGTGTTAATTGAACAGGCGCGATCGCCTGATTTTTTATACCTAATCATTAGTGGCGAATTCATGGGGAGTATTAGCCAAAATCAAGGGGGTAGATTAGGGCGTGTGTTTGCAGCCCTGGAAGATGATCAAGACTTAGAACAGGAAATTGCCCGCTTTTCCCCAGGGGAAGTGATGGGAACAGTTTCAACCGTGGAGCTAACCCCGGCGAAAATGACCATTAGAGCCACAGAAAACTCCTCCTTACTCGCCATTCCCCATCCGCTACTCCAACAACAAATAACACAAGACCTGGGTTTTGCCTCCCGATTTTATCGAGGAATAGCAACTTTACTCTCAGAGCGTTTTGGGCGACTTGTTCAATACTTTCTGCGTCAGCACAAAAAACAAATTCCCCCTCTAGAGGATGTACCCCTAATTTTTGGGGAACTGCGTGACAGTGATGTTGACTGGATGCTAAACGTGGGTAGATTAACACAAATATCAGCCCAAGAAGTTCTCATTCTCAATGGGGAACAGATGGAAAATCTTTATATCCTCCTGCAAGGGACAATAGCCGTCCTTGTCAAAGAAGAACAGCCCAATAAACTCATCAGCTTGTTTGCAGCCTTAGAAAGGGATGAACAAACAGATGAATCATTAGCCACAGAGATCATCCGTCTCAACAGAGGAGAAATTTTAGGAGAGGCGATCGCTTTAAACGATCCCATGTCAAACTACACCTTGAGAGCCTTAGAAAATTGCAGCTTACTCACCATTCCGGGTCAACACCTGCTAGTCAAATTACAGCAAGATGTCGGCATTGCAGCGCGGTTCTATCGAGTTGTTTCCATGCTGATTTCCGGGAGATTACAAGGCTTAATTAGCCGTTTGGGATATGGTCGAAGTCCCTACCAAGTCGGGCAAACTCTAGACACACAAGCAACTTATGAGGATGAAATTGATTTAGAAATCATGGATAACCTGACTCTGGGCGGGGCCAGATTCGACTGGATGCTCAAACGATTAAAAGTCAGTTAAACATTGATCAAGCATAAATTATCAGTGGGCATCAGTGGATTAATTATTATGTCAGATTCATCAAAAAAACTATTTCGTCAGGAAGCTTTAGAACGCCTATCCTCACCAGAAAGGCTCGACCAGCTGATGAACGTTGTCAATCCTAGAGCTTGGTTACCACTAACCGGCTTGGGATCTTTGGTAGCAGTAGCCGCAGTTTGGAGTATTGTTGGTCGGCTTCCCCTCACAGTCACAGGACAAGGTGTGTTGCTCTATCCTCGCGGTGTAGTCCAATTTCAAGCACCTAGTGAAGGAACCGTCACCAAACTTAGCATTAAATCTGGAGATGAAATCAAAAAAGGCGACATCATCGGATTGATTAGCCAACCTGCTCTAGAACAGCAACTGCAACAAGAGCAGAAAAAGCTGAGAGAATTATTGACTCAAGCGCAAGAAAGCGAATCAGCCCTCAACACAAGACTAACTGCAGAAAGGGAAAATCTAGCTAAACAACAAGCCACCCTCCAATCCAGTCTAGAAAGAGAATCCATCATACCCAGGTTACGCCAACAAAACCTGAAACTACTAGCACAAAATCGTGAGTTGATTGAAAAAAGACTTAGGGACGACCAAAAAGTTTTACCCAATCTGCGTCAACGAAGTTTCGATTCTATTAAACAAAAAAAAGAAGGTCTCAATAACCGCCTGAAGCAAATTAACAAATTGCTCCCCCAACTGGAAACACAGCTAGAGGCTCGACGCAGCTTGTATGACCAAAAAATTGTTAGTGCTGATGTGATGTTAGGGGCTCAAAGAGAATACTTTGATAGTCTAGCCCAACTCTCCGATCTGGAAGCCCAAGAGAAACAGCTAGAACTAGAGCAGGTAAATACAGAACGACAGTATTTAGACAGCATTAACCAAAGTAACCAACTGAAAGTTCAACTACAAGAAATTCAGGTCAATGAAGTTGATCTAGAAAGACAATACCAGCAAAGCCTGAATAAAATCGACGAACTAAACACCCAACTTCAAGGAATTAACAGTCAACTAGCCAAGTTAGCTCAAGAAGAATTAGAGGCAAACATTAATAGTAAGAATAGAATTGATGAAGTAAAAGTCAGAATAGCTCAATTAAAAAAGGAAATAGAATTAAAAAGCCAAATTATCAGTGATTATGATGGCAAAGTCCTTGAATTATCAGTTGTACCCGGGCAAATAGTTTCTGGAGGATCTCGTTTAGGATCAATTAATGCCAAAGGTACTGTTGCCAAACTGATGGGCGTCATTTACTTTGCTGACAA
The DNA here is from genome assembly GCF_029891735.1 of Chrysosporum bergii ANA360D. Classification (GTDB taxonomy): domain Bacteria; phylum Cyanobacteriota; class Cyanobacteriia; order Cyanobacteriales; family Nostocaceae; genus Umezakia; species Umezakia bergii. The sequence continues at coordinate 23,601 of NZ_JANQDH010000025.1, forward strand.
AGATGGTAAGCAAGTTCAACAGGGAATGGAAGTGCAAGTCACCCCCAGTTTAGTTAAGCGAGAACGATTTGGTGGTATTTTAGGCACTGTAAAAAATGTCGCACCTTTTCCAGTAACAGTGCAGGATATGTCAACCATTATCGGTAACCAAAATCTGGCAGAAAATCTAGCTCAAGGTCTGGCATCAGGAGGCGGTACTGCCCCTGTGCAAGTGTTCGCTGAACTGGAAACTGCCAATACCAATAGTGGCTATAAATGGTCTTCTTCCACAGGTCCTGACATCCAACTGTCTCCAGGGACTACCGTACAGGTTCGGGTCAAGGTGGGAGAAATTGCACCTATAGCCTACGTCATCCCCATCTTTAGGTCTATTACTGGTATTGATTAGCATACTATGAGTATAGCATTTATTTCTAACTTGATCAGACGGAGTGACGGTGGTCGAGTGCGAACTCCCACCATGCTGCAAATGGAAGCCGTGGAGTGTGGAGCAGCAGCACTGGGCATTGTCTTGGGTTATTACGGCCGCATAGTCCCCCTGACGGAATTGCGGCTGGAATGTGGTGTATCTAGGGATGGTAGCAAAGCCTCTAATGTTCTTAAAGCTGCTCGATTATATGGTTTAAACGCCAAAGGCTTTAAAAAATCTTTGGCAGCAGTGCAAGAAATTAAACCTCCTTTTATTGTTTTCTGGAACTTCAACCACTTTTTAGTAGTGGAGGGCTTTGTTGACAAAAACGTTTACATTAACGATCCAGCCACAGGTCCAAGAAAGGTTTCCTTAGATGAATTCGACCAAGGGTTTACGGGTGTGATCCTAGTGATGGAACCGGGACCAGAATTTAAGAAAGGTGGTAAAAAAAAGGGGATTATCCCCGCATTAGCTACACGGTTACAAACCTCCCGTTTGGCGATTATTTTCTGCTTGGTGGCCGGGTTGTTGCTGACAATTCCTCGCCTGGCTATACCTGCCTTTACTCAAGTATTTATTGATGAAATTATCATTGAAAATCGCACTGACTGGCTGCGCCCCCTGGTGTTGGGTATGGTTTTAACAGCTTTGCTCACCGGTTTATTAACCCGATTGCAGCTCACATATCTGCGAAGATTACTACTCAAGCTCTCAGTTACTATGTCCGGTCAGTTTATTTGGCATACTATCCGTTTGCCAGTGGGGTTTTATGCCCAACGCTTTGCCGGCGAAATTAGTAGTCGTGTTCAACTCAATGATCAGGTGGCACAAATCCTTTCAGGACGTTTGGCCACCACTATCATAGACTCCGTGATGATAGTGTTTTATGCCTTGATCATGTTTTTCTATGATCCATTGTTGACCTGGATTGCCATTATTTTCGCCGTCGCTAACTTCATTGCCTTACAGTCCCTATCTCGGAGCCGAGTAGATGCCAATATCAGATTGTCACAAGAAACAGGAAAAGTCGCAGGAATAGCTATTAGTGGTATTCAAAGCATAGAAACAGTCAAGGCCAGTGGGTTAGAGTTGGACTTATTTTCTAAGTTTGCCGGCTATTACGCCAAAAGCATCAACGCCCAACAAGAGTTAGGGATACCCACCAGAGTCCTCGGAACCTTCTCCACAGTCTTGACTTCCGTGGCAGTCACTTCAATATTAGTGGTGGGGGGATTTAGGGTAATGGCAGGAAGTCTCAGTATCGGGGGACTCATCGCTTACCAAACCCTGACCGGGGAATTTTTCCAGCCGGTCAATCAACTGGTCAACTTTGCCGGTACTCTACAAGACCTAGAAGCCAACTTAAATCGTCTAGATGACGTTTTAGAAAACCCCATAGATCCCGAAGCCCAACGAGCAATTGACCAGGATAACTCCAGCCCGGCTATGTATAGCCAAGAGTCTTTTAAATTACAAGGGTATGTGGCATTGCGGGGACTCACCTTTGGCTACAGTCGCCTAGAAGATCCCCTGATTCAAGATTTAAACTTGAGCCTAAAACCCGGTCAAAGAGTTGCCCTCATCGGTGGGAGTGGTTCCGGTAAATCTACTGTGGCTAAGTTGCTCACCGGACTATACCAACCCTGGTCAGGGGAAATACTCCTAGATGGTATCCCCCGGCGGCAAATTACTCGCCCCATCCTAGCCAATTCTTTGGCTATGGTAGAGCAGGAAATCTTTCTATTTGCAGGAACCGTGCGGGACAACCTCACCCTTTGGGACTCAACCGTACCGGAAGAAGATATCATTGCAGCCTGTCAAGATGCAGCCATCCACGATTTGATTCTGAATACCCCTGGAGGCTACAATAGTCAACTCAGTGAAGGTGGGATGAATCTAAGCGGAGGACAGCGCCAGCGATTGGAAATTGCCCGCGCTCTAGTGAGAAATCCGTCTATATTAGTTTTAGATGAAGCAACTAGTGCCCTTGACGCGGAAACCGAGCTAATTATTGACAGAAACTTACGCAGACGGGGTTGTTCTTGTATTGTGGTTGCCCATCGACTGAGTACTATTCGTGACTGTGATGAAATTATAGTCTTAGAACGAGGGAAAGTGGTACAGCGAGGTACTCACGAAGAGTTACGCAATCAGCCCGGAGTTTACACACGCTTAGTTGGTACTCAAGAAGAAGGATAAATTATGACTATTGCTCGGCAAGGACGCATTGTTAAAGGTAATGAACCATTGCTTTTAAATGATCCGGATACCATCTGGTTCGTAAAATCCGGTTCTCTAGTCTTGCACGTTATCTCACTGGAAAACGCAGAGATTAAAGGTAATCGCCGCTTTTTGTTTAATATAGGTGCTGGGGAAGCTTTGTTTGGAGCTACTTTAGCACCCAGCAATCAACACGCAGATTGGAGATGTATTTTGGCGGTAGCGCTGGAAGAAACCGAACTGCTGGAATTGACATTAACAGACTTATTAGAGCAAGTCAAACACCGTAACTTAGAAGCCATTACCCTGATTGAGGGCTGGTTTAATCACTTAGGAAAATGGTTACGAGGGCAACTAACACCAAGCCACGCCCCCACTAATAGCATTGTTGCTGAAGGAACTCACTATATATCATTGCTGAAACAGCAAACCCTGGTGCCGTCTCGTTCCTCCTCAACGATGCCATGGGTAGTCTGTCAACAGGGTACAACTCGCTGGCTAGGTATGGAAGACTTTATACTAGATACTTCTTCGCCCCCCATACCTCTCATGGGCAGTACTTGGTTGGAAGCGGAAAATTACGTTGAAGTTTATACCACTCCCACCCAAGAACTAGAACAGGTGGAACAGTTACCGGCCAGTTTTGCCCTCTTACACGCTTATTTTTTCCGCTTGTTTAATGTTTTAGAACAGGAACAGATCGCCTCGGAATTTCAACGTTTCCAGCAAAGGCAAGAGTTCAACCGCTTGATGATTGAAAGTTCCATGGGAGAGTTAACTGCGGTGTTAAAACCGCAAGAACCAGAATTATTGCCACAAGGAACTTCTTTACTTATGGCTGCTGGGGCTGTGGGTAGATATATGGGCATTAAGATTCTACCCCCCGCACAATCGGAAAACCTAGATCGGCTTCAAGAACCTGTGGAAGCCATCGCCCGGGCTTCTCAATGCCGAATTCGCCGGGTGTTGCTGGCTGGTGACTGGTGGAAACAAGAACATGAGGCTTTGTTAGCCTATACTCAAGCTAACCAACCCGTAGCTTTATTACCAGATCAAAACCAAGGTTATCTTCTGTTTGACCCGGAAACTTTGACTCGAATCCCCGTTGATGCCCAAGTGATGGAAAACATCAATCCAGAGGCTTATGTATTTTATCGACCTTTGCCGCCAATAGTCAGTAACGCCCTGGAAATTTTCCGTTTTGGCATCAAAGGATACGAAAAAGATGTGGCGGCAATTTTAATTTTGGGTATCTTAGCATCGCTATTGGGCATGGTCACTCCCCAAGCAACTGCTATTCTGGTTAACGATGCTATTCCGGATAGCGATCGCTCTTTATTATCCCAACTGGCACTAGGTTTATTTGCCGCTGCTTTCGGGAAAGCCACCTTTGAGTTAGCCCAGCAGATTATCTCTTTGAGAGTGGAAAGTGCTGCTGATGCTTCTCTGCAACCGGCTTTGTGGGATCGAGTTCTCAAATTAACTCCGGGATTTTTTCGCCAGTATGCCTCTGGGGATCTTCTCACTCGTCTTTTAGCAGTGAGTCAAATTCGCGGTCAATTGACTGGTTCTACCCAAAGCACCCTGTTAAGTGGAATTTTTGCTATCCTCAACTTAGGGCTGATGTTCTTCTATAGCTGGAAGCTGACCCTGGTAGGTGTTGGTGTGACTATTTTGGTAATCATTGTCACAGTGATTTCCAGCAGGATGTTAGTCCACAAACAACGAACACAAGAGAAATTAGATGGAGAAATTGATGGACTGACTGTGGAATTAATCAACGGAGTAGCCAAACTGCGTGTTGCTGCTGCTGAGGAACGAGGATTTGCCGCCTGGGCGAAGAAATACAGCCATCGAATCAAGTTACAATCGGGAATCCAAGCCATTAATGATAGTGTAACAGTTTTTAATGAAACCCTGTCTGTGGTGAGTTCGGTACTAATATTTTGGTTTGCGATTTTATTTATTCAAATGGCCGCAGCCCAGAGAAACCCTACCGGACTATCACCGGGAGCATTTCTGGCTTTTAACTCAGCCTTTGGTGTTTTTATCAGTAGTGCCACACAGATCAGTAATATTTTCACTGATATTTTGGAAATAGTTCCTTTGTGGGAACGAGCTAAACCAATTTTGCAATCACAACTGGAATCAGATCCCAGTAAGGCCGACCCAGGACGATTAACAGGACGTATTTCTTTAGAACATATCACTTTTCGCTATCGTGAGGATGGACCACTCACCTTAGATGATGTCAGCATTCATGCCGAACCCGGGGAATTTATCGCTATAGTTGGACCTAGTGGTAGTGGTAAGTCTACAGTGTTTCGCTTGTTGTTGGGCTTTGAGACTCCTGCTAGCGGTACAGTCTATTACGATGGACAGGATTTAGCCGGACTGGACATACCAGCTGTACGACGACAATTAGGTGTGGTGCTGCAAAATGTCCGCATTTCCTCATCCCCAATTTTTGAAAGTATTACATCCGGTGCTTTAGTCACTTTAGATGAAGCTTGGGAAGCAGCCCGGATGGCTGGATTTGAGGCAGATATACAAGCTATGCCTATGGGAATGCACACTGTAATTAGTGAGGGGGGGAGTAATCTTTCCGGGGGACAAAGACAAAGATTGTTAATTGCCCGTGCTTTGGTTTTAAAACCTAAAATTCTGTTGATGGATGAAGCAACTAGCGCCCTTGATAATCAAACCCAAGCCATTGTTAGTCAAAGTTTAGATCAACTCCATGCCACTCGTATTGTCATCGCCCACCGTCTCAGCACCATTCGCAATGCTGATCGCATTTATGTAGTAGAGGCTGGCCGCGTGGTACAGGTGGGAACTTATGATCAACTAGTCCGGGAGGAGGGGTTATTTGCTCGCTTGGTAGCGCGACAGTTGGACTAGTGGGTTGATCAGTTGCAGAGATATCTGCAAAGCCCTCATATCACCTCTGTTTTAAAATATCTGGCAACCATAACAAGATCAGCATGACTAAGCAAACCACTACTAAGCCAACGCTGTAGCGGAATGCGTCTTGGAGATTAAAGGATTGCTGGATCAGATATAGTGTTGTCAGCATAAAACAATTTTTATTACATATTCTGTCATATATTTACACCACAATCCATCCCCTCAGTCAATGACCCGCAGCTAAATTTTAATGAAATATTAGTATTTTAATACTTGATGTAATTCTTCTGCTGAGGAGGAGTTTAACAAACTAAGATGAAGAGGAGCTTGACTGAGATACTCAGCATAGGAAGGCTGTAAATAACGGGCGTATTCTGGGCGGTTGAGAAGGTGTGTTTGCCAAAAAGCTAGATTCAACCCCTGAAGATAAGAATAAGCAGGTTCACGGTTTGGTCCCAGTAAAGCTGATGGTATGGGTAAAACAGTATTTTCTAAATTATCTGCCATGGTTTCCCCTATGGTAGTAAAATGTGTGGCGTTTTCGATTAATACCAAGTACTTATCAGGAGTAGTCAGCCAAGTAAAAGGGCGCACCTGCTCAGATACAATTGGCGTAGCTATATCCTGGCTATTTGCCACTAACATCACAGGAACCTGAACTTGGCTGATACCACTTTCACCAAAAATTGAACTAGATAAGGGATTAATAGCCAATACAGCTTTAATGCGCTGATCTTCCATGTGGTAATCTTTGGGTTGTAATTCTGTGACTTGACACTGCAAAAACAGCGATAAATTAAAACTGGAAATGTTACCACTACAATCTTGTTGCAGTTGCTGAAAATTAATCTTTGCCCCTGCCAAAGTTAACACAGTATAACCACCAAAAGAATGCCCAATTGCTCCCACTTGCTGAAAATTCAGTTTTTCTTCCAGGTGAGGATTTAATTTTGCCCACCTCTCTAACTCATCCAGCATAAATTTCACATCTAAAGGTCGGTTAATAAATTCTTTTGCTTCTAATGGTCTGGCTAAACCTGTTAAATAACGCTGAACCCGTTCTGCATTACTACCGGGGTGTTCTAATACCGCCACTGCAAAACCGTGTGATGCTAAATGTTCAGCCAAGTAAGCAAAAGAAGAACGGTCAGAAGCAACACCATGAGAAATGACAATTACAGGAAAGGGCTGTGAAGGATATTTCAGGCTGGGTAAATAAAAATATGTTGGTATAATGCGATCGCGTTGCCAATCCCTAAAAATCAACTCTTTTCGCACCCAAGTAAATGAACCAGGGGACACCAAATCTGGCTGTTGAGCAAAGTTAATGTTAGCATTAACAGACTGATATATGGCTTGTTGTTGAATCCAAGCCACAACTTTATCCCTGTTCTCTAATAGTTGAGACAACTCATCAACTAACCTTAGTCCCTCTGTAAAATTTAGCCGTAGAGTGGATGTGGGAAAGTGACGCAAAAAATTAACAATTGTTAAACCTTCTGGATGTGCCGCCGCCAATATCAAAGCACCCCGTAGAGCATAAAAGCCATTTTGCCCCGACTCTGTGCGGAGTAAGTCTCCTAAACGCTGTATCAGGTCTTCGCCTATGGGTGAGTAAGTGACCTGAGATACAAGAGTAGGAGAAACATTAAACTGCTGTTGAAGTAGCTGTCGTAATTGAGCAAGTTGCTGGGGATGAATCCGACGAGCATAAAAAGAAAATTCATTAGTGATTTTCCCTTCCTGAGCAAATATTTCTAAAGAATCAACACTGAGGGAAAATTCACCAAAGGGCGGATAAAAAAAACTCAGCCGTTGCGCCGCTAACCCTGGAATAGCAGTAATAAAAGTAGATAGCAGTCCTAAACTTAGATATTTAACAAATTGCCTCATTAATTTAATCTAGCTATCAGCCGATTTTTCTCCCTGGGGTTTGTGACCTTGAGAACAGCGATCAAACCACTCCTGATATTTTTCTTTAAATGACTCATTGCTTACAGCAATTGTGATTTTTACCTGCTGACAACCATGATTTTGTTCTAGAGCGATCGCATTTAAAAGTAAGCTAGCAATTTTTGGTGAACTAAATTCACCACTCACTGTTAAATGACCATTAACAACCGTCCCCATTGGTTTGTCTATTGACTGCAACTCAACACCAGAAACCTCACCTTGGCTTAAATCAATTTCTACCAGTTTTTTATTTTCTGGACTAACTTGTTCTACAATTAATTTTTCCCGTCGCACCGGTACTTGTAGCATCCGAGTTTCAATTTCTTTGCGAACAATCACCTCACCAATTTTATGTTTGCTCTGTTTACCTATCAGTCGTTCTTCTATTAAACGAACAACATTTCCGTCCTCAACATGGGCTAAATTTGTTTTTTCACTAGGACTTTTAACCATTTGCTTACTCCTAATTAGTTGGCTAGTGAGAACAATAGATAGTGGAACATTTAAACCCACTACCAAAGCCTGACCATACCCCACCTGCACCAGATTGTAAATTAGCGTTCCTCCACAGGAAGATTACCGGCATTTACATCTAACTCTTCACGGCGCACAGTGTCTTGAGTCTCTACCGTCTCTCGTTCTACAACTTTTTCAAATTTCACCTCTTCACGCAAAAATACTTCTTTGCGAATTTCCGGGGTTTCCTCGTAGATTTCTATACGAGCAACCTCACCTTCACGAAAATCAGCAGTCTCAGGAGAAACAACCCGACCCCCATCTTCTGGAGTAACACGCTCAATCACAACGTGTTCTTTTTCTATGGGTACAGAAACTCTTGCAGTTTCCCTTTCAACGTGCTTACCAATTGCCACTTCTCCAATTTTTTCTCGTCTTTTGTTGGCAATTAGCCGTTCTTCATACAATCTCAAGGTTTGATGGTCTTGCTGATTTAGCCTGTATAAAGAAGGTTCTTGTTCGTAACTATAAGTTTCACGGCTATAAGTCGGGGTTGATGTTTCTACAGGTCTGATATCGCGATAAACCCCCCGCACCTGTTCTTCGTAGTCGTAGTCAAGTGTTCTACCTTCTTGAAATGCCGGTAAATTTTCCGCCTGTTCCCTAGTCATACCAATGGCGTAAACTCGGTCAGCATCATAGTCAATGCGGGAACGTCCAATTGGTAGTAATACTTTTTTACCAAATATCCAAAAACCTAAATCAACCACTAAATAACGAAAATGTCCTTCTTCATCAACTAAAACATCAGTAACTGTACCAACCTTTTCATGAGTTATATCTGTGTACACACCTAAACCTTTAATCTCCTTACCTTGAATATTCTGGCGATAATTTGGATCAAAATCAGCTAATTTATGCAGAGCCATCACATTTTACCTCTAAAGTTTCATACCATCTCTTAAGAACTATAATAAATATTTTTTGGTTTGTTTAACTCCTACTAGAGAATGATCATATTAAAAATAATAATCTCATAATAATCCCAGAAATTATAGATATTTTAATTATAAAATATCAAAAATATATAGCTGTTTTCGCTGCTTAGTGAGGTACATCATTAACAAGCAGGATGCTTGTGTTACAAGACGAGCATTTACATTTACATCTCACGTATTGAAGAAATGCTATAAAAGTAGAAGCAGAGGTTAAACTGCCCCCGCTTCCAGAATTTAACATCAATTAAACCAACAAATTAAACAGTTTCATCTACACTTAATTCGCCTGTAGTATCAATATCCAACCGTTCTAGACGAATTGTGTCTTGTGCTTCCACCGTGTGTCGGTCTACAACTTTTTTCACTATCACTTCTTCCCGCACAAAGGCTTCCTTGCGAATTTCAGGGGTTTCTTCATACAATTCTATGCGTGTTACTTCCCCGTCTTGAAACTTAGGGGCGTTAGGGTCTACAACTGTTCCTGCTTCTGCAGGGCGGACGCGCTCAATTAAAACACGTTCTTTGTTAACTGGTACTGTCACCCGTGCAGTTTGGGTTTCAACGTGCTTACCAAGTCCTACTTCCCCAGTTTTAACCCGATGCTTGCCGGCAATCAATCTTTCTTCATACAACCTGAGTGTTTGATGATATTGTTCATTTAAATTATATAAACCTAGTTCTCTTTGATAAATAGATGTTTCCCCTGACTGAGATACATTGGTAGTCTCAGGACGGAAAACAAGGCGTACTTCTTTTTCATAATCTTCATCAACAGTCATACTCTCTTGATATTCAGGTAAACGCTCGACTTGCTCTTTACTCAGTCCATCAACATAAACGCGGTTGGCTGGGTAATTGATGTGGGAAAGCCCAATGGGTAGTAATATCTTTTTACTCAGAGAGTCTAAGCTGCTGTCAATAACTAAATATCGAAAGCGTCCATCTTGGTCTACTAAAGCATCAGCCACTGAACCGACTCTGACTCCACTCTCGGTGTAAAGGTCTAAAGCCTTAACATCATCACCGCCAAAGGTTTCTCGGTAGTTAGGGTCAAATTCTTCGAGTTTGTAAAGAGGCATATGTTTCCAGGTGTAGAATATTTATATTTATCCATCACCAAAAATATAAAAATTATTATCTTGGTTTTCCTCTGGCTGACGGGTGAATTTAGGGTATATATTTGAGGTTATAAATTTATTTCCCCAATGAATTAATTACCTGTTTGCATATAACTTAAGATATATTACTCGTGGACTCTCTTAACAGGGAACAGGCAAAAATGAAAAAGGGATATTAACATCATTCCCTTTTCTCTCAACCAACTATTGATTTAGTCTAATTATAACAGTCGAAAAATAAAGGGATAACGGAATGGTTGATCAGACTGGCTTAAACAGTGGAAAATTGCCCAAATTGTCAAACCCCAATGGAGTAAAAAACCCAAAGCAACAACAGGAAAGAATAAAATTCCCCCTAGTCCAAAGGTAAAGAAAGATAAAATACCCAGAGGAACGCCAATTATAGTTGCCCAAAACCAAACATTAAAGTGAAAGTTAATGGATTCTTTGGCGTTGCTTTTCACAACTGGGTCGTCAGAAATTAAGTTAATGGCAATGGGAACCCCTACAGACAATAATGTTGTACTAAAAAAAATTGCTCCATGACACAGGGATGATAACAACTTACGCTTATCAGAATCATATCCAACTGGCATCTGCTTTCCTCTCAACTCAGTTTCTCACTTTTATTGTAACTAACACATAATAAGTTGAGTATTGCAGATTACCGTACTGCGGCAGTTTTTCCTAATTTTTTTCAGATAAACTAGAATATGAGGTTTATTTAATAAAGGTGATCAAAAATGGGTCGCATTAATCCCTACACCCTCCAAATGCAGATTACCCGGATGTTTGAGCAAGGGCAATCATTTTTTGCCACTATCAAAGTCCAAGAATGGTTAAAAGAACGCCAACATAACCCACTAGATTATGAAATTATTTTTCATCAAAAACCAGCGCCCCCTGGTTCTTTAGCAGCGATGATGGTGGAAATTGAACTACGTCGCCGGGATGGCCAACCAGTAGACCCTTGGTTACAGGAACAAGTAAATAATCATACTTAAATAAAAGTATAAATACTAACTTAACTTACAAGGGGCTGGGTGTAAACCTTAAAATATGCCAAGTAAATATGCCTTCGCTAGTTAAAACTGTCAGGATCAGAAAGTAAAGAGTAAAAGAGATTGTCTTTTACTCAGCGCCTTTTGTTCAACTCCCACAACAGGAGGTTTGATTTGACTAAACTAAAAGTTGGCATTAATGGCTTTGGTCGTATCGGGCGACTTGTGCTGCGGGCTGGTATTAATAACCCCAATATCGAGTTTGTAGGTATTAATGACCTAGTACCACCAGATAACCTGGCTTATCTATTAAAGTACGATTCTACTCACGGTAGATTAAAAAGTCAGGTGGAAGCTAAGGATAATGGTATCCTGATTGATGGGCATTTTATCCCCTGTATGTCGGTTAAGAATCCGGCAGAGTTACCCTGGGGGAAACTAAATGCAGATTATGTGGTAGAATCAACAGGACTGTTCACAGATTATGACGGGGCAGCAAAACACCTGCAAGCCGGTGCTAGGCGAGTGATAATTTCTGCTCCCACCAAAGATCCAGAGCAAGTGCGGACTCTGTTAATGGGCGTGAATCATTACCTATTTGACCCGGTAAAAGACTTGATTGTTTCTAATGCCAGTTGTACTACCAACTGTCTAGCTCCCATAGCTAAGGTTATCAATGATAACTTCGGACTGACCGAAGGGTTGATGACTACTGTTCACGCCATGACTGCTACCCAGCCAACTGTAGATGGCCCTAGTAAAAAAGATTGGCGGGGTGGAAGGGGTGCATCCCAAAATATTATCCCGGCTTCCACAGGTGCAGCTAAAGCAGTCGCACTGGTTTTACCAGAATTAAAAGGCAAGTTAACTGGTATGGCCTTCCGGGTTCCCACTCCTGATGTTTCTGTGGTTGATTTAACTTTTAAAACTGCTAAAGCTATTAGTTACCAGGACATTTGCGCGGCCATGCAGCAGGCCGCCACAGGTCCACTGGCAGGTATACTAGGTTATACAGATGAAGCAGTGGTTTCCACAGATTTTCAGGGTGATGCTCATTCCAGTATTTTTGATGCGGGTGCTGGTATTGAGTTAAACTCCAACTTTTTTAAAGTTGTGGCTTGGTATGACAACGAGTGGGGCTACTCTAATCGGGTGGTTGATTTAATGTTGTCAATGTCAGAAAAAGAACAACTCACCGGGGTTGGTGCTGTGGCTTGATGAGGAGTTAGGGAGCAGTTAGAGACGCGAAACCATCGCGTCTATAGAAGAGTCCGGATGTACCAATTGCTAAGTTAGGAACAGGCGGTTTAATTGAAGAGCATTATATTGGACAGCACATTGGAGGAGAACACGCCTAAAATGGGGCTGTGGCTCCAGTCAGCTTGGCAATCTTTCTGAAAAATTGCCAAAATCCCAATTGTGAGGAACAGTCAAGGGTGTAAGGAAGTAAAGCAGTAAGGAAACCAAACCAACTTACGGAGAAAATTATGTCTAAAAGCTTACTAGAACAATTGCGCCAAATGACAGTTGTGGTGGCAGATACAGGCGATATCAAAGCAATTGAGAAGTTTAGACCCCAAGATGCTACCACCAATCCTTCTCTGATTACTGCGGCAGCACAGATGCCGGAATATCAAGAAATCGTTGATCAAACCTTACTCCAAGCTAAAAAAGATGCTGGTTCTACTGCTAGCCAAAAGGAGATTGTCACCCTGGCTTTTGACCGTTTAGCTGTGGCTTTTGGTTTGAAGATTTTAGAAATTATTCCCGGTCGTGTTTCCACAGAAGTAGACGCTCGCTTGTCTTTCGATACCGAAGCCACCGTTACCAAAGCTAGAGAGTTGATTGCTCAGTATCAAGCCGCAGGGGTGGGACGCGATCGCGTATTGATTAAAATTGCCACCACTTGGGAAGGAATACGCGCTGCGGAAATTTTGGAGAAAGACCGTATTCACTGTAACTTAACTTTACTGTTTGGTCTTCACCAAGCCATCGCCTGTGCAGAAGCCGGCGTTACCTTAATTTCTCCCTTCGTGGGGCGCATTCTTGACTGGTACAAGAAAGATACTGGAAGGGATAGCTACCCAGCAGCGGAAGATCCAGGGGTACTATCAGTCACCCAAATTTACAACTACTACAAAAAATTTGGCTATCAAACCGAAGTCATGGGAGCCAGTTTCCGCAACATTGGCGAAATTACCGAACTGGCAGGTTGCGACTTGCTGACCATTTCTCCCACACTCTTGGGAGAACTGCAAGCAACTATTGGAGAACTGCCACGCAAACTTGATCCTGCCACAGCAGTAAAAATGGAAATCGAACAGATATCTGTTGATCAGGCCACCTATGACAAGATGCACGCAGCCGACCGCATGGCATCAGACAAACTAGCAGAAGGTATCGACGGCTTTACCAAAGCACTAGTTTCTCTAGAAGAACTGTTAGCACAGCGACTAGTTACCCTAGAGGGGAAAGCCGTTGCCAGCCATTAGGATGTAAAGGGTAGTGAGTTGTTAGTGGTTAGTTGTGATCAAACCATCAACCATTAACAACTGACTGCTTCAAAGATAAAGTCTTTGTTTTAACTGAAAACCACTTGATTAAATACCTTTAAAGTTAATGAATAAAACAGCACAGACCTTAATGACAACAAAAAGCAATGAAAATACTAGTATTAAATGCTGGATCGAGCAGCCAAAAGAGTTGTTTGTATGAAATTGCGGATGATCATCTTCCCAACGAACCACCCCAGCCCCTGTGGTCAGGGAAAGTTAACTGGACACAAGACCGGGGTGTGGCGGAAATTGAAGTAAAAACTGCCACTGGTGCTGTGCTGCAAGAATCAATCTATGGCGATTCCCGACAGGCACACGTTGCCTATATGCTCTACAGTCTGAGTCGCGGCACTACCAAAGTAGTTGGGCATCTATCAGAAATTGATGTGGTGGGGCATCGTGTAGTACATGGTGGTCAGCAATACAGAAAAAGTGTAGTAATTACGGAAGAAGTCAAAAAAACCATTGGCAATTTATCGAGTCTAGCACCGGCACACAATCCAGCCGCTTTAGAAGGGATAGAAGCCATTGAGCAAAGCTTGGGAGATGTAACTCAAGTGGCAGTATTTGATACAGGATTTCATGCCACCCTGCCGGAGGCAGCTGCCATTTATCCAGGCCCCTATGAATGGGTAGAACAGGGTATTCGCCGCTATGGTTTTCATGGTATCAGTCATCAATATTGCTCCCATCGTGCTGCCCAAATTCTGCAACGAGATTTAGCATCCCTGCGCTTGATTACCTGTCATTTGGGGAATGGTTGCTCTTTGGCAGCCGTAAAAAATGGTAACAGTATTGACACCACTATGGGCTTTACACCCCTGGACGGTTTAATGATGGGGAGCCGTTCCGGTTCAGTTGACCCAGGGATTTTGATTTATCTGTTGCGGCAGTCGAATTACTCTGCCGAACGACTAGATTATGTATTAAATAAAGCATCTGGTTTACGGGGTATTTCGGGAGTATCCAGCGACTTACCCCAAGTCATAGAAGCCATCGCCCAGGGGAACTACCGCGCTCAACTCGCTTGGGATATGTATGTGCATCACTTACGGTCTGGTATTGGTTCAATGCTACCTAGCCTAGGGGGGTTAGATGCTTTAGTTTTTACAGCAGGTGTGGGGGAAAAATCAGCAGGAATACGCCAAGCAGCCTGTGAAGCCTTCGGATTTTTGGGGTTAAAAATCGACCCGGCCAAAAATCAGCAGCAGCCCATTGATGAAGATATAGCCACACCAGACTCAGCAGTGCGAGTGTTAGTTATTCGCACTCAAGAGGACTGGGCGATCGCTCAACAATGTTGGCAGCTAATGCCAACAAAATAGCCTAAACCTAGCTTTTTCACCCAAATCTGGCTAGCTGGAGATTTAAAAACACTCAGGGGGGACCAACAAGCCCACCCCTGAAAAAAAGAATCTAAAGAAGCTAAACTTATACCAAACCGCCAGCAGCTTGAAAACGAGCGCGAGCGCGTTTAAAGGCTTGGTTTGCCTGAATTTGAGCTTGGCGATCGCCTGGTGGCACTTGATTTAAAGTGGTTTGTGCTTGGTTGTAAGCGGCACGAGCATCTTCCAATTTAATCGCGTCGCCACGTTCAGCACCGTTAACCAAAATTGTCACTTCATCCTCTTCCACTTCAGCAAAGCCACCCAAAAGGGCGATGGCTTGCCAATTCTCGCCTTTGCTGGAGCGGACACGCATCACACCAGTGTCTAAAGCAGTTAACATAGGTGCGTGTCCACTGAGGATACCTAACTGACCGGTAGTGCTGGGTAGAACTACTTCGTCAGCTGGGGCATCCCAAACTATTTTATCTGGGGAAACTACACGAACAGTTAGAGTCATTTGTCTTAGTCCTTGGTCTTTTGTGGTAATTTTCTGCAATTTTTGACACTAGCCATTAGCAATTCCACTAATGACTAATGACCCATGACTAATGACTAACCTTTGAGCTTTTCAGCCTTAGCGATGGCTTCGTTAATGTCCCCCACCAAGTAAAAAGCCTGTTCTGGTAATTCATCCAATTCACCAGATAAAATCATTTGGAAGCCCTTAATGGTATCTTCCAACTTCACATACTTACCAGGAGAACCAGTGAACACTTCCGCCACAAAGAACGGCTGAGACAAGAACCGTTCCACTTTCCGCGCCCGTGCTACGGTGAGACGGTCTTCTTCAGACAATTCATCTAACCCGAGAATGGCGATAATGTCCTGAAGTTCTTTATAACGTTGCAATGTTGACTGTACAGCACGGGCTGTGTTGTAGTGTTCCTCACCTACAATTTTCGGTTGCAACATGGTGGAAGTAGAATTTAATGGGTCAACCGCAGGATAAATTCCCTTGGAAGCCAAACCACGAGATAGTACTGTTGTTCCATCCAAGTGAGCAAAGGTAGTGGCAGGTGCGGGGTCAGTTAAGTCATCCGCAGGTACGTATACCGCTTGAATGGAGGTAATGGAACCCTCTGTAGTAGAGGTAATTCGTTCTTGTAGTGCGCCCACATCGGTTCCCAGTGTCGGCTGATATCCCACAGCTGACGGCATCCGACCCAGCAGAGCCGATACTTCAGAACCTGCTTGTACAAAGCGGAAGATATTGTCAACAAACAGCAGCACGTCTTGCTTGTTCACATCGCGGAAGTATTCCGCCATAGTCAAACCTGACAGACCTACCCGCATTCTGGCTCCAGGTGGCTCGTTCATCTGACCGTAAACCAGAGCAATTTTCGATTCATTGAGGTTATCTTTATTGATTACCCCAGATTCGATCATTTCGTTGTAGAGGTCATTACCCTCACGAGTGCGCTCACCCACTCCAGCAAAGACAGAAACGCCCCCGTGCTGTGTAGCAATGTTGTTAATCAATTCCATCATGATGACGGTTTTACCAACACCAGCACCGCCGAACAGACCAATTTTACCACCGCGTCGATAGGGAGTCAGGAGGTCAACAACTTTAATCCCAGTTTCAAACACCGAAGGTTTGGTTTCCAGTTCTGTGAATTGGGGAGAAGGGCGGTGGATGGGTAAGGTTTCCTGAGAATCCACAGCCCCTTGATTGTCTACAGGTTCACCCAGGACGTTAAAAATTCTTCCCAAGGTAACTTTACCAACTGGGACGCTGATGGGAGCGCCTGTATCAATAACTTCCAGACCTCGCACTAAGCCATCAGTGGAGCTCATAGCAACTGCTCGCACCTGGTTGTCGCCTAGAAGCTGTTGTACTTCAACAGTTAGGTTGATTTCCTGTCCAGCTTCGTTGGTTGCTGTGATGGTCAGGGCGTTGTAGATTTGCGGTAATTTTCCACCGGGGAATTTAACATCTACAACCGGACCAATAACTTGGGTAATGTAGCCAATGTTTGTTTTTTCTGCTGTGGTGACCATGCTGAGCCTAATAATTGAAGCTATATTTCAGATCGGGTCTTGGAAGACATGAGATTATGAAATGTCATCTTTCACTCTAGCACTGGACGGGGACACAACTCCGTTACTAATTTCTTAAAAAAGGAAAATGGGGGAACAGTTGACATACTCACCGACATTTTGTATTTTATGTTGGTATATGAAAAATTGCGAGCTATTGAAACCAGAAAAAGGCTGTCCTAGAAGGACGAGCTTCTAACCCCATTCTGTTGCTCGGCTACTCTGGGCTGTGGGTAGTTACTATTGACTTTTTTTTGTTACATTTGCTACCTAGTTAATGATTTGAGATTTGAGATTTGAGATTTTAGATTAAAGCGAGGTTTTTTTAGCGGTGGCGAGCAAGATGCTCCCACTACCATCTTATTAGGTTGATGTAAGGCGGGCATCCATCAAAGATTTTTTCTAGGTGGCTATTCCTACAGGTACTGCCATAATAAAAATATCTAAACATATCTCAATGGGATTTATGGTGCAAATGAATACAAAACAATATTATTCTAATTTTGCTCAACAAGATTATTACCTGTGGCTAGATAAGATGGCTGATTTGTTGAGAAATAAAAAATTTTCTGAGTTAGATTTAGATAATTTAATTGAAGAAATAGAAAGTATGGGAAGAAGTGAGAAAAATGCTTTAAGAAGTAATTTAAGAGTAGTTTTAATGCACCTGCTCAAGTATAAATTCCAGCCGCAAAAGCGCTCTAATAGTTGGTTATATACTATATACGAGCATCGGTTAAAATTACAAGAAGCTTTTTTAGATAGTCCCAGCTTAAAAGGTTATTATCTAGAAGTTCTTGCTAATTGTTATCAACACGCTCGCACAGAAGCAGCTATTGAAACCGGGCTTACCGTTGCTATTTTCCCCACTGATTGTCCCTTCTCTGTTGATGAGATATTAGATGCAGACTTTTTCCCTAGTTGATGTATGAGTATGATACAGCCTAGCTTAGTCAGCGATCGCGCGAAGCGCACTGCTCTAAGCAATCGCCCATGACCATTTTATATATTTTTTGGATTTCATATTTTAGATTGTTCCCTTTCCCCTGTTCCCTCTTGGAAAAACTAATTACTTCTGGCGGCACCTTTTTTGATCTACTGCAATTTGTTTCTGTAATGATGGTGGTACACCAAGTATGGAATCACTATACAAACGCTCAAATTCACGCACATAATGGGCAGCAATAGTGGGATTCTCTATTATCAAAAGTGCTTCATCATTGTTATTATTGGCAACTTGTGACCAATTATGAGAACCTGTAATTACTGTTTGTTTGTCAATTACAGCAAATTTGTGATGTAATAAATCGCTTCTAGATAAGATGGGTACACCGACAGTAGTTTGGGGAGTTTGCCAAGGATTATTATTAATTTCATACTGACATTTATTACTGAGCTTAACCCCCATCATGTCCAAGGCTTCGCTATAATAACGATAGGCAAAGCCTGAGTCAATTAAAGCCCGGATGGAAACATTTTGCTTTTGAGATTTTTCCAGAATATCACTAAGACGCTGCTCGGAAAAAACAAACAACGCTAGATCAATAGATTGATTAGCAGAATTTAAGGTTTGACCAATCAAACCATTACTAGATTTGCTCCATGGTTCGCTAGATGCGGTGGGGGAAAAATGTACCGTGATTTTAGTGTCACCTAATGTGATAGTTTGAGGCGATCGCATTGGTTTATTAACCCCAAATTTACTATCTCGCTGACCTCCCGCACCATCACCCCACATAATATTAAACTCCTCGGTAAACAAAGCAGCTAATTCTGGGCTGTCAATTTGTAAAAAATTATTGGCATTACCTAAACTGCTAGGATTAGTGTAATCGCCGTGAACATCACTGAGAGTAAAATTAGCCGAAGTTATAATTAACCAACGATTATCCACAATCACAAATTTGTGGTGCATCAAACTACTACCTGCTGAACCATCAGCACGATCATCTATCCAAGTAACTTGGGCATTTTGTAGCATGATCAATGTATCTCGTTGATTAATTTCTTCTTGGCTGAGTCGCCCATCTTGGTTCAGATCCACAAAATCATAAAAGTCTTGATAACGTTGTTTTTCTATATAAGTGAACTTTTCTACTTCCTGGGGTGTTAAACTGCTCCAAGGACGACTGTAATTATCTTCTAAAATCACCCTCACTTTAACGCCGGCTTTTTGTCTTTCTGCTAGTGCTTGGGCAATTTTAGGTAATCTCAATTCTTGAATGGCTACATCCACCGTAGTTTGAGATTGAGAAATAACATCAATAATTTGTTGTTCTAGATTATCCCCAAGGCGAGTTTGTCCACGGTAAGGTTCCCTATATTTGGCAGCCTGGGAATGATTAAAATAAACTTGAACTAATGGATCTTGGGGTAGGGGTGGTAAAAGTTGACGTAGAGATGGTTGTTTTTCACAAGCCGTTATCCCTAGCATCAGAAAAACGACCAGGATATATTGTGGTGGGGGCAAAATCTGCACGGTAATTTGGTAAAAGGGAACAGGGAACAGGAAACAGCAGCCAGCACTATTTAGGGTTTATAAATATAATATTATCAATCATATGCAAGTATATTTAGACTACAGCGCCACTACTCCAACTCGCCCAGAAGCCATAGCTGCTATGCAAGCAGCCCTGCATCAACAATGGGGCAACCCCTCTAGTTTACATGAGTGGGGACAACGGGCAGCGACAATTATCGAACAAGCAAGAATCCAAGTGGCAGAATTAATTCATGCGGCTAATCCAGAATCTATTATTTTTACTGGCGGTGGTACTGAGTCCAATAATTTAGCTGTAATGGGTGTTGCTCGGTTGTACACTGTACCTCAACATATAATTATTTCTCAGGTTGAACATTCTGCTATTTCTGAACCAGCGCGGTTATTGGAGATGTGGGGTTGGGAAGTGACCCGCTTGGGTGTGGATCACCAAGGTAGAGTTAATCCCCTGGATTTACAGGCAGCTTTGCAAGATAACACTGTGTTAGTTTCCATCATTTATGGACAAAGTGAAATAGGTACAGTACAACCAATTGCAGAACTAGGAAATATTACCCACCAGCATGGAGCGTTATTTCACACAGATGCAGTCCAAGTGGCGGGACGTTTACCCATGGATGTAGAGAAATTGTCAGTGGATTTACTCAGCATTTCCAGTCATAAAATATATGGACCACAAGGCGCTGGGGCGCTGTATGTGCGTCCTGGTGTAGAATTAGTACCTCTGCTGGCTGGTGGAGGACAAGAAATGGGACTGCGTTCTGGTACTCAAGCTGTACCCGTTATCGCCGGTTTGGGAATCGCAGCACAATTAGCCGCAGCTGAATTACCCAGTGAAACACCCCGTTTAATTAATTTACGCGATCGCTTGTTTGCTCACTTAGCCAATATTCCTGGTTTAATTCCCACAGGCGATTTACAACAGCGTTTACCGCACCATGTCAGTTTTTGTTTACAACAGGCCGATGGTAAAAAAGTCACTGGTAAAGCTTTAGTGCGACACATGAATTTAGCCGGCATTGGTATCAGTGCTGGTTCTGCCTGTCACAGTGGTAAACTTAGCCCTAGTCCCATACTTCTAGCAATGGGTTATCCAGAATCGGCCGCCTTGGGAGGAATTCGTTTTACCTTGGGGCGTGATACTACGGAAGCTGATGTAGATTGGGCGGCCATGGTGTTTAAGCAAGTTTTGCAGAGACTGACCATAAAACGAGACGCAAGCCCCTGGCTTCAGACACGGGGATAATTCGATAGCGACTTTAGTCGCATTAAAGCGATTGATTGGCTTTAGCCACATTCAAAATTGTATAAAATAATTTATCTAATGTTTATTAAAGCTTTACAGTATTATACAGGACACTCCTGTATAATAATTGTATGAGTCAAGAATATAAATCAAACAGAAATATTACTCACTAAAATGTCTAATTACGGATGCCAACAACACTTAATCAATCCTGATAAAAATTTAGCTGCTATTCTAGAATTTTTGTGTGGAGAATCAGCTAAACTTGCTAATTGCGGAACTTATTATGCAAGGCAGTTGTATTTTAAAACTGGCAGGATACCTGGAAAATACGATTTGCATAAATTATTGAAAAGCAACATCCATTTTCAGGCAATGTATTCACACGTTGCTCAACAATGCTTAACTACAGTTGCAGAATCTTTTAAGTCATTCATTGGATTACTTAAAAGAATTAAAGAAGGAACAGTTGGTCAACGTCCCAGGCTTCCCGGATATCGGAAAGGTGGACTAGCTTTAGTTACTTATCCAAAAGCAGATGTTAAACTCAAGGAAAGGCTTTTAAGGTTTCCCCTTGGCACTAAAGTAAAAACGTGGTTTGGATTAGATGCTTTTTACTTGCCAATGCCGTCAAATCTTGAGTTTAAAAGCATTAAAGAGTTGAGGATTTTACCAAGAAACAAATGTTTTTACATCGAATATGTGTACAAGCAACCTGATATTGCAGTTAATCTAGATAAGTCTAGAGCATTAGGGATAGACCATGGCATAAACAATTGGTTAACTTGCGTTTCTAATGTGGGAACAAGTTTTATTATTGATGGGAAACATTTAAAATCAATGAATCAATGGTACAACAAGCGAATTGCTACCATCAAAGAGAATAAAACTCAAGGATTTTGGAATGAGAAATTAGCCCACATAACTGAAAAACGCAATCGACAAACCAGGGATGCCATCAATAAAGCTGCAAGATTAGTAATTAATCATTGCCTAAATAACAATATCGGTACAATTGTATTTGGATGGAATAAAAAGCAAAAAGACAATGCTGATATGGGGAAAGTAAATAATCAAAAATTCGTTCAAATTCCGTCTGCTAAACTAAAAAACCGTATTGCGCAATTGTGCAAACAATATGAAATTCAATTTGTAGAAACAGAAGAATCATATACCTCAAAAGCTTCATTTTTAGATGGTGATGTGCTACCTACATTTCGTGCAAAACCGGACGGGTGGCAATCATCAGGAAAACGTGTTAATCGTGGGTTGTTCAAAACAGCCAAAAATATTTTATTAAATGCTGATGCTAACGGAGCAGCTAATATTTTAGTCAAAGTAGGGATAAAGCTAGGTCTAGACCTAAGTGGAATCAGTAGGGTGTCTTTGATAGCACCGTTGAAGGTTCGTTTGTGGACTATTCAAGAATCCCCCGGCTAAAAGCCGTGGGGAGTATCAACATTTTGCGTTATTAGTAATTAAACGTGAACAAGTACAAATCAGGTTCTTAATGGCTCGCACCCCTACCTTAACATTTGATCGCGGTACATTAATTTTGCATCCACCACCACGGGGTAAGGCTTGGATGGACTATGCTACATGGGATGATAGAGTAGAAAAATTTCGGATTCCAGCTTTGAAGTATCGGGATGTGGTGGAAGCACTGCAAGGGGAAGATGTTTACTTTATTGATGAAGCCAAGGCTTTTTATCCTGTGGATTTAATTCCCAGTTTGCAAATGGAACCTTATCCCCATCAAACCGAGGCCTTAACAGCCTGGAAACTGGGGGGAAGACAGGGGGTTGTAGTGCTACCTACCGCAGCCGGGAAGACTTATTTAGCACAAATGGCCATACAGTCCACACCCCGCAGTACCTTAATTGTGGTTCCTACTTTGGATTTGATGCATCAGTGGTATGCTCATTTAGTGGCGGCGTTTCCTGATGCTGAAGTGGGTTTATTGGGGGGTGGTTCACGCGATCGCACGCCTATTTTAGTAGCAACTTATGATAGTGCTGCCATTCATGCAGAAACCTTGGGAAATCTCTATGGTTTGATTATTTTTGACGAATGTCATCATTTACCCACAGATTTTAGCCGGGTGATTGCTGAATATGCCATCGCCCCCTATCGTTTAGGATTGTCAGCCACGCCAGAACGTACTGATGGGAAACACGCTGATTTAAATATCCTCATTGGTCCACAAGTCTATCGCAAACGGGCTGAGGATTTAGCGGGTGGTGCTTTGGCAAAACACGAAGTTGTCCAAATTAAGGTAAAATTATCACAGCAAGAGCGGGAAAGATATAATCAATTAATTCAAACCCGCAATGATTTCTTACGCCAATCTAAAATTTCTTTGGGGAGTATTCAAGGTTGGCAAATGTTTGTGAAAATGAGTGGGCGATCGCCAGCAGGAAGAAGGGCAATGTTAGCACATCGGGAAGCTAAAAATATTGCTCTAGGTACTGATGGCAAGTTGCGAGTTTTGGTTAATTTATTAGCGGAACACTTCCCCGCCAGGATTTTGATTTTTACTGCTGATAATACGACTGTTTATAATATTTCTCAACAATTATTAATTCCGGCTATTACCCATCAAACCCCTGTGAAAGAACGTCATGAAATTTTAACTAAGTTTCGCCTGGGTGAATATAATACTTTGATAGCTTCTCATGTGTTGAATGAGGGGGTTGATGTACCAGCTGCTTCTGTGGCCATTATTTTGTCGGGAACCGGTTCTACTAGGGAGTATATCCAGCGTTTGGGTAGAGTGTTAAGAAAGGGAAATGTTGCTGATAAACAAGCGATTTTGTATGAGGTTGTGGCTGAGGATACTAGTGAGGAGGGGACTTCGGCGCGACGACGAGGAACAGAGAAGAGAAACGAACCGCAAAGAGGCGAAGAACGCGAAGATAAAAGGGAAAAGTTGGGGAATTTGCAGGTGGTTTATGGGGGTGGGAAGAAGGGTAGAACTCCCAAGGCTGCGGAAGAGTTAGAAGTTAGTTATTTAGGTAAACAGGGAAATGTTACCAACGGATTTACTGAGTCATCGTCAAAACGGAGAGGAGATAATTCCCAGGAGACTGAAGATTGATCGGAATAATTTGCAGTTGGGGAATGAGTTGATTAGTTGTTTTGAAGCGGCTAAGGGTAAGACTCTGGGCGAACTGGAACGTCAACTTTTAGATTTGGAAGGTGATGCAACAGATTATCGGGTGAAGCGGGGGTTGGCTTATATTCTGAAAAGTAGTTTTTGTACTTTTGAAGTGGTAAGTCCTCTTGAACCGTCAATGTTAAGGGAGCGGGTGTTTGCTTTGGCGGCTAAGTCGGCTCCCAGTCGGGAATCTAGTGGAGTTATTTTAGGTAAAGTTGCTGATGAGTTGAGTCAGGAGCTAGAACGTGAGGTTTTGTTAGAACAAGTGCGTGATGGTTTATATGCTGATTTAGCTGAAAATAAAATTTTGACTAATTTTGATGCACCGGGTGCGGTGGATTTG
Organism: Chrysosporum bergii ANA360D; assembly: GCF_029891735.1. Lineage (GTDB taxonomy): Bacteria > Cyanobacteriota > Cyanobacteriia > Cyanobacteriales > Nostocaceae > Umezakia > Umezakia bergii. The sequence continues at coordinate 47,895 of NZ_JANQDH010000025.1, forward strand.
TTAAATAGATATAATTTGTCCCAGGTGCAGGGAATTTTTTATAAAGCTAGTCAATTAACTTTAAATGCCCATCGCAATGTACCAGGGGAATATAAACTATTGTTTCGTTATTTAAAGTTGTTTCAATTAATGGCTTATATTGAGGGGGATGCTGACCACGGGTTTACAATTACCATTGATGGTCCAACGAGCTTATTTCATTCTAGTACAAGATATGGGCTGGCGATCGCTAAATTAATTCCGGCTTTACTTCATGTCACCAAATGGAGTCTTTCAGCTACCCTACAAACCCGTGACCCCTACACCAGAGCTTGGCAAATGGGAAGATTTACTCTCAATTCAGAATGTGGTTTAGTTTCTCACTATTCTAAAGGTAAACCTTATGATAGTATGTTAGAATCATCATTTGTGGATAAGTGGGAAACAATAAAAACCGACTGGGTACTGGAGAGAGAAGTAAACTTAGTGCCAATTCCCGGTAGTGTGATGATCCCTGATTTTCGGTTAATACATCCTGACGGGCGTGACTTTTTATTAGAAATAGTTGGTTATTGGCGACCAGAATATTTACAGAAAAAGTTTTATCAAGTGCGCCGTTCTGGATGTGAGAATTTAATTTTAGCTATCTCCCAAAGATTAAACCTAGAAAAAGCGGGAGTTAAATTAGATAACGTCCCCGCCAAAATTGTTTGGTTTAAAGATAAACTATTACCAAAATCCGTATTAGAAGTCCTTGAAGAAGAGAATTAAAAAAAGTCCACCTCACCCATTCTCGCCTCCAACAAATCTAACAACTCATCAACATCCTTCCCCACATCCTGAAAACAAACCGCCGGAGGAGGTTCAGGCGCAAATTGAATCAACTTAATTTCCCCCTGACCAATAGCAATCATCACCACTTCCAATTCAGGGTTCTGATGATCAATAATTCCCAAAACTTCCTGAAGCCGACTTTCCACCCTCTCATTTAAATCTTCTATAGCCTTTTGAGGACAATAGACAAAATGGGGGCTTGGTTGTAAATCAATACCCACAGTACCTTGACCATTACCATTAGCTAACCACAAACCCCAAAACAAAGCCGCCAGATGACGCTGATTTTCCTTAACAAACCTATCCAACTGTCCACGCCACTTGCTATTCCCCGAAACAGGCTGACTACTTCCAAACATGATCCTCTCTCTGTGTCTCTGCGCCTCTGCGTGAGACTGATCTTAACCCACTTTGGACACCCTAGAGACTAGCATCAACCCTTCCTAAAAATGAACCTCCGAATAAAGCGATCGCTTTCGAGATACTTTTTTGTAGTCTAATTCTTCGGTAGATGAGCAGGGAACGTGTCACCATAGTACAGGAGTTACCTAAAAGATGTAAAAGGAGATAGAACCTTGAAAAATCAGCAACTAGGGAATTGGCAAACTACAATTGTAGGCATTGTGTTAGCACTGGTCGTCATTGTGGGATTAAATTCCTTTGTGATTATCAACCCAGGAGAAGCAGGAGTGATCAGCATCTTAGGTAAAGCTAGAGATGGTGCGCTACTAGAGGGTTTTCACATTAAACCCCCTGTCATTTCAGTAGTTGATGTATATGATGTGACAGTACAAAAGTTTGAAGTACCAGCTGAAAGTTCCACTAAAGATTTACAAACCTTGTCAGCGAGATTTGCGATTAACTTCCGCCTTGATCCTATACAAATAGTTGATGTGAGAAGAAAACAAGGAAGTCTAGCAAATATTGTCTCAAAAATCATTGCTCCCCAAACACAGGAAGCATTTAAAATAGCAGCAGCCAGAAGAACAGTAGAAGAAGCAATTACCAAACGCAGCGAATTAAAAGAAGACTTTGATTTTGCTTTGGGCGATCGCTTGGCTAAATATGGGATAATAGTTTTAGACACTAGTGTAGTTGACTTGACTTTTTCACCGGAGTTTGCCAGGGCTGTAGAAGAAAAACAAATAGCCGAACAACGCGCTCAAAGAGCCGTTTACGTAGCACGAGAAGCGGAACAAGAAGCACAAGCAGAAGTCAATCGTGCTAAAGGTAAAGCAGAGGCTCAAAGGCTATTAGCAGAAACTCTCAAAGCCCAAGGGGGACAGTTAGTTCTGCAAAAAGAAGCCATTGAGGCTTGGAAAACTGGCGGCGCTCAAATGCCCAGAGTTCTCGTTATGGGTGGTGAATCCAAAAGCAGTGTACCTTTTATTTTCAACCTAGGGAATGTTTCCGACCAATGATAATTTAGGTCAATAATGCCAATGGGGTGGGCTATACCCACCTCAAACACACCAGCAAAACTCAGAACATAAGAAACTAATTTATGTCAACTCCCAATCCTCAGAATCTCACAGTCTCGGAAGCCAAAAAAATTCTCAACAAATTTAATTGCCTAGACATAGCACCTATCCTTAAACCCTCAGAAAAAGCTTTAGTGCGACTAGCTCTAACTTTGGTAAGTAGTATTTGTGATTACCAAATATTAGGCATTTGTGCTGATACAGCAGAGGAAGGAATACTGGCAATGAGAACTTACTCTTATGCTTTTGGTTATGAAGCCCCCAAAAATTTAGCTACACCAGAGGGGCCAGTTTATATTAAATTAAATGGCAAAAACGGCTTATGTTATCTTGACTCCTATGCAGGACATCACCGAGGAGTATTAATTTCCTGCCAGTCTTACCGTGAGGGAGGAATCAACGAAATGTACGGACATTTACCCCTAGATTTGTTTGTGTAAAATTCGCCAGTCTCAGAGCATTCCCATCAGAAGATCATAACTTACCAAACCCATGGTGAAATAACTCACCACCAATGACCAACCAGCAATGACCAATGACTAATTTTTATGAGTATTATTACACTACAATGCGTTAAAAAAGACTTTGGCATCAAGGAAATTTTAAAAAATGCCAGTTTTAGCCTAGATGCTACTGATAAAGTAGGCTTAATTGGTACCAACGGTTCCGGTAAATCAACCCTATTAAAAATGATTGCCGGACTAGAACCAATTGATAGTGGACAAATTACCTTTAGTTCTGGTGCAAAAGTAATTTACTTACCCCAACAGCCAGACTTAGATGATCAGCGCACCGTTTTAGAACAAATTTTCGCAGACAGTGGCGAACATTTAGCCTTACTGCGTGAGTATGAACAACTCTCTCAGCAAATGGTACACTCTCCAGAAGATAGTCAGTTGATGTCCCGATTGGCTGGGGTCATGCAACGCATGGAAACTACCGGCGCATGGGAACTGGAAACCAACGCTAAAATTATTTTGAGTAAGTTAGGCATTTCTGACTTTGAGGCTGTGATCGGTACTTTGTCAGGAGGTTATCGCAAACGCATCGCCTTGGCAACCGCTTTGTTATCAGAACCAGATGTTTTACTCATGGATGAGCCTACTAACCATCTGGATGCCCTTTCTGTAGAATGGTTACAAAGTTATTTAAGTCGCTTTCGCGGCGCACTGTTGCTCATAACTCATGATCGCTATTTTCTTGATCAAGTTACCAACCGTATCATTGAAATTGACCGAGGGGATATCTACACCTACACAGGTAATTATTCATATTACCTGGAAAAAAAAGCTTTAGCTGAAGAATCGGCCATGAGTAGCCAACGTAAGCATCAGGGGGTATTGCGTCGAGAGTTAGAATGGTTAAAACGGGGACCAAAAGCCAGAAGCACCAAACAAAAAGCCCGAATTCAACGTATTCAAGCCATGCAGGGAACTGAGTTTAAACAAGCTCAGGGTAAAGTTGATATTTCCACTGTAAGCCGTCGTATTGGCAAGAAAGTTATAGAATTAAATCATATCTCCAAAGGGTATCATGGACGCACCTTAATTAAAGATTTCACCCACAGATTTAGTCCAGAAGACCGCATTGGTATTATTGGCGGTAATGGGACTGGTAAATCTACGTTAATGGATATGATTATTGGGCGGGTGCAGCCAGATTCCGGTACTGTGGAAATTGGTGCTACAATTCACATCGGTTATTTTGACCAACATTCCCAAGACTTACTCACAGCTGTAGACGAAAATCAGCGCGTGATTGACTACATCAAAGAAGAAGGGGAATTTGTCAAAATTGCTGATGGTACTCAAATTTCTGCTTCCCAAATGTTGGAGCGATTTTTGTTTCCGGGAAATCAGCAGTATGCACCAATTTATAAATTATCTGGGGGAGAAAAACGCCGTTTATTTTTGCTGCGAATTTTGATTAGCGCTCCCAATGTATTGATTTTAGATGAACCGACTAACGATTTAGATGTACAGACATTGGCAGTGCTAGAGGAATATTTAGAAGATTTTACAGGGTGTGTAATTATAGTTTCTCACGATCGCTATTTTTTAGATCGCACTGTTGACTCTATTTTTGCCCTAGAAGAAGGCGGTAATCTGCGACAATATCCTGGTAATTACTCAGTTTATCTAGATTACAAACAAGCAGAAGAAGCAGCAGAAAAACAACAGCCAGCCGCCAATACCAAGGAAAAATTACAACTAGATCCAAAAGTTACCAGTTCATCTGCAAGCACGGAAAATAAAAAGCGTCGCAGACTATCCAACTGGGAAAAGCGGGAATTTGAGGAGTTAGAAGAAAAAATTGCTCAGTTAGAAACCGAGAAAGCAGCAGCAGAAGCAGCGTTAATTAATGTCCCCTCTGGGAATTACAGCCAAGTACAGCAACTCTACCAACAAGTGGAAACTCTCAAGCAATCTATTGATGTAGCTACAGAACGCTGGTTAGAATTAGCAGAGATGGACTCTTAACAAAATCTTAACAAAACCCTAGGAAAATCATATGCCAGTCAAAGTTGGGGATATTGCTCCTGATTTCACCTTACCAGCCCAAAACGGTTCCACAGTCAGCCTCCGAGATTTTCGGGGACAAAAAGCTGTTGTCCTTTACTTTTATCCCAAGGACGACACACCAGGATGTACGGCTGAATCATGTGCTTTCCGTGATCAGTACGAAGTTTTTAAAACTGCCGGTGCGGAAGTAATTGGTGTTAGCGGTGACTCTAAGGAATCTCACCAAAAGTTTGCTGCTAAGTACAATTTGCCTTTTGTTCTCTTGAGTGACAAAGATGATCAAGTCCGTAAGCAATATGGCGCAACCATGGCTTTTGGTCTGATCCCTGGTCGTGTAACTTATGTGCTTGACAAACAAGGCGTTGTCCAATACGTATTTGACTCCATGCTTAATTTTCAAGGTCACGTTGAGGAAGCCTTGAAAACCATACAAAAGTTACATTAACCCAACTCCCCCTGTTTAAGGGGGATAATGGGGTATCTACAAGCGTTCAAAAATCCAAAATCTAAAATCTAAAATCTAAAATCTAAAATTCCTTCCCATTCTTACCGTTGGTATGACCGTTACCATTGCGGGGTTGAATTACACCATAACCCCCGTGGTTACGTTCGTAAATCACATTGATTTCGCCAGTGTCACAGTTGCGGAACATATAAAAGTCGTGTCCTACTAATTGCAGTTGTTGTGTGGCTTCTGTTAGGGTCATGGGTGGCATGGAAAAATACTTTGTGCGCACAACCTCATTGGGCAGTTCGGGAGTGCGATCGCCGATTAAATCTGCGGCCACTGGTTCGGGAACTAATACTTGATTAGTTGGTAGGGCATTAGTTTTTTTATCTTGGAGTCTTTCTTTATATTTACGTAGTTGACGGGCTATTTTATCTGCCACTAAGTCAATGCTGGCATATAAGTTTTCGCTGCTTTCTTCAGCACGGATAACATTCCCATTGGCATAAATTGTGACTTCAGCCGCTTGCTTAGGCGTAATGCGAGGATTACGAGCTACGCTCAAATGTACATCTACCTCATGAGTGATATTTTGAAAATGATTGACTGCTTTTTCAATTTTTTGATGTACATAGTCCCGAATTGCATCGGTGATGTCGATGTTTTTGCCGTGGATCACAAGCTTCATGTAAACTCTCCCACTGATGTATTTAATGTGAATTTGTTTTGTATGAGAAGAATTTGCGGTAAGGTCTTTCACTACCGCCAAAACAAATTTTGAACAAATTTAATGTACTGCTTATGGGTTTTCTCTCGGTTAGATGCTTGATCCAGTTCGAGATGTAAACAATGATTGAAAACTATCAGCCAGTGCATTAGTTCTGATTGTGTTTGGCGTGATGCTTGTTGCAGAGAGTTCCTCCTAACACCATTGAGGTTATATATTCAACCTAGCATTTTGTATTCCCCAATGCAGCTTCTGTTGACGTTCCGTTATGATCCTTTGCATAGCTTGACATTTCTTGACCCAAGCCCTGTAATTGGAAATATATTTGCTCAATCAATTAGTTAATTTGTGGCATGACCCCTGGACAGGAAACACAAACCAGAAAATGTTATTTATTTAACCCAGGATTAATACCATACACTGATGGTTGGTTATGGCAGCGATCGCTTGTAAACGACCGTATTCATTACCCTAATCTCCATGATGTGTTAATCTTGCTAGAGCATCCCCCTGTCTATACTTTGGGACAGGGAAGCAATCCGGAATTCCTCCAATTTGACCTGAATCAAACTAAATTCGATGTTCACACAGTTGAACGTGGTGGTGAAGTGACGTACCATTGCCCGGGTCAAGTGGTGGGATATCCAATTTTAAATTTGCGATATTATCGTCAAGACCTGCATTGGTATTTACGTCAACTGGAAGAAGTATTAATTCAGGTATTGGCAGTGTATAGGTTGTCAGGCGATCGCCTTCCCGGTTTTACGGGTGTTTGGTTGCAAGGGCGAAAAGTTGCAGCCATCGGCATTAAAGTTAGCCGTTGGATTACCATGCACGGCTTTGCCTTAAATGTTTGTCCTGATATGTCAGGGTTTCAACAGATTATCCCCTGTGGCATTGCTGACAAACCCGTAGGCAGTTTAGCCCAGTGGATACCCGGTATTACCTGTGAAGAGGTACGTCCTCATATAGCCCGGTGTTTTGCGGAAGTGTTCGGGGTGGAATTAGTGGAGGCGTAGCCATTTTTCAGGGAGTTTGGCAAAAATTATATCTTCCGGTATAATTATACTAGGAGTTGAGAGTTATTTCTCCCGAGATTCCGGAGACTTTTGCAAGCGGATCAATGTGTTGTAAACCTGTCGTTTTAAATTATTGTTGTTTTGTAGCTCGATAGTAATTGTATTAAACCGATCAATAGTCAAACCATTATCTTCAACTATTTTTTTTGAGTTTTCACAGTAAGTTATTGCAATGTCTTTGACCTGACGTGGTAGACTATTAATACTATTGGCATCGCTGCAAATAATTTTAGGTATCTCTCCACCCCCAATGAGTTTTTTAATTTCATCAAATGCCTGTTGACGTGGTGTTTCCATTGCCAAAACAGCTTGGGCGTAGCTGATAATATCAGTATTATTAACTTGATTGTTGATGATGGGTGTTTGGGCATTAGTTTGGGAATCTAAAAACATACTGCTGGTGACTAAACTAGCAGTGGCCAGAATCCCGCAAAATACCTGACGGGGAAATCTATGTAGTCGGCTACTGGAAAATAATAAAGTAGGAAGAGTTTTCATACCGTGAAAAACACAGAAGTATAGTGGGAATAGTCTAATATATTGAATTATTTTAAGATTCAGAAGTTCCAGAAAACTGTTTGTAAATTAAGTTTTTATATTTAATATCTACTTCCTTGGCATACTTGGCAAAGTTGTATAACTTTAGTTTGAAGTGTAGATACTTCTGTAGCCCCTTGTTTGAGGCTAACTTCTAACTCTAGTAGTAGTGGTAGACAGGAAATTAGTTGCTGCATAGAAAGCGATTTGACTTCTTGCTGCAAAAAGTAAATCCGTTTTGGGTTATTAACTTCGGCTAATTTGGCTATATCTTGAGGATTGCGTTCCCCGCTTTCCATAGCAGCCTTCACCAACAACCAGGTACGAAATTGACCTATGAGAGTAGCTACTATCCTCAATCCCGGTTCTGCCGCAGTGATCAGATCAGCTAAAATGGATAAGGCTTTAGCCGTATCTCCCATTCTAATTGCTGCTGCCAATTGTAAACTATTTTGAGTAGTATTTCTGACTAATTGGGTAATGGTATCTACGTCTAATGGCTTATTTCTATCAGATGCGTAAAGCCGTAGTTTTTCCATTTCATTGTAGAGAAGCCTTGTATCATTGCCCACAGCTTCGGCTAAAATTTCTGCACCCTGGGAAGTCAATTTCACTCCCATGACTTGAGCAACTTGATTAACAGACTCCACCAGTAATTCTGTTTTCCAGGGGGGGACGAGAGGAAATTCCCGAAATTCATCGGCGCATTTTTTCAGTAATTTTGTTGATTTCAGGCGTTCGTCTGGTTTGTTGCGGGTGGTGAGTAATAACCAGGAGTTATCGGGAATCACTGATACAGTTCGCGTTAGTTCTGCTAAGACATTTTCTGGACATTGCTGACATAGGTTAGTATTGACCAGCCATACCAACCTCCCCCCAGCGCCAAAGGGTGGTGTCATAACTTGGTTTAAACCCGTAATTGCTGCATCAGCTTGATCGGGGGATAGGGATGTATAATTAAAACTAGTCCAGAGAGGATCAAGGATGCGATCGCGCAGGGTGGTAACTGCTTTTTCCATAGCAAAATCATCCTCTCCCCAGTATAAATAAATTGGCATAGATTCAATTAATAGAAGAAGATTATATCCTAGAATTAGCCACATACTAATATAAATATCAGCAGTCAGAATGATGAGTACATTACAAACAGTGCAACAGTTACCCGCTAAATGGATAACACCAGAAAATTTCCGCCCTTATGGACAAGTAATCTTTGCTTGTGAAGATGGTAAAAACTTTGACGTAGAAGATGCCCAATTAAACTTACAAAATGGCACACCACGATTTTATATTATGCGGCTACAACAGCGCGGACGCAAGTTTGCTAAAATTACCCGTCATCTGCAATGTACTCAATGTTTAGGTTCTTTGGCGGGAAAAGATTGGTTAATTGCCGTTTGTCCTCCTCATAATCATTTGAGTGAACCCATCTTAGAAGAAATTGCTGCTTTCCGCATCCCCGGAAACTGCTTTATCAAACTAAATCAGGGTACTTGGCACGCAGGTCCGTATTTTGAGTATGAGGTAGTAGATTTTTATAATTTAGAACTTGCCGATACTAATATAGTGGATCATTTCACCCATGATTTTATCAAAAGCCATAAATTAGAGTTTGAGATCAGCCATAGCATTTCTTAAACGCGTGAGATACAAATGTAAATTATCGTCTTGTATTGCGGCGGGCATCTTGCCCGCTAATGATGTAGCTCGATTGGGCAAAATTCGCTATAATTAAGTTAATTAAGATGGAAATAAACAGAATAAATTTTGCTCACAAAAACCCCTGGTATATAAATAACTAAAATAATATGAAACACTGACGGCAAACATAGCTAACATGACTGGAATTACAGTCCTAAATTCTATTTGACGTTTATTGATTATTTCCCATAAACACATGACAACAATTACAGGCCAGAAAATAGTGGTGATAACAAACATCACAAAAGATAAAAATTTATCTTCTGGACTATCCGTAGGATGACGCAGTGAAAATTTGAGCCAATTGGTGAAAAAATAGCAGGTCATCAGGAAATAGCTAATCAGTAAAGTTAATTGCATCTGATTCATTTTTCACACTCCTTATGATTAATTGTACAATTTTTTCCCTCAGTAATCCAGATATGTGTAATTATTTGGATTGTTTTCTTTCTGATGTTACCCTAATATTCTTTAATTCATAAATATGAACGCAGCAAATTTCTTGATATCCGTTCAGCCATAGACTTAGTGCGACACAGTTATCGGTTTAAGTTACTCCCATAGTTGGTCTTCTTTTCATTATTGAAGCTCAAAATTGAATTGGTGGCAATTATGACAAATTTTTAATTAGACTTATTTACCTTAATTCATCCTGGTGGTCATTGTCGCAGGGGTTTAACCCCTAGTAAACCGATATACAACAATTACTATTATCAATGGGCCAGAATGGGCAAAAAATACGCAGAGTAATTCCTTCTATGTAAACTTACAGCTTAGAATTGGAAAGCGCCCGATAACTATAGCCAAGATGGGAATCTTTCTGAATGTACTGTTTAATTCGATCAAGGTCAAGAAATTCGTCAGCGACATCAATCAAACTATCACTGGTCATAGTGCGTAAACTCACAACTTCAACGCGAGAACCAGTACTGGTCACAGCATTAACAGCATAAGCTAAATCTCCATCTCCACTAACTAAGATTGCTGTGTCATAATAAGGAGCTAAAGTAATCATATCTACAGCAATTTCTACATTCAAATTGTGTTTTTTGCTATGGTCTGTTAGCTGAACTTCTTTGCTAACTACACGGTAACCATTACGACGCATCCAAAACAAAAAACCTTGTTGCTTTTCATTAGCGCGAGAACGTGTAGCATTTGGTTTTGATGTATCTACAGCAGTGTAAAAGAAAGCACGCAACAACCGAGAACCCCCAGTTAAATGACAAAGCAATTTTAGATAGTCGATTTCAATACCCAGTTGTAAAGCTGTCTGAAATAGACTTACCCCATCAATAAAAATGGCTACTCGACCACGATTTTTATCTTTGAAGGAGGAACTATAAGATAAAGGCTGTCGTTTCTGAAGATTTCCATCTTTGGTACTATTGTTTATCAAGTTTTTTCTTGGTAAATTAGGTTCTTCCTCCGGGCGTTGATAGACATTTTCTGCTTTGGTAAAATTAGTACTACTCATTGACTCCTCTAGATTTTAAATCTGGAAATGCTCTTGGCTAAATTGTCAATAGGTCATTTTGCGGATGAATCATCCTAGTACAGCACGGCGTAAATAAAGATACCATTTAGCCGCCAATACAGTAAATTTTTGGTAATTGTAGAGATTCCCAAATATAACGCCCCAAAAAACTATTAACTTTTGTCAGGGCTGGTTTTACGCAATCTTTCCACTGCTATAAGCAGGCTATTCATTACCTGCTTCTCATCCCCATAAGTTGAACTCAGGAAGCAATAACTTGGGTGAAAGCAGCTTGCTGTGAGGATAGAAGTAAAGGTGAGCCTTTGGCACATATTTCTATTGTACATCTCTATTCAAAAATCCTTCATTAAGCCAATCTTTGTATATTGACCTGGTGATATTTAGAACTAAAAATGTTTGTAGATTTTTCCATTAACTCTGCTGTCTCTGAGATCCCTTGACCATCAGCCCATATTCACACAAGATATTTTATACTGAATGACCATAAAAAATCAAAAAAAGACCCCCAGCAGCCATACAGCTAACTGAGGGGTTCTGCAAGCAAGTTGGTGTCGTCGCACAAAGATATTCGCGCCCATCACAATACCAACCCCACTATGAAAAAATGTGCCAAATTGCCAAATAGAGATATCATATTAGGGAAATTTTGTGAAGATAGTTTACGCTGATAGTTAATAGCTTTACAGATATCAAAACATCATCAACACCCAAGAAAAATGATAAGTAAAAATGCTTAGTCTACCAATAACTGCTGCGCCAAGGCGATCGCTTCTTCTGGAGTGGAAATTTTTTCCTCAGCTTGAGCTACGGCAATTTCTGTTAATAATTGTCCTAATTTTGGAGAAGGTGAAATATTTAATGCTATGATAAGTTCATCACCACTGACTAGTTTAGTGGGATGGGCAACCAGATCATTAGGGTTCAGGTAGCGGCTAATCAACAGTGTGTAGACAGTTAGCAAACTGTCACCAGACATAGCCGATACCAAAGTGTCATCTACTAAGGCTAAAACCACAGTAGCCGGAAATACATTTCCCACTTCTTGAAAGAAAAAATACTGCTCTCGTACAGACATATTATCTGATTTAAGTTTCGGTAGCAGTCTGAGAGCAGTAGTAACAGCTTTAACTTCGGCATCACTATAGGTTAATGCTTTTAACTCTTGTCTGGCAACTTCTGGTTGACAATTAACCAGACAAGCGAGTTTAGTAACACCTAACCAAGTAGTTTTCACCGTGTGGCGTACACACTGTTGTAGTTCTAAACTCAGTTGCGGCCAATTTCCAGCAATTAAACCCGCTATTGTGTCCGCCAGGGGGAGTTTTTCCCAGCTTTGGGGGGTGGCGTTGGGGAAGAAAGGCGCAAGTAAATTATTTTCTGCTGCTTTAATCAGCCAAAAGGTGCCCAGAGAATTTGCTAGTAAATAATTAATTTCTACCCGCACTCGTTCAGGGGCAACTTGTGTGATGTGTGATGCTAAACTTTGAATTGTGGCTTGGGTAGTTGCTTCAATGGTAAAATTCAGTTGGGCAGCTTGACGGTATGCCCGCATTAATCGCAGGGGGTCATCTTGGAGATTGGCAGGTGACACCATTTTTATTATACCACGTTCTAAATCAGCACGCCCTTGTAAGGGGTCGATGATTTCTTGGCTATGGGGATTATAAGCGATCGCGTTAATGGTAAAGTCTCTTCTACCCAAATCAGCCTCTAAACTCTCTCCTTCCTGTTGGGCAAAATCCACTGTAGCTTGGGGAAATACCACACGGGCAATTTGCCTTTGGGGGTCAAGGAGGACAAAACCAACATGATAGTGACGAGCGATGGACTGGGCTACCTTTACCGCATCAGATGGAATCACAAAATCTAGATCCCAATATTCACGAGTTCTACCCAAAAGGGCATCCCGCACTGCACCACCCACCATATAGGCAGGTTGCGGTAACCATTCCCAGCTAAAAGGCCAATTTTCGGGAAGTAAAGTAGGATGTATTGAACCGCGCATTGTCATAAAAATCAACCCAACAACTAGTGATCAAAGTTGTGGCTCTAAGCTACATTAACAATAAAGCAAGGTTTTTGGAGTCAGTTCTATTATGTGTATTTGTGTGAACTGCCACTATGTAGATAGTTGTCAAACCTACCATGCCGTAGAAGCACAGCATCAACAGCCGCACTTAACAGAAAATCCCATCTTTGACCCCAATCAACCCTCCATTAATGTTAATATCCGTACCAAAGAGGATGTGATTGAAATGGAATGGGATGTTGTCGGTTGTCTCAGCTTTAAGCAAGAAATGGGTAAATGGTCAAAATTACGCCCTGGTGAACTAGTACCCACGTGATCAAAGATAATTATTGTTTTATATTGAAGGCGGCTACTACTATTTGCCGTAGTAGTCGTAAATTTGATATAAAAGTAAACACTTTGATTTACGCCCACCTACTCAATACATTTTTTAATTAACCTTGACTCAGGAACTAGAACAGTTTGCAGCCGGAAAATACGCTTTATCCTTACATACCACCACTCCCGAACTGGGGCTGGCTATTAGTAATTTTGCTGGTGAAGCTCGCTCTCATATTTGGGATTTGGGGCACGATTTATCTAGTTACGTACATCAGTATTTAATAGAATTTATCAAACCCCAAACTTGGAGAGATATAGCCTTTATTGCCGTAGCTAAAGGACCAGGTGGTTTTACAGGTACTCGTATTGGTGTTGTTATTGCCCGCACCTTGGGACAACAGTTAAATATCCCCGTATTTGCTATTTCTACTTTAGCAGCAGTGGCTTGGGCAGAAAAAGCCAAAAATCCACCAACCCCGGCGGTAGTGGCGGTAGAAATGCCAGGACAACGAGGAAAAGTGTTTGCCGCCATATACCAAATATCTGCTAATCACAAGAGCATCAAGGCCTTGTTACCGGAAACTGTGTTTACACCGGAAGCATGGCAAGAAACCTTGGCTAGTTATCAGGGTGAATATCAATTAATTAAGGCCACATCTGGTTTAGCTGCAACTGTTAACAGTATTTTAGCACTAGCTTATTTAGACTGGCAACAAGGTAAACATCCTGATTGGTTCGAGGCTCTACCATATTATGGGCAGCATCCGGTACAAAATTAATTATTTTTATTAATTATTTTTATTAATTATTCTTATTAATTATGTTTTAAGCAAACCCTAACTTTGTTATCAAAAATTAAAGTATGATTTTAAAGTATGATTCCTCATCCCGGAAACACCTTAGATAAATCCAGGACTGAATTAGATAAAACAGGTAAATTAACTGACTCATTAGGCAACAAAATTAATTTGTGACGATAGCCAAATTTACCTTTTGACTATGTTAGCAACAGACTAATGTTAGCACAAAGCATGAAAGCTAGATATCAGTACAGATTTTACCCCACAGACCAACAGCAACAGAGTTTAGCTCGGTTGTATGGTTGTGTAAGGGTTGTCTGGAATGATGCGCTACATTTCTGTAAGCAATCTGAAAAGCTGCCAGGGTACAACAAACTCTCAGCGATGTTAACCCAAGCTAAAAAGACTGAAGAAAGAAAATGGCTATCTGATGTTCCTTCAGTGCCATTACAACAGTCTCTTAGGCATTTAGATGCTGCTTACAAAAACTTTTTCAATTCCCTTAAAAGCAAGAGAAAAGGTAAAAAGGTTGGGATCCCTAGATTTAAAAAGAAAACCAACTCACAATCAGCAGAGTTTACTAAGCAGGGGTTTTCGATAAAAGATGGAGTAGTCTACCTAGCCAAAATTGGGAATATCAAACCCATTTGGTCAAGAGACCTACCATCTCAACCTAGCTCAGTTACAGTGATTAAGGATAGCGCTAACCGTTATTTTCTTAGCTTCGTTGTAGAAGTTGAACCCAATATTACTGTTGCCAAAAACCAAAGCATAGGTATTGATTTGGGACTAAAAACTTTTGCGGCAATGAGCAATGGAGAAAAAGTTTTAAGCCCTAGCTACTCAAAACATGACCGGAAGATTCGTAAGTGGCAGAGAAAATTAGCGCGTCAACAAAAAGACTCAAAAAGAAGAAACAATACTCGCATAAAGATAGCTAAACTAC
>NZ_JANQDH010000026.1 GCF_029891735.1 Chrysosporum bergii ANA360D
ACTACCTTAAAACAAAAGTTTTGATTTGTAAAGTACTTTTAATTTATTCTTTCTGATGACATTGATTAGTTTTTCTCATGAATCGCATCTCTAGACGCGATTCATTCAGGTTGGCTTAACCAGCAGGCCACTGCATCTCCCTTCCACCTAAGATATGCAAATGTAGATGGTAGACAGTTTGACCCCCGTCAGCACCATTGTTGATCACTAGACGATAACCGTTGTTTAAACCAGCCCCTGCGGCTACCCGTTGGGCGGTTAATAACAGATGTCCTAAAAGGGCTTGATCTTCAGGTTCAGCATCAGCTAATTTAACAATGGGTTTTTTGGGAATGACGAGAATGTGAACTGGGGCTTGGGGGTAAATGTCTTTGAAGGCCAGGGCTAGGTCGTCTTCATAAACAATATCTGCGGGAATTTCCCGACGAATAATTTTGCTGAAAATTGTGTCTGTGCTTTGACTCATGGCAATTTACCTATTCATCTGCTAGAGATTTTAAAGGATTAGTAATATACATATATAAAATGCTGGCTAGAGTCTGGAGTGCATCTATTGTAGGCATTGATGCCGTGAAAGTGGGGGTAGAAGTGGATGTTTCAGGGGGTTTACCAGGAACTGTAGTATTGGGATTACCAGATTCTGCCGTTCAAGAATCTAAAGAGCGAGTCAAGGCCACCCTGAAAAATGCTGGTTTTGCTTTCCCCATGCGGAAAATTGTGATTAACCTGACTCCGGCAGATTTACGTAAAGAGGGTCCTTGTTTCGATTTACCCATTAGTGTGGGGATTTTGGCAGCTTCAGAACAAATTAACCCCGATTTATTGGGAGATTATATTTTTTTAGGTGAAGTTTCTTTAGATGGTAGTTTACGTCCTGTGGCTGGGGTTCTACCCATTGCGGCTACAGCGAAAAAAATGGGCATTAGTGGTTTGGTGGTTCCTGCGGATAATGCTCAAGAAGCCGCAGTGGTGGAAGGATTGGCTGTTTACGGCTGCAATAATCTTACTGATGTGGTGGATTTGTTGAATAATCCAGGGCGTTACCAACCTGTACAGCCAGAGATAATAAAGCACTCAACCACAACAGCTTACGCTCAACCAGATTTAAAAGATGTTAAAGGACAGTCCCATGCTCGTCGTGCTTTGGAAATCGCCGCGGCTGGTGGTCACAATTTAATTTTTGTCGGACCCCCTGGCAGTGGTAAAACCATGTTAGCTAGACGTTTGCCGGGAATTTTACCACCTCTGGAGTTTGCTGAGTCTTTAGAAGTAACTCGGATTCACTCGGTGGCTGGTTTATTGAAAAATCGCGGTTCATTAGTACAGGAACGCCCTTTTCGCAGTCCTCACCATTCAGCCTCTGGTCCTTCTCTGGTGGGGGGTGGGAGTTTTCCCCGTCCGGGGGAAATTTCTTTATCTCATCAAGGAATTTTATTTTTGGATGAATTAACAGAGTTTAAACGAGATGTGTTAGAGTTTCTCCGCCAACCTTTGGAAGATGGTTATGTGACCATTTCCCGCACTAGACAATCTGTGGTATTTCCGGCACAGTTTACTTTAGTGGCTAGCACTAATCCCTGTCCTTGTGGTTACTATGGCGATACTATTCAACCATGTACTTGTTCACCTAGACAACGAGAAAGTTATTGGGCTAAATTATCAGGACCTTTAATGGATCGCATTGATTTACAAGTTGCAGTTAATCGCTTAAAACCAGAAGAAATTACCCAACAACCCATGGGTGAAGCCTCGGCTTCAGTCTTAGAACGAGTTAAAAAAGCACGCCGGCGCGCCGTTGAACGTTTCCAGGGAGAACCCAATTTGCGCTGCAATGCTCAAATGAAAAGTCATCATCTGCAAAAGTGGTGCAAGTTAGATGATACCGGGCGTAATTTGTTAGAATCAGCCATTAGAAAATTAGGACTGTCAGCCAGGGCAAGCGATCGCATTCTTAAAGTAGGGCGGACTATTGCAGATTTGGCAGGGGAAGATGAATTAAAAGCCCATCACATAGCTGAGGCGATTCAGTATCGTACTATTGATAGGATGCAATAGGAAGCGGTTTACAACTTTTCCAGTTCCTTTCTCGCTGGATGGATGCACCAAAAGAGGGGAAAACTAACAGAATTGCATTAAATAATTACTCAACAGCACCTAGCCATTTGGGAGACTCAACTGGTTACGCAGACCCCAACAACATTACAAAATGTAAACTACACCAAACACCCCAAAACCCCCAAACTCCAACCCCAGTAACCGTCTCAACTATATTAAGAAATGTAAACCCAGGCTCAAAACCGTCGCATGGAGCCACAGCCAGCCACAGCCAGCCCAAGAATGTAAATAAAAGTAAAGATATTAATCAACCCTTGACTTGTTTGTAAAACCATGTTATATTAAACCCATAATCTGAAAACCACACTTCAGCAACCCAACCACAGCTACGCAAACAAGATAATACATCTCAAATTCCGTAGCCTCGTGCAACCGAACCTTGAAAACCAAATACATCAATAGTTTCCTATGGGTAGGGTTCAACACCCCCATTTCCCCGCAAGGGGATGGACACAATAAGAGGGGTGTCAGGATGATTCCCATCGGGGGCATAAACACGCCTGCCAGTTCAACACTTCCATTTCCCCGCAAGGGGATGGAAACGCGTCAGAGTTACCTCCTTCGCCTCCGTTACCACCAACTTATGAAGGCGGATCCGGTGGTTCAACACCCCCATTTCCCCGCAAGGGGATGGACACAACAGGGGGATAAAACCGCAAAACCGCATTTCCCCGTAAGGGGATGGCAACACTAACTAGGCATTTAAAAGCCTGGGGCAAAAATCGGCGCTATTAAATTGTAGAATATGACAGTTGTATTCTGCCGCGAACGTTGATTGAGCGTTATACTTTGCCCGAAATGGGCAACCTGTGGACTGAATCTTACAAGTTAAAAACCTGGCTTCAGGTGGAGATTGCAGTTTGTGAAGCCCAAGCTGAACTGGGTTATATCCCTTCTCAGGCAGTTGAGGAAATTAAAGCCAAGGCTGATTTTGACCCCAAGCGGGTGCTAGAAATTGAGGCTGAGGTTCGTCATGATGTCATTGCTTTTTTAACCAATGTGAATGAGTATGTCGGCGACGCTGGACGCTATATTCATCTAGGACTAACTAGTTCAGATGTACTAGATACAGCTTTAGGATTGCAATTAGTTGCTAGTCTAGATGTATTATGCCAACATCTAGAAAATTTGATTCAAGCAATTCGCCATAAAGCGCGGGAACATCGTCATACGGTGATGATAGGGCGTTCCCATGGTATTCACGCTGAACCAATGACTTTTGGTTTTAAATTAGCTGGATGGTTAGCTGAGGTATTACGCCATCAAGAAAGGCTGAAAGTCCTGCGGGAAACCATAGCTGTGGGTAAAATTTCCGGTGCGGTGGGAACCTATGCCAACATTGAACCGCGAGTTGAAGCCATTGCTTGCCAAAAACTAGGACTCAAACCTGATACAGCCTCAACACAAGTTATTTCTCGCGATCGCCATGCGGACTACGTGCAACAATTAGCCTTAGTTGCCGCATCTATTGAACGCTTTGCTGTAGAAATTCGCAACTTACAAAAAACAGATGTTTTAGAGGTTGAAGAATTTTTCGCCAAAGGTCAAAAAGGCTCCTCAGCAATGCCCCATAAGCGCAACCCCATCCGTTCGGAAAGGCTGACGGGAATGGCTCGGCTGGTGAGAAGTCATGCTGGTGCAGCCTTAGAGAATGTTGCTTTGTGGCATGAGCGAGACATTTCCCATAGTTCTGTAGAACGGGTGATTTTACCAGATGCTTGTATTTTGACACATTTTATGCTGGTAGAAATCACAGACCTGGTGAAAAACCTGCTAGTTTACCCGGAAAACATGACGCGGAATCTTAACTGTTATGGCGGTGTAGTATTTAGCCAAAAAGTTCTCCTCGCCTTAATAGAGAAGGGAATGAGGCGAGAAGAAGCTTATGCCATTGTCCAAGACAGCGCTCATGCTGCTTGGAACAAGCCACAAGGAAACTTCCACCATTTAATCAGTCAAGATCCCCGCGTAACTCAAAAGTTGTCCCCAGCAGAACTAGAAACTTGTTTTGACCCTCAACAACATCTCCGCCATTTAGAACAGGTTTACCAACGACTAGGTATTTAAACCTTTCTTCATTAGTAAATCATCTTGGGGCGAAAATTTGTTCGCCTTTTTTCATCACTTGTAAATAACCATAGTGGGAGAGTTGCGGGAAAAATTTTCAAGGCTAACACCTAACACGAAGCATTCCACCAAAGTTTAATTTAGCGTTCTCCTGTTTTTTCAATGGTTTCTATAACTGCTAAACCAATACCCGAAACTGCTATTAGCATGACTGCTGATAGTAAATAGGCATTAGTAAACATCCGAAGCGCGTCTTCAAAAAAAATATAGGTGGTCATTGCTTCACCTTTTGAACTCTGTGCTGCTAGTAGTATTAATTTTTCCTCGTTTTGACTTGAGAGTTTCCGGGAAAAATTTACCTGCATTAGAATCTTAACAAAACTTTAGCTAAATAAAACAGAAGCTTGTCGCCCAGTGCGACATAATACTTTCATGACCGAAAGATAAACTTATGTATTTGTTAGTATTAGTGAGCAAAAAAAAGTCATTTAGCTGAAAATTGCTGTAAGCAGCGTTCAATAGTCCCTAATACAGATTGGGAAAGAGATGTAAAATCATAACCACCCTCTAAACCAAAGAGAACTTTACGAGTTATTCCCAAACAAGCATCAGTAAATAAGGCGTAATCTTGTGGTTGCAGGTTTATACTGGCTAAAGGATCTGAGGCATTTGCATCATAACCAGCACTGACAATTAGTAAATCTGCCCCAAAGTCAGCTAAAAAAGGTATAGCCTTGTTTTCTATTAATGGCTGATATGTAGTAATATCACTAGCGGGAAGTATGGGCAGGTTTAAGACGTTATGATAAAATCCCTGTTCAGAAGCTTGACCAGTACCGGGATAACAAGGGTGCTGATGTAAAGAACAGTAGGCAATTTGCGGGTGAGTTTCCACTATGGACTGAGTACCATTGCCATGATGCACATCCCAGTCTAAAATAGCAACGCGGTTAACTCCAGGTTGTTCTAAAGCATATAAGGCGGCGATCGCTGCATGAGAAAATAAGCAAAAACCCATACCAGCATTATTTTCAGCATGATGTCCTGGTGGACGTGCTAACACAAAGGCCGGGTTAGCTAACTGTAGCACCGCATCAACCCCATCTAACCAAGCACTGACCGCTAACAATGCCACATCATAACTGCGGGGGGAAACTGGTGTATCACTGTCTAAGTAACCGCCACCGCTGGCTGCAATTTGCTTAACTTTGTTGACGTAGGCGGGATCATGTGCTTTGAGCAGCATGGGCATAAGCAATGGCTGGGATAATACAGGGGTGGGCGATCGCCAAGTGATTTTTTCTGCAAAAGCCGATTGTTGGAGGGCGTTGACGATGACGCTCAACCGTTCTGGCTTTTCGGGATGGTATCTTCCAGTTTTGTGATCTAGAAATTCGTGGGAATAAATGACTGGGAGCATCACAGGCAAAGTGTTGTCAAGCAGAATGATTTCATCCTACTACTATTAATGCTCCTTAATATCCTCCTCCAAGGTTTCATCAATTGGTTGCTCCAGCATCTCTGGTACTAAGGCTTGATTACCCCTCCGTTCAGCTGGTGATTGTCCACGGATAACATCATCCATTTTGGGAGGATGTTTGATCATATCCAGCACCTCTGGACTTAATTGAGATGCCATATCTTCTCGATGATTTTTTGGCTGATTCATGGCAAATTGCTGTAACTGCTCCTCTTCAGGTTACGATATCTTTCACCTAGGTGTACACTATCCTGAGACTTAGAGTATTTAGATGAAAAAATACCAGGATCATAACCAAGGATCAACAAATCTATTTTGGGGTTTTTCAATTATTATTAAAATTATTAAACACCAAAAAATTCATGCAAAATTCATCCAAAATTCACATAAAAATTATCCTCAAAACCCATATATAATCATTTTTTGATAGTGGTAGAGAAAATTTAGGGCTTTGGGCTTGAAATTCTGATGTTTTAGCTAGTTGCGGCTCGGCCAAGAGCAATCTATATGTTAGAATGATAACAAAATATGGCAATTATTCAAAATTAATTGAGAATAATTTGGCGCTTGCTTTCAGCTGAAGGGCTAAAATCTACATTTTTTGGAGTTTTTTAGGTTATGACAACCTCACAGGAGCGGATTATCCCCACAGACTTGCGGAACGAAATGTCCCAGTCTTATCTGGAATATGCCATGAGCGTGATTGTGGGTCGGGCGCTACCAGATGCTAGGGATGGTCTGAAACCTGTGCATCGTCGCATCCTATATGCAATGCACGAGCTGGGGCTAACTCATGATCGTCCGTTTCGGAAATGCGCCCGTGTAGTTGGGGAAGTGCTGGGTAAATATCACCCCCACGGTGACACAGCAGTGTATGATGCTTTGGTGCGGATGGCACAGGATTTTTCTATGCGATCGCCCCTCATTAACGGACATGGTAACTTTGGTTCTATAGACAACGATCCCCCGGCAGCAATGCGATACACAGAATGTCGCCTGCAAGCCTTAACCAGTGTATCCCTACTACAAGATATTGAATCAGAAACAGTAGACTTCATCGACAACTTCGACGGTTCCCAACAAGAACCGACAGTATTACCATCACGCATCCCTCAATTGTTGCTCAATGGTTCCTCCGGTATAGCAGTGGGGATGGCAACTAATATTCCTCCCCACAACCTGGGAGAATTAATAGATGGTTTAGTAGCACTGATTCACAACTCAGAAATCACCGATTTGGAATTAATGGACTACATTCATGGTCCAGACTTTCCCACAGGAGCGCAGGTTTTAGGCACATCTGCCATACGGGAAGCTTACACCACTGGACGGGGTTCCATTACCATGCGGGGAGTCGCCACTATTGAAACCATCGAACAACGAGGGCGGCCAAGTAGAGAAGCAATTATTATTACTGAGTTACCTTACCAAACCAACAAGGCGGCGTTGATTGAACGAATCGCCGATATGGTGAATGAAAAGCGTCTAGAGGGCATTGCAGATATCCGGGACGAAAGCGATCGCGATGGGATGAGAATCGTGATCGAACTCAAGCGGGATGCTTACCCCCGGGTAGTGCTAAACAACCTCTACAAGCAAACGCCCCTACAAAGCAACTTTGGGGCGAATATGCTGGCGTTGGTCAATGGTAAACCAGAAATTCTCACCCTCAAGAAATTCTTACAAGTATTTCTAGATTTCCGTGTTGAAGCCATTACCAGACGCACCCGTTACGAACTGCGAAAAGCCGAAGCACGCGATCACATCTTACAGGGTTTATTGATTGCCTTATCTCAACTAGACGCAATTATTTATTTAATTCGTCATGCACCGGATGCACCCACAGCCAAAACAGAGTTAATTACAACCTACGGGCTGTCAGAACTGCAAGCAGACGCAATTTTACAAATGCAGCTGCGGCGGTTAACTGCTTTAGAAGCAGATAAAATTCGTCAAGAACACGAAGACCTACAAAGGCAAATCGCCGATTTGCAAGATATTTTGGCACGGCGAGAACGAATCCTAGAAATAATTCAAACCGAAGTCACCCAGTTAAAAGATAGCTTTGCTACACCACGGCGGACGGTAATTTTACCAATAGAAGGAGAAATAGATGAGCGTGACCTAATTGCCAATGAAAAAGCTATTATTCTCCTCACAGAGCAAGGTTACATCAAACGTATGCCTGTGAATACCTTTGAAGCTCAAAGCCGTGCTACCAGAGGTAAAGCCGCAGCTAAAGTAAAAGACGATGATACCATTGAGCATTTCTTAACTTGCTGCGATCATGACAGTATTTTGTTCTTTAGCGATCGCGGTGTTGTCTACTGCTTAAAAGCTTATCAAATCCCGGTAGGTTCCCGCACCAGTCGCGGCACTCCCATTGTGCAAATGTTACCTATTCCTAGGGAAGAAAAAATTACTTCAGTCGTCCCGGTGGACCAGTTTAGTGACGAGGAATATCTGGTGATGCTCACCAAAGGTGGCAACATTAAGAAGACTGAACTATCAGCATTTAGTAACATCAGGGCTAACGGCTTAATTGCCATTTCTTTGGAAGAAGGCGACCAACTGCGATGGGTGCGACGTGCTAGGGTAGAAGACAGCATAATTATCGGTTCTCGTCAAGGTATGGCCATACACTTTAGATGTACCCACGAACAGCTACGTCCTTTAGGTAGAGCCACTCGCGGTGTAAAAGCCATGAAACTAAAGAATAGAGATGAACTGGTAGGAATGGATATACTTCCCGCCGCCATTCTCAACACCTTAGATACAGATGAAGCCGAAATCCCAGAAATTGAACCTCCAGACATGGAAACTCAAGAGGAATCCTCAGAAATACCGAGTAACGGCAATGTGGGACCCTGGGTGTTAGTAATTACTATGGGGGGATATGGTAAGCGCGTACCAGTTGCCCAATTCCGACTGCAAAACCGTGCTGGCCAGGGTATAATGGCTACCAAATTCAAAAACCGCAAAGGTGAAGACAAATTAGCTACCCTACGCATTGTTAATAATGACAATGATGAAATTATGATGGTCACCAATCGTGGTATCATCATCCGTCAGGCGGTGAAAGCAATTTCCATCCAATCGCGATCGGCAACTGGCGTTAGAGTGCAGCGTCTTGACGAAGATGATGCCATTAATGGTGTAGCCATAGTTCCCCCTGATACTGTAGATGTGGAAGAAGCTGAGTAAAAAACACAGGGAGAAGCTAACAGCTTTACTCCCTTACTCAATCTCCTTAGCCAGTGGTATATTAATGGGGCTAACCGTAGCCCCTGTAGGTGCGTGGTTTTTGTCTTGGATTGCCCTATCCCCTTTGTGGGTGTTAATTGTTACGGCTAAGTCAAAAAAAATTAAATATCCCCCCCTCCTTGGTTTGGCTTGGGGTATTGGTTATCACGGTGTCGCCCTGTCCTGGATTACTGGTATTCATCCTATGGACTGGCTGGGGGTTCCTTGGTTGCTGAGTTTGACCATAGCCCTTTTTTGTTGGTCATTTATCACCCTCTATGGGGGGTTATTAGTTACCCTGTGGGGAGTGGCTATGGCTCGTTTTGCCGGGAGAAACACCTGGCAACGTGTTCTATTTGCTACAGCTACCTGGTGCGGGCTAGAAACCCTATGGAGTGCCAGTCCCTTGTGGTGGAGTTCACTAGCTTATACGCAAAGTCCGCATAACTTAGTAATTTTACACCTCGGTCAACTCTCAGGACCTAACACCGTCACTGCCGCCATTGTTGCTGTGAATGGCTTAGTGGCTGAAGCCTGGATCACCCGTCAAGCCAAGACCGCCCCAGCGTCCTTTGCGCCCATGGAGTTGATCAACAAAAGTTTAGGTATAGCCACAGCACTGTTAATTAGTTTACACATTCTAGGTTTTTACTTATACAACATTCCCATCCCCCAACCACCAGAAGCCGCATTAAAAGTGGGAATTATCCAAGGTAATATCCCCAACAGAATTAAATTATATCCAGAAGGTTTGCGTCGGGCAATGGCAGGTTATACCAGTGGATATTACATTTTAGTAGATCAAGGTGTAGATGCAGTCCTCACCCCAGAAGGGGCTTTGCCATATTTCCTGCGGGACTTAACCAACACTAGCTTAGTTAAAGCAATACAAGAGAAAAATATAGTAGGGTGGATAGGCGCATTTGGCGAAAAAGGACCCAGCTACACAAATAGTTTATTTACTTTCACCGGTAGCGGTGAAGTTGTCAGTCGTTATGACAAAACTAAGTTAGTTCCCCTGGGGGAGTATATTCCTTTTGAAGGTATTTTAGGCGGTATAATTCAGCGTTTATCACCTCTGAAGGAACATCAAGTACCAGGCTCACCAAATCAGATATTTGATACCCCATTTGGTCGGGGGATTGTTGGTATTTGTTACGACTCAGCCTTTCCGGAAATATTCCGCCGTCAAGCTGCTTCTGGTGGTGAATTTATACTCAGTTCTTCCAATGATGCTCACTATAGCGCCTCTATGCCATTTCAGCATCACGCCTTAGATATCATGCGGGCTATAGAAACCGATAGATGGTCAGTGCGGGCCACTAATACAGGATATTCAGCTTTTGTAGACCCCCACGGACAAACCCTATGGATATCTGGACATAATACCTATGAAACTCATGCTGAAATTGTCTACAAACGGCAAACCCAAACTTTATACGTCCGTTGGGGTGATTGGTTGACAGTGGTGTTGTTGGGGTTGAGTGTTTTAGCTTACATCAAGAATTAACAGGTAAATTTGTTTTTTTTGACCCTCCCCCCGCCTAAAGCCGGGGGATTCCAGCGTCACTAACGTTTTTTGCTGTCAATCATTTTTATACTTTGGTTAAAACTTCCCTCGCCCAAGTTTGCTGTTCAGGAGGTAAGGCGGGTTTGAGAGGTTGGGAATAATCAATGGCTAAATCAAATCTAGCCCGTTCATATATTTCATTGATTAATTTCTGCAAATCGATCACCGGTTCCATTTCTCCCCAACGCAAGGGGACAGGAAAACTAGGAATAGTATCTTGTAAGTTAAAGCCATAAAGGTCTGCATCCGGTCTTTCATCACTACGACTGACTAAAATTCGATAATCAGTCTTAGTCACTCCCAACATCGGTAAGGCTTCTCCTTGTCGCAACAAGTCAATTTCTACTAAATTGGTTGCTGAGAGCAAAATTTTTTGCCTTTTGCCCTCGTAAACTTTTCTTCCTTCCTGAGAACGTTTGTTTTTGGGGGAAAGCACTTCGATAACAGTCACAACTTCCGGGCTTTGTGTGGTTCTTACTTCCAAGAATCTTTCAATTATCTGTTCAGGTATGGGAACCTTAACTTTAGTGGGTTCAACTAGTTTTTGATTGGTTGAATTTGTCTGAGTTTCTAGATTATTTCTCTTAGCAACAGCTACATCCGCAATTCCTACCAATAAAATATCATCCACACTGGTGTAAACTCGCTCCTCAATAGCAACTCTATATTTGGGAGCAATTTGGGGTGTGAGTTCATCAGCAATAGATACAATTAAGCGATTGTGTACCTGATGCCATAGTTCAGGTTGTTCTAAATATGGATTCATACCAGGAAAGGGATTTCGCATTGTACGTATAGTTATTACTGAAATTTTCCCGCACAGGTAGCACCTCCGGAAACCGGATCAGGATAAATCGCTAAAGTGTGATAGTCCGGGGCAGTGTTTTGATATAATATCCTAAAAGTATATAGCTTAGTTTTACCTTGGTCTTCAGTAATCACTGTTAACAGTGTATTGTCCACTTTAGGCAATCCGGGGATATTCAATCTTTGAATGCGCCGCAGTTGGATCACGTTTGCTGACGATTGTTCACAATTTGCTGAACTCCCATTACCTCCTGCGCCAAACTGCATACACATGGGCCCATCAAAATCCATAGTTACCTGTGAGGGGTCGTTTAACCAAACTTTTTTAATTGTTTCCCCGGTGGGCAAAAAACTTAAATTTGTACCTTGCTGATAAGAAATTTTAATGGTGGGTACAATTCCCCCTAAGCCTTGTGCATGGCAAGAAAACATGGAACGTAAAACAGCATTATCAGCTAAAGCTCGACCTATAACTAATATAGTTGCACTTGGGATAATCACACAGGTTAGAGGTAAGAAATAACCAGACTTAAACACTGATTTGATTAAACTCATATCTTTTATAACATTTCTTAAACACATCAGATACAAATGTAAATCATCGCCTTGTAGGACAAGTTCTGCTTGCTAATGATGTACATCACTAAGCAGCGAAAACCGCTATATTACAACTGAATGGTTCTATTAACATATATTTCCACCTCCTGACCAGCTGGTATAAACCAAACATTAGTTTGTCGCATCATTTGAGAGATGGCCTGTTGGTTGCGTTGGGCGATTTGGGGAACTACAGAGTTTAAACCACCTTCTAAAATTCCCGCAGTAACATTGCGCCTATTGTTTGTACTAGTCACTACCGTACTACCACCTTCAATGGAAACTTGAGACTCACTACGATTAAATAATTCCGCTCCTTTACCAATACCTCCCAAAACAAATAACCCTAAATCCATCCCTGCTATAGATGAAGCTTGATTAGGATATTGATTTGCTACTAAAGGTTTACCTTGGGGAGCGCGAACAATAATCGCATTATTGGGTAAATTTCTTTCTCGCAGTTCTCCGTTATCTTCTGAAATCACCTTGACCACATTTAACTGTAGTAGTCCTTGTTCAGAAATAGAACTAATTTGCGCTAATAACTCAGTGTTAACAGGTAAGGCGATCGCACCATCCACCGATGGTAATGGGTTAATCAAACGCAAAACAAATACATTATTATCATCTTCATTACTGTCAGCATTTATTGACTGTGCAGTTTCCCCAAATAAAGCTGTTGCTAACACTGCTTTTGCACTAGTACCGACTTTAATAGATTTTGAGCTTTGAACCTGGGGAGGGGCTGGTTGAGGCTGAGAATTAGTGACCAAAGCTTCTACATTAGGATTACTTTCAGGTACTAATAAGGCTGTATTCACTCTAGATTGACCAGTGGTGTGGACTTGACCGTAACTACCTAACTTTGCTAACCTTGTCCATTCATCCAGGGGATGTGGTGGTGGGGGTTGAGTTGGCGGGGTGATTATTGCTGGTGGGGGAGGTGGGAGTGGAGAGGCCATAGCAATTGGTGGGACAGGAACTAGAGAAGCTGGCCTTTCAATGATGCGCTCAACAGTCACTACTTTAGGTGTTGGTATGTTTTCTCTGGGTTGTGCGGTTTCCTCCCGTGATTTGACCTTGTTTCTGAGATTTTCTTGAGCTGCTTTTACTGCTTGTACTTGTTCAGCCAGAGCTAATTTTGTTTTGAGAATTTCTATTTCTTCTTGTAAATTTTGCTGGGGTAATTCATCTATTGCTGGTAATTCATTAGTGACAGAAACTAAATTATTTCTGGGTCTTTGATTGCTGGTATTCATAATCTGGGATAAAAACCCCCCAGCAACTACCACTATAACCAAGGTAGCACCGCCTACTAAGGTTAACTTAGCAAAAGGATTAGAGGAAAGAGATTGATTAGTTTGTGCTTCTTGCTGGGTCTGGAAAGTTTGCCCATCGGCTGCTTCTGCTGCTAATACCTCAGTGTTGATTTGTAAATGTTCTGGTTCAAAGCCAACTAATTTAGCCATTTTTGCTTCCCAATCTAAAGCATCTAATTCTATTTTCTGTTCTTCAGAAATTGGTTGGACTGGATGAATGGAATAATAACTCATGAGATTATATTGTTAATTTTCAGAACACTTTTTATCTGTGAAGTTACATATTTGGTAAATTTCTAGCCTGGCTTCAGCAAGACGGTAAGCGGCTAAATTCCATGGTAGGGGTTCCGGTGGGAGTGAGATTGCTGGTTGATCAATGGCTCGCACTAAGATGATTTTGTTAAAGGAAGTTGAAATTCCCAAATTATCAGAACTGCTAAAATGTAAGTGATTAGCCAAAATTTCTATTTTCCATTTACCATCACCTATTGTTGTGGGTTGAGAAACTGTGTTTATTACTAACACATATTCACTTTGGCGGTTAATATTGGCTAATTGACCAGTGGTATTTAAGTTAGTAATTTCCGCCTGCAACTTGGGTTTTAAATCAGGGGCTAAAAGTTGAGAAGTAATTTCCCATACTGTCACTGGTGGTTGTTGCTGTGACCAAGTAAGCATTAACGTCATGGTTTCACCTACAAAGCGGCGAATTGTTTCTGGATGTCTTTGATTAGTTAGTTGAGGATCTACAGTAATTGCTCGACCATCAACAAGTTGTACTAAACTTTGGGGTGTTAACTGCTGTTTTAAATTGTCGATCATAGAACCGTGGAACAAAAGTAATAACAAAGTGAGTATATTTAAACTGAATGTTCCTACAGCTAACAGTGGCAATATGCTAGTTTTTTTGTTTTCTGTCTTGATTAGTTGCATAAATAACTTAATATATAAAGTATAAACTTGATTTGTCAAGGGCAAATTTATCTGATAAAATTTTGATACCTGCCTTGATTGTCACAGAGTTTTCCTTGATCCTTGGAGAGATGATCATAGTCATTTAGCAAACATAAATTACGAATTTCGTAAATTTCTAATTTGTGGGCGCGATTGCTATCAATTGCTTTTTGGATATCGGTGCTAGTATTAGGTAAAGGGTAGGGGAAATAATCTACCGCACGCACTAGGAAATCTTTATTAAACGGTGTAACTGTTTTTCTATCATCATCTGTTTTTTTTTGAATCAGATCAGCCACCATACCAACTCGCCACTTTCCTGGGGCGATCTGTTCTGGGGGATAAATGCGTTGGATAACTAATTCTGCTAAGATCACTTGGCTAGGATTTTGAGAAAAAACTTCTGGTGGTGTCATTTCAGCGATCGCACCTAAAAAACCTTTACGAAAATGTTCTGTTATGGCGAAACTAGCTACCCAACTGCTAGTAGTCACCCTTTGTCTACCACCTTGTGGGGTTCTGACCTGGATTCCTAAATCTACTTGAGGTTTGGTGGCTTCTGTGATGGTTTGTGGTGGTAGAGTTCCCGACCAGTTAAACATAGATGTCATAGTTTTACTGATAAATTGGCGAATAGCTTGGGGATCTCTGGCTAAATCATCAACAGCGCCCACGGGTTGACCATCGATCATTTGCACAAAATTAGGCGGTTTTCTCAGACTTAGTTGGCGAATATTCAACCCTTGCCAGATAAATAAACATAACACCAATAGATGTAAGCTAAAGGTAATGATGGCAAATATTGTTAACACATTTACCCCTGGTTTTCGTCGTTCTAGTAAATTAGTCATTTTTTTTCACCTCATGGAAGTTTAAAGTTTATATTCTCTGTTTTACCAAGGTATTTGTATGATTAATCGCACTAAAAACCGCAAAACCTCCAGCACCAGCCACCACTAAAGATAACAAAGGCGCTAAAATTCCTAAAAAAATTAGGAACCACATTAAGTCTGGATTAGCATTAGGATTTTCCGCCGGTCCAGTGATAATCACTGAAGCTGTGACCACAGCAATTATATTGAATGAAATTTTAGCAATTCCCGCGGATAAAAAACCTGTTAACCAAGCATAAACAGGTTTTCCCGCAACAGGTAGCAAGGATGCACCTACAGCCAACGGTCCTAAAGCAGCTATCAGCAACATAGTGGCTTCTATTAAGTTTTGAAAAGCATACTGCACAGAAATTAAAAAGTTTTTGATGCTAGTTTGTGTTGTATTACCCAAGAGGGAATTAAAGCTAGTATCTGATAAGTTTTCTGTGCCAAATTTTAAGGAAATTACCTGATTTTCCAGTCTTTGAATCCAAGTTCTATTACCATATAAATCTCTATATCCTCGCCAGAGGTTATCTGTTTGTTCGCTGGCTTTAGCAAAACATTGGGTTTGCTGTTCACCGGTCAATGATTGACAAGGACGCAGCACAGAACCAGCTATTTCCTCCGCCAGACTCATATTCAATGCTTGCTGATAATTTTGTTCTGCATCTGCTGTAGTTAGTATTTGCTGATTAACTGTATTGATCAAGTTCCTTAACCCCAATGTCAAGGTAGAAAGTATGCTCCCTCCGGGGGAATTAGTTAATAAAATCACCACTATAAAAGGCCAAATCAAACCGGTTATTGGGCGGGAGTATTCAGCATATATAACATCTTTTAGCCATTGCACCATAAAAAATAGTAGAGTACCCACAGCAAAAAAAACACCCAAATTGGTTAGCGCACCATATAAATTACTACTAGTATTATTTTGTAATATATTTACCCATTGATTATCCCAACTTTCCGCCATGCTTCTGGCGGTTATAGCACCACTAGCAAAAGTTTCATTAATACCAATTTCGGGAAAGACTTGTAAAATATGTAGATACATGGTAACTAAATAAATAATAATTAATTTTTTTCTCGGCCGAATAAATCTGTTTGAGCAGTGCTGCGGAACAGTCTAGCTGCTTCTGTGGCGGAATCAATTCTGCGGGAGCGATTCATTTCTTCTATTTGCTGGGAAACATTAGCTAAGTTTAAGTTAGAGTATTGCAGAGACTGGTTAGTTTGCATGGTTTGGGCTAAGTTAGCACTAGTAAGTTTTGCTTGTTCTTGTTGGATTTTAATACTTTGTAATTCTAATTTTGCTTGTTCTCTCTCCAGTGGTGCTAATGGATTAATGACAGATAAACCACTAATAGTATTGGTAAGTTGATTGAAAATGTTATCAGAGTTTTGAGAGATTTGGTCAATATTATCTATCACATTTTCAACGTTTTGTAATTGTGATTTTAAGCGGGTTTGTCCCGCATTACCCATAATGCTTTGGATAGAAGCAAAAGTAATTATTCGGTTAATTTCATAACTAACTGAATGCGCGTGAATAACTGGGTTGTTTTCAAATTTATTGGTTACTGGGTTAAATAATATATCCTGGCGCAGAATTTCTCCGGCTTCAACCGGGTTAGGTATACTCAATTCTCCGGTGGAATTATTCAAAGCATTTTGGCTAGTTACTTGCAAAGGTTTTAAAGTTGCTATCAAATTATTACGGAGATAATTTTGCATATCTACCGAATAAAATTGAAAATCACTCCAAACTTGTCCTAATTGTGCCATGGCTGGGAGGAGTAATAAAGAGGAAAAAACTAATGTTAAAAATGTAGTGCGCTGCATATATTTCTTTGAGCTAACTTATATCAACTTCCCCGCAATGAAGCTACTAACTGCCTAGCAAATACAGAAATAGCCTCATATTTATCGTTGTGTTCTAGCATGATTTTTTGGCGTGCGGTTTGCTCATAAGGGTTGTTAGCTACTACTGCTAACTGCTCAAACCCTGGATAGTAGCGACAGAAAGTATAAATACCGTTATCATCTAATAGCCATTGGCTGTAAATCCCCTCCTTGCGAGGAAAAAAGCTTTCTGTAGCATTACGGGTAATAATATCCCTGGGATATTTTAAAATATTCACAAAACTATCTACTGCCACTGGTTGAATCCTACCAATTAATCTAGTGGACAAATTTTGTAAAATTTTCGATGCGGCTTTAGATTTGGCAATGGTATCTGGGTCTTGTGCTGAGAGAATTACTCTAATTCCAGCCTTTGCACCATTGGCGCAAATTCTCCCAACTAAATCTGATATTTGATCAAATTCAAATAAAATTGGGGCTTCATCAATAAAAAAGATAGAAGCCGGACTACTTAAAGCACGTCGCAAAGCCGCTGAATAAGCACTTAAGGAAAGTACCGCTGCATCCTCGTGATCTGAAAGATTCCGCAAGGCAAAAACTAAAAGTTGGGTATCCGTGGGAAAACTAGAAGGTGCGGAAATGGCTTGTCCCACCCGACTAGAAAGCCAAAACCGTAAGCGGAGTTGAATTTGGCTAAGTGCATCATCTACTCTGCCACTCACAGAATCTAATTCTAGGTGTTCTGGTGAACAGAACAAGATAAAATCTTTTAGGGTAGGGGTTTTTTGCCATGCCTGACTACCAAATCCTTCCGCCATAGCCTGTTGATATCTTTGTTGAATACCTGCATCAGCCAAGAAAGCTCTTAAAGCTAAGTTGATCAGGGAACGCACAGTTTGGGATAACAGTTGATTTTGTGTCGATGACCCTAAAACCATGGTCATTAAAGCTGATTCTAAAAACCCGGTGTAGTCCATCAGGCGATCGCGCTGTGCTTCTAAAGTGAGCGATCGCAAATCCGGCTGCTCAAATAAATTATTAGATTGTTTAGAAATATCAAAATAAGCTCCATTACCCTCCAAAAACTTGGTATAATCAGTAAAAGTTGATGAGCCATCTGGTTTAGGAAAGTCCAAAGCCACCACAGGGATTCCATGAGCTAAAGCTTGAGTTAATATCCCCGACACCAAAACCGACTTACCAGCACGAGTTGTAGCAAATAAAGCTAAATTTTTATGTTGGTTAAATAAATCCAGATGTATAGGGGTTCCCCCTTCTTCAGCAATCAACTCAAAACCCTGACTGTCTCCTGCTTTGGTTAACACCAAAGGCATTAATCCGGGAACCTCACTAGTTAAATATAACAAACGACGGTTAAAAGGTTTTACTAACAAACCTTCCCAAACAATAGGTAGAGATTGCAGCCAAATTTTCCAAGCATACTCTACTTCTCTAATTACTTGGGCTGGTCGTTGAAAACAGTTTTCAATATATCTTGTAGCTGCATCTAATTCTTCCACAGTGGGACGATAAACAAAAATAGCAACACTCGTATATATTGGTACTGCTCCCTCATACAATTGTTCCTGGGCTGCTAGGGATTTTTTTAACTTTAATTCAGCACTGACATCAATAGTTTTACTTTTCTCTTGAGCCATAATTGCCGTCATATTTGACTGTTTTAGCACACGCTGTAAAGTATTTTTAACCAGTGCTGGATTAGCAGCGGTTAACTCACAAAAAATTTCCGTATCTACCACTGCTTCTTTAGCTAATAACTCCCATAAATAACGCATTTGAGCTAATTTATTCCGCCACCCCCCTGGTTTTTCCAAAAATGTCAGCGCCCCAACATAACGATTTTTGACATAAACCCAACGGCGATCAGCATGGGGTATACTAGACCGCATCAGCAAAGTTGTACTGTGGACATTTTCTAACAGTAATTTAGTACTGGTTAAGTCTGAGTTAACCTGCTCATGCAGTCCATTTTCATCTAAACAAAGTAACTGAGGAATTTTTATAGGTGGTGTATGGTTAAATTTTCTCCAAACTTGCTTCCAGAGTTCATCAGCATTTAAAGGTTTTACATCTAATCCCATTTTGTTTGATAAAAGCTGTTCCCAACGGGAAAAACCTTCTTGATAAGCTTTAATCATCAAGGTTTCCAGTCGCTGGTTTTGCATTTCTGCCAGTTCCCCCTTAAAATTTAACCACCATAATTCAGCTTTATTTAAAAATTTTTCAATCCAATCATTTGTATATTTATTATTCGGCTCAATGGTGTAAGTAACATAAATTCTGAGAAATTTAGGCTTACGAATACCAGTTTTAGTCAGTTCTTGCACCCTCGCTCTTTCTGCGGTTAACAAATATTTTATATCTCGTGCTGTTGTTAGTTTGACTAAATCTGCTAGTTCTGCTTGTCGTTTTTCATCCGAACTAAAAGAACCCATATTTATAGTCATTTTTTCCCCTTGGGGTATATCTTTTAATCCAGATTCCAGATTATTAAAAATTGTCTCTATTTGTTCATTACGTAAGGTAGTATGAATCCCTCCACACTCAAAACCGAAAACAAAACAAAATCTATCTTTACCAAATCTATCTGTTGGGGATTCTTTATGCAAAATATAAGCGCCGATATCGCGACCATCTAGAGAAATGCGGAACATTGTTGCTAAATGTAAAGCGTCCTCAAATGGTGTTAATCTAGTTTCTTGTCCGGCGATGGTTACGCTTTGTTTTCCAATTTTTTGCTTCATAGTTAACTTCTAACCAACTGTGATAACGAGCAAAGCCTATTGTCCAAGTAGGAACTCCAACGAATTTACTTAAAAAGCGCCAACTCCTACCACCAGTTAAGATCCACCAAGTCCCTATTCCCCAACCTGCAATTAATACCGTCCATAACCATTTTTGGAAATCATCTCTAAAACTCCCCCCAAAAACTCCATTAACCACAAAATAAGCAGCTAAAACAATCACCATCCAAGGAAAAATTTGGTCAGCAGGAATGGGACCTAATGATGGTTGTGATCCTAGAATTTGATTGACTGGGCGAAATTCTTGCTCTCTGATTTCCGACATAATCAAACAAATTCCTCACTTACTAACATCACCAATGACAAACCCAGTTAACACATCAGCAACAGTCACAGCCACAACCACTAATAAAGGAACTCTAGCGATACTTTGCCAATCTTCATCTTTACGTACTGCATTAATTACACCAATGAGAGAAACTGCAATATAAAGTAAATAAATTGCCCTTAACACATTGAATATTAAGCTGATTGCTGGTTGACTATTGGTGTTGTTTCCTGAACCTTGGGATAGAGTATTTTGTAAAAAATCCTCAGCTTTGCCAAAAAATTGTGCATATGCAGGTGCAGCAAAATAGTCTAACCAAAAGAAACAAAGGACGACAGATCCTATCAAGATTTGTAATAGTATAAGCCATGGTTTTGATAAATGCACTTGCTGTTTCACTTGCTGGATGACCATTACCATCAAACTACCTCCTAGCAAACCAGGAAACAGGAGGGGATGTTTTAAGCCAACTACGCTTAAAAACACCACAAAAGCTATCAAAAGTGGTAAGGATGAAATTATGCCAAAATGCCATGATTGCCAAATCCTGATCAGTTTGTTAGATATTCTGGTTGTATTGGCAGTTAAACTTTTTGTGAGTGTGGTCACTGTGGATTTTATAGACATTTGCCTTTCCTATTGTGTCTAACAAATATCAGTTGTCTTCATGCTTAAAATTTTGACTATTTCAACTCAGCTAGAATTCATACCCAAGTAAAAAATTTTTGTCCCCAAAATATAATATGAGTTTAAATTATTACATGATATTAAGATTGTGTTAATTGATTATTAAGATTTAATGAAATACAGCATATTGCGGGTTATTGAGGTACATCTGTAGGGGAACCACATACCCGCGGGATTTGTTGCACAGAGTTAAACTACCTGTGCTGTTAGGGCATTTTCAGGAGTATTAAGACATAATTACCGCATTTATGTCTAAAGATTGTTTCGGAGATGGTTGATTTTTTCCCATCAGTCATCAACAATAAAGATAACCTCTAACAAGTTGTCGTCCATCTTGTTAAGAACCTAACCTTATCCAATTTTCCAAGTCCGCTTTGGCGGACTTTATTTATTGGGAAACCTCCAAGAGGATCTGTGGGTCTAGCTGCTATTTTCAACAGGGCTACAGCGGTTCCTCAGTTAAACAATCAACGTGATTTCTCAGATTGAGGGGCTGTAATTCTCGGTTTGACTAATTTTTAGATATTACAACCAACCGCGCAAGCCATAGATAAAACTGCCAATGTATTCCTTGACAGCGCTAGTAAATTGCTGTAAGTTATTAACCTCTGGTAATAAGTTCAAAATAGCTGACTTTGGTGTGCTGCTCAATTCTTGCAGTTCCGCCCCACTAACAAGAAAATCTGTAGGTGTGGGAATAGCATCTACACCTTGACGCTGAAAAATTTTCACCGATCGCGGCATATGTAAAGCTGATGTCACCAGTAATATTTTATTAATACCACGAGAAACTAAGATTTTCTTGACATTTACAGCATTCTCATAAGTATTTAAAGAATTTGGTTCTTGAATAATCGCTTCAGAGGGGATACCAATAGATATCAGCACATTGGCCATATCAGCCGACTCTGGAGAACCACTACCACGCCAATCAATACGTCCTCCACTGAGGATGATCCTAGGAGCCTTTTTCTGGCGATATAATTGGGCTGCATATATAACCCGATCGCCTGCTTCACTCAAATCCACAGTAGACCGGGGCTGATTAGCGGATTTAGTAGCACCACCCAACACCACAATTGCTTCTGCATTTGGTATTGGATTAACCGGGAGATATTGCCACTCTAGCGATCGCACTAAAAACTTAGCCACCCAAGCATTACTGCAAACCAGCAACAAAGTTAAACCCAGAGAAATAGCGATCGCTGCTATCCGTGGTCTTTTCCATAATGTTACCAATGCCACCATCAGGCTAATACTCACCAATCCCAGCGGATAAAAAAATAGTGGCAATAACTTAGAAAGATATAAAAACATATTACAGGAAATTACAGCAAATTACAGCTAAATCAAGTACAAATGACCATTATTTGTCCCAAAACCTAAAATTAAAACTTCCAGAAGCTCGACGATAACGACGGGTGGGTTTTCTCTTCCTTTGTCGTTTAGTCATACCTTCTCTGGTACTCTTACTTGTTTCCGTCTCTGAAAATTCTAGTGGTAGCTGAGTTTGGATTGCTTCCTTACTTCCCCACCAAGCAGTAATCCAACCGCCCCCGATGGCGGCGATTCCCCCCAGTAAGATGCTTGTAGATGGAGGATACCCTAAGAATATAAACCCCACCAGAAAAAATAACCAGTATTTCAGCCCCACATCAACACCATCAGAAGAAGCTACTGTTGTCGCTTCCGGGTTATTTTTGCTGGAATTTGTGAACCAACCCAAAATAAAACCAGCAATAATACCCACAAAGATACTCAGGGGTAATGAAAACCCCCCCAGAGTCAAGATCAGAATTAAAAATCCCCCAAATACAAGTTGAGAAAAGAATTCAGGTGATATGGGGGGTAAACCTTGATTATTTGATGCCATGATGTAATAAATACTATTGATTAATAACTTGTTTTAATTGTGTTTCTGGCGGTTGAGTTGTATCCCAAATTTGTACATAAGGTTTCTCCTCTGGGGTAAACGGTTCAGCCTGCTGGAATTGTGATGTTAATAAATCAACAGTAGCATCAGCAATATCACCAGTACGTTTAGACAAACGCTCCCGTACAACCTCCAAAGGTGCTGTACAGTATATAACTTGTACAGGCAGTTGGTATTTTGACCCCTGGTCTATGACCTCCTGGCGTAGATGCTGCTTATCATATTTAGCATCTAAAATTACATTAAAACCCTGTCTAGCCAGGGTAATTCCCAAATTCAGCAAGCGGTTATAGGTTTTTTCAGTCATTTCAGGAGTGTATAAATCATCCCCTCCACGTTGCCAAACAGGGATTCCCCCCAAATGCTTGCGCACAGCATCTGAGCGAATTTGAATAGCTTGTAATTGACGGGCTAAATATTTTCCCGTGGTAGACTTTCCCGAACCCGACACACCAGACATTAAAATCAATTTTCCCAGTTGCGGTTGAGTGTAGTCCCAAGCTTGTTTGTAGTATGCAGTAGCTGTTTTTCCTGCTTCCTCCTTAGCACTATCTAAGATATTGGGGTCATCCAACAAAAAAGAAGTCACTTTTGCCCGTACATAAGCCTGACGACTTAAATACAAAGGTAGCACCTGCAACCCTTCCCAATCCCCAGTTTGCTCAACGTATGTATTCAAAAACGCATTAGCTAATTCAGGGCTTTGTCGCGCTTCTAAATCCATCACCGTAAACGCCACATCATACATCACATCAACAAAGCGAAACGGCTCATTAAATTCAATGCAGTCAAAAAGAGTAATTTTGTCATTCCAGATAGCAATATTTCTCAAGTGTAGATCACCGTGACACTCACGAATATAGTTATTTTTAACCCTGTTAACAAATAACTCCGGACGTTCTATAAAAAAACCATCTGTATATTTTTTAGTTTCCTGAAACTGTTGATGTGTCTGGGGTCCGCCAATATATTTTCCAGTTTGTTGGTAATTTTCATCAATTGCCGCCCGCACCTGGGGGACTTGTCCAAAACTGCTAATATAATCATTAGTTGTAGATTGAGCATGGTATTGAGCCACCACTTTACCCAAATCTTCTAAATGACTTTCCTTTAACTTACCTTGCTCAAATAGTGTACTAAACAGGAACTCTTGGGGAAACTGGCGCATTTTTAGAGCGTATTCTACAGCCTTTCCTGTTCCTCCTAGTTGATGTTGCCGATTTACCACCGTCACTGGTAACACTTCCAAATACATTTCAGCAGCACCGCGTTGATTCAAACGCAATTCTTCCTGACAAAAATGTTTCCGTTTCTCCAAAGTAGAAAAATCCAAAAAGCCAAAATTCACCGCTTTTTTGACTTTATAGGCGTATTCTCCCGTCAGTAGTACATAAGAAATATGAGTTTGAATTAGTTGTATTGGTTCCGTCACTTCATGGGGATAAAATCCCGGTTGTAACATCTGCTGAATTAAAACTGGAAGATTTACTTTTGTCATAAAAATTATGGTTGGCTTGAATACTTACACTGTCGTCACAGCAACAGCCATTCTAGCAAATTTATCAGCAAAATACTCAATCCATTACCTAAGCTGAGTTCAATGTCATCGCCAGCAGTACAAAAGCCATAACGATACAGTGACTAATTTTTATGTCAGTTACATCCCAGAGGGATGTGTTACAGAGAGTTTCCATCCCCTTGCTGAAAAAGTAACACAAGCATCCTGCTTGTAACCACCCTTACCATCCCCTTGCGGGGAAATGGAGGTGTTGAACAGGGTAAGACCACAGTTCAGCTGAACGCCATAAAATCCGCACATTTCCATCCCCTTGCGGGGGAAAGGTAGTCATGGAC
This sequence comes from Chrysosporum bergii ANA360D, assembly GCF_029891735.1. Taxonomy (GTDB): domain Bacteria; phylum Cyanobacteriota; class Cyanobacteriia; order Cyanobacteriales; family Nostocaceae; genus Umezakia; species Umezakia bergii. The sequence goes on from NZ_JANQDH010000026.1 coordinate 24,458, forward strand.
CGTGCGAAATTTTCACCGATGGCAAAGGTATTATTTAGTTTCCATCCCCTTGCGGGGGAAAGGTAGTCATGGACTTCTACAAGTTAAATGACTTAGAAGAAGACAACTGGGTTTAAGTTTCCATCCCCTTGCGGGGGAAAGGTAGTCATGGACCTATGGGGGTAGCTACATAGACACCAAATTCTATGTAAACTTCACTGAAGAAGTTTCCATCCCCTTGCGGGGGAAAGGTAGTCATGGACTGGCGGAAGTAAACTCATTCTCAAAGTTAAATGTGTTATAGTTTCCATCCCCTTGCGGGGGAAAGGTAGTCATGGACTCAAAAAAGATTACCACGCACGGACGCTTCCACTCTATCGTTTCCATCCCCTTGCGGGGGAAAGGTAGTCATGGACCCTACCCATAGGAAACTATTGATATATTTGGTTTTCAAGGTTCGGTTGCACGAGGCTACGGAATTTGAGATGTATCATCTTGCTTGCGTAGCTGTGGCTGGGTTGCTGAACTTTGGTTTTCAGCCTATGGACTTAATATAACAGGGTTTTACAAACAAGTCAAGGGTTTATTAATATCTTTACTTTTATTTACATTCTTTGGCTAGCTGTGGCTGACTGTAGCTCCATGCGACAGTTTTGAGCCTGGGTTTACATTTCTTAATATAGTTGAAATGGTGACTGGGGTTGGAGTTTGGGGGTTTTTAGGTGTTTGGTGCAGTTTACATTCTGTAATGTAGTTGGGCTGTATTTAACCCATCGCACTCACCCTGATCAATGGTTGTCAGCCGAGTTTCTTTCATAAAAAAAACCAGGGCTTTAACCCTGGTACAAATAGCGACTATGACTAAAAACTAAACTTTTACCTCTTTTGTTTAGCTTTGAGGAGAAGCAAAAAAGCTGAGATGATAGATAAAACCCTTGGCTGGGTGGGACTGAACTTCTCGCAGTACAGTTGTACCATTCCATTCTAGTTCAGGGATATTCAGTTCAATTTCAGTACGGTTAACAGCAGCTTCTTTGAGCAATCGCTCAACAGTTTTAGCATCCACCACCAGAGAAATTGACTCAGCGCCTTTGTGACCGTATAAATTAGCAGGTATCAGACCAGAACGGCGTAAAGCATTGGGCTTAATACCTTCTGGCCGGGGGTGAGATTCGAGTTTAATGGACATAGCAGTTGTTGGTTATCAGTTATCAGTATTATTGACCAGTGATCAGCACCTTTTCCCAGACACAAATAATTGCGTCCCAGAACTAAGCGCTTAATAAAGAAGCAGGAGTACCGTCAGGATGCAATAAAGCACGTTTTGGCCCGTGGATCGGGTCTTCAACGATAATTGTTTGATCGCGGCTAGCTCCTAAAGAGACAATGGCGATGGGAACTTCCATTAATTCCGCCAAGAATTTCAAGTAGTCCAGGGCTTGCGGTGGTAGGTCTTCCAGCTGACGACATTCCGTAGTTGACACTTGCCATCCCGGTAGAGTTTTATAAATAGGACGGCATTGAGCAAACTGATGAGCGCTATTAGGGAAGTTTTCGCACCGTTGGCCCTCTATTTCATAGGCCACACACACCTTAATTTCCTCTAGTTCGTCCAGAACATCCAGCTTAGTAATGGCCATACAGTCCATACCATTAATTCGCACAGCATAACGACCGATGACAGCATCAAACCAGCCACAGCGCCGCTTGCGTCCTGTAGTTGTACCAAACTCCGCACCGCGATCGCCTAACAATTGTCCCACTTTTCCATTCAATTCCGTAGGAAAAGGACCTTCACCCACTCTGGTGGTGTAGGCTTTGGACACCCCAATTACTCGGTCAATCATGGTTGGTCCAAGACCAGTACCCACACAAGCGCCGCCAGCCACGGGATTAGAAGAAGTCACATAAGGATAAGTACCATGATCTAAATCCAGCAGCGTACCTTGCGCCCCTTCAAACAAAATATTGCGCCGACGCTGAATAGAATCATATATTTTTAGTGACGTATCCACAACATAAGGGCGCAGGCGTTCCGCATAGCCCAGATATTCCTCAATTACTGCTTGAGGATTCAGGGGGGGTAGATTGTAGAGTTTTTCTAAGATTACATTTTTATAATTAATCGTCCATTCTAACTTTTCCCGTAACCCTTGTGAGTCCATCAAATCTAAAACTCTGATACCTGTACGCTCCGACTTGTCAGCATAAGTCGGACCAATACCTCTACCTGTAGTACCGATTTTATGACTTCCCCGCCGCTCTTCTGATGCTTGGTCAATCAACCGATGATAAGGCATAGTAACATGGGCCGTCTCCGAGATCAACAGCTTGGCAGTGGAAATATTTAAACTTTCCAGTTGATTCATTTCCGTGATTAAAACCTGTGGATCTATAACCGTTCCACAGCCAATAATACACTCCGTATTTGGGTACAGAATACCAGAGGGGATTAAGTGCAGCTTAAAAGTCTGTCCCTGGACTACTATAGTATGTCCAGCGTTCACTCCCCCTTGGTAACGTACCACCACATCCGCCGAGCGGCTGAGTAAATCTGTTATTTTGCCTTTTCCTTCATCGCCCCACTGGGCACCTATGACAATTACGTTAGCCAAGAGATTATATTAAAAGGTAAAGTTTTCACAAATTTCAATATATATCAGATCCCCAGAATCTTGTCAACAGTAATAAAAGATGTCCCACAGGATCAAAACATGATCCCTGTTAAAAATCAAGCCGATAGAGTCCTGCTTCACAACATCACCTCATGAGAAGAGCAATCAGAAATTGGGTAAACCAATAGTTAGATTAGATACAAACACTTAATCCAGCCATCACTCCTCAACTATCCCCCCATGGATATAGACTTTTTTATTTATGGCTTTTGTTACAATTAGTAAAATTTGTATTTACAAAATACCATTATGGCCTTATATGCAGAGTTACATAGACACTTGGGGGGTTCCGTTGTTCCCCGCGTGTTGTGGCGGTACTTTGAGCGCCATGGGGCAGATTTAATTGCTCGTTTTGCTGAATATTCACAATTTGAAGACTTTTACACCCGTCCCCGCAATAGTTTAGATGAGTATTTAGAATTGCACACCCTAGTAGAAAGTGTGCAAACAGTAGAAACCTTACCTTACTTTATCTATCGCCTACTGCGGGGGGCTTATATTTTTGAAAATTTGGCTTACTTAGAACTACGCTATACCCCCTACTTACGCACACCAGAACATCTCAGTCAAAACGCCAGAATTGACAAGATGGCGGAAATAGTTGATGTAGTAGGCAAAGGGAGTTATGTACCAGAATATCCTATTGTTACTAGCCAAATTCTGTGTATGCACTCTCGCTTACCCTATGAAGTCAATAAAGCAATTATTGACTTAGCAGCCCAGAATCAACAGTATGTTTGTGGTATTGATGTAGCAGGAGGCGATCGCTATTATCAAGAAAGACTAGAAGAATGGGTCAGTTTGTATGATTATGGGCGATCGCTAGGCATTAACACCACCGGACACCTTTATGAAACCACAGATGGTTGTTACCCCCAACTATTACCCTACCTAATGCGAATTGGTCACGGTATCCAAATTCCCCTGTTATTTCCCCAACTATTAAAAGACATAGCAAAACGGGGACAGTGTTTAGAAGTTTGTCCCACCACCTATCTCAAAACCGGCACCCTACAAGACATCCGTCAACTAAAATTAGTATTTGACCGTTGTTTTGAAGCAGGAGTAGATATCGCCATTTGTACTGACAACGCCGGGTTACATAATATGCGCCTGCCCTTTGAGTACGAAAACTTGTTAACCCATGACATCATTAACTTTAAGCAATTGCAAATTTGTCAAAATGCAGCCTTCCGCCATGCTTTCGCCTGGCCGCACCATCAACCCCCCGCTTCTCTGTTGAATAGATTACTTAAACCTGAACTACCCAAGGTTTTAACCATGACAGATTAAACACATCAGACATGGCGGGTAAGATGCCCGCCATAATAATACCAAATCAAACCCTATCAGTTTAAAATCCCCCGTGTTTGAACCGGGGGAAATGTCAACCCTGGGCTATACCTTCAGTAGCACCACCAATTGTTTTCCAAGCCGTCAAACCCCCCTTGATTTCAACAGCATCACTAAACCCAGCAGTCCGCAACATTTGGGCTGCTTCGGCTGCTTGTGCGTCATTGTCCCCATATACGTATATAGGGCGCTGTTTGTGCAGAGAGAATTTAGCCCGTTGTACCAGTTGATCTAAAGGAATTTGCATAGCTCCAGTGATGCGACTGTAATTGTAAGTGTGGCGATCGCGCACATCTATAATTGTAAACCCTGGTTGTCCCCATTCCAAACGAGACTTGAGATCATGAACCTCAGCAATTAAATCACTACTCATAAACTTTTCTCGCGGATAACCTCACCAGAAATCTATCAAAAATATGCAGACAACTTGACTTTCTTTACAATTAATCAAAAATTATCGCCAAAAGTCAATAAAAATGCCAGTTCTAGTTCAGTGGTGATCTAATGTCATAAACTATAACTTATGACATCTATTATTCAATCTCTACCCACAGAAGTTGTATATCTAATTACGGCTGGAGAAGTAATCGACTCTCTAGCTTCCGTAGTGCGGGAATTAGTAGAAAATTCCCTAGACGCAGGAGCAACACGCATAGTAATTTCCCTTTGGCCAAACCAGTGGCGCGTTCGCGTCGCTGACAATGGCCATGGAATGAACCAAGACGATTTGCAACAAGCCGCCCTCCCCCACAGCACCAGCAAAATTCACTCCAGTGAAGACTTATGGAAAATTAATAGTTTAGGGTTTCGCGGTGAAGCCTTGCACAGTTTAACCACCTTAGCAGATTTAGAAATTTTCAGCCGTCCAGCCACAGCAAATGTTGGCTGGAGAGTTGTCTATGGTGATGGTGGACACCCCATAGAAATAGAACCAACAGCCATCGCCCCCGGTACTGTAGTCACAGTTTCTAACCTCTTTGGTAACTGTACCGTCCGCCGTCAGGGTTTACCCACCACCCCCCAACAAATGAGAAGCGTGCAAATCGCCATCCAACAAATCGCCCTTTGTCATCCCCAGATTACATGGCAAGTTTGGCAAAATGACCGAACTTGGTTCACCATTTCCCCAGCAGCCACCACCGGACAACTACTACCGCAAATTCTCCCCCAACTGCGCCCAGGAGACCTACAAGAACTCAAACTACAAACAATCAGTCTAGTAGTGGGACTACCTGACAGATGTCATCGTCGCCGACCAGACTGGGTAAGAGTAGCCATTAATGGACGCATGGTCAAATCACCAGAACTAGAGCAAACCATATTATCAGCATTTAACAGAACATTACCACGCGATCGCTATCCCATATGCTTATTACACCTAACCATCTCCCCAGAACAAATTAACTGGAATCGTAACCCCGCCAAAAACGAAATTTATCTCCATGAAATTACATATTGGCAAGAACAAATTACCCAAGCCATCAATCAAGCCCTCCGCATCAGCGCTTCCCATCTTCCCGAAACCCTGCAAACCACCAGAGTTAGTCAACTACTCAAAGCCGCAGAAGCCAAAAGCGGTTACAACGTCAAACCCCAAAACCCCCACCCAGAAAATACCACTCACCACCCCCTCAAAGCCATCGCCCAACTGAGTAATACTTATATCGTAGTAGAACATCCAGGCGGTATGTGGTTAGTAGAACAACATATTGCCCACGAGCGAGTTTTGTATGAGCAAATATGCCAAAACTGGCAACTCCTACCCATTCAACCCGCCATTATACTTGAGCAATTATCACCCGCCCAAGTATCACAACTACAAACCATAGGCTTAGATATAGAACCCTTTGGCGAACAAATTTGGGCAGTGCGTAGCATACCAGCACCCCTGCAACACCGACAAGACATTACAGACGCAATTTTAGAACTTAGTCGTGGGGGTGACTTACAAACAGCCCAAGTAGCAGTAGCTTGTCGCACAGCCATTCGTAATGGTACACCCATGACCATAACAGAAATGCAGACCCTCCTAGACCAATGGCAAAGCACTCGCCACCCCCGCACCTGTCCCCACGGTCGCCCCATTTATTTATCCTTAGATGAACCAGCCCTAGCCCGATTTTTCCGGCGTAATTGGGTAATTGGTAAAAGTCACGGTATTTGATCCCATGTTACCTTGATTACTGATAGTTACTGTCAAAAAATACAACTTATATAATAAATACCTGTTGCCCTTAACTATTTTCATGTGATATGAAGTAAAAAATCCCCGATCCTTTAAGACCGGGGATGTCAAACTTTCAATGATCAGCAAATTAAGCAAACCATTCTAAAACAGCTTCATCCTTAGTATTAGTATTTCGGGATGGAGTCTCACGATTGAACTTCATATGAATTGATCTTGTTTGCTCGCCGTCAGCAGCCACAGCCAAAATAGGATAGTCAATTAAACCATCTTGGAAGGACATCTGGAAGCGGAATGTACCATCAGGATTAAGTTTAATGGGACGACCGCCAATGGTTACAGTAGCATCAGGTTCTGTTGCACCATAAACAATCAATTCAGCATCAGCAATTAACCAGAACTTGCGAGGACGCATCGGTATAGCCCCAGCAGAGAAGCCCGCCCCTGACATACCTGCACCAGACATAGTTAAACCAGATACTGTTGGTACTCCCCACATACCTACACCAGAGGGGAAAACATAGGAACTAATGGACTGTTCAGGAGCCATAGAACCCGGTACGTGCTGCATAGAACCGAACAGAGAACCAGCAACTCGTTGTGCTTCCGCAGATTCCGCCAAACCAAAGATTTCTTCGTATATGGGGTTACTTTGACCACTCACAGCCGCCGCCTTCTTCTCTGGGGGAACTAATTCGTAAACTGTTTTACCCCGGAGGTCTTCGTCAAAATCGACAGTAACAAAAACATCCTCAATCCAGTCCGATGGATAAACAGGAGGAATATGTACTCGAGCAGAACGGGCTAATACCAACCAACGACCATCACCAGTACGGTAACCAATATCTACAACATAATCGCGATCGCTCACCGGGATAGGTACATACCATTCCCTAGCCAACTCATCAGCCGGATATTCCTGGATACTGTGAGGACGTTGGACATCAAGATCAATGTCGGTAACATCATAGATCCGCAGTGCTAATTGCTGTCCGCCTTGTTGCCGTAGTTCAGTTTTATGTTCATTAGGAATGTCCCAATAAGCGTAAGCCCATTGAGGGTCACGTGGTAAAAGTACAATCCGGCTTTCACCATAACCTGCTGGTAGATCAGCCAGTCCCTGATCAACATCAGCGAGAGAACCACCGGTCCGGTCTTCCTGACCTAATTCAAACTTTGTTCCTTCCACGGTTTCCTGTGCCTCCAATGTACCGATTGGACTAAATTTGCTGCGCTGGGCTTCTTGGATAGCTGCCAGCAGTTGAGACTTACGCATTCGGCTATAGCGAGAGATGCTGTATTCACTAGCAACCCTGCGTAATTGCCTTAATGTCATCTCCTCTAGTGGTGGGCGTTCTTTTGCCACAATCTTGGCCTCCAGTAGTGTGCAAGGTAAATGATTTCCCTGGGTTACAGAATCTTCTATAAAATAAAATGTCATCTACCCCAGATGAACTTCTGACTTCCTGACTTCTGGTTGTGCCCAGTTTTTAACTTTTTACTTTGTTGTTAAATTAAAATTCCCTGACTCTTGCTCCCGCCTTTATGCCATGATTAGCATTTCTTTGGGATCAAAGCAGTTATTTTATTAAATAAATATTAACCAGTAAACCCGCCCAGGGATCAAGGGGTTAAAAGTCTCTTTTCTAGCTTGACTACGAATTTATCAGCACTTGCGGGATCATAATGTCATGATTCCCTGACAATATAGCCTCACTAGCAGCCATGGACTGGTAATTTGTCATCATTTCCTGACAAATTAGTTAATGTACTGTAGGTGAGAGTCTGGATATTTAAAAATCTATACTAAGTCTGATTAACAACCGACATATTCTCAATTTGCCAAACATCAGCCCGTCGGAGTAAAGAATATCGCACACGCAAAGTTTCATCAGTAAAATTTCTGATCTGACTCTGACTATAAAACTGGGTTACTTCCCTCACCGTAGCCACAACCACAGCCTGATCCGCCTTTTGATCAACATACTCCACCTTGACAGTGTGGTTATAAGTGCGATGGCGGTTCTGTAGTTTCTCTTGTTGGGCAAGTTGCCGCCATTGAGTCAGAACCTCACCTGTTAAAATGTCTGGCAAACTAGCCATGTTATGTGTAGGACCTAAAGCCACCGCCTTAGTAGATAGCCAAGTTTGAATTACCTCTTGGGCTGCTCCTTCTGTCAAAGAACCTCCTGGGGGTTGTAACTGACTAGCTACATCAGGAATTTCAACTGGTGGTTGATTAACTTGCACAAACAACTGTTTACCTTCCAAAGCTGGTACTGGGGAAAACAAATTTCTTACCCATGCAAATGTGGTTGACACCAATAGCCAAAACACCAAAACACCCGCCAACGAGGCAAATACAGTCCAAACCAGCCTTGTTTTGCCTTCTAAAGTAGTAGCAAAAGCCGGTTGTTGTTGAGGATAACCGTTATTTACCGGTCCAGTGGGTTTGCGCCGCCTGCGCTTTTTAACTTGACGAGGAGGATTAGACCTAGCCACATTGTTAACATCAGCATGAGTTGCTCCACCTTGGGCTTGAGGACGAGAAAACCGTGCTACATCTCTTGGTGAGTGGGTATCCCCAGAAGTTGGATCCGGCTGTTTATTACCCACAGTTGCCGTAAAATTAGTATTGTCAGGTATTTTCTGTCCAGGCCTTGCCGATAAATCCGGTAACGATGAACGCTGGTAAAAAGATTGGCGATTGATTACACCCCATTCCTCAATATTTTCTGCATCGCTGGGTAAAGCCTCTAAATAAGCCTGCACCTGTGGGTTAGCAAAATAATCTTTCAGAGAAGCCTGCTGTTTAGCTAAATCTCGAAAATGGATAAATACTTCATGTTGTAACCACTGTTCTGCATATAAACATAATCCCGGTAACAAATCTGGAGCATCTAAAGATTTTTCTCGAATAAAAGCCAAAGCCTCGTATTCCTGACTTAGTTCTAAAACACGAGTAGCTTCCTCCGTTTGTCCCAGTAGTAAAGCACACAATGATTGTTCTAAATGCACATCTTGACGCTTTCCTAACTGCATCAACATTTGCTTGGCTTGGCGAATTAAAGCCGGCTGGCGTTGACTAAATCCCCTAGCTAAAAGAGCATAAACCGCTAAATAACTAGCCACAGCAGAAGGACGCTTGCTTTCGGCTTCAAATAGCCTGTGCTGTTCTGCAACCGTTAAATAATTGCGTATTTGCTGGATAAAACGCAAAAAATCATCTATATTTAAACCCGATTGATCATTACCAGTGCCATCAATACCCCCGCGATCGCTCAAAATCTCATGTAAAAATGCCAACCCTTGCCGTCGTTGAGCCACCTTTTCCAGAGGTAATGCTAACAACTCCAAAATCCGATAGGGGCGCAATTTGTACAAATCAGCCTGGATCTCCTCCTGTACATTAGCAAACAACCCCTCATGGGTCAGCAGTTCTTGACCAGTTTCTAAAGAAACAGCAGCATTTTCATAGTGGCCCTGCTGCCATTGTTCCCTACCCAACTCCAAACAAGCCAAAGCAACAGTTAAAACCACATCTGGGTAATCAGAACCTTCCAGAAACTCCTCACTAGGCAGATCATCAGCTTCTCTAGCAGATGCTAACGCCCTTTGAGTAGTGAGGTAATTATGACCTAGTTTCAGTACCAGTTCATATTCCCCCAATTCCTGAAAAATCAACAAAGTACCCACTAATTCCTCCGGGGAAATGTCGATACTCAAACCTTGAATATCTGGATCAGCAGTATGGCTTGGTGTTTGGTTCTCCACAGCAACACCAGCATCACCACTGCCCTCATGTCCATAGGCATGGGCGAGATACAGCTGGTCATAACTGCTACGTTTTGTCGGATTGGATAAAACCACGTAAGCTTCTTCTATAAGTTGTTTACGAGAAGAGATTGCCGTTTGAGAATACTCTCTGCGTGGCAACTGCACAATGCGATCGCTGTACGATTGCCGCAATTGTTCATCACTTGCCGCCAACGGTAATCCCAAAATTCGGTAATAATCTAGCGGAACTCGCACAGTCTACTTCCCCTGCACCGTGATAATATGATTCACCCAGAGCATTTCCAGCCTGTAAAACCGTGCCATAATAATACCGTAAATAATACCGTCGCTAATTTACACTTATAGTGTAAATTAGCGACAATTAGTTTGGTCACCGCTAAAATCTGTATAATAACTATAGTTTTAGTGGTAGTATCTTCCATTGTCTAGAAAGTATCTACACTTTCTTTTAAACCTCGATATTTTTAGCTCTCATCAACGTTTGAGCCAAAATTATCCCCCTTCCATCTAAAATAGCATCAATCATAACACAGATCAACTCGATTTACAAGTATTTAACGAAATACCAAATTTTCCTGGTTCACCTACACCAAATTGTTTATGAATATGCAGAAATCAAGCTATCCTGATTGATAGCCTATGAAAGCTAGTGCAAACTAGATCTGCATGACAGCAAGTTATGGGAAATGGTACATTTCAGTTTTAGAATAGGGACACTAAAAAATAATGGTTCAAGAACGCGCATTACCCACATTTAACACAGCCACTGCTAAAATTACCAAACAAGAAGGACTGCGCTTGTACGAAGATATGGTACTAGGTCGCTCATTTGAAGACAAATGCGCCGAAATGTACTACAGAGGTAAAATGTTTGGTTTTGTCCACCTCTATAACGGTCAAGAAGCAGTATCCACAGGAGTTATTCTCTCCATGCGACCGGGGGAAGACTTTGTTTCCAGCACCTACCGCGATCACGTCCACGCCCTCAGCGCCGGTGTACCAGCCAAACAAGTAATGGCAGAACTATTTGGCAAAGCCACAGGATGCAGCAAAGGACGGGGAGGCTCCATGCATATGTTTTCTGCCGAACATAACTTACTAGGTGGTTACGCATTTGTGGCGGAGGGGATTCCTGTAGCAGCAGGGGCAGCCTTTCAAACCAAATACCGCCGTGAAGTATTAAAAGATCCTAAAGCCGACCAAGTAACAGCCTGCTTTTTTGGCGACGGTGCAGCCAACAACGGTCAGTTTTTCGAGACCTTAAACATGGCTGCTCTGTGGAAACTACCAATTATTTTTGTAGTGGAAAATAATAAATGGGCAATTGGGATGTCCCACGAACGAGCAACCTCCCAGCCAGAGATTTACAAAAAAGCCAGTGTATTTAACATGGTCGGCGTAGAAGTAGACGGTATGGACGTGTTAGCAGTGCGAGCAGTAGCCCAAGAAGCAGTAGCCCGAGCCCGTGCTGGTGAAGGACCAACATTAATAGAAGCCCTTACCTACCGTTTCCGGGGACACTCCCTAGCCGACCCAGACGAAATGCGAAGCAAAGCAGAAAAAGAATTTTGGTTTTCCCGTGACCCCATCAAAAAACTAACAGATTATCTCATACAGCAAAACCTAGCAGACGAAGGCGAATTAAAAGCAATTGACAAAAAAATTCAAGCAGTAATCGACGAAGCTGTGAAATTTGCCGAAACCAGCCCCGAACCAGACCCCAGAGAACTATATCGCTTTATTTTTGCAGAAGACGAGTAAGAAGAGTTATATACTGAGTGCTGAGTAATTAGCACTCTCCAACCCTCATCAACAAGGACTAAAACCTATGTTTACCATCACCGTTGAACAGAAACAATACAAAACATACATCCTCAGCGACGAAAGCAGCAATTCTCAAATAGAAGTAGTCCCAGAACGAGGAGGAATAATCACCCGGTGGCGTATCCAGGGGCAAGAAATATTCTATCTCGACACAGAACGCTTCACTCATCCTGATTTAAGCATTAGAGGTGGAAACCCCATTTTATTTCCCATCTGTGGCAACTTAGTAGATAACTCCTACACCCACAACGGACAGCAGTACACCCTTAAACAACACGGCTTCGCCAGGGAATTACCCTGGGAAGTCACCCACCAACAAACTCAAAACCAAGCCAGCCTCACCCTTGCACTCCAAAGCAACGAACAAACTAAAGCAGTTTATCCCTTTGACTTTCAAGTCATCTTTACCTATCAATTGCAAGGCAACACCTTAACCATTGCCCAAGAATATCAAAATCTCTCATCCACAGCCATGCCGTTTTCCGCAGGCTTCCATCCTTACTTTCTCACAGGTAATGATAAACATCAACTAGAATTTCACATCCCCTCTGAGCAGTATCAAGAAAAAAACAGTCCAGAAATTCACTCATTTCATGGTAACTTTGATTTTAACCGCGACGAAATTGATGTAGCCTTTAAAAATTTGACTAGCCAATCTGCTACAGTAGTAGACCCTAGTCGTCAGCTAAAACTGACATTAGATTTAGATCGCGATCGCATCTACTCTTGTCTAGTGTTTTGGACCCTCAAAGGCAAAGAGTTTTACTGTTTAGAGCCTTGGACCGCCCCCCGCAACGCCCTCAACACAGGAGAAAACCTGACAGTATTGGCTCCCAACACTAGCTGTACAGCATCTTTGAAATTAACCGCTAATTTTTTCTAAAAAAAAGCTTGCCAATGCCCAGATGCCCATGCTATGATGAAAAAGTTAGTGAGCAAAAAAAAGGGTCGCTAACTCAACGGTAGAGTACTCGGCTTTTAACCGATTAGTTCCGGGTTCGAATCCCGGGCGACCCATAAATAACCACCTTCCCTTTTTAACTAAAATACCTACCCCGCCAAAATCCCCTCAACTGTCAAAGCTAACTCTGGGAAAGTAGGAGACATAATATTATCCCTACCTCTATAAGCATTTCCCCGGTAAACACCCTGTTCATCGAGGAAGTAAACAAAAACTGTAGGCACTTTAGGATTACCTAAATAATTACGGCTACCAATCGCTAAATAATCAACAATCCAATATTCAGTTATACCCAGACGCTGATATTCATCGAGTTTGTCAATGTAATCATCTTCCCAATTTGTAGACACCACCTCTACAGCTAGTTGCAGAGGTTCAACAAAAGCAGTGTAACTAAAAGGCTGAGAATCCCACAGTGCTTTATCTACAACACTAACATCGGGAAAGCGTCCTTGTTCTCCACCATCTGAGGTAACAGTTTTTATCATAATTCTCCCAGAAACTCTGTAGTTAAGGTTACGACTTTCAACCTCCCTATCAAATTTTCTGGTAATAAAATCTGCAATATTATCATGTTGTCTTGTTGGTAGTATCCGCACAACTTTTCCATTCACCAGTTCATAGCGACCTTCCGCGGGAAAGTCGTAATTGAGAAATTCCTCAAAAGTGAGTTGGTTTGCAGCTAGGGTCATAGTTACTGCTGATTAATTTCCATAACTACAGTGTAAGAAACTCCCATGACTGGAAGTTACCGAACCACCAAAATTTAATATTAAATGTCATAATACTTACCCAATAGCTGTTTTTTGTGGTAGTAATTTGTGTAGAAGTAGAATTTTTAGGAGTATATTATGTGGCGATCGCTCAAAAAAATCCTGGCTTTGGTGATGGTATTGGTTTTGTCCTCCATACTATTGCCTAACCCTGCTTTAGCTTTTGTTTCCTATCAAGGTCAATTCACTGCTACCAGTGCTTGCGAAGCCGTAAGCTCAATTAGAACAGGAACTAACCCAGATAATGTCACACTGACACCAGGGCAAGTCTATCAAATAGTTGGGAAAAATAAAGATAATGCTTCCCACTACCTTGTAGAAATTGCTAATGTTAGTCCCTCTCAACGTTGGGTTCCTATTAATTGTGTTGGTTCTGTTGAGTCCGTTGCACAAGCCAATGATACACCCAGTCCCATCTTTGCAGTTCCCACAGCAGATGACTATTTACTAGCTCTCAGTTGGCAACCTGCTTTCTGTGAGGGTAGACCAGATAAAACTGAATGTCAAATCCTAGCAGCAGATCCAGACCGATTTGAAGCTAAAAATTTCGTTTTACACGGTTTGTGGCCTCAACCTAGAGCCAATGTTTACTGTAATGTGAGTAAGAGTGATATTACTTACGATAAAGAAAAAAATTGGGAACTACTACCGGCTGTAGAAAACGAGCTTTCCCCAGCAACTTGGGAACAACTACAAGCAGTCATGCCCGGAACCAAATCAAATCTACATCGCCATGAGTGGATTAAACATGGTACTTGTTACCCAGGTTCAGCAGAAGAATATTTTGTTGAGTCAATTGCCCTGCTGGATGCCTTTAACAAATCCCCAGTACAAACACTAATTGCTAGTAATATTGGTAAACAACTAGCCATCCAGGAAATTGATCAAGCCCTATCTAATTTTGGACCAGACACCGGTGAGAAAGTAGAGGTCAAATGTTCTAATTCTCTATTGGGTGAACTTTGGGTAAACCTGAAAGGGGATATTACCCCCACCAGCCTGGTAGCAGAACTGCTTACCAATAGCCCAAAAGCCAGAAGTGAGCAATATGCCTCTTGTTTGATTGATGATGCTCGTGATTAATTAGCTCTATAGCGCTTTTTACAAATATCCCCGAAAATCCCCATCCCTCCATAGGGTGGGGATGGATATTGGGACATTTTAGCGCCGGTAACTGGATCACAAGCTACTAAATCAACTCAATAATATAGTATTAAACAGTACATAAGTACTATTGAATTATAGATTAATCTCGATATAGTCCAGCCAGAAAGTTTTTCAACATAAGCACCCTAGACTAGATATAATTTCTTATAAGTTGAAAAAACTATTAAGATTAGCGTGAACACCACGCTTTTCAACAGACCCATTAACCGAAAAACAAATTAGGAGGACTATCTATGGCGCTTGTACCAATGCGGCTGCTCTTGGATCACGCTGCTGAAAACGGTTACGGCATTCCCGCTTTTAACGTTAACAACTTAGAGCAGATTCAGGCAATTCTCAAAGCAGCAGCAGAGACAGATAGCCCTGTAATTCTGCAAGCTTCTCGCGGCGCTCGTGCTTATGCTGGAGAAAACTTTCTCCGCCACCTAATTTTGGCAGCAGCAGAAACCTATCCTCACATTCCCATTGTTATGCACCAAGATCACGGGAATGCACCTTCCACCTGCTATTCAGCAATCAAGAATGGTTTTACCAGCGTAATGATGGATGGTTCCTTAGAAGCTGATGCTAAAACACCCGCCAGCTTTGAGTACAACGTCAACGTTACCCGTGAAGTAGTAAATGTTGCTCATTCTTTAGGTGTCAGCGTTGAAGGTGAACTTGGTTGTTTAGGTTCTCTAGAAACTGGTGCTGGTGAAGCTGAAGATGGTCACGGATTTGAAGGTACACTTGACCACTCTCAGTTGCTGACCGACCCCGAACAAGCTGTAGAATTTGTAGAAGCAACCCAAGTAGATGCTTTAGCCGTAGCCATCGGCACAAGCCACGGTGCTTATAAATTTACTCGCAAACCCACAGGGGAAATTTTGGCCATTAGCCGCATTGAAGAAATTCACCGCCGTTTACCTAACACCCACTTGGTAATGCACGGTTCCTCTTCCGTACCAGAAGACTTACTAGCACTGATTAACCAGTATGGTGGTGCAATTCCCGAAACCTACGGTGTACCTGTAGAAGAAATCCAAAAAGGTATTAAGAGCGGTGTACGTAAAGTTAATATTGACACCGATAACCGTTTAGCCATCACCGCAGCAGTTCGTGAAGCTTTAGCAAAAGCTCCCAAGGAATTTGACCCCCGTCACTTCCTCAAGCCCTCTATTAAGTATATGCAGAAAGTTTGTGCCGATCGCTATGAGCAGTTTGGCACTGCCGGTAACGCTAGCAAGATTAAGCAAGTTTCTCTCGATGACTTTGCCGCTAAATATGCCAAAGGCGAATTGAACGTGATTACTAAGGCAACCGCTAAAGTTTAACAAAGATCCCTAAATTCCCCATCCCCCTATAGGCTGGGGATGGATAGCGGGACAAAAACGAAATGCCCTTGAATCAAAACTAATCACAGGTTAGTAGGCTCAAGGGTGATATAATTTTGCGTCCTAACCTCCTTGGCGGTTGCTATATATCTAAAATTAGGTTGACGCAAACCCCCAAACCCTTCTTATTCAAAGTTTTTGGCTTTTTTTCTATCTTCCTCTACGTAAACGTCTATTGGAGTTAGCAAATGAAAAAAATTTCCCAAAAATTAGTTAGTTCTGGAATTGAGTTTACTATGCAAGAACCGACTATTTATGTAGACTCGCCAGTAACACTGTGAAAATTTGTTGATATTCTGCACCATAAGAGGTTTTTAAAGAAGTTTGACAAGTTGTCTTTTGACAAAGCCAAGAAGTTAGGGTAAATTTCCGCACTAGAAAAGTGCCGCAGGAATTTATCAGAATGTTAGACTTGTCACTCATTACCATGGTGGGGTTCCTAGGCAGTTTTGGGCATTGCTTTGGGATGTGTAGTCCTTTAACTGTGGCGTTTTCCCTTTCTCAGCAGCAAACAACTCCACATGGGAAAATACCCAACTCATGGCATCAGCAGTTAAAATTTCATTTGTTACTGAACCTAGGGCGAATATTGAGCTATGGTTTAGTGGGGGCTGGTATAGGGGCTTTGGGTTCGGTATTACTGCAAGGCGGTTACTTGGCAGGTGTGGGCAGTGATTTCCGTCGCGGTATGGCAATTATTACTGGTGTAATGCTGATTTGGTTTGGTTTAGGGCAAGTAATACCTGACTTGTTACCACGCATTCCCATATTACATCCTTTACTACAAAAGGGTTTACATCATCGCCTCAGTACAGCCATGGTCAAGCTTTCCTACCAGGGCCAATGGTGGACACCTATGTTGTTAGGTATGACTTGGGGTTTAATGCCTTGTGGTTTTTTATATGCGGCTCAGATTAAAGCAGCAGAAACTGGTAATTTGTGGATGGGTACTGTAACCATGCTGGCTTTTGGGCTGGGAACCCTACCCACTATGTTGGGTGTGGGTCTGTCCACTTCTTTGGTAAATAAAGATAGGCGTAGTCAGTTATTTCGCTTGGGTGGTTGGGTGACACTGACCATTGGTGTACTCACCTTGCTGCGGACTGGTGACACAATGGTAGATTACAGTGGACACGCTGCTGTAATATGTTTAGTCTTGGCACTAATTGCCCGTCCTATTAGTCGCCTGTGGGCTTCACCCCTGCGTTACCGGCGCGGTTTAGGAGTGGCTGCTTTTGTATTGGCTGTGGTTCATACCACCCACATGATTGAACATTCATTACAGTGGCAATTTGCGGCTTTTTTGTTTTTACCCCCTGACTTTCAGTGGGGTATGGCTGCTGGTGCGGTGGCTTTAGTTTTCATCACTCCGGCGGCTTTGACAAGTTTTGAATCAGTGCAAAAATATTTAGGTAAGCGTTGGCGACAGATTCATTTATTAAGTGTACCAGCTTTAGTTTTAAGTGCCATTCATGCTGTATTAATTGGTTCTCATTACTTGGGTTCCTTGCAATTAACATGGGGTAATAGATTAGCAGTGGTGTTAATGGTAATGGTCACTGTGACTGTGTTACTGCTGCGTTCACGTTTGTTTTGGTTAAAGTTAAATATGGAAAAGTTTTATGTACCCCCAATTAAATCGCAGTAATTCTACTACTGTTGCTCATCAGGTGCAAATATCTGACGATGTGGGTGCTACCATCCACATTGAGCCAAAGGATAATCCTCGTGCTGGAGAACCCAGTCAAGCTTGGTTTGCTTTGACCCGTAAAGGTGGTCGGGTGATTCCTCTGACCCAGTGCGAGTGTGAATTATTGATTTATGCTGAACCTTATACTCCAGGGGAACCAGCCCTACTAGAACCATCTTTAGAACCTGTATCAGCTGAACGTTATCAAGGTATTCCCGGCGCAGAAATTACTTTCCCTAGGCCAGGACTGTATCAACTACAGCTTAATGGTAAACCCAAGACTGAAGGAAGTTTTCAACCATTTAAATTTAATTTTCAAGTGACTGTGGCCGCTGGAACATTTAGCGAGTCAAAAACTGTGCAAAATATCAACTATCCAGAGAATCCAGATGTGAATATTAAGTCAGGGTTGACTATTGCTGTGGTGGCGCTGACGGTGCTGGTGTCCTGGCTGGTTGTATTTTTTATACTGCGGGAGATAAAAAGGCGTGAGAGTTGATAAATAGTTGATAAATCAGTTTTTTACATGGACAGGAAAGAGGGAAAATTTTAATTTTCCCTCTCTGAAGAGTTTTATTCATGTCGCTGTTGATGCCACTGCCAAGCATGGGTGACAATATCTTTGATGTCTGGGTATTGGGGTTTCCAATTGAGGATTTTTCTGGCTTTCTCGCCACTACCAATTAAAGAAGGGGGATCACCGGGGCGGCGATCGCATTCTTCAACTGGTATGGTTAATCCTGTTACTTCTTGGGCAGCTGCAATTACTTCTCTCACGGAGAAGCCGTTACCGTTACCTAAATTAAAAACTTCGCTATTGCCATGATTTAATAGATATTCCAATCCTAAAACATGGGCATCTGCCAAGTCGTTAACGTGGATATAATCACGAATACAAGTACCATCAGGGGTGGGGTAGTCTGTGCCAAAAATGGCGATAGATTTTCTTTTACCTAAAGCTGTGAGCAGCACTAAGGGGATTAAATGGGTTTCTGGTTGATGATCTTCCCCCAGTAAGCCTTGGGGATGAGCGCCGGCTGCATTAAAATAGCGAAAACGTACCGATTTTAAATGGTAAGCTAAATCAAAATCAGCCAGAATCCGCTCCACCATCAACTTACTAGCCCCATAGGGATTAATGGGGTTTTGGGGGTGGTTTTCTGGGATAGGTATGACTTGCGGGACTCCATAGGTGGCACAGGTGGAAGAAAAAACGAATTTTTGAACAGATGCAGCTAACATCGCTTCTAGTAGGGTGAGAGTACCCACCAGGTTATTACGGTAGTATTTAGCCGGATCAGTCACCGACTCACCTACGTAGGCATAAGCCGAAAAGTGCATGACTGCGGCAAAATTACGGCTTTTAAATAAATTATCTAACAAAGGGCGATCGCCTGTATCTCCTACTATCAGTTCTACCTGCAAAACCTTTTCTACCAGGTCTTGATGCCCATAAACCAAATTGTCAAGTATAACCACTTGATAACCTGCTTGCTTGAGAGCCAGGACGGTATGAGAACCAATATATCCTGCTCCTCCCGTTACTAATATCCAGGGCTTTTCAGAAGACATAGTTTTTCCTTTGAAGTTGACAACTACTCAATTAATTTAGTTGACTGGTGTCATATTACTCATTTGAAAAATGACAAATAATCAACGCAGTGTGAAAAAATTGCACTAAAATCACTACGACGGCAGTCTTTAATCTTGGTTTGGAGGTATTTGTTCTCAAGTAGTAGTGGCATTACAATTTGACGATAAAATACATCTTCTGCCGAAAATTTTTAGACTGACCAAACTACCATGTGTCAGATACTCAGGGGGAAACCCCGGGGGCTACTGGCTCACAGCACAAGAAAATTTGAGAGTTCACCTATGTTTCTGTTACTAAGTCGAGTGCTGCTTTGGCTGCTGATTGGCACTGTTGTGTATTCTTTGTTCCAGAGATTTTATCCTTCTGGAACCTTTGTCGGTAGATTAGTTTTAATCATTGTGTTGGTGGTCATAGCTTTGTCGTTTATTAACCCTAATGAACCAGCTGTGGCCTCTTTGTGGCAGGTTATATCATTTCCCCTCAAGCCCCTGGGCGCTTCCATGTTGCTGATGATGTTTGCAGCCCAGAAAATTAAAGGCGGGGGTATGGAACAACCAGGTGGTTACTTAGTGGGTTGGTCTCTGACAATTTTACTGTTGGCAAGTACACCCGCGATCGCTTACTTTCTGGTAAGAGTACCTGTAGCAATGGTGGGTGATCCGCAGTTAGTAAGTCAGGATATCAGACCTAACACTGCTACCCCCGAAGCCCTAGTGGCATTTGCTGCAACAACCACCCCCACAATAACCACAGATGTAGTGGGAAATAGTATCTACCCTAATGCTCACAGTCCTGTAACCATAGCATTCAATTCTGTGGGGGGGAAAGTTTCACCCTACCTATTACAAACTCCTCAAGCAATTAGGGAGCGGGGGTTGCGGATTGACGATTTTGTCCCCAGCGCACAAACCCTACAAATCACAACCCAAGTATGGGAAAGTTATCTGAACCAGATTTACTTTTTCCTACGTGGGAACCAGACACCTAGCTAAAAAAAAGCTACTGCAACACTTATCTGCAACAATTAACCACAGATGAACAGAGATATCTTATCAATATTTATTTGTTTTCATCTGTGGTTGACAAAAGATATACAAATTTGACACCCTCCGGGACAAAGCCACGGAGATTCTACATTCCAGGTCAGAACTTCCTCTAGCAGCTTTAAAGTAGCATGGAGAAAAGTGCGTAATTATCATAAAATAGAGAATAACTAGCAGTACATCTGCAAATGATTCAGTGGCAATATCGCTTTAATGGCAGAATCTCGACGACTTGCTAAACTCGGTGCTTACATACTTCCCCATTGGCGGGAAATGACATTAGGCATTCTGGCCTTATTGTCAGTAAATGTGCTGGGTGTTTATATTCCTTGGTTAATTCGTTCAGCAGTTGACCAACTTTCCGGCAGCTTTAATTTCAGTGAAGTATTATCTTACGTGGTGCCGATTATCTCCCTCAGTTGTGCCATGTGGCTGATCCGCATGGCTTCCCGCATTTGGCTGTTTGGGGTGGGAAGGCAGGTAGAATTTGACCTAAAACAAAGAATTTTTCAACACTTACTCAAGCTAGAGCCTGCTTACTTCGCCATTAACACTGCTGGAGATTTAATTAACCGGGCTACCAGTGATGTGGACAATGTGAGGAGGTTGGTGGGTTTTGCGGTACTGAGCTTGGCCAATACTATGTTTGCCTATACTCTGACTCTACCAGTAATGCTCACCATTAGTGTGCATCTCACACTAGCTTCCCTGGCTGTGTATCCCTTCATGTTTTTGTTAGTACATTTGTTTAGTAATCGCCTACGCAAAGAGCAAGCGATAGTCCAAGAGGAATTATCAGACATCAGTGAACTAATACAAGAGGATGTGAGCGGTATTGCCCTAATTAAAATATACGCCCAAGAAGAAAATGAGCGCCGAGCCTTTGCCCAAAAAAATCAGCAGCTATTGGCCGCTAACTTACAACTAGCCAAAAGCAGAAATATACTGTTTCCTTTAATTGGTGGTTTAGCTAATCTAAGTTCTCTGGTGATCATCTGGCTAGGGGCTGGGGAGATATCTAATGGAACCTTAGCTGTAGGGGATTTTTTGGCGCTCTTAATTTATGTAGAACGTCTAGTTTTTCCCACAGCATTATTAGGTTTCACCATTACAGCTTATCAACGTGGTGAAGTGAGTATTGACCGCTTAGAGTCTATTCTTGCTGTCAAGCCGAAAATTGACGACGAACCAGACGCTGTACATTTGCCTTTGGATGAGATTAAAGGAAAAGTCACCGCCAGAAATCTTACTTACACTTACCCTGGTGCTGCTACTCCAGCCTTAGACAACATTAACTTTACAATTTTACCAGGAGAAACAGTTTCTATTGTCGGGGCTATTGGTTCTGGTAAATCAACTTTGGCAAATGCTTTACCGCGTTTGTTAGATATTGCACCAGGACAATTATTTGTAGATGGTTGGGATATTACTAAAATATCATTGGCAGATTTACGTCAAGCCATGGCCTACGTTCCCCAAGATAGCTTTTTGTTTAGCACCACAATTAAAAATAATATCCGTTACGGTGACCCAGTTAGTGAAAATCGAAATGTAGAATATGTGGCTCAACTAGCGAAAATTGACGGAGAAATCAGTAACTTTCCCCATCAGTATGAAACCATTGTGGGCGAACGTGGTATAACCCTATCTGGTGGACAACGACAACGCATCGCCCTGGCTAGAGCCATGTTAGTGGAAGCTCCAATTTTAATTTTGGATGATGCCCTTTCCAGTGTGGATAATCAAACCGCTACAGGAATCCTCCATAATCTTTCCTCTGGTTCGAGACGCAAAACCGTAATTTTTATTACTCATCAGCTATCTGCTGCTGCCACTGCTGACCGTATTTTTGTGATGGACAAAGGCAAAATTGTCCAGATAGGTACTCACTCAGAACTGTTGCAAAGCCAGGGTCTTTACAAAACTTTATGGAGTCAGCATCAAGTAGAGGAGTTGCTGCGATAGCTTTTTCCACTCGTACCCATAAATGTAGTTGTGGGTGTGAGTTGCAAAGAGATGTGAATGCAGAAGTAAACATTAGTAAATATTTTAAATCTTGCCAAGCAAGGGGAGGACATCCCCAAAGTAACGCTACAGGAGTTGGGATCTCTACTCTGGTTGGTGAAAACCTGATAGAGCAAATTCTGACGTAGAATGTATAATCTCAGTGGCTTGAGCCCGGAGAGTGTCAATATGCCAAATCAAATCCAAACGCTCCTGGGCTGTTTTCAGTGCTTTTGCTGGTGACTCCCCCAGCAAGGTGGCCTCAATTGCTCGACCCAGACTGTCAGATAAAGCATTGTAACCTGCAATAATAGGTCTACCCCGTGCCACAGGCATTTGTTCCAGAAAAGTCTTTAACACGGGCTTTTGGTTAATGAATTGCTGAAAAGCTTCACTTTGGGCAGATTTGATGTTTACTGGTAGAAAACCCGTCCCTATACTCCATTCTGTTTGGAACTCTTCACTTAAAACAAACTCTAAAAACTTCAGTGCTGCTTGTTCTCTGGCTGGGGTGGTTTTCATCACAAACATATTACCATCGCCAATAGCCGTAGCTTGTTCTACATTTGCTGGCATGGGAAATACTTGATAATCAACATTAGACTTCATAATATAAGTCCAAGGTCCTGTGATTTGCATAGCAACACGACCGGCAATAAAGTCGTCTTCTTCGTAACCCCGATCAGGTGCGGATAACTTGGCGGAACCATCTTTAATTAAATCTTGCCAAAGTTGTAAAGCTCTTACTGCTGCTTCTGTGGTCAAGTTTGGCTGATTATCGGTGATGATCTCCCCCCCCGCACTCCATAAAAACGGTAACCAAGTAAATACAGTCCATTCGCTTTTACCCAAGGGTAATAAGATTCCATATTGTTCCGGTTTATGGTCGCCATTTTTGTCTATGGTCAATTTTTGGGCAACTTCTCTCAGTTCTTCCCAGGTTCTGGGGGTTTGGGTGATTCCTGCTGCTTGGAACAGCCGAGGTCGGTAAAAAATACCGATGTTGCTGGTGCAAAGTGGAATTGACCAGAGATGGCCGTTTAGTGTTAATGCTTCTAATGAGTTGGGGCTAATTCGGGATTTTAGGGGTGATGTTTCTAACCAATCTTCTAAAGGTCGAATTGCATCCAGTTCTACAAGCTGACCTGTAACTTGCGGGTAGAAGCTCAAAATGTCTGGAGGAACATTTCCCACAACTGCGGCAAGTATTTTTGGCATTTGTTGTTCTAGCCCACCAGCAAAAATAGATTCTACTTGGATATCACTGTGAGTCTGATTAAATTTATCTACTAATTTTTGAAATACATCTCGATTAGCAGGGGGATTAATTCCTTGCCACAGTGTCAAACGAATTACGCCATCATCCTTTTGGGTTAAAGCTTGACAACCAGATAAAATGATTAAACATACACTCAGAACAATTGCGATAATTAACCGACTCCCTACAGGAGAAATGATTGGATGTAGTAAAATGTTGTTTTTCATGCTCACTAGTTAGCTGGATGAGGAAATTTGATCGATATAAACATTCTTTGTAATACTATTTTCGGCTCTTGTGTAAATGTAAGTTTCTGGTTGCTTAATTTTTTGAGTTTGGTAGATTTTTTCCGCTCGTTGCCAAAACTCTGTATCTTCTCCGTAAGGAATATTATTAAATCCTTGTAATTGGAAAAATACGTGACGTTTACCGAAAAATGTTGCACCTAACACACATTCTCGTATGTTAATTGTTTTATCTGGTTGAAAATAATCAACTACAAAAAATTCTTCTTCACAGGCACATCCTCCTTCAATTAAATCAACTTCTGGATTAGCTTTCATATATTTCAGCCGTGAATCGAGATGATTAGGTTTGTAACTGTCATCACTGTCTATAAAAGTTATATAATTACCAAATGATGCTTGAATACCCGCATTTCTCGTATATCCTGGTTTCCGGTTTTGATGTTTCAAATAACGAATATTTGGGAATTTTTGCAGATAGGAATCAACAACTTGAAAAGTATTGTCTTGACTACCATCGTCTACTACAAGCAGTTCCCAATCTTTACAGGTCTGATTAACAACGCTATCAATACAGTTTTTGAGGTAATTTACCCGGTTGTAAGTGCAGAGGATAACTGTTATTTCTGGCTTGATGCTAAAATTTATGCTGCTCATGGATGGTAATATTCAGGTCCTGGTTCTATGTTGAGAATTTTAGATGATGTACCTAAAATAGGAATATATTTTTTACCCATAAGGTTAACTGGTAAATTTTTATCTAGTTATGACACTCAGGTATTATAAACTATTTAAGGACACTTTTATGATTTATAACTGACTTTTGTTAAAAATTGTGTAGGTAACAATAAAGTACGGTTATTGCCATCGCCTTTGACTATAAAACCGAACCGAGTAAACTGTGAACCGGTCTACTGTGTTAATTAGGAAGCTTGAGATGGAGCTTAATCAGAACCAAGGATTCATTGAGGAAAAATACTGGTTGTTTGCAAGTTGTCAAGTTAAAGATTAACCCAACCTTTGAGGATGTTTGTCAACTTCCGTACCAGAAAAGTATCTTAAAAGCACCCGCCCACCAGGCTAAAAAACTCCCATTCCTTATATCCAGTGTTTTTTCCTCAACGCCACAACCGCTGAAACCGAAGCTAACGAGGAAAATTATATGCCGAAAGTAATTGGAATTGACTTAGGAACTACAAATTCTTGCGCTGCTGTGATGGAAGGTGGACAGCCTTTAGTAATTGCTAATGCTGAAGGTCAACGGGTCACTCCCTCTGTGGTAGCTCACACAAAGTCTGGCGAACGGTTGGTGGGTCAAATTGCAAGACGACAAGCAGTGATGAACCCAGAAAATACTTTTTATTCTGTAAAACGCTTTATTGGGCGAAAATATGAAGAAATCACCCATGAAGCGACGGAAGTTACTTACCGAGTGGTGCGCGATCGCCATGGTAACGTTAAACTTGACTGTCCCATTGCAGGTAAGCAATTTGCACCAGAAGAAGTTTCTGCTCAAGTGCTGCGGAAGTTAGTTGATGACACCAGCAAATATTTAGGAGAGAAAGTAACCCAAGCTGTGATTACAGTTCCGGCTTATTTCAATGATTCCCAGCGCCAAGCCACAAAGGATGCGGGAAAAATTGCCGGTTTAGAAGTTCTCCGCATTATCAATGAACCTACAGCAGCAGCCTTAGCTTATGGTTTAGATAAAAAGCAAAATGAAACTATTTTGGTGTTTGACCTGGGAGGGGGAACTTTTGACGTTTCCATTTTAGAAGTGGGAGAGGGGGTTTTTGAAGTAAAATCTACCAGTGGCGACACCCATTTAGGGGGTGACGACTTTGATAAAAAAATTGTAGATTGGCTGGCTACTGCGTTTTTACGTAATGAAGGGGTGGATTTGCGTAAAGATAAGCAAGCTTTACAGAGGTTAACAGAAGCAGCCGAAAAAGCCAAAATTGAACTTTCCAGCGCCACCCAAACTAATATTAATCTTCCCTTTATCACAGCTACCCAAGCAGGACCCCAACACCTGGATATGACCTTAACCAGGGCTAAGTTTGAAGAAATGATTGCGGATCTTTTAGACCGTTGTCGTAAACCTGTACAACAAGCCCTACAAGATGCCAAACTGAGCAATGCTGACATTGATGAAGTTGTATTAGTGGGTGGTTCAACTCGCATTCCATCTGTACAAGAGTTAGTGCGGCGAATGATTGGTAAAGATCCTTGTCAAGGTGTCAATCCCGATGAGGTGGTAGCTGTGGGTGCTGCTATTCAAGCCGGTGTCTTAGCAGGGGAAGTTAAAGATATTCTGCTGCTGGATGTTACCCCCTTGTCTTTGGGTGTGGAAACTCTGGGCGGTGTGATGACTAGGATTATTGACCGCAATACTACTATCCCGGTGAAAAAATCAGAAATCTTTTCTACAGCCGCTGATGGTCAGACCAATGTGGAAGTTCACGTCCTCCAAGGTGAGAGGGAACTGGCTAAAAATAACAAGAGTTTGGGAAATTTCCGCCTTGATGGTATCCCCCCAGCGCCTAGAGGTGTACCACAAATTGACGTAACTTTTGATATTGATGCTAACGGTATTCTGTCCGTGACTGCTCAAGATAAAGCTACAGGTAAACGCCAGTCCATTTCTATTACCGGTGCTTCCACTCTAGATAAGCGAGATGTGGAAAATATGGTGCGGGATGCAGAAGCCCACGCGGAGGAAGACCACCAACGCCGTGAACAAATTGATACTAAAAACATGGCTGATTCTCTGGCTTATCAAGCACAGAAGCAGATGAAAGACCTTGGCGATAAGGTCAGTGCTGAGGATCGCGGGCGAGTTGAGGGTTTGGTAAAAGATTTACAAGAAGCCATCAACCAAGATAATTTTGAGCGGATGAAGTCTCTCACCAATGAGTTACAACAAGCTTTGATGCAGGTTGGTACTGCTGTTTATGCTCAAGCACCAGGGGCTAGAACCACAGGAGGGAGACCCGGTGGTGAAGATGTGATTGATGCCGATTTCGTGGAAAGCAATTGACATCTCCCCTGGTTAAATCCTGTTGAGCCGCGTTTCATCCCCTAGGCTAAAGCCTAGGGGTTCTCACGCTCCCTGTTTTGATAGTCGGCTTACTGTCCTTGGTGTTGCGGGGGGTTGAAAATGCCACAAATGCTCATGTTTCTTTACTCCCCGCTTGGTCGCTGTATACTTTAATCAGCATTTTTGTATGTAAAATGAGATCGCTGGATATGCCGGCTAAAGATATTTACCATGATTGTGTAAAAAATGCTCTGAATAGGTTATTTATTTCTGCCTGTTCCCTGTTAAGAGCCTCTACGAGTCACTACAACCATATTACAACTATATGCCCTGGTCTGCCACTATCTCCCAACTGCTAGAAGTTATTTCTGCCCAACCGATTAATTTATCTGCTGCTGCTTTAACACAAGTCAGCAGCACTATTCAAACAGATAGCCGGATGGTCAAACCCGGTGAAGTGTTTTTGGCTTTACGGGGAGAAAAATTTGATGGACATGATTTTGTCCCCGCAGCCATCGCTCAAGGTGCTTTAGCGGCTATTGTGGATTGTGGCTATGCAAGTCAAGATTTACCTATGTTGCAAGTGACAAACACTTTGTCAGCATATCAGCAACTAGCTAGATGGTGGCGCGATCGCCTGAATATCCCGGTAATAGGGATAACTGGTTCTGTGGGCAAAACCACAACTAAGGAACTGGTAGCCGCAGTTTTGGCAACTCAGGGGCGAGTTCATAAGACTTATGGAAATTTTAATAATGAAATTGGTGTACCTAAAACTTTATTACAACTGAGTACAGAGCATGATTATGCTGTGGTGGAAATGGCTATGCGGGGACGGGGACAAATTGCTGAATTAACTCACATCGCCCGTCCCACCATTGGGGTAATTACCAATGTAGGCACAGCACATATTGAGTTATTGGGTTCTGAACAAGCCATTGCTGAGGCTAAGTGTGAGTTATTAGGGGAAATGCCCAAAGATGGTGTGGCTATTCTCAATTACGATAATGCTCGGTTAATGGCTACAGCCATGCAGGTTTGGAAGGGGAAAGTGGTAACTTATGGCTTTTCTGGTGGTGATATCCAAGGGCTGATGATAGATAACGAAACTATTAAAGTGGGAGGAATGCAGCTACCTTTACCTTTACCCGGTAGTCACAACGCCAGTAATTTTCTCGCAGCTTTGGCGGTGGCGCAAGTTTTGGGAGTTGATTGGTCAAGCTTACAAGCTGGTGTGGTGGTGAATATGCCCACAGGGCGATCGCAACGGTTGACTTTACCCAATGATGTGTTAATCTTAGATGAAACTTACAATGCTGCACCAGAAGCAATGACCGCAGCTTTGCAACTATTAGCAGATACACCGGGAAAACGTAAAGTCGCAGTGCTGGGAGCAATGAAAGAATTGGGAGAGCGATCGCTACAACTGCACCAAAAAGTCGGTGAAACGGTACTAAATTTAAAGTTAGACGCTTTGCTGGTGTTGGGGGATGGAGAAGACACCGAAGCCATGATCACAGCTGCTGGGGGTATCCCGTCAGAATGCTTTGCTACTCATGGTGAATTAGTGGCTAGATTAAAAACATTTGTGCAACCAGGCGATCGACTGTTATTCAAAGCCGCCCATTCAGTGGGGCTTGATGGCGTTGTTAATCAGATGCGGGCAGAATTTCTGCCAACCACACCCACCCACCATCAATAACAAAAATAAATCTTGTAGTGCGGGCATCCTGCTCGCTACCATACCTAATTAAGTAAAATCTTCCCGCCTACCGTACCTTATCTCACCCAAAGGCGGAAAGGCGCAAGGGAAGAGCCTAAATTTACTTTGCTTCCAATCTGCTGTATGGTGTGGTGTTGATAATTTGATTAAGTGACTGGAAAAAATGCGCGGCGAACTAAATATATTCCAGTGTTTTCGCCGCTAGTTAGTGATTTAAATCAGTTCTAATTCATTTTCACGTAAGTGAGCTTTAAATTTTTTACTAAACTGGACTAAAATTGGCAGATTAGCACTGACGGGTCTACCTTGCCATTCGGTAGCAATGGCTATGACTTCCCCTTCTGTACCTTTAATATCAACAGCCTGACCTCGATGCTCAGGATGATGATAAACCACTACCGACTCTTGAACACGAACGCGATCGCCAACTTTCATAATAACATTTACACCTAGCTTTTGCTGTTCTACAACCATTTCCACAGTCACTCCTCACTCAACTGCTTGTTAAAAAAAAACTGTTTGCCATAGTTACGCCTATGTAACTGATATACAAACAAAGCCTGCCGGCGCAGGCTTGAATAGTGGTTATTGACACTCCCAACACCTAAAGGCGGGGGATTCCAGCATCACTGACGTTCCTTGCTTTTACTGGACTTACGTCCAATAGAAGTAGAGAGAACATCTGTACTGGCGTTACTTCCCGTCTGCCCGACGGTAGCGTTTGCACGATTCAAAATTACTTTGGCTGCATTCACATCTCTTTGTTCGATGTGTCCGCAGTGCAGGCTCCGAATGAGTACGAGTGCTAAGTGATTTCTGAACTATAACACCACAATTACTACATTCCTGGCTTGTGAAGTGGGGAGGAACTGCAATTATTTCCCGCCCAAACTTCGCCCCAAAGTATTCCAGCCATTGATGGAAGTTGTACCAAGAAGCATCAGAAATACTCTTAGCCAGCTTGTGGTTTCTCAGCAACCCACTAACATTTAAATCTTCCACGACTACCTTAGCGTTAGCTAGACATAAGTGACGCGCTAGTCTTTTAGCGTGTTCATTCCTTTGTCGAGTTACCTTTAAATGCTTGCGAGCATAAACACCACGGGCTTTTCTTCTACCAGATGACCCCTTTTTCTTTAGTATATCTAAGAATGGCAACCATGAAAGCATCAAAAAGATTAAAAAATATACCAATACTTCATGATGAAGTTAAAACAAAAACCACCGTAGTTTTAACACTTAGGGCATGGTATATTAAATGTATTAAGTGCGAATCCTTCTCTCTAAATGAGTAGAAATACTCCGGGATGGGAGGTAAGGCTGGGTAAAACCAGATTCTTACAACCATAACTGGCGCTCTTAGCGCGTAGGTTATTAGTCATTGGTTATTTATTTGTTTAGCCGGGGACATAGTGGGTGTATAGTGCGGGGAAGTTGGCGACATATTTGTTCAAATCCTTGGGGATGAATTTGCCACCACGCAAATAATCCTAAACTTGTAGTTCCCAATAACACCAGTAATAATCCTCCCCTTACCACCAGGGGACGGAGGCGATTTGGGTGTTTAATTGGTTGTTTAATTGGGGTAGGGATGGGTGAGTCTGGCAGAGGGTCAAGGGTGAGATCCAAATCTAGTAAAGCTTGGGAACTTTCAGCCAAAGAAGATTCTAGTTCTAGTTTTTCTAATGGCTCTGCTGCTTCTAGTTCTCGGACTTTGACCATTTCTCCAGAAATAGATGATGAAGTAACGGGGACTAGATGAGACCTAGATACTCGGCACAAAGTCAGGACCACAGAAGTATTATCATGACCATTTTTCTCGTTGGCTAAATTAATCCAATGCTGGACAGCATCTTCCAGAGAAATTTTACCTGTTAACAGGGGTATAATATGCTGTCGCCAGGATTTTTCTACCCAATTATTATCACTTAAGCCGTCAGAACACAACAACAATACACCATCTTCTTCCAAAATAAAACGTTTAATCACAATTTGTAAAAATTCGGCATTTTTTGCTCCCAATGCTTGGGTCAAGGCGTTGGCATCTATTCTCTCAAGTGCTGGACGATACAAACTGCGGGCAGAAAACACTTCTCGGTTAGCCACAACATCATCTACGGTGAGTAAGTGGCAGTGGTGGCGAGTTATCCAGTATGCACGACTATCGCCAATGCTAGCTAAATATAGTTCATGGGCGTTATCTGACTGCCACCCAGAGGCTGTTACCACTCGTTGCGGCAGTTGTAAAGCCATCACCAGGGTGGTGGCCATGCGTTCTCGGCCTTGGCGTTTGTGTTCGTCATTAGAAGCACAAATCACATTATTGACTACCCGCAAGCAGGCTTGTAGTTGTTCTTGCAATAAATCAGGTGTAATCAGTTCATTTTGTTCTTCTACTTCTGCTAATAAAGCACGGATTTGCAGTTTCAGCGATTGTACCGCCAATTGACTGGCAACTTCTCCGCCTTGGTGTCCCCCAATGCCATCGCAAACAATGGCCAAGGAGAGTATGGGGTGATCTAACTTACTACCAGCTGTTGGGTAACAATTGTCTTCATTGTGCCGTAATTCCCGGCCAATATCTGTTGCTCCGGCTATTTCCAGAGTTAATGGTAGTTCTGCAGCTGAGGAAAGTAATAAAGCGTTGAGTTGAGTGGTAATGGTTGTTAAGTTGGCTTCAGCATTGCACATTTGCTCAATGATAGTTGTTAATTGGGGAGATGTGGGGGTATTTACAGATGCCAGCCAAGTGTGCCAACATTGAGCCAAGTCTGCTAAACTAGGTCGGTGGGGATGTGCTGTGTGGTGAAGTTCTAAGAGTCGCACACACCAACCCTGCGATCGCAGGTTATTTGGTATAAGTAAACTCTCAGCCACTCCTAGCTCTAGCAAAGGTTTCCATAGTTGCAGTATTTGCCATAGCCAGTAAATTTGTCTAACGGTGGTTGCTTGTTGCCATGCTTCAGTAATGGTAGGGTAGAGGTTTCCTGTTTCGTCTATGGGTACATTTTCCAGTAAGAGAATATCATCTGTAGTGTGAATCAACCCATAGGCTGCGGGGATGTGCAAACGCTGTGGGTATAGCTTTAAGTAAGGAATGACTGTTGGTGGTAACTGGTGAGGAACTGTGGGCGGTAAACCCGGCTGAGTGTCTAACCATACCCGGTGTGTAATTACTTCATATCGATCCACTACCTTAGTTCCGGGTGAGATAGTGGCTACTAGGGAACCACTAGCCCAGAGATAACGGTAAACCAAGGGAGTTTGGCAACTCTTACACACACTTTCACCAACCGTATTCATGGGCTGAGGACAGTGTGGATTGAGGCAATAAATGATTCGCTGTGCGGGTATCATGAAAGTATAAAGTTAAGAAAACTAAAGAAACCTAAAACAAATTTAGATTTGTCAACCTATGATTACAGCTTGTTACTAAAATTCATCATTTAGAATCAGTAAACAGTGATAGTATATATGTATATAATCTCAAAAATACATTTGCGTAAATGTAGAGTCTAAGATGGGGCATCGCCTATGCCAAGTTATACTTTAATCTGGCTGCTGGCAGGAGCGATTCTATGTTTAATGGAACTGTTCTTACCATCGGCTTTTGTTGAGTTCATGATGGGGATTAGTGCGGTTATCGTCGCCATATTGTCTCTGGCGGGTCTAGGAAGTTTATGGCTGCAAGTTACAGCTTGGCTAGTGGTTTCCACCGTGCTGATTGTGCTTTCTCGCCGATTCTTACAACCGCGACGGCGCAAGTCAAAAATGTTGGATGCAGTTTTAGCTGAAACTTTAACGACAATTCCAGCCGGCGAAAGTGGGCGGGTGTTGTTCGAGGGAAATTCTTGGCGGGCAAAATGTGATGATGAACAACTCAGCCTAGCACCCCATCAAAGAGTTTATGTAGTCGGAAGAGAAGGCACAACTTTGATCGTCATGCCAGATAATCTATTGCGTTGAGTGTGGGTTTGTAAATGGGAGGGGAAGATACCAAAGAAAAAATTTAGGCGCGATGGAGGCGAAAAAATGGTATTGCAAATAAGGAGAATAAATAAATGGGTAACTTTTTTTTGCTAATCTTTCTGGCTCTTGGTGGTTCTGCCATAGCAGGATCAGTGAGAGTGGTTAATCAAGGTAATGAAGTTTTAGTGGAAAGATTGGGTAGCTATAACCAAAAGCTAGGTGCGGGACTAAATTTTGTCATCCCGTTTTTAGATAAAATCGTTTACCAAGAAACTATCCGGGAAAAAGTCTTAGATATCCCCCCCCAAAAATGTATTACTCGCGATAATGTCAGCATTGAAGTGGATGCAGTGGTTTACTGGCGGATTGTGGACATGGAAAAGTCCTGGTATAAGGTAGAAAATCTGCGGGCTGCCATGACAAACTTGGTACTAACTCAAATTCGCTCGGAAATGGGACAGCTGGAATTAGACAAAACTTTTACCGCCCGTTCTCAAATCAATGAAATTTTACTGCGTGAGTTAGATATTGCCACTGATCCTTGGGGGGTAAAAATTACCCGCGTGGAATTACGAGATATCGTTCCTTCCCAAACTGTACGGGAATCAATGGAGCTGCAAATGGCGGCAGAACGGCGGAGAAGAGCGGCAATTCTCACTTCTGAGGGTGAAAGAGAATCGGCAGTTAATAGCGCAAGGGGTAAGGCTGAGGCGCAAATTTTGGACGCTGAAGCTCGGCAAAAGTCTACAATTCTCCAAGCAGAAGCCGAACAAAAGTCTATTGTATTACAAGCCCAGGCGGAACGTCAGCAACAAGTTTTAAAAGCACAGGCAACATCAGAAGCACTACAAATCATCACTAAAACCCTAAATGCTGAACCAGGAGCAAAAGAAGCGTTACAGTTTTTACTTGCCCAAAATTATTTGGAAATGGGTATAAAGATTGGCAGCAGCGACAGCAGCAAGGTGATGTTTATGGACCCCCGCAGTATCCCTGGTGCTTTGGAGGGGATGCGTTCTATTGTTGCTGATGGTTCCGGTGAGTCTTGGTTGGAAGGTAAAATTCCTGGGGTAAATCAGGGTCGTTCTAGTTAAAAAGAGTTAGAATATGCTTTTTTACCAAACTATGTGGGGACAGTTAATGTCTCTACATTTTTTGTTGTCTAATGTGTTCCCATGCTGGCTGCTTGATTCATTTGACATTGATTACACAAACCAAAAAATTCTAGTGTGTGGTAAAAAATTTTAAAGTTATGACTGGACTCTAACTCGCTTTCTAGGTTATGGACTGGACACTGATTAATGGGAACGGACAAGCCACACTGAAGACAGGTGAGGTGGTGTTTGTCCTGTTGGGCTAGATTATAAACGGCTTCTCCGTTAGTTAAAGTCCTGACCTGCACCATACCTTCTAATTTTAAGGCTTCTAGGGAGCGGTAAACTGTGGCTAAACCGATACCTTGACTGCGTTTGCGTAATTCTATGTAAATATCCTGGGCGGAAATGCCTTGTTTAACGGTTTTCAGTAGGGTTAAAATTCGCTCTTGGCTGCGGGTATGTATGGATCTCATGGATAGTTGTTTATTTTCGCTACTATAGGGAAAACTGTAATATTGATGGTTGATCAACTCTTACCCAGTTGGGACATATAGTTATAGTATAGCGATGGCAGCATTCAGCAAAAAGCCTGTGCAAAGGAAGTATATAGCTAAAATTTTCGTGACCCTTCGTCCTTCTGTCTTAGATCCTGCTGGTGTAGCTGTACAATCCGGTATCCAGCAACTGGGATACAACAATGTTGAACAGGTGCGGATTGGTAAGTACATTGAACTAACCATCACTTCGACAGAAGAGATTAAAGCCCGTCAAGACCTAGAACGTATCTGTGACCAAATGCTAGCAAATCCGGTAATTGAAAATTATCGCTTTGATTTGATTGAGGTAGAGACACAAACGGGAGTCTTTTAACATCGGGGATGAGGGAATAGGAAGAAGATTTAATTCCCCAGTTCCTATTCCCCACACCCATTGACTAATGACCAATAACCAATAATTAATTACTAAATGATGAAATTTGGGGTTGTAGTTTTTCCGGGTTCTAATTGCGATCGCGATGTGGCTTATGTGACTAGAGAGTTGCTGGGTCAACGGACTCGCATGGTTTGGCATCAAGAAACAGACATTTCTGATTTAGATGTGGTTATTATCCCTGGTGGTTTTAGTTACGGTGATTATCTGCGATGTGGTGCCATTGCTCAGTTTTCCCCAGTTATGCAGCAGGTGATTAACCACGCCAAACAAGGTAAATTTGTTTTGGGTATTTGTAACGGTTTTCAGGTCTTAACTGAAGCCGGACTCTTACCGGGGGCTTTAACTAGAAATCAAGATTTGCATTTTATATGCGATCGCGCTCCCTTAAAAGTTGAGCGTAGTGACACACCTTGGACTCATAGTTATACCCCTAGTGAAATTATCACTTTGCCCATTGCCCACGGAGAAGGGCGATTTTATGCTGATGAATACACTTTATCAGCCATTGAGGATCATGGTCAAGTGGTTTTCCGCTATGCAGGGGAAAATCCCAACGGCTCACTGAATAACATCGCCGGTATTTGTAATCAACAAGGCAATATCTTGGGTATGATGCCCCACCCAGAAAGAGCCTCAGATGCTTCTTTGGGCTGTAGTGATGGCTTGAAGTTGTTCCAAGGGCTGTTATGGCAAATTCTGCCCAAGTGATGTACATTCCTAGCGGGCAATACTTGTACTGAGCGATCAGTACAAGACGATTATTTACATTTATATCTCAAGTGTTTAAGAAATGCTATTTCAGAATCAATAGAATACCCAAAAGCAGACAACTTAACCAATTCTCACTAACTCTGCGCCTTTGAACCTCTGCGTGAGAAAGAACTCAGCGTAAACAACTAATAGCGATTAACAAACCCCTGGCTTTATTTAAAGTTTCTTCATACTCTTTTTCCGGATCAGAATCAGCCACCAAACCTGCACCAGCTTGGACAGTTACAACATTATTATGTAATACCATGGTACGAATAGCGATCGCACTATTCAACTGTCCTTCAAAGTCATAATAACCATATACTCCGGAATACACACCCCGGCCACTTGGTTCCAACTCATTAATAATTTCCATAGCCCTAATTTTTGGTGCGCCACTCACTGTCCCCGCAGGAAAGCAGGCTTTGAGTACATCCCAAGCGGTTTTATCTGCTGCTAACTTACCCACCACATTACTAACAATGTGCATCACATGGGAATAACGTTCAATTAGCATGAGTTCATCAACTCTGACACTACCGCTTTGACAAACACGCCCTAAATCATTACGCCCCAAGTCAACTAGCATGACGTGTTCTGCTGTTTCTTTGGGATCTTGCAATAAATCCTCTGCTAAAACTGCATCTTCTTGAGTTGTTTTACCTCGTGGACGTGTCCCGGCGATGGGGCGGACTGTGGCGATAATTTCTCCATCGGGGTTGCGTTCTGCCTTTGCCATCACTTCCGGGCTAGAACCGATAATTTGCCAATCTTGGAAGTTAAAGAAAGCCATGTAAGGGGAGGGGTTAATTTGCCGCAGCGAACGATAAAGAGCAAAAGGATCACCTGTGTATTCTGTTGATAAACGCTGGGAAACCACTACCTGGAAAATATCGCCGTCCTTAATGTATTGCTTGGCCTTTTCCACACTAGCACAAAATTCTTGGCGAGTAAAGTTGCTGGTGTATTGGTTTATGTCGCTGACATTTTTTGTTTGTGGAGGATTCCATCCTAAAATAGTTTTTTCTGAGGCTACAGGTAGAGATAACTTACACAGCATCTGGGAAACGCGATGGCAAGCTTGTTCATAAGCTTTGTGTAAATCTACTTGGGAGTCACGTAAATCAGCGTAGGCGATCGCCCAAATTTTCCGCTTTACCTGGTCAAAAATCAAGAGGTGATCCATTTGCATCCATAACCCATCAGGGATATTGCCATCGTCTCCTGTATGAATTGGCACTCTTGGTTCTATCCAGCGAATCAATTCATAGCCCCAAAATCCAAACAAGCCACCAATACCGGGGGGTAGTTGGGGCAATGTAACTGGGTGTAATGGTTCTAAACATTTAGCTAAAGCTGTGAAGGGGTCGCCTGGAAAGATAACTTGTGAACCATCTCGATAAGTCTGAGTAGTGGTGTCGCCCTTAGCTGACAAAATCCATAGTGGGTCACAACCCAATAAACTGTAACGTCCTATTTTTTCCCCTCCTTCCACCGACTCCAGCAAAAAGCTATAAGGTTGACCAGCACAAACCTTATACCATGCAGAAACAGGAGTATCTAGGTCTGCTACCCATTCTTGATACACCGGGACAAAATTACCTTGTAAAGCTAACTGGGAAAAATCAGAAAAATTGGGGAATATCATAACTTCATTGCCGAAATTTGGAGCAGAAGCGGAGAGGGTCTGGGGGGAAAGAAAAAGTTTCCCCTCCCCTCCCCGTTTCCACTCCTTAATACCTAGACTCTAGACATCGTGGGTAGCTTCACCACTGAACTTCAGTTTAGCGGGACTGGGATTCTCCCCAATCCTACGTGGTACGTGACGTACTCTCTCCCGTCCTTGGTTCACTTTTTCTGGGAAGACACCATCAGCCGGGTGAATGAGACTGGTTTCTCCAGTGGGTAAAATCCGGTAAACTTTGTAATCTGTGATTTTGAATTTCCGGAGTTGAGCGCCCAAGGCAATACCATATTCTTTCCGAGCTATGTATAGCAGGTTTTCGCCTTTCCGCATAGTAGCAGCACCACCGGTAGGCATTTCAAAAACTTGCTCTTTGGGGCTAGTCCAGGTGATAGCATACTTTTCTTCTTCCAGTGCTTTTGTGAGTAAGCCACCAGTGCTACCACCAAACAGGGGAGTTTGTCCAGAAAGTACTTCTGTCATAAATTAAAGTGTGTCTCTCAACGGTTTTTAGGGAATCCTAACACCACTCACTCCATAATATTGCGATCGCGTTATAGACTGTAACAGTTTTTAGTCATTCTTAGCTGAGAAATGAGGATTTACTTTTAGCCATGGTTTGTTTTTCCTGTAAGCTAGCGTGAGCTATAGGAATAGTGAAATGAAACTCACTACCTTGGTCCTTACCATTAGATTCTGCCCAAATTTCTCCACTCCAGCCATTGACAATTTGCCTGCTAATTGCCAAACCCAACCCAGTCCCCCCGGTGGTACGTCGCAGGGCCCCCTCTTCTTGATAGAAACGGTCAAAAACTACTTCCAGCCTACTGGGTTCAATACCACGCCCAGTGTCAGCCACTGTTACTTCCACCATGTGATCATTATTTTGGGTGGCTGTAATGGTAATCCTACCTTGGGGTGGTGTAAATTTACAAGCGTTGTCGATTAGTTTGGCTATCACCTCCACCAGCCAGTCACCATCAGCCTTGACCAAGGGCAGATTTTGGGTAATCTGAGTTTTGATTTTAGGCAATTTTTCAGTTAAGGAACGAGTGCGAAGTCTGCTCAGGGCTAAATCCACACATTCTTGTAGAGTTAGGGGTTCTGGATGCCATTGTACTCTGCCGCTTTCCAGGTTAGATAAAGTGAGGAAATCTTGCACTAATTTTTGCATTCGTTCTGAGTCTGAAAGTGCAGTATTAAGCATCACCTGCTGCAACTCCAAGGGCATATCTGGTTCACTAGCCAGACTTTCCAAACATACCCGAATTGTTGATAATGGCGTGCGGAGTTCGTGTCCGGTAATTGCTATTAAGTTGCTGCGGGTACGGTCTAAGGCTTCTAACTGCTGGTTCAGGTCTTCTAGGTTGGCGTAGGCTTCGGCTTGAATTAAAGCTGCGCCTATTTGGGTGGCGATGGCTTTTACTAGGTCTTTTTCTCCTGCTTGCCACTCATGGGGTGGTAAGTTGCAATAATGCAATTCGACAATGCCTAATAGCCGTCCTTGAAATAGTACTGGTTCAATTAACCAAGAACCAATGGCAAATTTTTTGGCAATGGAGGAGAGTTTGGCTGAGTTGGTAACACGGACATCAGTTAAGGTGTTGATCACACAAACCCCTTCCCCCTTTTGTACTACCTCTTGAAATAAAGGGTTTTCATCTAACTGCCAAGTTTGCCCACAAACCGATAAAACCCCAGAAATCAAAAATTCATGTTTAATCTGTGCCTGTCTATCTGTGGACTGAGCGCGGTAAATTAAACAGCGACTAGCCCCTAAGTGTTCTCCCAGTTCTTCCGCGGCAATTTGTAAGACTTCGTGGGGGTCAAGCGATCGCCGAATGGCTGTACTAATAGAATTGACTAAATGTTCTTTTCGTGCTTGGGCGGTGATAGAACGATAGGCTTTATGCAGTTTGTACTGGCTGGCTTGGAGATAAGTCACCAAACGCTGCACAAAGGGGTCAGTGTCGATATCACAAGCAAATTCACTAATTACTTCTGCTGGAGAATCATTTCTGGCTGTACCGATGCCAAACTTCTGGCGTGCATCTGTTATTTTGTCGATTAGGTCTGGTCTGTAAAGTAAGATTTTCTCCAATAGCAAATCAGCTGCTTTCAGGCTAACTCCTCTTTCTGATGTCCAGATTCCCTCAAACCTGCGAGCCGTGTCCATATCTAGATTAGGAGTCAATTCTGGTAGCTGTCGGTTTTTACTAATGGACTGGGGCTGCTCTCGGCACAGCAAACAAGTAGCATAATTTTCAGCAATTACGACTAAATGCCATTCTTGACTTAAGGCATCTTCTGGCTGAAAGGCTATTTTTTCATAAGATTGTGAACTTTTACTGAACTCCGTTTCCTGTGCAGAAAGAACGTATATTTGATTACTACACAGAGCTAAACGCTGATAGCGATGAGCTTCTTGGCGATAGTATCGCTCTCGTTGAAAGCTAGCAATTACCAATGGCTGGTCTAAAGTCCCCGCCAATACCTGATCTTCCATGGCGTGGGAAAGGGCTGTTAATGAAGCCTTGAAATATAGCTGGGGTCGCAGGTAGGTTATGGACTGTAGCAGATCACTCAGCACAGAAGACGAAATGCTCATGAATATTGTTAGAGAAAAGCCCAATCACAAAAAAATTCACTTTATAGCTGCATTGTACAAATTAGAATGCCGTTCTCAACTACAGCAGACAAAGGGAATATGTAAAGAATCGTGAACAACACTTTTCACCTAGGGGGTGAGAGCGTAGAACCACAAAATCAGTATTATATATCTTTTTTCTCAGTTTTTCTGGCATTTTTGCTAATCAGTAGCCATAAAAGTATTGCTGTAGGGCAGGCATGGTCAATTTTACTCTAGTAACATTGACCATGAAGCTAATAATTATAAATTGAAAAACTTTAAGCCAATATATGAATACCTTTGGATTCCTGAAATCAATCCTAGAGCCACAGAACAGGGAACAGACAAAAATAAATAACTTGTACGGAGTTTTGTTGAAAAATTAAATAGGAATCCTATACTTTTATCAACCAGCTGTGGTTAATATTCCCAGGACTTACGCAACTGGCACAGGCGATCGCTAGAATATAGTATTATTGTACTACAATAAATAACATAACTGGCACAATCAGTCTCGGTGCGGCGGAAGCGTCGCGCCGAGACTAAACTCCAGTAAAAAGCCAATTTTGCAATTATTAAAATATATTTTAATTAATCGCCAAGACCATAAATAATAAAAATCAGATTATTCCTGACATGGTAAAATAATCAATACCATGAATTATCAATTCTGATTTAATATGAAATTTACGAAATTAGATTATTGCCAATATTTGCTAAGTAGCCAAATCAACTATACTATTACTAACTTGGCAGAGCATTTAGAAAATATTAGTC
>NZ_JANQDH010000027.1 GCF_029891735.1 Chrysosporum bergii ANA360D
GCGTAACAGTTTACAACGCACATTAGATTGTTCATTACCTGTCACCTTTGCTTTTGACTACCCAACTATAGAAATAGCGGTTAAGTACCTAACACAAGTTGTAATTGCACCGATGGAAAGCACAGCATCGCAGCAAACAGACTCTTTATCAGCAATGTTCACAGATACTTCGTCCATCGGGAGAATTCTTGACAACGAAACAGATGTGTTAGACAGCGAAATGCAAAGTGATGAAGATGAATCTTTGTCTACACTTATACAAAAATTATCAACACATTTGGATTAGGAGTGATCAATAATTATACATTGCGGACGTGAGCATACAAGTAAAGGAAAAATGAATGAACGCTTTGTCAGAAAATCAGGTAACTTCTATAGTCAAGAAGGCATTGAACAAAATAGAGGAGTTACAAGCCGAACTTGACCGTTTAAAATACGCGCAACGGGAACCAATCGCCATCATTGGAATGGGCTGTCGCTTTCCTGGTGCAGACACACCTGAAGCTTTTTGGAAATTATTGCACAATGGGGTTGATGCTATCCAAGAGATTCCAAAAAGCCGTTGGGATATTGACGACTATTATGATCCCACACCAGCAACACCCGGCAAAATGTATACACGTTTTGGTGGTTTTCTCGACCAAATAGCAGCCTTCGACCCTGAGTTCTTTCGCATTTCTACTCGTGAGGCAATCAGCTTAGACCCTCAACAGAGATTGCTTCTGGAAGTGAGTTGGGAAGCCTTAGAACGGGCTGGGCTGACAGGCAATAAACTGACTACACAAACAGGTGTCTTTGTTGGCATCAGTGAAAGTGATTATCGTGATTTGATTATGCGTAATGGTTCTGACCTAGATGTATATTCTGGTTCAGGTAACTGCCATAGTACAGCCAGCGGGCGTTTATCTTATTATTTGGGACTTACTGGACCCAATTTGTCCCTTGATACCGCCTGTTCGTCCTCTTTGGTTTGTGTGGCATTGGCTGTCAAGAGCCTACGTCAACAGGAGTGTGATTTGGCATTGGCGGGTGGTGTACAGATACAAGTGATACCAGATGGCTTTATCAAAGCCTGTCAATCCCGTATGTTGTCGCCTGATGGACGGTGCAAAACATTTGATTTCCAGGCAGATGGTTATGCCCGTGCTGAGGGGTGTGGGATGGTAGTTCTCAAACGCCTATCCGATGCAATTGCTGACAATGATAATATCCTGGCCTTGATTCGTGGTGCCGCAGTCAATCATGATGGCTACACGAGTGGATTAACCGTTCCCAGTGGTCCCTCACAACGGGCGGTGATCCAACAGGCATTAGCGGATGCTGGAATACACCCGGATCAAATTAGCTATATTGAGGCACATGGCACAGGTACATCCTTAGGCGATCCTATTGAAATGGGTGCGATTGGGCAAGTCTTTGGTCAACGCTCACAGATGCTTTTCGTCGGTTCGGTCAAGACGAATATTGGTCATACTGAGGCTGCTGCTGGTATTGCTGGTCTCATCAAGGTTGTACTCTCAATGCAGCACGGTGAAATCCCAGCAAACTTACACTTCGACCAGCCAAGTCCTTATATTAACTGGGA
>NZ_JANQDH010000028.1 GCF_029891735.1 Chrysosporum bergii ANA360D
ACAGCTCGTTGAATGCTTGGCGGTTAAGTCCAGTCATTGCTCGTAGCAGTCGCTCTTGATTCAGGACGCGGTCTAACTTCAACATTAATGTCACCCTACTTGTCTGCTTGATTATTATCCCTTATTTTCCAACAACTCTAATGTAACCTGTGATGCCCAAGGCGGCTGATCGCATTTGCTCCCCCCAATCCAATACACTGGAGAGCGTTACGGGAGATTAGCCGTGAGGCGGGTAATTCATTCCCCGGCTCCCCCACGGGCAGTCTCTAGATAAAGATAATGTAACCTGTTATTCTAATGGCGTGGGGTAATTAACCGCCCCAGAATCTAAATAGGTCTTGCTAATTCATCCTGCAAATATGGAACGCCACTCCTATTCCAGTTTACATCACTTTGTAGTTTAACTACATGAAGATCGCTGTAAGCCACTAAAAAAATCGTAACACTAGAGTTTATCGCTATAAAGCACCTTTTATTTTTCAGCGACTCCATTAATTTTATTGCTAAACTTTTAAGCAATTCATAAATATGCAACGCCATCATTTCATCTACCAACTTGCTAAGGACAATGGCATCTTGATTGTGCAGTACGCGGTGGCTAGTTTAATCCCCTTACTGCTGACACCACATATAGTTCGTTCTATTGGGCTGACAGAATACGGAAATTTGTCAGTATTAACATCATTCGGTGCTTATGGCGCAATAATTGTACAATACTCATTTCAAATGACGGGTCCAAAGCGTATTTCAAACCTTGAACCTGGAGAGACAGATGGGAGTGTTTTCGTGGATGTAACATTTGCTAAAGCAGTCCTATTAACTGGTGTTGTTATATTAACAGGTATAATAATTTATACCTTCAAGCTGACGGGATTAATGGGGGGTTTTTCGTGGGTATTACTATTCACAGGACCGATTGCTTCGTGTATGAATTCTGTCTGGTTTCTGCAGTCTAAAGACAGGTTTTTACCAATATGTCTGCTTGCTATTATGGGATCGACAATCACCCTGTCGCTTGGTTTTGGACTAATTAACAAGAATAGTGACGCAGCTACTAATTTAGCGGTGATTGTAACCGCATTTGGTCCAATATTCATGGCTACTAGTACGTTTGTGACGAGTTTACTTTCAATAAAACAGGCAAAACTCAAATTTAGTTTTAATGGAGTAAGGAAATCCCTTGGAGATGGCTGGTATCTGTTTGTATCCCAGTTTGTATCAGCTATTTATTCACTCTCCGGTCCAATAATCGTCAGCTCCTTAATAGGAGCAGAATCAGCAGGAGTCTACAGTGTGACAGATCGTGCAATTAGTGCTTTAATGTCAGGTGCACTACTAACTCACACGGCCGCCTATCCTAAGCTTGCAGTATATTATATAAATGATCGAGCTACTTACTGGCAATTACTGAAACTAGTCCTAATTATATACTTCTCCATTGCAATTACTATTGCGGCCATTGGCTGGTTTTTACGCGAAAAAGTTTCTCGGTTTCTATACGGAGCAAACAGTCCTGATTTAAACCTTATGCTGAGCCTTGGACTTGCATGGCTTGTTCTGGGCATATTTGGTACAGCTCTGACAGGTTACTTAACCATAGCAGGGCGTAGTTATGAAATTTTTCCTCTGACACTAAAGACTCTTTTATTGTCTTTTGTTATGGGTATACCATGCGTGTTACTAATGGGTGGTAGTGGTTGGTTAGCCGCATTGGTTATGTCTCAACTAATTGTTGTGTACAGTGGATTCAGATATTGGATATTGGAGAAGAAACACACATGCTAAATAATTCTCAGCATTTCAGTGAGCACGAAATCAAATGGGATAGTGAAAAAATTTCTCGTCTCTGGAATTATTACTCAAGAACTAGCCCATTCTCAGATGTTTACTTTTCTAACTTATTTGGACATCACATGCTAAGGCATAGTGGATTAAGCCTTAGACAAAGGCTAGAAGTTTTGGATTTTGGTTGTGGTCCAGGATTTATTTGGAAACACCTTGATAGGCTTGGCTCTCGTTGGGAATACACTGGGCTTGATTTCTCTGCAGATTCAATAAACGAGGTATGCAAAAAAGGTTTTGGGAAAAAATATTTCCAAGGTGCATATCACATTAGTTCCTTACCTACGAATTTACCTAGCAGCCATTTCGATGTTGTGCTTTTATTTGAAGTAGTTGAACATTTGAATGATGTTGATTTGCTTGGCATTCTCGAAGAAGTGTTCCGTTTGTTGAAATATGGCGGTGTACTAATAATAACTACACCCAACGAGGAAAATTTAAATAACTCCAAGAAACTATGTCCCGAATGTGGCGCTATT
Source organism: Chrysosporum bergii ANA360D (assembly GCF_029891735.1). Lineage (GTDB taxonomy): Bacteria > Cyanobacteriota > Cyanobacteriia > Cyanobacteriales > Nostocaceae > Umezakia > Umezakia bergii. The sequence continues at coordinate 2,322 of NZ_JANQDH010000028.1, forward strand.
TTTCATGAGTGGCAACATCTTCGCTCGTGGTCCATAGCAAGCCTTTCAAAATATGTCAGCAAACAAGGGTTTGTTATACGGAAAGCAAAAACACTTGATTTTGCTGCAGATGGTTTAGGATTTGTCAGTTTTTTGAAAAAAATAAGGTACATAACACTTAAACTGCTCAATAAACCCCGTAACTATCCTCACATGATTGCGGTTTTCCAAAAACCCCAGTCTTGACAAATGTTGCAACCTTGTTCTGGATTTCTTTAACAGCAGCTTCGGGTCAACCGAAAAATCAAGAGCCGATCACAATAGACATCTCCGGAAATAGCCAAAGCGTTACCAATACTACTTTTTAAGGTGAGACACCCCAATACAAAAGTAGCTGACTGGCATGCTAAAATAAGCGTTAGAGATGCCTCTTATTGGGAATTAACCAAAAGATAACACCTATGTGAGATAATTTATTTTTAGCCAAGTCCAAATCTTGATAACTAAAATAAGTAGGTTCCCATTCGGAAACGAACAAGTCCACAAATAGTCATGATTACCTGTTCATAC
>NZ_JANQDH010000029.1 GCF_029891735.1 Chrysosporum bergii ANA360D
GGGGTGAGTCTACTAGTTCAAATAATAAACCGGGGAATTGTTTGAATAGTTTGTAAAAAATGGAGTCTCTTCGCATTATTAGTTTGTATATGGCGAATTTTGCCCAAGTCAGGCATATCCTGATCTTATAACTGTGGCGGGCAAGATGCCCGCACTAGGAGATGTTTCTGCTTTATTTCTGACTTTGCCTGTATTAAATTGGATGAGACTGTAACCATTGTTGCAAATCATTTACGGTGGTAAAGTCTAATAAATCTTCACCTAAAGTCTCTATCTGTGATAGGGATAAGAGTTGAACCTGTGACAATAAATCCTGGGAAATTATACCTAAACGGCGATTTAACTGTCTTATAACTAAAGATAGAGCTTCTTGTTCCCGACCCTGTTCTAGTCCCTGTTCTAGTCCCTGTTCTTTTGCTTCGCGTATGGCTCTTGGTTCTTCTAAATCCAGTCCTAACATGGTTATAATCTCCTGTCGGCTCAAGTTGGTAAATTTGTAAACAATAATCGTGGTAATTAAATCTATTATCTCTTTTGCTGACTGTTCCTGTGCTTGTGCTAACAGGAATTTGGCTGTGTTGATGGCCTCTTGTTCTTCTTTTATTGTCAACAACATTAATCCTAATCCCAAGGGTTGCTGTTGCACATCTCCCAGTTCATCCAAATACACTCGATGCACTTGTTCACCTGATAATAAGGAGCGGTGAATTTTTAAATTGGATGGCTCTAAACTGCGAGAACCGAAAATTATTACTCCTGACCAGTCATCATAACGGATGGGGTGACGGTGAAGAAATAAGGATAATTCTGAGAAAAAGCGAAAATATAAATCTTCATCTTTTTGAAATTGCACTTCTGCAAAAAATACTATCTGTTCCGCTGCATTATCTGGGGGTAAAAATACACCATCCATACGGAATGCTGTTTCTTTAACTTCCACTGATTCAAATTGATATTGTTCAGCTGCGGTTGGGGGTGAGTCTACTAGTTCAAATAATAAACCGGGGAATTGTTTGAATAGTTTGTAAAAAATGGAGTCTCTTCGCATTATTAGTTTGTATATGGCGAATTTTGCCGAAGTGAGGCATATCCTGATCTTATAACTGTGGCAGGCAAGATGCCCGCACTAATTAAACTAAGGCGGTCAGTGACCTGACCGACTCGTCTCCAAATTAGTATACTCAATATTGGAATATACTAGACTAATTTGCTACTTCTGCTATTTCGATAATGCGTCCTTCATAATCTTTGACTAAAAAGTTAAGGGGTTTGTGGTTGCGAATTTTAAATTTTAGACCACGCATTTCTACTCGTAGTAAAATCATATCTAAGCAGTCACGGTCAAAACAAACATGACGTTGCTGATTTTTATGACCTAAACTGGCTCCTGTAATTACGTGTAACTGGGTATTTTTTTTGAGTTGATACCACAAGCCATTGTTAGCATTGTTCATCACTTTGCTAGACCAACTGGGAGTGGTAGACATATACAGTGGATCAATTCCAGTTGCGCCTAAAGTTTGTTCGTAGTTGTAGTAGTAGTGCAAAGGTACTTCGGCAGCTGGTAAATCTAGTAGCCCTTCATACAACTGTCGGGCAATTTCTAGGTCGGACACCATAACAGTATGTACTTTTGGTGCGCTGGTGAGGAACATCCACATGGCACCAGCATATGCTGCTAGTAACATTACCATTATACCTTGGGTGGAGAATATGCTATCCAAGGGTAGGGAAAGTAAAAATGGGCTTAAAGTCGAAGGGGAGAATATGAAAGTCATCACATTAGCTGCTATAACGATGAACAAACCAACAGATTATTAAAGGGAGCCGTTTTTATTATTGTCTATGAACTAAATTTAAGTCCTTGTTTTTAGTTTATCAATACTAACCTAATCTGAGTTGCAGCAAAGAGAATAACAAAACCCGGGTTGTGTGTAGATAAGGGTACTATGGGTATTGAAAATATTATTCTAACTAAGATCCACTGTCAAGTTATGCAAATTCCCCATTTTCCTGAAGTTAATCACCCGTTGGTCAAGTCGCTATTTCATCACAGTGATCAGGAACTGCTGAATCTATTTCAGAGTTATCCGGATGCTGGCAAGTATTTTACAGCTATTTTTTGCCGCTATAGCCCTATAGTTTACACTTTGATTCAGCACTCAGCGCGATCGCCTGTCCAGGCTGATTATTTGTTTGCTCTGACTTGGAAGCATATCTATGAGGAACTGCGGAGACTCAATTTAACTCAATCCTCCTCGGGTCTAAACACTTTAACTTTGCAAAATTGGCTGATTAATATTACGGCTTTCTGTATCAATGAGATTCAAGTACCGCCAACTGAAGCAATTCATTATTCTCTTTCTTCTGCTTCACCGCCTTTTTGGTGTTATGTGGAACAGGCTTTAGACCAATTACCACCTATGTTGCGGTTAATGGTTTTAATGGCTCAAACTTTCCACTGGAGCGAAACGAGAATTGCAGCCTACTTGCAAGCTGAAGGGGAAAAAATATCACCTCTTGAAGTACCCAATTTTCTGGAGGAGGGTTATCGTATGCTAGAAGATAAATTACCGGCTGATATACGTGTTATCTATTTGGCGGAAGATTTTGTACAATGAGAGCCTAAATATAAATACGTAAGCTGCTGGTCATTACTCAAAGCCGTGATTTTAACAGTAAGTTCTATGAAACGACAACATTTATTACCAATATTACCAATATTACCAATATTAGTGGGGCGTTACTTTTTGCTGTTTGTGGTTGTATTCAGTCCTATGATGGTGCTTGGTGGGGATATTACGGAGCAACTCCAAGGATCTGTTAGTTCTAGTCGGCAAAAATCCAGGGAAAAGGCAGATACATTGCTGCGTATTGCTGAACAACAATATGCTTCTGGATTTGCTAATAAAGCTGTGACATCGGCTTTGGAAGCATTGGAAGTTTATCATGCCATTGGGGATGTTCAAGGACAAGGACTGACATATGATTTACTGGCGAAATGTTATATCGGGCTAAATCGCTTGAAGGAGGGAGAAGATGCTTTGCGCCGGGGGTTGGCTATTGGTCGTGATACAAATGACCTGGAAGGTCAAGTTTTTAGCTTAAATAATATGGGTACTTTGTTAGTACAAAAGGGTGAACCCATGGCTGCTGGTAAAACGATAGAAGAGGCCTTAAAAATTGCTAGTCATATCAAGAGTATTGAAGGACAAGGACTTTCTTATGGTAATTTAGGTTTGGTGGCTCTGAGGTTGGGAGATTATAACAAAGCTATTAAATTGTTAGAAACTGCTCTGATTTTTCGCCGTCAAGCTGGTGATATTATCGGTGAAGCTAATACACTAAATAATTTGGGTGATGCCTACTTAGAGGCTAAAAGTTATCAAAACACAATTGGCACTTATGGCGCAGCATTGCGACTGGCTCAAATCAGCGGCGATCGCACTAATGAATTACGAGCGATTGACGGTTTGGTTTTAGCTCACAGTGCGGTGGGACGTTATCAACGTGCTTTTGATCTACTAGAAAGACGTTTAATAATTTCCCAGGAATTAGGAAATATGGGAGAAGAATTGAATTCTTTTGAGTCTTATGCTCATTTATATGAACAATTGGGTAATTATCAAACTGCTCGTAATTTTTATGAACGGGCTATTGTTTTAGCAAGAACTACTAGAGATGGTAAACGGGAGGTGCAATTAATTGATCAATTAACTCAAATGCTGAAGCGGTAGGAAATGGCTGGTGGAGGGATTTTAGTTTAAGAATACTTTACCGTCTTCTTGAATTTGTACTGTGTTTTTATCCTCTTGTATGTCGGTGGTTTCATTCAATCTTACTACCATCATCCCGGTTTTGGCTGAGGGTTGGGGGGTGACTTGAAGCAATCCTCCGTCTTCACGGAAGAATGTCATGGTTACTGGTGCTTGTAAATCTCGTAACATGATATCTGATTTACCTTCAAGCGATCGCGCGGGTGTGTCACCAACTACTTCATAAGTAACTTCAGCGCCTGTATCATTGATTAAGCGGATATTAACTTTACCATTGGCCAGGGCAATTTTGGCGCTGGCTGGTTGTTGTTGTTCTGGTAAGGGTGGTTGAATGGCGATTACTGGTGGGCGGGCTGGTACAGCTTGAGTGGGAGGAATTCCCTGAGCCATTAGTTGTTGGGTGAGAGCATTTGGGGGACATCCTTCTGGTACAACGTTTCTACTGTTAAATGGTTCTTCGTAGTAAATACGAGGACAGGGATTGAGTGCTAAAGTTCTTGAATCTGGTGCTTCACCGCCAACGCCAGGGGGTATCTGGCTGGGGCGGGTGGTGGGGACAGTAGTTACTGGGAGCCGTCCTTGGGCTTGTAGTTTCCGGGTGAGAGCATTGGGTGGGCATCCCTGTGGGACTACAATGCGGTTGTTGTGTGGTTCTTCGTAGTAAATACGAGGACAAGGGTTAGTTTGTGAGGTGGGTTGCTGGGCTATTGCTGGGCTACTAATGAGTAGTCCGCCGCAAATGGTGCTGAATAAGCTTTTTTTGACAAGGGGTGGTATTGACTGGGAATATCTTATTAATCTCACGCAAAGGCGCAAAGGCGCAAAGGTGGAAGATTTTTGATGGTGCATTTTTAAGTAAAATTAGTTGGGATTCTGGCAACTAGTGAACAAGTTTAATTTAATGATTAATTCTATTTTTTTTAATCTAACTAAAGCAGCAAAATTAAAATAAAATCAGACTAATATTTAAATCTTAAGGGTGAGGTAATTAAATAATTAATAGTTATTTTATGAATGTAAATAAATCAATTTAATGGTCAAGGGTGATTGGTAAGGTGACAGTGAAGGTGGTACCTTTACCAAGACTGCTTTCAACTTGCAGATGACCTTGATGATGTTCAACAATGGCAGATGCGATGGCTAGTCCTAATCCTGAACCTGTAGAAGTTTCTGTATTTGTGTTTGCTGTCTGATGGGTGCGTGCTGGATCTACTCGATAAAAGCGGTCAAATAGGCGCGGTAAAGCTTCGGGGGGAATACCAATGCCAGTATCGCTGATTTTAATTTGTAATAAAGCTGTGCTGGAACGAATTTTAGAAACACGATTGCTTGCTTCTAGACGGGCTAATTGTATGTGTACTCGTCCCTGGGCTGGGGTATATTGTATAGCGTTACTAATTAAATTTGTGAATAGTCTTACTAATTGATCCCATTTACCTTGAAGTGTAAACCAATTTTCTAGTAATTCGGGGCTAAGGTCTGATGTGGGAGGGTCAACTAAATCCAGGGTCAAAGTAATTTTTTTTTCTTGGGCTAATAATTGTTGTTCTTCAACTACTTCCATGAGTAAAGCGTCGAGAGAACAGGAAGAAAAAACATCTTTGCTGATACCACTATCCTGTCTGGCTAAGAATAATAAGTCATTGACTAGTTTACCCAAGCGCTGGGTTAGGCGTTCTACTACTTTTAATTGTTGACGATAGTTGGCATAAGTGGTGACTTCTGTTGCTGTTAATTCTAACTCTGCCAGGGCAACTTGTACGTTAGTTTGAATCAGGGTAATTGGGCTTCGCAGTTCGTGGGAAGCATCAGCAGTAAATTGTTTGAGGCGTTGGTAAGATTCGTCTACTGGTTCCATTGCTTTACCTGAGAGGAACCAGCCACTAGCGGCGACGGATAGGACCATGAACCAAGTACCTAATGCTAGGTCGATGATCAGTTGGCGACTGGGTTTAGTGACTTCAAACCAAGGATGACTAACACGCAGATATCCTAATACTTGCCGTCCCACTTGCACTCGTTGGGTAACTTGTCTCAATAACAGCACTGAGTGGTCATTGTTTAGTGCTGAGTCTGGGGTTGTAGGCTCTTGGGGTTGTTGTTTAAGTACGCGGACGGTTTCGCCGACATGATTACCATGAATGGGGATGTTTAAAGGCTCTGATAGGGTTGACCAAAGTAATTGACCGTTGGGGCTAAACCATTCTAGGTCAATGTGATCATCTTCTACTGTGCTGGCGTTATCTCGGAAAGTTGCTTCTAGGTTAATGCTAAATTGCTCAGTATCTCTATCAACTGGGGAAATCACTAGCGATCGCTCTACAATTTCCACTACATGATTGAGGGTATCATCAATACGCTCAATTAATGTGTTCCGGACATATAAATATACACCACTGGCGAATAGTAGGAGTAATACAGCAGTTACGGCGGTGTACCACAGAGCAAGACGGCGACGGGTGGCTTGAAACATGGGAAAACAAGGATAAATAGTTTTGTCAAAAGTGGAGCGTGAGGTGCTATATTTGATTTTTGGTTTAGAAAGTTTTTACACCGAGCAGTAATTGTGGGCGCATTGTGAAAAAAACTCTATCAACTCGCACTCATATATGTGTTTGTGGATGGGAGCTACATAGAGACACAAATGCAGCAATTAATATTTTAAATCTTGCTAGGCAAGCTAGGGGCGGGCAGTCCCGAAGTAAGGCTGTAGGACTCGTGACCTCTACTCTTTTAGGCGAACGTCTATGAGAGCAAGTGGCAAGGTAGGGTACAGAATCCCCGATGCTTTAAGACGGGGAGTGTCAAGGTTCACCAGATGTATGGCTTCATCTATCTACCCTGAGATCGTTATGGCGAAATCAAAGAAAAACCCCCATCCCATTGATTTGAACGATCCGCAATATTACATTAACCGTGAGTTAAGCTGGTTAGAGTTTAACGGTCGTGTACTACACGAGGCTTGTGACCCCCGTACACTGCTTTTAGAAAGATTGAAATTTTTGGCTATTTTTAGCGCCAATTTAGATGAATTCTTTATGGTGCGGGTTGCGGCTTTGAAGCAACAGGTAGAAGCTAAAGTTTCCCAACTAACTCCTGATGGTCGCACACCGCAACAACAGCTAGATGATATTAGATCAACTTTGATCCCGTTGGTGAAAAAGCAGTACCAACAATTTGAACAGGCGCTGCAACCTCTTTTAGTTAGTCATGGTATCCACATACTGGAATACATCAATTTAAATCAAAAACAACGGAGTTATTTAAACAATTACTTTGAAGAGCAAATTTTCCCAGTTCTAACTCCGTTGGCGGTTGATCCTGGTCATCCTTTCCCGTACATTTCTAATCTTAGTCTGAATTTAGCTGTGATAGTCAAAAATCCAGAGACTGAAGAAGAACTTTTTGCCAGGGTGAAAGTTCCCAACGTACTACCGCGATTTTTGGTTTTACCACCAGAGTTAGAAGTTTCTGAAGCTGGGCGTACTGCTCGCTGGACGGGTGTACCTTTGGAACAGGTGATCGCTCATAACTTGGAGTTTCTGTTTCCAGGTATGAATATACAGGAGTATCATCCTTTTCGCATTACCCGTGATGCTGATTTGGCTTTGGAGGAAGATGAAGCTGATGACTTGCTGTTAGCTATTGAACAGGAACTACGCAAACGGCGCATGGGTGGAACTCCTGTGAGATTAGAAATGAAATCCCACACTCCTGAGCCTATACGTTCTCGGTTATTACAAGATTTGGATTTGACTGAAAATGATGTTTATGCGGTTGATGGTTTTCTGGGACTGCGGGATTTAATGTATTTTATGTCTTTAGCGTTACCGGAACTCAAAGAAGCACCACGCCAGTCTGTGGTACCTTCACGTTTGCAAAGGTTGAGAGAACCAAGTTTGACTTCAGATTCTTTGGAAGTGGAGGAGGGTCAAGACTTTTTTGCTATTATTCGGGAAAAGGATTTGTTGGTACATCACCCGTATCAATCTTTTTCCTCAACGGTGGTGCGGTTTATTACCCATGCAGCTTATGATCCTAATGTGCTGGCTATTAAAATGACTCTCTATCGCACCTCTGGAGATTCCCCCATTGTTAAAGCTTTGATTGCTGCTGCGGAAAATGGTAAGCAGGTATCTGTACTAGTGGAATTAAAGGCGCGGTTTGATGAGGAAAATAATATTTACTGGGCGAGAAGTTTAGAAAGGGTGGGTGTGCATGTTGTCTATGGTTTGGTAGGGCTGAAAACTCATTGCAAAACTGTTATGGTGGTGCGACGAGAAAAAGACCGGATGCGGCGATATGTACACATAGGGACTGGTAATTATAACCCTAAAACAGCAAGGTTATATACAGATTTGGGATTATTTAGCTGTCGGGAAGAACTGGCTGGGGACATTACGGATTTGTTTAACTTTTTAACGGGCTATTCTCGACAAAAATCTTATCGAGAGGTGCTGGTGGCTCCTGTGAATATGCGCGATCGCTTTTTGGCATTAATTCATCGTGAAATAGAAAATGTGCAGAATGGTTTTTCTGGGCGCATTGTGGCTAAAATGAATTCCCTGGTAGATCCGCAAATCATCTCTACTTTATACGAAGCTTCCCGGGCTGGAGTGCAAATTGATCTGATTGTGCGTGGTATTTGCTGTTTACGTCCAGGTCTTAAAGACGTTAGTGAAAATATTCGCGTTATTAGCATTGTCGGGCGATTTTTAGAGCATTCTCGCATCTATTATTTCCATAATAATGAACAAGAGGAAATATATATTGGTAGTGCTGATTGGATGCGTCGCAACTTAGACCGACGAGTTGAAGTGGTTACGCCTATTAAAGACCCAGATATTGCTAAAGATTTACAAGAGATTCTGGGAATTATGTTAGCAGATAATCGTCAAGCCTGGGAATTACAAACTGATGGAAGTTATATTCAACGCCGTACTGGTGAAGATTGTCCGGAGACTAATTCACAAAAAACTCTCATGAATATGGCGTTACGTTCAACTGGTATAAGTTCAAATTTAATTGATGCTAAAAAAATTATTCGTGGATAGATGAATAGTTAAGTTGAGTGGTGATCTAAAACAGAGCCCGGTAAACCTCAATTAAAGGTTTACCCAGATCTGTGGTGTTTTTTTTGGACTAGTTGAGCTTAATTATTATCTGTTTCTGGAATAGTCCGTTTAAATTCATCAATTAAATCATCCATTTCTTCTAGGGCTTGATTGACATCAATTCTCAAAGTTCCTAGGTTTGGCCGTTCTAACAGGCTCAAGAGGTACTCACGTTTGCTTTGAACTGCTGCAATTCGTTCTTTTATGGTTTGTAGATCCATTATTTTTTTCCAGTTTTGAAATAGCTTTTATTTAAGGTTAACGTAAAATTGGGGGTTACTGATTTTAAGTGTGGTTTTGTTGCACGCATCAGGCGCGATCGTGGTAGAGTGTATGAGTTCAGGGTGTTTAGTGAGTGTGATTTTGTGGTTTTATTGGGCAGTTCCGGATTTTTTATACATTTAATCAGAGTTTTTAAACATCTTGGTCAATGTTACGAATAACCGACGATAATAAAAACTGAGATGTTAGTAGTCTATTATATCCTAAGCGTATGTTTCGTAAAATTTCTTTGGGGACGATTGGTTTAAGTGTTGGCGGTGTATTGGTGATTGTTGGTTTTGCTGCTTATGCTGCTGATAACGCTACACTTAATCTGGTGGGCTTTTTTTATGGGTTTCCTCTGTTTTTGGGAGGATTAGCACTTAAGGCTAATGAAATTCCCCCTGCACCGTTCAGCGAAGACACTACACCGTCAGTTTCACTGTTACGGGAACAGCAAGCCACTGTGACACAAAATAAAATTCGTCAGGACGTTACCCGATACTGCTATGGTAAGGAGGGTCATTTAGATGAGACTTTGGATTATCTCGGTTTGAGTCCTACAGATGAAGAACGCCCGGTGCTGATAAGCTTACGAGAGGCGGAAATTAATGGGGGTTATGCTTTGGTTTTATTATTCGATTCGCCCTTTATTTCATTTGATGATTGGCAAGAAAAACAGGAAAAAATGACTAAGTACTTTGGTCCTGGGGTGGATATTAAAATTACAGAGGTTGAGGAGGATATGATTGAGTTAAGTATTATTAGTGGTTAGTCATTGTCGATAGCTTGGGTGGCGTGGCCATAGTATGCCTGCACTACAGGATTTATGAAAACTACTTTTCTAGTCGTATTGCATACCATTGTAAATATTTTCCGGGTCCAATGTCTAATTCACAACTTGTGTCAATTAAATATTGGGCTTGAGTATCTACGGAATCGAGGTTTTGTAAATCTATGGGCAAATCTTGATTGTTGATTTTTTCTAGCACGATCTTGAGTTTGTATAATAGTTCATCGGCTGTGAGAATTTGTTCTGGTGCGTTTGTTTCTAGAAGAACAAAGTTTTCCTGCTGATACATTAATGAATCTGGCATTGATAAAACTTGCTTAATAAGGTGTGATGTTAAAACATTGTAAAGCAGCACTGGGCAAGAAACTGATTTAGCTTCTGCTAGTGGATGGATATACTGGTAAGGTAAAGTGGAACCATGCGCCGCCGTTGGGGGCGGAGTCTACCCAAATTTGTCCGTAATGTGATTGAATGATACGTTGGCACAAACACAAACCAATGCCGTAACCATCTATACTTTCATCTCGTTGTAGTCGGTAGTGGTTTTCAAAAATGCGATCGCGTTTTTCTACGGGAATCCCTGGACCTGTGTCACCAATACTAAATTGTATTTTTTGAGTGGTGCGGTGCAGTCCGGCAATACTAATTGTGCCTCCTTCTGGTGTGTATTTGATGGCATTGTCCAACAAATTTATCAGCACTTGGCGCACACGCTCTGGATCGGCATATACATAGGGTAAATCTTGGGGAATATCTGTTTCTATATGTTGGGATTTGGCAATGTAGCGATCGCGCAATTCTTCTAACACATCCAAGCACAGGTTGCCAATTTCCATTTTTTGTGGTGCTATGGGGAGTTCTGTGTCATTACCCTGTCCTACTTGCAATAAGTCAGCAATCATCCGGTCTATTGTTTTAATTTGGGTGCGGGCTTGTTTTAATAAATGTGCGACCATAGCTGGTTTGAGCCTTGTAAATGTACCCATGTCTATATTGTAGTTAGATTGTAGGGTTTCTATGGCTATGGCGGCTGCTGTTAGGGGATTCCGGAGGTCGTGGGCTAGTATGGCAATTACTCTGTCTTTAAAGTTTAACTGCTCCTGAAGTTTGTCTTTTTCTTGTTTTAGCCGAAAAATTTCATCTGAAAGTTTGATTAGTTCTGCGGAAACGGCTACGGAACGAATGGTAGATTTGGGTGATGACATCCGAGTGTTGTCGTCTATTCGTTCTTGTAGGTCTTCTTGTAGTTTTAAGTAAGCATCTACGGCTGCTTGCCAGCGAGGCCACCAGTTTTTTAATTGGGCAATAATGTTACTCCCAGCTATGATCTGCCTAGGTTCGGGATGGATTTTGATTAAAGCTGGTGTTGCTACTAGTTTAAAGTGTTCTGCTAAGTAGGGTTGTTGCCCGACATCTATAATTTGAAGTTCAAAGCTGTATTCAGCCTGCAATTCTTTTAAGTAAGCACGGATACGTTGTACTTGTTGTCGAGACTTTGGTCGTCCATCGACAAATAGTAACAACTGGAGTGGAGCCTCAGAATAAATAGGCTGATCCTGGGAAACTTTCATGTAATCGTGTTTCAGCACTGGTAACAACCCGGCGACGCTTGGCTTAAGAGAAAGTAGAATAGATTGACGGTCAATGGTGGTTGATTTTCTTCAATTTAATATCTATTTTAGATTTTTCATACTCTTATCTCCTGGGTATTTTTGGCATGAGACAATTATTTTTGAGCTTTTTGCTGACTTTGGGTCTGGCTTTTGTGCCAGTAATCACTAAGGCTACTGAAAATCCGTTCTCATCTTCTTTGATTGAAAATTTAACATCAAGGCTAAGAAGAGAAAAGTTTTATACTAAAGCAGGGAGAATGGTACAGGACCAGATCAATTTGATTGCTCGTATTGAACAAGCACTCACAGATCCAGATCCTAATCGTCTGCGGGCTGTGAGGGGACAATTAACTGTTCAAGTGCAAAGGGTAGAGAGTTTTGTGCATGGTCAGCTACAAAGTCCTCAAACTTTTTGTATGTCTCAAATGGATTCATCCAAAAAGCTTTTGCCTTTACTTAATCGGTTAACTACGGCTCCAAATCAAATTTACTGCTCTTTGTATACTTCTAAGCAGGAGTTGGTCAAATTATCTCCTGTTTTAGACCGGCTTTTATCTCGACGGGGTGAGTTGGCTTTGGTCAGGGAGTTACCCCTGGTTAGTGGTGAACGCCAGTCAGATCCTGTACTTTCTCTTGCACCTGTACAGTATCCCCAATTGGGAAAACCAGCTGTTCCTTTTGCTACGCTAGAACCAAATTTATCTACTCATACTTTGGCAACACAAGCACCATCTCCAGAAGTAGGATTAATTGGCAGAAATAGGAAAACAGCTATAGCTAATTATGCAGCACCTGTACAACCTGCCATCACAGCGCCTGAGTCAGCGGTTGCTAGTCTGTCCACTGCGAAGCAAATGTTAATGGCTGTACAAAGGGTGTTTCCCCCAGAAATCAGGTTTACAGATCCTTGGGAAAATGCTGCTATACTTGACCGCTTTGCCTACGACCTTGATCCGCAGGAACCAAAGATTTACGCTGGGTTTTTGGAGTTGCCTGGTACTGGTATTTTCCGTGTATTACGGTCTTCGGTGTACCAACGTCCCCTGAATACTGTTTGGAACCGATTGCAACCTAATGTCAATGAACGTTATCCTTTCCCCTCTTTGGGTGATGCTAAGGATGGATTTAATCCTAGTTTAGCACTTCATATGCTAGGAGAACGCTTTAAATTGCTGGATCAGGGATTGGATTATAGTTTAATGGTTGAGGTGGGTGATATACCTCTGGAGAAGTTAGATGAAAAACTGCAACTTGTCCCTTCACCCACGCGGGAATTATTGCTGAATTACCAACCCCCGAAGGATTTAGAGGCTTTACAAGTTGATAAAAGACGGTTTTTAACGGGCAAACATCAGAATAACCCCGAAAATGTGGTTATTTTGTCTCATGCTGCTGCGGAATTAAACCATACTTATGTGGTGCGATCGCTGCAATTTCAAGTTTCAGAAAAAATCTTGAATGGTGAAGCCATATCCCCAGAGGAACTACAAAAAATTCCTGGTAGTGATATTATTTTGGCTTTTCGTCCGGTGCGTCGCCGTTCTGATGGTAGCTACACGGTGCTGTGGAGAGTTTTAAAGGAGTTTTGAAAGAGTTTTAAATAAGTTATGGGATGTTTTTAGAAGGTCGGTGAGTATGTCAAGGTGTGCGCTAGTCTAGGAATAGACACTTGATTTTTGATTTCCTGTGCTTTTCTCTAAACGTCCAGCTGTCTTGCTGAGTTTGGCTATTTTATTGACTTCTGTAACAGCTTGTGGTAAGAGTCCTACTGCCAAAACCCTGGAACAATCTTTGGCGGCTGATCCCCGGCTAAAAGATAACCCGGGAATTTTTGGCGGTTCTGAAAAAAATCAACCCCAAGCAAAGGAAAAGGAAGCCAAGGCTCAGTTACCATCTGACTTTCCCCAGGATATTCCTTTATATCCCAATGCTCAATTACAGTCGGTGACACTAGCTAACGGCTCCCAAAATGGGGTGGTCACTCGCTGGCTGAGTTCTGACCCTAGCAATTTTATTACTAACTTTTATAGTGAGCAGTTGGAAAAAAGTAATTGGCAGGTTTTACAACAGCCTACAGATGATTTGCCAGATACTTTTGAGGTGCAGCGTGATAATTTGCAGGTCAAGGTGTCTATTCAGCCACAATCAGTCACTAACCCTCAACCAGATCAACCACAAACGGTTACTGTTTTAGTGATTGAATATTTAGTTAATAGTAGGGTAGCAGCGGAGGCTAAAACTGAGAGTAATGGAAATGTTTTTGGTTCTGACCAAGATAATTTGGCTACAGAAAGAAAACCTACACTAAAATCTCAGCAATTTAATGATCTTAAGGAAGCACCACCGGAATTGCGGCAATCTATCGAATATTTGGCGGCTTTGGGTGTTTTATCTGTACAATCTGCCCAAGTTAAAAATAACTCTAACGACACTATCACTAACTCATTTGCACCGAGTAAAAACATTACTCGCCGGGAATATGCCCGTTGGCTAGTGGGGGCTAACAATGCCATGTATGTTAATAATCCGGCTAAACAGGTTCGCTTGGTATCACAAAGCAGTGAACCTAGTTTTAGTGATGTGCCAAAAACTGATGTTGATTTTTCAGTTATTCAAGGGTTGGCGGAGGCTGGTTTGGTTCCTAGTCTTTTGTCGGGTGATTCAACTGCGGTTTTATTTCGTCCTGATGCAGTTCTAACACGAGAACAGTTGATTCTTTGGAAAGTTCCTCTGGATATTCGCCAACCTTTACCTACTGCGAGTTTAGAAGCAGTTAATCAATCTTGGGGTTTTCAAGATACGGCAAAAATTGACCCCAAGGCTTTAAGGGCGGTGCTGGCTGATTTTCAAAATGGCTCAAAATCCAATATTCGCCGCGTATTTGGCTATACAACTCTGTTTCAACCTAAAAAACCGGTTTCTCGTGCTGAGGCTGCGGGAGCTTTGAGTTACTTTGGGACTGAAGGGGAGGGTATATCGGCTGGGGAGATGGTGAGGAGTCAGAAGAGAATTTAGGATATTGAGGGCGATCGCTCTGTTCCCCAAAAGTCATCGCTGTTTTATAGTAGAAAGTAACCACTGTAACGGTTTCAATGAATTGATATTCAAGTACAATTCTAATTAATCAAATTATATTTTTTATTAAAAAAGTATAATTTAAGTAGATTTACTCCTCTATGACTTGTAAGACTTGTGGAGCAATAAATACCTTACCATAAGAACCTTCACTAACCTGATACAAGATGTTAGCGTTTACCAGTTTTTCAACGTTCTGTTGTGCAGAGCGATATGTAACTTCTAGAATTTCTTGGGCTTGGGGAATAGTTAAAATAGGTGACTCAAACAAGCTGTCTGCAAGACGTAATAATAAGGCAGTAGCACGAGCTTGGGTTAATTCGTTTCTCCATTGAATTTGTAAGTCTTGTAATTTTTTTGACCTAATCACCGCATCTTTTGATTGTTCTGTTACCCCTTGGAGAAAAAATATCAGCCACTCGCGCCAATTACCATACTTGCTGATGCCTAGCATAAAATCGTAATATTTTTGTCTATGTTTCTCAAAATAAGCACTGAGATAAAGCAAGGGTAAGGGTAATAAATTCCAGTTCAATAAAAGTAGTGAAATTAGTAATCTGCCGATACGTCCATTACCATCCATAAACGGATGAATGCTCTCAAACTGATAATGAATTAAACCTATCCGAATCAATGGCGGATAATTACAATTGTCATGTAAATATTTTTCTAATTCATTTAGACATTGGTGCATTTCCGGTACGGGAGGAGGAATAAATCGAGCATGGTTGATAATAGAGCCTGATTGACCAATGTAATTTTGATAACGACGAAATTCTCCGGGAGCCGCATTTTTTCCGCGCACACCATCTACTAAGCGTTCATGGAGTTCGCATATAAAACGTAAACAAATTGGTAAGCTACTAAGTCTATCTAAACCGTACTCTAGTGTACGCACATAATTTAATACTTCTTGTGCATCTCCTTTGGGTGGAGGAGGGAGAACACCAGGAAGTGAAAGCTGTCCTGTTTCATAAGCATAAAGATTGGCTATATTTGTTTGCGTTCCTTCAATCCGTGAGGAAAGAACAGCTTCACGGCGAATAAATGGACGGATGAGCAGAGTCGGATTTGGCATAGTGCGTCCTAATCCAGCAAGTTCACCTAAAGCGCGATCGGCATCTGAAAGAGTACGCCAAATTTCTATATCCAGTTCAATTATTGGTGGTAGGGGGTTAGGAACAAAGGCATAACAAGGGTTTTTACCTTCTTCTATTTGTACTAATCTACCTGTAGCACTATTTTGGAAGTCTTCGGCGTTCATACTCGATTTTGATTTTTCTCTACAATATGGTCATTAAAACTAAGTTTATAGAAAATAAATTTCAATGTAATAATACTGAAAGTTTATCACTTAATTCTTGCCCACCATCAATAACCGACAAAATAAGATCTAAATCGTCGGGATACTTCGATATTTGGATACCTTTTTTTGGAATAGTTTTTTTTTCAGATAGCCGATATCGGGGGCAATTTTCTAGAATTTCATTAATTTTGGAAATTATCGACGGATTACCATAAGATTTTAGGTCTAAACGCCATCAAATCGCTAGAGTGCCTAAAGTTCGCTCTGCTGATAGTGCATCTTGCCACTTTGTAGGTTTAAAGTTCCGGCTTTGTGGGTTGATGGTTGGTGTCATGGGTGTTTTTTGCCGTTTGGGGAGATGGTGAGGAGTCAGAAGAGAATTTAGGATATTGAGGGCGATCGCATTTTGTGTCTATCGGTGATTTGCTGGTCATGTTGATAACTAGCAACTTGTTTGCAGTAGTGACAAATACTCAAAGGAAGATATAGGGTGATCTTCAGTCAAAAATTGTGTAGCTAACTGTAATTACATCATCCAAATATGATAATATGGTACATGATCACTATTAATATAGCTGCTGGGTTAAAAATTGTCAAAAATTGAGATAAAAACGAATTATAATTAGCCGATGGAAAATTATCATAACTCCATAAAAGCGCTAACTCTCATACAAAACT
Source organism: Chrysosporum bergii ANA360D (assembly GCF_029891735.1). Classification (GTDB taxonomy): domain Bacteria; phylum Cyanobacteriota; class Cyanobacteriia; order Cyanobacteriales; family Nostocaceae; genus Umezakia; species Umezakia bergii. The sequence continues at coordinate 16,617 of NZ_JANQDH010000029.1, forward strand.
TATATATGTTTATATTCCCAACCTAAAGGAATTGGATAATTTTATGATATTCGGGAGAAATAAAGATTATGCTGGATAAACTCATCAAATATTTTGTCTATGCGACAAAAGGATATCTCACCAAAACCCAGTTAATTAAATTCTTGTATTTGGCTGATCTTTATGCTGTCAAATGGACAGGAAACCAATTAACTGATTTAGATTGGTGCTATTATCTTCATGGACCTTGGAATGAGGAAATAGATAATGTTTTAAGGACAATGAATGGAAAAGAGATTATTCAAGAATCTCAAGGTAATACGATACTGATTAAACTTGGTACGGAATCAGGTAATGTTGATGATTTAGATTTACCTTTAAGTCTCAAGCTAATTCTGGATAACATTAGAAGAGAATGGGCAGGTGCAGGACAAGATAAAATAAATCAATTACTAGAGTATGTGTATAGCACTGCGCCAATGGTTGAAGCTCAAAAAAACCATCAACCAAAAGAAAAAGTAAAACTAAATCTGCAAGCAGAAAGAGCAAAATTAATCAGTGAATTAGGATCATAAAAGTGGCTGGACAAAAACCTAGACAGGGGTGGATTTATTTTATTAATCCTTACAGGGTATCTCTTCGTTGCAAACTGGGTCATGTTCACATTTATAATTTAGATGAACCAGGAGAAGTAGAATGTCAAACCTGTAAGGATAATATTAATTCCAGTAGGGTTTTTAGAGGAACACATCCCTATATTATCTGGACAAGTGATCAATTTCAAGATGAATCTGGATATGATGAATCGTTACATTTTTTACACTGTCTTGTGTTCAGCCTTGTTTGTCGCCCCGTCAGATCCTCGTGTCTAATTATCTTCCCAAAACCTCTGATTTAATAAAACATCTACATCATTAATAAAAGGATAGACATCAGGGAAGTTAGCATCATATTCAATTCGCATATTTTCCAAGGCCTCATCATAACAGTCACGATAAATTTCTAGTAATAGATGGCGTAAACTGGGAGAATCAGCCAGAATATCTCTTAATTTTGATTGAGTACGCTTAATAGTAACTTCCCATCCTCGATAACAATCTGACAAAGGTACATATTTACGTTTTAATATATGCTCGAATAAAGTAATTAACCGATTTTTTAATTCTCGTTTATCTCGTTTTCCCAAAGATTCAACCTCCTCAATCAAGTTCTCCCAATCAACTTGATGAAAATCTCCGGTTTTTAATTTGCTCACAGTGTCCTCAACCCAAAGGGCAAAATCAGTATCATACAGTGTCTTAGCAGTGATATGTACCATTATTCCTACGTCACAATACTTTACTTTACTTTTATCTTACCTAAACCGCCCCAAAACCTTTTTCAAAACCTCATTAGTCGCCTCTGCTTCTTGCTCCAAAACCTCCAACTCCTCCAAAATCTCCGCAATTGGTGGAAACTCCTCCGCTTCTGCTACATGACAGATGATTTGCTAGATACTTTTGGGGTCCTGAATCGCTTTGTCATCGGGTTGAGTGGTAGTTTATGGTGACTCAGGGGTGTTAGTGTCATGGGTGTTTTTTGCTGTTTGGGGAGATGGTGAGGAGTCAGAATTTTCTGGAATCACATAACGAGATTTAAAGGAAAATATTTAAAATCCATAAATAGCAAGACTTTCAGCCATTATTTAATTTTGTAAATTTATAAATTTCGGTTTTCAGTCACATAACAGTCACATAAGATTTTATGATCTAATAGACGGCAATATGGCTGGGGAAGCGATCGCATCCCATCAACTATCAACTTCCATCAATTTTTCCCATTGGCGCAAGTTCGGTATATAATTCAAAGGTTCACCCAGAACGGACACATTAGCCATCTACAGCATCTAGACCCTTGACACCAGAAGAACTCAAAAAACTTGAAGACACCCTATGGCAGAGTGCTGATACCCTGCGGGCTAACTCTGACCTCAAATCTGGTGTAATTAATGATTTATATGTTTGTGGACAAGAAAAAACCCTAGAAACTGTCAAACTGGCAAAAATGAACATTACAGTTAATGGGTTAAGGGGAGAAGTCAAACAAGCAAATACATATAGGTGGAAGCGGTGGTTTGAACAGGTTGATCAATTATCTGTATTAAATCATGAACCGCAGAATGATTATCAAGAACGTTTGCTGGAAAAATATCGTCAGCAGGGTTTAGAGTTATGATTCTGTGTGATGCAGGAGTTTTGCTTTGTTTAGTAGATTGCATACAACCGCAACATCAAAATTTACTACACACTAAAATTTTTAAAGCTGGAAAATTTTAATTCTGGTGCTGGTGTACCCACGCTAAACAGAAATCACTTAGGTGGACTTTATATGTCTATTCCTCCTAAAAACTTGCAAAATAATTTTAATCACAAAATAGCAATTATTTTTAAACAGAAAGAGCTTATAGTTAAGTTAAATAATAATCTTGCTGAAACACGCGATCGCCTCCTAACTCGTCTCATCTCTGGTAAACTTTCAGTAGAAGACTTAGACATTCAATTCCCACCCAGCATGAGAGAAGAATTAGAATAAACATATATTAGGACTTGGAGTTTTTTCAAATGAGCCTCATAATTCCCAATGATATCCTTAGAGCTTCAAACATGACTGAAGACGAACTCAAATTAGAAATTGCCATTTTGCTTTACCAACAAGGTAAAATTAGCAGTGGTAAAGTCCGAGCATGGACAGGAATCACAGTCCTAGAATTTCAGCATGAACTAGCAAAACGAGGTTTACATATTAACTATGATGTTGAAGATTTTGAATCTGATATCAAGACACTGCAATCAATGGGTTTACTGTGATTATAGTTAGCGATACATCACCAATTACAAACTTAGCAGCAATTGGTCAGTTAGATTTATTGCGACAGTTGTATAGTAGGGTGATCATCCCGGAAGCTGTATATAACGAGATGGTTGACATAAATAAACTATGCCTAACTTTATCTCTGAAGATGACATCGAACAGGCGGTACTCCGCAAATTAGCACAGCAGGGTTTTAAAATACTCAACTGCTACACCGTCAACCCTGACGACTTAAACGACAAATCACACCGCACAAATAAACGAGATGTCATTTTTTATGACAGGTTAAAAGCTGCGGCCTTGCGCGTCAACCCCAGCATACCAGAAACCGCCATAGATACAGCATTAGAAACCCTCACCAATAAACGCCAGTCCATGTCTCCCATCGCTGCAAACCGGGAAATAGACGGGTTAATTCGTGACGGTATCCCCACAGAATATGAAAATGTCCAAGGTAAAACCGAAACCACGAAAGTAAAAATAATAGATTTTAACGACTTTAGCACAAATGGTAATAATGAATATTTAGCAGTTTCTCAACTTTGGATTCAAGGAGAAAGAAATTATCGCCGTCCTGACATTATCCTTTATATTAACGGTTTACCCCTAGTTTTCATAGAACTAAAAAACTCCAACATCAAACTACAAACAGCCTTTGATGATAACCTCACCAACTACAAAAAAGACATTCCCCAACTGTTTCTAACTAATGCTTTTTGTATCCTTTCCAACGCTTTAGAAACTAAAATTGGCAGTTTTACCGCCGACTGGGAAAACTTCTTTAATTGGTTACGGGTAGAAGATGAAAAAGAAAAAATAGATCGTCAGCAGATTCAGGAATCTGGTACTAGCTTAGAACTTGCCATAGATGGTCTTTTTCATCCTGATAAACTCCTAGATTATATTGAAAATTTTATTATTTATAAAAATAAAACTCAGAAAATTGTCGCCCAAAATCATCAATTTATCGGTGTGAATCGCGCCATAGATTCCTTTAAATATCGGCAAGAAAAACAGGGTAAATTAGGGGTTTTCTGGCATACTCAAGGCTCAGGAAAGAGCTTTTCTATGATTTTTTATGTCAGGAAGATTTTCCGCAAGCTCACGGGCAATTTTACCTTTGTGGTAGTGACAGATCGCAATGATTTAGACGGGCAGATTTACAGCAATTTCTTAAACACTGAAACCGTTAAAGAAAAAGAAACGGCTCAACCTAAAGATAGTGAACAACTGCGAGAGTTTCTTTCTTTAAACAAGCGGATCGTTTTTACATTAATTCAAAAATTCCGCTATGAAAAAGGTAAAAAATATCCAATATTAAGTGAACGAAACGACATCATTGTAATTGTAGATGAAGCACACCGCACTCAATATAAATCCTTAGCGGAAAATATGCGGGCAGGTTTACCAAATGCCAATTATTTGGCTTTTACAGGTACACCCTTATTAGGAAAAGAACGCAAAACTAATGAATGGTTTGGTGATTATGTTAGTGAATATAACTTTTCTCAATCAGTAGATGACGGTGCAACTGTTCCGTTATTTTATCAGCAGCGAGTACCAGAAGTATTAATTCAAAACGAAAATTTAAGTGAGGAATTTTATCAAATTCTGGAAGATGAAAACCTGGATGATAGCCAACAAGCGAAAATAGAAAAACAATTTGCCCGTGAAATTGAAGTTATCAAACGAGATGATAGATTAGAAACAATTGCCAAAGATATTGTTTATCATTTTCCCCGTCGTGGTTATTTGGGTAAAGGTTTAGTAGTTTCCGTTGATAAATTTACTGCTGTAAAAATGTATAAAAAAGTACAGTATCACTGGAAAGCAGCAATTAAAAATTTAGTTGGGAGAATCAAAAAAACTCAGAATGAAATCGAGAAAGTGCGTCTCAAAAAGATTCTTGATTTTATGCGGGAAACAGAAATGGCTGTAGTAATTAGTTTAGAAGGAAGCGAAAGCGAAGAGAAAAAATTTGCCCAACAAGGACTGGATATCAAACCCCACCGAAAACGAATGAATACCCTTGATGCCCAAGGTCATGATATCGAATATCAATTTAAAGATCCAGAAAATCCCCTGCGTTTAGTGTTTGTTTGTGCCATGTGGTTAACAGGTTTTGATGTACCAACTTTATCTACTCTTTACCTAGATAAACCCATGAAAGATCACACACTAATGCAAACTATAGCCCGTGCGAATCGCGTTAGTAGTTATCAAATTAATCATATTACTAAAAAAAATGGCGAAATTATTGATTATTATAATGTTTTTCGGAATATGAAAGAAGCCCTAGCAGCCTACGCTTTAGGGAATGATCAAGATGCTTTAGTTCCGAATAAATCTGAATTATTTAATTTACTTGATGATGCTATTGATCAAGGTTTAGAATTTTGTCAGGAAAAAGGTATTAATTTAGAAGTTATCCTTGATAGTCAAGACACTTTTAAGAATTTAGAGCAGTTTAACCAATTTGCCGACACTTTACTACAAAAAGATGAATGGCGTAAAGCCTTTGTAGTTTATGACAATACCATTACCTCACTTTACGAAGCCTGTAAACCAGAGATATTAAAACAACCACGCCCCCTAGTGTCAGTTTTTCAATATTTACGAGGGGTAATTGATGCTATAATTGAACGTAAAAATAATGATGATCTCAGTTTTAAAATTGCCGCATTATTAGATGAAAGTATAGTTACAGATGATCAAAGAGTTACCACACAGGAATATGGTAAAGAATACAAAACTATTCAAAAAGGGCAAGTTTGGGATTTAAGTAAAATTAATTTTGAACAACTCAAAGCGGAATTTACGCAAAAACCCTATAAAAATATTGAAATTGCTGATTTAAGGAGTTTTATAGAAGACAAACTCAATAAAATGATTCAGCAAAATACAACTCGTACAGATTTTGCCCAAAGACTACAAGCAATTGTTGATAAATATAACGCTGGTGGTTCATCAACTGAAAACTATTATGAAGCCTTGGTTAACTTTGCCGAAAACCTGAAAACAGAAGCAGAAAGACATATTCGGGAAGGTTTGACAGAAGACGAACTAGAATTATTTGATTTACTCAAAAAAGATAAAATGACTGCTGAAGAAACCCAGAAAGTCAAATTAGCTGCTAAGTCTCTTTTACAGCGACTGACAACAGAACAGCCAAAAGTATTAGTGCAAGATTGGTATAAAGATATGCAGAGTCAACGCAGGGTAAAATCAACAGTAGAAGAAGTTTTAGATCAAAACCTACCTGACAGTTATGATCGAGTGTTATTTAAGTTTAAATGCGACACAGTATTTGATTTGATTTATGACCATGCTAATAAAGGGGCAAAGTGGGTAGTTTAATTTTTTAACTACTTTGTTAGCTACAGAAAATATGCGATAGCTTCGCTCGCCACAGGCATCGCCCCTTCAGCTTTTGAAATAATAAAACTTTCTAGCTCCCCTGTGACTTGTTACCCGCAGGGGAATCTTTTTTTTGTAACCAATCTCTTATCGCCTCCTTTAAAGCCGCAGTTTGCGTCACTTCCAGACGCGCACAGGCAACTTAAAACGCGATTTTTAACTTTTTGCGAACGTACAGCGCTTATAAGCCGATGACGGGATTTGAACCCGTGGCCTGCTGATTACGAAGCTGACGATAAACCTATTTTATCAAGGGTTTTAGACAACTTGGTTACTAACCAATAAGACGGTATGGGATAAAAACGGTATAGCCATACAACCCTTATTCCACAATGGTTTAAGAGGCTTATGGTATACAATTCAAATCAGTCTAAGT
>NZ_JANQDH010000030.1 GCF_029891735.1 Chrysosporum bergii ANA360D
TGTTTTATCGTTTTTACGAATGGGTACCACTGCGTTAACAGCACAAGCAGTCGGACGAGATGACCGAGAGGGCGTACTGTTGGCGGGACTGCTTAATGGTTTAATTGCTCTGGTGCTGGGGGTGGCGATCATACTGTTACACATCAGCTTAGCTGGTTCGGACTCCGCTCAACCACCGGAGTTGTTTAGAGTTGTTGGAAAATAAGGGATAATAATCAAGCAGACAAGTAGGGTGACATTAATGTTGAAGTTAGACCGCGTCCTGAATCAA
>NZ_JANQDH010000031.1 GCF_029891735.1 Chrysosporum bergii ANA360D
TGTCTCCTTCTGGGATTCAATAAGTTCTCCCAGCAGTTTCCATACCTCATCAGCAGTAGTAGCCATATTCTCCCGCTCCAATATACTGTTACACATCAGCTTAGCTGGTTCGGACTCCGCTCAACCACCGGAGTTGTTTAGAGTTGTTGGAAAATAAGGGATAATAATCAAGCAGACAAGTAGGGTGACATTAATGTTGAAGTTAGACCGCGTCCTGAATCAA
>NZ_JANQDH010000032.1 GCF_029891735.1 Chrysosporum bergii ANA360D
TATTTCTATGTGTTTGGTTTGATTCAATTTGTCGCTTTGCTACCGCGAAGCCCGCCCACTATTTGTGCTAGTTGTGTCACTTATTTCAGTACACAAATACTATAATATAGCGATCGCCTGTGCCAGTTGCGTAAGTCCTGAGTTCATAATGGTTCTTTTCGTACAGAACATCAACACTGTCGCAAGTTGGACCAGCTATGACTACTTTCTCAGTACAACCATTGTATTTGGGAGCAACAATACGATATCTGATACATTCGTCCATTGTTTCAATCAAACCTCCAAATTTACCAATATCAACAAAGACCCAAGAAAGATGCTCGTGTTGAAAGCTTTTTTTGCTGATCAACACAACTTCTGTCAAGATTGTACCTGCATCAGCAACTAAAGACCTTCCAGGCTCCATCATGATTTCTGGAATTGAATTTCTAAAGTGACGATTCAATGATTCTTTAATTACATCCGTATAACTGTTGGTGTCTAAAATAGGTGATTGATAATGAGCAGGAAACCCTCCTCCCAAATTAATCATCTTTAACTCGACGCCTTCTAAACGCAACCTAACAAAAAGTTGTGCCACCTGACTGATAGCTACATCAAATTGATTAGGATTGCATTGTTGTGAGCCTACATGAAAAGCAACACCATAAGGATATAAACCTAATTCTTTGCTCTGCAAGAGCAAATGATGAGCCGTCGAAACTTCACATCCAAACTTTTTAGATAGTGGCCATTCTGCACCGCAGTTATCAACAAAAATACGACAAATAACTTTTGAGCCTGGAGCTACAGTCGCAATTTTTTGCAATTCCTCTAAACTATCAAAAGTAAATAACCTAATTCCTGAATTGTAGGCATAGGCAATGTCTTGAGTTTTTTTGATAGTGTTGCCATAAGAAATTCTATCTGGAGGTATATTAATTTCTAGGCATTGGTCTAGCTCACCAATACTGGCAATATCAAAACAAGAACCTAAATTCGCCAATAATCTCAATATCGGTTGAGCAGGATTAGCTTTGACGGCATAATAGATTTTGGCACTAGGAAGCAGAGTAGCTAGATTTAGATATTGTTGTTTAACTTCATCTAAATCAATAACTAAATAAGGAGTAGGAAGATTCTTTTGCAGGAAATCATCAATTTTATTTTGATGTTGCGTTCTACCACTATTACTGAGTGTTGATGTATTAAGCACAGTCACATTATTTACCTCTAAATGTTCACATTAACCAGTATATACTCCTTAAGTTAAGAGAAGGTTAAGAACAGGTTAACAAATAGTTAAATTTTGTACTGAATTCTTTATAGTATTAATTGATGCTAAGACTTATCGCTCTAATTCACGCGAATTCAGGGCTAATGTAAAAATAAAGAACCTGTTGGCACAGGTTCAAATAACTATCTTTTTTATTAGTTCAAGTTGCTAGACCTTGATTATGTGTAAGTAAATTATGTTTACCTAAAAATCTTTAGAGGATGTTTAATATAATCGCTAACGTGATGATCTGGGGTGCGATCGCCTACGACACTGGCAAAGCCAATGGCTGTGAGAGGTGGTCAAACTTCTGGTCGTAACAGTGCATCAGCTACCAGTGATACATCGCGCATTTCTTCAACATCGTGAACACGGAGAATATCAGCACCATGAGAAATAGCAGCACAACAAGCGGCTGCTGTTCCCCAAACCCGTGCTTTGGGGTCTGGTTGATTTAGGATGCGACCAATAAAGCTTTTCCGGGATGGTCCTACTAAAATAGGGCAATTTAGGGCTTTTAATTTACCCAAGCGCCGGAAAATTTCTAAATTCTGCTCATAGTTTTTGGCGAAACCAATCCCCGGATCAATAATAATTTTTTTCTGATCAACCCCTACACTTGTGGCGGCTAAAATTTGTGCTGCTAAAAAACTAGAAATCTCCGGGATTAAATCTTGATAATTAGTCATTTGCTGCATTGTCTCTGGTGTTCCCCGGATGTGCATCAACACAATTGGCACATCTAAACTGGCCAGTGTGGGCAGCATTTCTAAGTCAAAGGTGCCACCGGAAATATCATTAATCATATCCGCCCCCGCTTCTATAGCTGCCTTAGCTACAGCAGACCTAGTAGTATCTACGGAGATGGGAACTGTAATTTCTGGTCGGAGAACTTGCAATACAGGTATTACCCGATTCAGTTCTTCTGCAAGAGTGATTTGCTTGGCTCCTGGTCGAGTTGATTGACCACCCACGTCGATAATGTCAGCGCCGGCTGCTACCATTGCTTTTGCCTGTGCTAAAGCCCGATCGCTATGATTAAACGCCCCGCCATCGCTGAAACTATCGGGTGTGACATTTAAAACACCCATAAGATAGGTTCGCTGTCCCCAGATAAAACAGCGTTCTCTAATAATTAACTGGTTTGACATAATGATTTCCGCAAAACTCATTAAAACTCATGGATGCACGCCTTCCCCAGCTTGGCCAGGGAAACAGCGTGAGACATGAGATTATTTGTAGTTGACTTTGTAGTTGACAATGCGAGCAAAACTGGCAGGTTCAAGACTTGCACCGCCCACGAGAGCGCCATCAATTTCTGGTTGAGCCATAATCTCATCAATATTATTGGGCTTTACTGAGCCTCCGTATTGAATAGAAACATGGGGATTATTCAACTGACTACGAATTAAGCCAATTACCCGATTAGCTTCTTGTGCTTCACAAGTGTCGCCAGTACCGATGGCCCAAATTGGTTCGTAGGCAATTACTAGACTGTTCTGATCCACATCTATCAGGTCTTTATCTAGCTGGCTGGTAATTAGTGATTCAGTTTCCCCTGCATCGCGTTGTTCTTTAGTTTCGCCTACACATAAAATTGGTGTGAGACCGTACTTTTGAGCGGCTTTCAGGCGCAGATTAACCGTTGCGTCTGTTTCACCAAAGTATTGTCGTCTTTCACTATGACCGACAATGACAAAACGTACACTAAGTTCTGTCAACATGGGGGCAGAAATTTCACCTGTGTAGGCTCCATTTTCCTCCCAGTGAACATTTTGCGCTCCCAACTGGATGCGACTACCATGCAAACTTTTGGATAAAACGTTTAAGTTAGTGAAAGGAGGACACAATACTACTTCTCGTTCCGGGGGTGTTTCCTCCAAGTGGGGCAGAAATCCCTGTAAAAAGTCTTGGGTTTCTGCCTGGGTTTTGAACATTTTCCAGTTACCGGCAATAACTATTTTCCGCACAGGTGATTTAGTCAAGATTCTCAAGCTACTAGATGCAATTTTCAGTTTATGACGTTTTGTTGGTAATTGGTCATTGGTCATTAGCCCCAAATTTTAAATTTCACATTTCAAATTGATATGACTTCCACATTACCTTCTCCTGAACCATCACATGGCCCTTCGCCCAACTGGGAAGAAGAACTAGATAGTGCTATTTTCAGTTTTGACCATATTCAAACGGAACTCAACTATAAACAAGCACAAACGGCACTACGCCACTTAGTCACTAATCTTGACCTGACTCCCCAGGAAAAGAGAGGATTGGAAATTGAACTGGCTGATTTAGAAGCTATGCTGGGTAAGTTAGACAGGATGGTGGTGCAAATTGCTGCTTTTGGCATGGTGGGGCGGGGTAAGTCCTCTCTATTAAATGCCTTGGTGGGACAATCGGTGTTTGAAACTGGCCCCCTGCATGGAGTCACCCGTGATGCCCAAAAAGTTAACTGGTGTATTAGTGAGGAAACTATTGGCCAAAATGAACGGGCTTTACGGGTAACTTTACCTGCCGGTGGTGAATCTCAGGTAGAACTAATTGATACTCCTGGCTTAGACGAAGTAGATGGTGAAACCCGGGCGGACTTGGCTGAACAGGTGGCAAAGCAAGCAGATTTAATTTTGTTTGTTATTGCTGGGGACATGACTAAGATAGAACATGAGGCTTTGTCTCAATTGCGGGAATGCGGTAAACCGATAATTCTGGTATTTAATAAAGTAGACCAATATCCTGAAGCTGACCGCATGGCAATTTATCACAAAATCCAAGATGAAAGGGTGCGGGAGTTGCTCACCCCTTTAGAAATCGTCATGGCAGCTGCTTCACCATTGGTAAAGACGGCAATTATTCGCCCTGATGGTACTAGGGCAGCACAATTACGCGCTAGTAAAGCCCGGGTTGAAGAACTGAAGGTGAAAATTTTGGAGATTTTGCACCGTGAAGGTAAAGCTTTGGTGGCTCTGAATACCATGCTTTATGCTGATCATGTCAATGAGCGGTTAGTACAAAGAAAACTGATAATTCGTGAAGAAAATGCTAATCAGTTGATTTGGAAGGCTGTGATGACTAAGGCGGTGGCTATCGCTATCAATCCAGTTACGGTAGTAGATATACTGAGCAGTATAGTTATTGATATTTCGCTGATTTTAGGTTTATCTAAACTCTATGGCATCCCCATGAGTGAAAGTGGTGCTGTGCAATTACTACAAAAAATCGCTCTGAGTATGGGCGGTATCGGTTTTAGTGAGTTGTTGGCAAATTTAGGTTTGAGTGGATTAAAAACTCTGTTGGGTGTTTCTGCATCGGCTAGTGCCGGCGCTACCTTTGCCCCTTATGTATCTGTGGCTATTACTCAAGCAGGGGTGGCTGGGGTTTCTTCCTATGGTATTGGACAGGTTACTAAAGTTTATTTGGCTAATGGGGCAACATGGGGGGATGAAGGACCCAAAGCAGTGATTAGTCGGATTTTAGCCAACCTTGATGAAAAATCTATCCTTAACCGTATTAAAGAGGAATTACAACGGAAGGTAAGACTTAAATACTAAAGCGGTGGGAAAAATTAGGTTTCTAAAAACTCTTTGGTAACAGAATTATTACTCACTCTTGCTATTTCTTATTACAAGATTGACACTCCCCACCCAATAAGGCGGGGGATTCCAGCATCACTGACGCTCCTTGCTTTCACAACTGTAGTTTTAACACCTAGGGTATGGTATATTAGAGGTACTAAATGCCCAAGGCGATTAAAATCGCCAACAGCTAACCCCCATGTGTGAAGCCATTAGCTCTGCTCGCCGTTGATATTTCGGTCATAAGTTGAAATACTAAACAGGAATCAAAATCAAAATATAGAATGTCCCGAGTTTTTGAACAATCAATTCAAATTAATGCCGCAGCTTCAGTGGTAGAACGCTGCATTACTGATTTAACACTCATGCACCGTTGGCTAAATCCAGCCTTGTGTTGCGAACCTGTGGGGGAGGCTTGGAGTACTGAGCTTGGCGGTCAAAGTCGCTTTGTGATTCAAATTCCTCTACTTAAACCCAGTTTATATAGTGTGGTGGTAGAACGGGAACCTGGTTTAGTTGTTTGGCAATTTCAGGGATTTTTCCAGGGGCGCGATCGCTGGGAATGTCAACCAATACCACAAGGAACTCTTCTTGTCAACCGTTTTGAGTTCCATATTCCTAACCCGATAGTTAGTTGGGGATTTAACAATTTTGCTGCTGCTTGGACTCAAGCAGATATGCAAGCCCAACTAGGTCGCTTGAAACGAGTTGCGGAGTCATTAGTCATTAGTCATTAGTCATTAGTTATTGGTTATATACTATGTAGTAGTGGGAGCATCCTGCTCCCTAGCGTTGAAAAAAATTCTAGCTAACCCCCAACCCAAAATCTAAAATCTAAAATCTAAAATCTAAAATTTAAACAAAACAAGAGGCTATCCATGCTCATAAGTACGCTACTTCAGTCCAACCAAATCCCCACACTACAATACTCATCCACCAGCGAGCGATTCGATGACACATGGGAAGCCCCATTGGCTACCCTTCTAGGACTAGGACGCGCCGCAGGTGCTGACTTCATCGAATTATTTTTAGAACGTCGTAACTATATTAGTTGTTTAGCCGAAGACGACGCAATTACAAGTATTTCTCCCAGTTTAGTTACAGGTGCGGGAGTGAGGGTATTTCGTGGGAAAGCCGATTGTTACGTCAGCACCAATGATCTTTCCTTTTCTGGTTTAAAAGCAGCCTTAGAAAAAGGTCTTGCCATTTTGGGATTAGAACTACCCAGCCATAACGCCTTCATCCCAGAAATTAACCTAGAGTTACTCAGAGACTACGCCACAAAAAGAGGTAAAGATGGATGGCTACCTTTGTGTAGTTCCATTCGAGAAATGGGAGAAATTCTGCTTGATGGAACTAGCCACCTCCAGCAAAAAGCCAACCATGTACAATCGCGCCGGGCTTCTTACTTCCGAGACTGGCAAGAAATTTTAGTTGCTGGTAGTGATGGTACATTTGCCCGGGATATTCGCCTCACTCAATCGGTAGGATTTAACCTGTTGTGTGCTGATGGTGCCCATCGCGCCTCTATCGGCGAACGGGCTGGTAATACGAGTGATCCTAACTTCCTGAAAACTTGGGATTATCAACAAGCATCAGAGCAAATTGCCGAATCTGCCGGAAAAATGTTGTATGCAGATTATGTAGAATCAGGTACTTACCCCATTATTATGGCTAATCACTTTGGTGGGGTAATCTTCCACGAAGCCTGCGGACATCTGCTAGAAACTACCCAAATTGAACGTAAAACTACTCCTTTTGCTGACAAAAAAGGTGAAAAAATTGCCCACGAAAGTTTAACAGCTTGGGACGAAGGTCGGACAGAAAATGCCTTCGGTACTATTGACATGGATGATGAAGGAATGCCAGCCCAAAGAACCTTATTAATTGAAAAAGGTGTTCTGAAAAACTTCTTAGCCGATAGAGCAGGCTCTGTTCGCACCGGACACCCCAGAACTGGAAGTGGTCGCCGCCAGGGTTATACTTTTGCTGCTGCTAGTCGGATGCGTAATACTTATATTGCTCCTGGGGAATACACCACAGAAGATTTATTAAACTCTGTTGATAAGGGCATTTACTGTAAAAAAATGGGTGGTGGTAGTGTTGGCGCTACAGGTCAATTTAACTTTGGTGTAGATGAAGCTTATTTAATTGAAAATGGCCACATCACTAAACCACTAAAAGGGGCAATCCTGATTGGTGAAGCCAAGGAAATCATGAACAAAATTTCTATGTGTTCCCAAGATTTGGAAATTGCTCCCGGCTTTTGTGGTTCTGTTAGTGGTAGTATCTACACCACAGTTGGACAACCCCACATCAAGGTTGATTCCATCACCGTTGGTGGTAGATGAATTTTAGCGAATTTTGCCCAAGTGAGCTACATCTTTAGGGAAGAGGCCTGCACTACAAGACTTTTACCATTTACATTTGTATCTCACTTGTTTAAGAAATTCTATCGTTGAGTCCGGTTGAATCACAGCAGATAAACTAAAAAGTTTGATGCAAGAATCCACGGAAACTTTAGCCCTGACTCTTCCATGAATCAAAACCCTAAAACAAAAACACAACAACTAAAACACAAAAACTAAAATCCAAAATTTATGACTATGCGTAACATTGGTGAAATCGCCAATAATGCCCAGGAAAATGCCACTAAGCTTGGCATTAAGAAGTTTGATATTTATGGTTCCATCATTGATGAAACTAGCGTCCAAGTAGACCAAGGTGAGCCAAAACAGGTTAAAGCCTCAAATCGTTCTGGGGTAACAGTTCGTGTCTGGAATGAAGAAAATACAATGGGTGTCACCAGCACCAGTGATGTAGATGCTAAGGGGCTAGAACTAGCTTTAAAAACAGCCTACGAAGCTAGTTTTTTTGGGTTGAAAGAAAATGTCCCTGATTTTAGCCCAGAAGCAACTGTTCCCATACACAATACACATCAGGAAAAAGCCCCCCAAGCGCCTGTGTCTGAGTTGATCAATAGTTTAATCTCAGCCGAAAAAGAACTGTTAGCGGCTCATGAGGCAATTAAGGGTGTGCCTTACAACGGTTTAGCTCAAAGAGATATTGACAGATTTTATCTCAATAGCAATGGCGCAACTAGGACTGAATCTCATTCTTTGGCATCAATTTATCTATATAGCAAAACCGAAGAAGAAGGGAGAAAACCCCGCAGTGGTAGCGCTTTTAGAATTAACAGGAGTTTAAATAATCTAGATATCAATGGTTGTATCAAGGAAACAGCGGAGAAAACCATCAGTCATTTGAATTATGAAAAAGTTAAATCTGGTAAATATCTAGTTGTTTTTTCTGCCGATGCTTTTTTAAGTTTGTTAGGGGCATTTTCTAACTTGTTCAATGCTCAAAACATTCTAGATAACCAGAGTTTATCAAAGGCTGATGATTTAGGTAAACAAATTGCTTCACCCCTGCTGTCAGTTTATGATGATGTTCTGCACCCTGCTAATTTTGGGGCGGAAAGTTTTGACGGTGAAGGAACTCCCACTCGTCAAGTTGCGCTGATAGAAAATGGCATTTTAAAAAGTTTCCTCCACAGTGCGGGTACTGCTAAAAGAATGAATGCCCAACCCACAGGTAATGCTAGTATTGGTGCAAAAGTTAGCGTCAGTCCTCACTTTTATCATGTTTTTGCAGCCAATTCACCTGAACAGGCTTTGAGTTTGGATACTGCGGAAAATGTGATTTTCATTGATGATTTGCAAGCTCTCCATGCTGGAGTAAAATCTTTACAAGGTTCTTTTTCTCTGCCTTTTGATGGTTGGTTAGTTAACAAAGGTGTGAAGACTAGTATTGAGTCGGCAACTGTGGCTGGTGATTTCTTAGACTTGCTGAAGTCAATAGTTTATGTGGACAAGGAAGTAGAGCTTACCCCTGGTGGGGTGTGTCCTAAAATTTGGGTTGATCAACTTTCCATTACTGGGGAGTAATGAAGTACAAATATCAATGATCAAACTCTTATGGTGCGGGCATCTTGCCCGCTAAGAGTATGATTAACTTCATCAAGTGGCTTTGGCTGTGGGGGTTTTGGGGAAATGGGGAGGACTGAAGTCCTGAATGGGAACTTAACGGTCTTTACCGCTAGCTAACAGGTACAACAAGGCCATGCGGATGGCGATACCACTGGTAACTTGGGACTGAATCAGGCTAAATTCTGGATCATCCATTAAGTCTGAGCTAATTTCTACACCCCGATTCACTGGACCTGGATGTAATATTTTTACGTTGGGCTGGCATAGTTGGAGTTTTTTCCTGGTGATGCCAAAGCTTTGATGATATTCTCGCAAACTTGGCAGTAGGTGACCTGTCATCCTTTCTTTTTGCAGGCGTAAGGTCATGACAAAATCGGCATTCTCTAAGGCGGGTTGTAGTTGCCAATGTAAAAATAGTTGACGGTTGACGGTGGCTGATGAGGGTGTGTGATGATTTAACAGGTTTTCTGTTTCACCTGTTTGTAACACAAAGTCAGCAAATAACTTGGGTAACAGGGTAGGTGGTGCGGCTAGATGTACTTGAGCGCCACTGGCTGTTAAACTCCAGATATTCGATCGCGCCACGCGGGAATGTAAAATATCTCCAACGATGGCAATTTTTTTATCTTTTAACAGTTCTAAGCGGGGCTGACTGCTGTCAATTAAGTTACAAATTGTAAATAAATCTAGCAGTGCTTGGGAAGGATGCTCATGTTGACCGTCACCAGCATTGAGGACACTCACCCCCACCCCCAGACGTTCCATTTCTTGGGCGATGGCGTTGGGTACTCCTGCTTCTCGGTGGCGAATCACCATAATATCAGTTCCCATGGCTAGATAGGTCTTGGCTGTGTCGAGAATGGTTTCTCCCTTGGTGATGGAAGAACTAGCTGCGGCAAAGTTGAGTGTATCTGCACTGAGGCGCTTGGCGGCGAGTTCAAAACTGCTGCGGGTGCGTGTGGATGGTTCAAAAAATAAGTTTGTCACCACCTGTCCTTGTAGGCTTGGTACTTTCTTGGTTCTTCGTGATAGCACTTCCTGAAAACTAGCAGCAGTTTGTAAAACAGTGTTGTATTCGGTAGTTGTGAAGTCAGCTAGGGATAAAACGTGATGACGATTCCAGGTGGTAGTAGGCATAATTCATATTTCCCCTGGTTGAAACACAGGGGATTGTAATTAGGTTACATATGCAGTGCAAATCATAACACTTGCCTTGTATGTGAATACATAGTTGTTTTTACCTTGTTTTCCAGCCTATTAGCCAATTTGAGACGGTTCCAAACTTTTTATTAGTTCTATTAATTTAACTTTTGTCAACCAATTGTAGGAAATATTTACTTTTCTAGTTCCTTAATTGCTGATGATAGCGTCTAAGAGGAGACTAGCGCCAAAACGCAAGGGGTCATTGCAAGGTAAACCTGTTTCAGCTGTGGTTTGAGCGATCGCCTCTAATGCTGTAAATTCATCTAAATGGGCTGTATTCAAAGCTATACCCACCACTGACACATTACCAAAAGCTCCTTCCCCACTAGCTACAGTTTCATAGAGGCGAATTACCCTTGGTAAAGAGGGAATCACCACATGGGAATGATTACGCACTTGTACTTGTCCAGCCCGATGTGCCAAAATCAAGTGAGTTGGTTGGGAACCACGGATTAAAGGCAGAGTGGCGGTGGAACCAGGATGAAGCAGTGAGCCTTGTCCTTCAATGTGCAGAATATCGTAATTGTGACCATAACGCATCACCATTTGTTCTACAGCACCAGCTGCAAAGTCTACCCGCACAGCATCTAAGGGTACGCCTTCCCCTTCTAACATTACCCCTGTTTGACCAGTGGGCAAAAATTTGGAACGCCAGCCCCTGTGCAGTGACTCCCTATGTAATTCTATGCTAGTTGACATTTTGCCGATGGCCATGTCAGTTCCTACAGTCAGCACTCGCCGACAGGGAAGAGTTTTAGCCAACCCACTAGCCACAGCTAAATTAGCTGGTTCTTTGCGGACATCCCAAATTAATTGTCCTGGTTTTAGCAGTGCATTTAACTCTGGTATGTTGGCCAATGGTGTATGTAAACCATTCACCAAGGACATTCCCGCTTGTAAAGCATTTTTCACTTCTAGCCAGTAATCTTCCGGTAAAGCGCCGCCTTTGGGTGCAATACCAATTACTAAAACTTCCGGTTTATACTCCAGTGCTGCTGTTAATGATGCTACAATCGGCACATCACGTTTAATTCCTGTTAATTCTGACAGAGATTTGCCAGCAGAATCACGATCAATCACAGCAACAATTGGCGATTCACTGTAGCGTAAAAGTGATAGCCCTGTTTTACCCTGAGTCCCTGTAACTCCTTGATGTAGGAGAATGGCTACTTTTTGATTAAGCGGTAAATGCACTGTATTCTACCCCCAAGCCAGGTAAATCGTTTGGTAAAATTTTTCCTTCTTGTACTAATGCACCCTGAAACGGGTCATCAATTAAGTTAAGGTGACTGTCTAAATCTAAATAATCTGCCAATGGCGCTAACTGGGCTGCGGCCGTGTTGGCTAGTGCGCTGTTAGAATAGCAACCGAACATCACTTGTAATCCATGGGCGCGGGCTGTATGTATCATCCGTATGGCCTCTGTGAGTCCCCCTGATTTCATCAATTTGATATTGATACCATGCACATAGTTGGCTAAATGGGGAATATCGCTGCTGGTAAAGCAACTTTCATCAACAAATATTGGCAGGGGAGATTTTTCCTTTAGTTGGAGTAAACTCTGTTCCTGACCTTGTGATAATGGCTGCTCTACATATTTTATACCTAAATCAGCTAACCAGTTACACATATAAATAGCATTTTCTAAACTCCAACCCCCGTTAGCATCTACAAATAATTCTAAACCTGGTGCTTCTTGTTGTACTGCTAACAACATTTGCTGATCTGCATCAATACCATCAGGACTACCCAATTTAACTTTAAACAAGCGCACATCAATTAATTGTAACCAGTCCCGCGCTCTAGCCCTAGCTTTGGCTGGTGAATTAATGCCAATTGTCACCGAAGTTGGTACTATAACATTAAGATCAAGTCCCCAAATTGCCCACAGTGGTAATCCCACACCCTTACCCAGCCAGTCATACATGGCCATATCTAGCGCAGCCCTCACTGATGAAGGAACCTGGTGTTGTGTGAATATTTGTTCTATTTGCTGGCGTTGTAATGGGTGGAGTGTTTCTAATACAGGAGTAAGTTGCTGTAAAGAACTCACGATCATCTCTGTTGATTGAGCATGAGTGCCAACGCCAAAAGGTGATGCCTCACCCCAACCTGCTATGCCATCTTGTATAATTTTTACCCATATATTTGTGGTTTGCGCTGTTGTACCACGACTAATAGTCAGGGGAAATCTTTTATTGACCGTAAATAAGTTTACTTCTAATTTCATAAATATATTCAATATCTGTCTACAGCAAAAACAGTGTAATATCACATTTTACCCACAGGACTATCATGAGGATGTTTCTAAACACATGAGCAACAAACCAAAAATTATTGTCTTAGATGATGACCCCACGGGTTCACAAACAGTCCACAGCTGCTTACTACTAATGCGCTGGGATGTGGATACCCTGCGCCTGGGTTTGCAGGATGATTCGCCAATTTTCTTTATTTTGACAAATACCAGGGCATTACCGCCAGAGTCAGCAGCATCTGTGACTAGGGAAGTTTGTCAAAACTTAAAACAAGCCTTAGCTACAGAAAATATAACTGATTTTTTGATTGTCAGCCGTTCTGATTCTACCTTGAGGGGACATTATCCCATAGAAACAGATGCGATCGCCGAAGAACTTGGCCCTTTTGATGCTCATTTTCTCGTCCCAGCATTTTTTGAGGGGGGACGCATTACCCGGGACAGTGTGCATTATTTGATTATTGATGGTGTACCCACCCCAGTACATGAAACTGAATTTGCCCGTGATTCGGTGTTTGGCTACCATCACAGTTACTTACCTGAATATGTAGATGAAAAAACTCAAGGGCGTATTAGTGCGGAATCAGTAACTAGGTTTTTACTGAGTGATATCCGTGGTGGTAGTTTAGAACGCTTACTACAACTGAGTAATAATCAGTGCGTGGTGGTAGATGGTGAAACTCAAAGGGATCTCAACTGTTTGGCCGTGGATGTGCTAACAGCAGCCAGTGAAGGAAAAAAATTTTTATTTCGCAGTGCTGCTAGTATTCTAACGGCTTTAGCAGGTTTACCTCCCCAACCCATTGCTCCAGAAAATATGGCTGAATATGTCCGCAATGGTCAGCCGGGTGCAGTGATAGTTGGTTCTCATGTCAAAAAGACAACGCAGCAATTAGAAAAGTTATTGCTAGTGGAAGGAACTCAGGGTATCCAAGTGGACGTAGCCCGGTTACTCAATGATGGGGGCAATGAATCTGCTAAACTATTATCTGAGATTTTAGCAGCTGCCCAGGCAGTACATAATGCCGGGAAAACACCAGTGGTTTATACCAGTCGTCAAGAACTTACTTTTAAAGATGTCAGGACTAGATTAGAATTTGGGGTGAAAGTTTCTAGTTTATTGATGGATGTTGTCCGGGGCTTACCATCTGATATCGGATTTTTAATCAGTAAGGGGGGGATTACCTCAAATGATGTCTTGAGTACGGGTCTATGTTTAAACTCAGCCCGTTTGCTAGGACAAGTTTTACCTGGTTGTTCAATGGTGACCACAACTTCAGAACATGGTCAGTTTCCCAATTTGCCAGTGGTGCTGTTTCCTGGCAATGTGGGCGATGCTGATGCCTTGGTGACAATTTACCAAAGATTAACTAAAAATAGATACAGCCCATTTACATAAACTGAGTTACACTTTTTAGCGGGCAAGATGCCCGCACTACAAGAGTCCTCAATCATTTATCATTGGTTTTTTAATACTGATAATTATTTGGTGTATCTTTTAGCTGGTGCTGCATGACTTCTGATTCTCATATCTCTAATTTAGAGTCAAATTCTGCCCCGACAGATGCTGGATCCATCTCTCAACTTGCGGATTTAGAAGTAAATCCTACCATTACTGAGAATGGGTCGTCAGATTTGTCTATGTCTGGTGCTGACTCCCAGGATATTATCCCGGATAAAGAATTAAATTCGGTTCTCCTTTATTTACAGTCAAGTTCTAACTCTGATCATGTGGAGTCCGTGGCTTCAATTGACAGTATAGATTTAAATAAAGACTCTCTTGAGTCATTCACAGGAGAGAATAAGTTAAACAAACATATTCAGGTGCAGTTAAAAACTCAGGGGGAAAAACTGTTAGTAATTTTGCCCACAGAATCTCAATTACCAGCTTCTGAACTGGCCTGGTCTGATATTTGGCAACAATTGAAATTACGGTTAAATGCCAGCGATCGCTTGCGGACATCAACCACGCCAGTAGATTTAATTGCTCAAGACCGTTTATTAGATGGCAGACAATTACAAGAGTTTGCCGAAGCCTTTCGAGAAGCCCAATTAGAGTTAAAATCTGTAAGTACCAGTCGTCGGCAAACAGCCATCGCCGCAGTTACCTCTGGCTATTCTGTGGAACAACTCCAGCCAGAAACTTCTTTGCATTCCCAGTTAAAAACTGCTACTACAGCCCTAACAGATGCCCTGTATCTGGAAACAACAGTACGTTCTGGGACTGAAATTCGTCATCCCGGAACAGTGGTTATTTTGGGAGATATAAATCCAGGTGGTATCGTAGTTGCACAAGGAGATATTGTAGTATGGGGGCGACTGCGTGGAATTGCTCATGCGGGTGCCGGAGGCAATCGTGAGTGTCTGATTATGGCCTTGCAAATGGAACCAACCCAGTTGCGGATCGCAGATGCTGTAGCTAGGGCACCAGATAAACCACTGATGCAAGTTTTTCCAGAAGTGGCGCACATTACGCCCGGAGGAATTCGCATCGCCAGGGCTAATGATTTTTCCAGACACCAATTAAATCGGTTAAGTCAGGTTCCATAACTACTTACTATATTTCCTCAACCCTCATTGCTCGCAACTCTACCATGACTCGGATTATTGTGATTACCTCCGGTAAAGGGGGAGTGGGTAAAACCACAGTTTCTGCAAATTTAGGTATGACCTTAGCTAAAATTGGCCGTCAAGTTGCTTTAGTTGATGCCGACTTTGGTCTGAGAAATTTAGATTTGTTACTAGGACTAGAAAACCGCATTGTATATACTGCGGTGGAAGTCCTGGCTAGGGAGTGCCGATTAGAACAGGCATTAGTAAAAGATAAACGACAACCAAACCTAGTATTACTACCAGCAGCGCAAAATCGCTCAAAGGATGCAGTAACTCCAGAACAAATGAAGTTGCTAGTAAATGCACTAGCGCAAAAGTTTGAGTATGTGATTATTGATAGTCCAGCAGGCATTGAAAATGGCTTTAAAAATGCCATTGCCCCCGCAAAAGAAGCCCTTATTGTCACTACTCCAGAAATTTCTGCCGTTCGTGACGCTGATAGAGTAGTGGGGTTATTGGAAGCACAAGGCGTTAAACGTAGTCATTTAATTATTAACCGCATTAGACCCGCAATGGTACGGGCAAATGATATGATGTCTGTGCAGGACGTTCAGGAACTTCTGGCAATACCCCTAATTGGGGTAATACCTGATGATGAACGTGTGATTGTTTCTACCAATCGCGGGGAACCTTTAGTATTAGGGGACACGCCCTCTTTAGCTGCTATAGCCTTTGATAATATTGCCCGTAGATTGGAAGGAGAAAAAGTCGATTTTCTCGATCTCGATGCACCTCATGACAACATCTTCGCCCGTTTGCGAAGGTTGTTATGGACAAAAATTGTTTAACTCATTTTCCAGTCTCCGCATAACCATTGGCAATGATTCTTGAACTTATAGAACGATTATTTGTACGTAACCCTGACAACAGTCGCAGTCAGGTGAAGCGTCGTCTACAACTGGTGATTGCTCACGACCGCGCTGATTTAGACCCACAAAAGTTAGAAAAAATGCGGCAAGAAATTCTAGATATAGTTTGTCGCTATGTAGAAATAGAGACTGAGGGACTAGAATTTTCTCTAGAAAGTAACCAACGCACCACAGCGTTGATTGCTAATTTGCCCATCCGTCGAGTCAAAGAAACCATAGCTGAATTAGACAACAGCGAGAAGTCAGAAAGTAATACTGAGGTCAATAAATCGTAAAAAGCTTACGGTTAATCAATAAGTTAAGCTGTTACATATTTACAGCCAATTTTAGTTGTGCTAGGTAGGATGGGGTGGTCAGGATGCCCACCCTACAAGGGTTTTGTAATTTATATTGGTAATTTATATTGGTAATTTTTGCTGCGCTTACTTAAAATCAAGTTACTAGCTTGACTATAAAAGAGAAAAAAACCCCCGTTGTTTTTAATTTTGACAACGGGGGTTAAGCAAATTTCACACCAACTATCTAAAAGCAACTTGCGGTCCTGCCCAAAGTTCTGTAATTGTTTTACCAAAGGTAATGGGCTGATCGCCATCTGTCGTGTCTAGAGTCTTACCATCGCTGGAAACCTGCACCAAAGGCCAGTTTTCTTCTCCTATTTCACCCGCGCGAAACAGTGCATGATCAGGTTTGTTTTTACTCCAACCCAGTAACACTGCTATTTTTTCATGCTCGTCTTTCCTACGAGTCGGGGCAACGGTATTAATATGATTTTTTTGACTATCCCAAATAACTGCTTGGTCTGTAGAATCCCCTGTGTTGAATTTACCTTCAAACCTGCGTGCTAAAAAGCGATCGCTTTGTTCTGACCAGCTGACAGGAACTAAAACTCCTATTTTCCCATGATCATCAGTATTTATTAATTTCTGGGATGAGACATTTCTGTTTAACAGAGGGTCGCTGATGGCTCCACTGGAAGTCATCACCCGCAATTTTTTGGTTTGTCTATCTTCCACAAACAGCACACTGGTAACTTTGCTGTTGTGCATTTGGGGTTTTACTTCCAGCTGCACCCGACTGTAAACCACATATCTACCATCGGGAGAAGTCACAGGTACACTACGATAATGGCGAACTCCCGAACCTCCATTAGCAGCAACAGCCTCCTGAGTAGCAACAATCCATTGCCAAGGAATTGGGTGGGGACTTCCTATAGGATCAATCTGTGCTGCTTGTGCTTCGTCAATTTCTTCTACCACAGGTGTTTCTGGTGTGAAAAACGGTGGTAATTGTCTAGGAGTTGTTTTCAATGACTTAGCACTGAGGAATTCATTGGTCACCTGACCATTAAAGCCATGACTATAGCCATTATTAGGCAATGGAAAGATTCGCCATAAGTTCAATTCACTAACAGGAGTTGATGGAATTGTTGCTAATTCCTCTGTTGTGAATTTATCTGCCTTAATATTACTTCCAGAGAGAAAACCATTTGCTACTAAAGAATCAATTTTGCTGATTTGTAATCTTGATGGTTTCTCAATAGCAGCCATTAACAATGGCACAGAATCAGCACTCTTGTTTAAAGAGGTTAGACTGGGTGTTGTTAATAATTCTACTAAATAAGGTTCATTCATAGTAGCCACCGCCTTTGCAGAAGTATTTTTTGTGACTACTTTTGATGGTTTTGCTGAGGTAGACTGATTAAGTACCCCTAATATGGGGGCAATCAGCATGACAAGAACAAAATAATTAAGAAATGGTTGAAGGCGTAACCATCCTGGCAGCAAGAATAGTTTGAGCATATGTGGACTCTCTAGGAAGGGCGGGTGCTGTGTGAGGAGCAACGCTTAGGAAGCAAGACAAGAGGGGATAATTATTAGATGTAACAAACCAATCAGGAAATTAACGAGTTGAACTGGATAATTTATTCAAAATTTGCATAATTTTACAAAAATTGAGTATCATGCTTCACGCCTCATTAATAACCTATTGTTTTTGGTTGTAAACTGCCACGTAAAAGCACCGCAGATTAACTAAAAGTTACTGCATCAAATATACTGTGACCTTTACTCTTGACACCCGAACTAGCAAATAACAGGTGTTAGTGAGAAAGCAGTCATTATATATTAACTCTATCAAGCCACCCTGGTTTTTGCCAATGTGCTACTACTCTAACATCACAAAAATTAATTGAGCAATAGTTAATTAATCTTGGCAGCGATCAAATTTCTCTCCGGTGTAAATGGTCTTAAAAAGTCTAAAATTCTACAATATTCAACATACATAATCAGCAAGCACTAATGAAAGTAGTATTTTTTGGAACCCCTTACTTTGCAGTTCCCACTCTAGAAAAACTCTTGAATCACCGGGATATTGAGGTTTTAGCAGTTGTTACCCAACCTGATAAACGTCGGGAAAGGGGTAACAAACTTATACCTTCACCAGTAAAAACAGTTGCTATTAACCATAACTTACCTGTCTGGCAACCACAAAGGATTAAAAAGGAAAGTGAAACCTTAACTCAACTCCGAGAGTCTGGGGCGGATGTTTTTGTGGTGGTAGCTTATGGGCAAATTTTGTCTTCAGAGATATTAGATATGCCTAGGTGGGGTTGTGTTAATGTCCACGGATCCATTTTACCCAAGTATCGCGGTGCTGCACCAATTCAATGGTGTTTGTACAATGGCGAAACAGAAACGGGAATCACCACCATGTTAATGGATGTAGGCATGGATACTGGGGCAATGCTATTAAAAGCAACTACACCTATTAAATTGTTAGATCATGCTCAGGACTTAGCTCAAAGGCTATCTGTAATTGGTGGAGATTTATTAATAGAAACTTTATTTAAGTTGGCCAGTGGGGAAATTGAACCTGTGCCGCAAAATGACTCACAAGCAACTTATGCGCCTTTAATTAAAAAACACAACTACAGTTTAGATTGGTCAAAAAGTGCTATTCAGTTACACAATCAAATCAGAGGTTTTTACCCCAACTGTACGGCAAGTCTTCGCCATCAAGGAATAAAAATCATGGCTTCTCTTCCCCTTGGTGATGCTTACAGTTACGAGTTAACACCTGATTTAACAGAAGTTTACCAAAAGTTGCCTGACTTATCAACTATATCCGGTAATCCAGGAGAAGTGGTAAGCATCGCCAAAGGAATTGGCCCTATAATCCGAACTGGTGAGGGTTTGCTACTCTTACAAGAGGTGCAGTTAGCTGGTAAACGTCCCCAGTCGGGATGGGATTTTGTCAATGGTAACCGTTTAACTGTGGGTGAAGTCCTGGGTAACGGTTAACTGCTGGTTAGTTATTGCTGAGTCTTCACTTCTAAGTTTTCGTAGAAACGGCAAGACTCACAAGGACCCTCTGGGTTGACGGCACAGCGCATGATTTCAGAACGTGCATTATAGCTACAAGTAGCATCACCAATGACCCAACGTCCCTGGAATAGAGTTTTCTCTGTTGGTTTTTGTATGGGCTGGACGTAAAGGGCGATGTTTCGCAAATGGTAACGACCTGATTTAAACTGGTATCTATGGCGGCGTTCTAATACCGCATAGGTTTTACCCTCAAAATCGACGTAGTTTCCTGGTTGGGGTGTCCAATCAAGTTGAACTTTGCCGAGAGACCGAGTAGGATGCGTCAGAATCACCTCGCTTCCTAAAGAATCTAGTTCCATAAACTTATGTCATGTGATTTACCATGATTATAAGAGAAATGCCGAAAACCTCTGTGGTAATTTTAGATTTTGGATTTTAGATTAAGCGGTTAACCTTAGCGGGTATTTTTCAACAGTAGCGAGGAAGATGCTTGCACTAGAACACTATATCAAGTGAGGCTGGAATCCTCCGCTTAAAGGCGGGGGAAGTGTCAATGTTACATTGTTTGAAGTTGTGTAGCCTTTTGATTACAGACCATAGGCTACTGCTGTACACTAAGCTTTGATATATGATTCTTTTGCAGAGAAGAACACTGGAAAGGAGCCTTTTTTAATGTCTCATACCGTAAAAATCTACGATACCTGCATTGGCTGTACCCAGTGCGTCCGGGCTTGCCCCACGGACGTGTTGGAGATGGTTCCTTGGGATGGCTGTAAAGCTTCTCAAATTGCCTCTTCACCCCGCACTGAAGACTGCGTAGGATGTAAGCGTTGTGAAACCGCCTGCCCCACTGACTTTTTAAGCATCCGAGTTTATCTAGGTGCTGAAACAACTCGCAGCATGGGTCTAGCTTATTAGGGAGTTTTGAGTAAATTCCTGATTTGATACATAACTGAGTGCGTTCATAGCAAGTTGCTTGAGGATTGTAGGGTGGGTTATACTCACCCTACTAAATTTTAGTCCTTCCCTATATCCTCTCATCAATTCCTGCCTGAAAAGCTTGTTTTGGAGTCAAGTTTAAATGTGGGAATGTTGGTGATTGTATGCTTTCGCTACCTTGAAATAAATTAACTTGATACTCACCTTCTATTAGTTTATATATAGAAATAGTGGGTTGTTTAGGACTACCGATAAATTTTCTTGCCCCTAAAGCTAGATAATCTACTACCCAGTATTCTGGCACACCCATTGCTTCATAATCAGCTAATTTTTTGTAGTAATCATCTCGCCAATTACTACTCACCACTTGAATTACTAATGGCACTGATGCCCCTTGGGTCACAGTTGATTGTTTTTTCCATAACTCTTCATTGACTAAATTAGCACGGTTCAATATTAAAACATCTGGTAAATAAGCTGATTCGCTTTGTGGTGGTTTAACCAATGCTTGTTTAGGGATAGTGTAAGGAAGATTTAGCCGTTTAATCTCCGCGGATAATTCCAGGGTCAAAAATCCACCTATATTTTCATGTTCTCCCAATGGTTGTAGCATCTCAAAAATTACTCCGTCATGTAGTTCATAGCTTGTGCCTTCAGGCTTCCAGGCTACAAATTCCTCATAAGTGATTATTTTATGCTTGGTGATGGCTTGAGTCATAAAACCCCATGTAGGTAATGTGAACTACTCCCCCTCAGCTGAAGCTATAGAGGGAGATGACAATTTTTAATTTAAACTTTTTTAAATTAAACTTTTTTGAACTTAAACTTTTTTAGTTTAAACTTTTGTCCGGTCTGTTAAAATTTCATAACCGGTTTGTGTCACTAAAACTGTATGTTCAAACTGTGCGGATAGTGAATTATCTACAGTTACAGCTGTCCATCTGTCAGATAATATCCTGGTGTGTTTAGAACCTGCATTTAAAATCGGTTCAATGGCTAAGGTCATCCCCGCTCGCAGTTTTACGTTGGGCATTTGTTGGGTGCGGAAGTTAAAAACACATGGTTCTTCGTGTAAGTTACGACCAACACCATGTCCGGTAAATTCTTCTACTACACTAAAACCATTGGCTTTTACATGGTCTTCTATTGCTCCGGCAATGTCTAGTAAATAAGCGCCTTCTTTGACTTGTTCGATACCTTTATACAGGGTTTCTTCAGCTACACGAATCAGTTTAGCTGCATCTGGGGTAACATCACCCACGGCAATGGTAATGCAGGAATCACCATGGAAGCCTTGATAATAAGCACCTGTATCTACTTTTAATACATCTCCTGTGCGAATTACTTTTTTAGCGCTGGGGATACCATGAACGACTTCATTATTAATACTGGAGCAAATAGAACCCGTGAAGCCGTGATATCCCTTAAAGCTTGGTGTAGCATCCATTTCACGAATACGTTTTTCTGCATAGATGTCTAAATCTGCCGTGGTCATACCAGGCTGCACCATATCAGCAATTTCTCTGAGGACAGTAGCCACAATTTTGGCTGATTGCCGCATAAT
Source organism: Chrysosporum bergii ANA360D (assembly GCF_029891735.1). GTDB lineage: Bacteria > Cyanobacteriota > Cyanobacteriia > Cyanobacteriales > Nostocaceae > Umezakia > Umezakia bergii. Next base: position 21,585 of record NZ_JANQDH010000032.1, read on the forward strand.
TTCAACTTCACGCGGCGATTTTATTTCAATTCCTCGGCGTTGTTTTTTTACAGGTTGAGGTCGGGTTTTTTGAGTAAGCAAGTTAGTGAGGATGTTCATGGGGATTTAATAATTACTGGTGATGTACTGCTACAGTGGCAGTGTTTTTTTAGTTGACTAAAACAATGGAATTATAAACTAGTCCTAGAAGGACTGCTTTTTAGTGTGTTATTGTGAAAGGACGCTTAAGTTTTTCCGCCACGCTCCTACACCGAACCTCAAGGGTTTTCAGCCTATTTTCTGATAAATTCCAGGGGTAAGCCATCAGTATCAGCAATAAAAGCCACTTCCCAGAGTTCGTCGCCTATTTGCTGCTGTGTCGGTTGTAAAAGTATCTTTAGGGGTGGTAAGTCTGTTATAGAACTTATACGTGATTCTAAACTACTCAACCAGCTAGGTAAATCTGATGTGATTTCAGTTAGATCAAAGGATAAATGATAATATCCCACATAATGTTCATCAGCAAAAGCATCTGGCGCTGGTTTGGGTTGAGGAATTTGGATTAATTCAATTCTGCCGTTTAAGCCTTCCATCCAGCAAGCTAGAGTATAACCGGTGGTGAAGCGTTCACAAACTGTAAACCCCAATTGTTCATAAAAGGCGATCGCTTGATGAATATTTCCTGTGCGAATGGAGGCGTGGTGCATGGTTTAATTGAAGATTTTGATGGTATTTTGGATTATTCCTCTGTTCCTTATTCCCTTTATTATAGCGGTTATTAACAAGCAGGATGCTTGTGTTACATCTCACGTGTTTATTAAATGCTATATCATAGAGACGCTCCTGGGAACGCCTCTAGGTTTTTTATCAGCGATATTTAACGACCACCGACTTACTCAAATAATCGGAAATAAGGATAGCGTACAGGGACACCAGGCTCTTTTTCCAAATCAAAATTAATTACGTCCCAGCAGGGTTCTTCTGTGGCATCGGGACTAAAATCCACAGGTAAGCCGTATAATCGTGCGCCGACGGTTTCTGACTGTCCAGAACGCCAAGGGGTGCTGCGTTCTAAATAGCCGGTCATCAATTCCTGATAACGTTTAGCAATAATTACTCGTGTTGCTCGGTAACCTTGAGTGTATAGCTTATCCAGTGCCTCGTGGATTTCAAAACGAATGCCGTCCGGGTGGGTGTGCTGTCTATACCATTCATCATTCCAGCGTCGCCAATGACGACCTGACTGTAGATGAACTAATTCTCCTGTTTTAGGATCAGCTTCAAAAGCACCATGACGCGGACACAAATAAGTATCCGTCAGGGTGAGGGCTGGTATAGTCTGACGACAGTGAGGACACTGAATTTCAGAGCCAAATATGGGGTACTGCAAGCCTGGATTCATCATGAAGTGAGTACAAACATAATTTTGTCTTCATCAGCACCAGTGAGTTGGATATTACACTTCGGCTCCTCTAGTTTAGAGGCTTGCTCGTTGCTGCAAAGAAACGGAGTTTCAAAGTGAACAATCTTCACTAGCATCTGACTCTGTTCAGAGACCTGACACTGTGATATCTTAGTTGGGCAACCAGCCTCAAAATTTAGAGTTTCTCCAGTGTTCCTGGGTACCATAATATATATTCTATCGTGTCTACAGCTTCTTACTGGCCATCTCCCGATTTTTCTCAAGCAGCCTTCATCGCTGCCAATGCCGTGGTCATGGGTTGGGTGAACATCAAACCAGGGGCAAGCATTTGGTATGGTGCTGTGGTCAGGGGAGATGTGGAAAAAATTGAGATTGGCGAATGTACAAACATTCAAGACGGGGCAATTTTACACGGTGATCCTGGTTTTCCAACTATTTTAGAACATCATGTCACTGTGGGGCATCGCGCTGTGGTACATTCAGCCCACATTGAAAGTGGCTGCTTGATTGGCATTGGCGCAATTATTTTAGATGGGGTGAGAGTGGGTCACGGTAGCATTATTGGTGCTGGGGCAGTGGTGACTAAAAATATTCCTCCCCGGTCTTTAGTGGTTGGTGTTCCTGGTAAGGTGGTGCGCCAAATTGAAGCCGAGGAAGCCGCAGAACTAATAGAACACGCTGAACGCTACCAAAAGTTAGCTTTGGTTCATGCTGGTAAAGGTGATGATATCGGCTTTCAACAAAGCTAGTAACTTAACAATCAGCTGAAAATATTGTAGTATGAGGATATTGTTGGTAAGGCATAAGGCTTGTAATGCTGATAATAGTCAGCATACTGGCGTGACCTTGAGTTAACTGTGACACAAGGTCACATTTTTTTTTCGGCTAAGATTGGAAAATTTCACCAATTCAGTTAAAAATAAGAATAAGTAATAAAACTTTAATTTTCGCAATCAAGAGGAATTGTAAAAATGGATATTGATTACCGCATTGCCATTGTTGTTGCACCCATTGCTATTGCTGGTGCTTGGGCGGCGTTTAACATTGGAGCCGCAGCACTCAGACAAGTGCAAAACTTTTTGAACAAACAGGCTTAAAGTCAATAAAAGTCATCCTAAAGCCGACTGTAGCCCTGATCAAGGACGGTCGGTTTTATAGCATTTCTTAAACCCGTGAGATACAAATGTACATGATCTTCTTGTGGTGGGGGCATCTTCCCTAAAGATATACCTCACTTGGGCAAAATTTGCTATAATTTTGTAATTTTGTAATTTTGTAATTTTACTGTGGATATAAATTCTTTACTCCAACCTTTTCACTATTTCGGCCTTCATCTGGGAGTGTGGCGCATCACCAAGTTATTGGGAAATCTTGGTAACCCTCACCACCAAGTACCAATTATTCACGTCACCGGCACTAATGGCAAAGGTTCCGTTTGTGCTTACCTTCACTCTGTACTCACTGAGGCTGGTTATAAAACTGGATGTTATACTTCTCCTCATTTAGTTCATTGGACAGAACGCATTTGTATTAATAAACAGCCAATTTCTTCTGAGAAATTTAGCCAATTAATACAACAAGTCCAAGACGCTATTCGCCCTGATGATGAACGTCCTAGTCGGTTTGAAGTTATTACCGCAGTTGCTTGGTTATATTTTGCTCAAGCTCAAGTTGATGTGGCTGTGGTGGAAGTGGGTTTGGGCGGTCGGTTAGATGCTACTAATGTTTGTGATCAGCCGCTAGTGTCAGTTATTACTTCAATTAGCAGGGAACATTGGCAGCAACTCGGACCTACTGTGGCTGATATTGCCAGAGAAAAAGCAGGTATTATTAAACCTAAATGTCCGGTGGTGGTGGGACCATTGCCAGCTGAAGCAGAAGAAGTGGTGCGATCGCGTGCTGAAGAATTACAATGTCCATATATTGCTCCCGCACCAGCACATCAAATTGATGCTGTGTGGGCTGAATATCAAACTCAGCAAAATAAAGAGGTGATTAGGTATCCCCTAGCACTACAAGGGCAAATTCAACTCACTAATTCTGCTGTGGCTTTGGCTACTGTAGAAGTTTTGCAAAGCTCAGGCTGGGTAATTCCCACCACAGCCATTGTCAACGGTATGGGCAAAACTCAATGGCCGGGGCGGATGCAGTGGGTAAAGTGGAAAAACCAAAAATTATTAATTGATGGCGCTCATAACCCAGCAGCAGCCCAAGCACTGCGGAGTTATTTAGATAGTTTGGATATCAGTAAAATAACTTGGATTATGGGAATGCTGGATACTAAAGAGCATGGAGATATTTTCTCAGCCTTATTGCGATCGCCTGACCAATTATATCTCATCCCTGTACCGGATCATAGTTCAGCTGATCCTCTGGAATTAGCTCAAATAGCTAATGAAGTTTGCCCACAAGTCTCTATTCAAACTTATCCAGATTTATTATCAGCTTTAGATGGTATTGGCAATTCTAACCATAATCAAGTGGTGTTGTGTGGTTCTCTTTACTTAATTGGGGATTTTTTAAGTATTCCATTGTGATGCTGCATCTTCTAAGGCTTTATCCACGGTCTTTTGTCCTAACATTGCTGCTTGCAAGTTCTCATAAATTGCCTTTTGCAGAAGTTTGTAATCTTTCAAAGTTGGGGTTAAAATCTCTGCTTGCTGTAGTTGGTTAGCACTGATGATTCTGGCTTTTTCCACAGTGGAAGCAGAATCAGGAACATTTTTAAAGTAATTATCACCCAGTGCTTTAATACTAGATGGTAAAACATTGGCAGCTTTGGCAAATGTTAACTGATTTTGGTCATTGGTGAGAAATAAAGCAAATTTAACTGCTGCATCTGGGTGTTTACTAGCACGGGGAACAACTACATTCATCACAGCTACATTTTTTTTACCAGTATCCCCACTGATTTGGGGGGCTATGGCTGAATTTTCGGCAATTTGTGGCGCGTTTTTGGCAATGGTTTTCAGAAACTCTGGACCAGAGGCTAAAAATGCCGTTTGTCCGGACTGGTATAAATCAATTGCATGGCGATGACCTTGGGTTAAAACTTCTCTGGGTAGTAGACCTTTTTGATACAAATCAACCCAATATTGGAAAGCTGCTTTACCTTGTGGAGAATTAAAAGCCGCTTTACCTCCACTATCTACTAAAGTAACTCCCATTTGTACCAATGATTCTAAAACTTCACCGGAATCTTGGGGTACAAAAGTGGCAAAAAAAGCATATTTACCGGTTTTATCTTTAATTTTCTCGGCAACATCTGCCAATGCTGCATAGGTAGCTGGTGGTTCGTTGACACCCGCCTGTTTTAATAAATCCATGTTATAAATAGTTAACCGTGTGGTCAAGTACCAGGGAATACCAAAACTCTTACCATTGAGGGTGCTAGCTTTCCAGATGTTCGGCAAATAGGAGGAACGTTGTTCAGGGGAAATTTTTGTGTCTAAATCTAACCAAGCATTTCTTCCTGCTAGTTGAGAAGCAAACACTGGGTTAAGGTTAACCACATCAGGAGGCGTATTTGCGGAAACAGCTGTTAAAATCTTATTCTCCATAGCTGACCAGGGTATATCAACCCAGTTAACCTTGATACCTGAATTTTCCGTTTCAAAGTTCTTAATTAGGCTTTGGAAGTAGTTAGTAAATTCCGGTTGCAGTTGCATTGTCCAAAACTCAACTGTTGCGGCTCCTGAAGTAGACTGTTGTTTATTGGCGGTTATGTTACCAGGACTGCAACTTATCAACCAACTGGTAAATAAGCCCATCAATGCCCAAAGGGTAAGTTGTTTAAATTTTTGTAATTGTCTCATTTTAACAGTGTTTCTACGCTTGATTAAAGTGACAAAGTTATGGAAAATTGTTGAAATTATAGGATAAATCAGTTACCTAGTGATAAAAAACGTATAGTGTAATTTGTTATTTAGCATCTTAACGGGTATAACTGTGGTGAAAGGCTTAAAAAATCTGTTGGGTAAATCTAATCGGGGTGTGGGTATTGAACTAGCACCGGAACGGGTGAATGTAGTTCAGCTACGTAAGCAGCGTCAGGGCTTAAAGATACAGTCCCTGGCATCAATACCAGTTCCCGATGGAGTAATGGTAGATGGTCAAATCGTGGACATTGTGACCATGGCGGATTTAATTAAACAAGCATTAGCTGAAAGTAAAATCAAAGCTTCTGCTGTGACTACTGGTATCCCAGGGAGAGATACCCTCGTGCGGGTCATACCCATACCGGCTGAGTTAGATGACCAAGAACTCAGGGATATGGTGTTAAAGCATGAAGCGGGTTTGTATTTACCTTATCCTCTGGAGGAAGCTGATATAGATTATCAAAAACTTGGGTATTTTCTAGATGAGGACGACATTGAAAAAGTACAGGTTTTGTTAGTTGCCACCCGCAAGGAGGTGACAGATACCTATCTTACTACTTTTGAACAGGCAGGACTGCAAATCAATACTTTAGAAATTAACAGTTTTGCTTTAATTCGCACAATTCGTGACCAACTGCGACTATTTGGGATGCAGGAAGCGGCAGTATTAGTTGATATCGAGTTTGATAATACAGAAATAGCCATTGTCATTAATGGAGTGCCGCAATTTTCCCGCAGTGTACCCATTGGTACTTATCAAATGCAAATGGCTATCTGTAGGGCAATGAGTTTACCAACATCACGGGATATGGAATTATTAAAAGAAATGGTAATTCCTCCCAATCCTATGGATGGTGGACAAACCGGAGTTACTACAGCTAATCCCAGCATGGCAGCTTTATTGAGGGTTTTGGGAGAACTCACAGATGAGTTACGCCGTTCTGTGGACTTTTACCTTAGCCAAGTTCAAAATCTGGAAGTGGCGCAGGTTTTCTTGGCAGGTCCAGGGGGCGGACTGCAACAACTAGATGAGTTTTTTGCCCAAAGATTAAACTTACCCACTAGCCAAATAGATCCTTTTGAATCTTTGTCTTTACAACTTGATGAGGACAAATACGGGACTATAGAACGGTCTGGGTTGGGGACAGTACTTGGTTTAGGAATGCGGGAGGTGTAAGTAAATGTATAGCTTAGATGTTAATTTTCTCAAAAATCGCCCAGAGTACCAACTAAAAGACCCCAAAAGACCAAAAACTAACCAGCCACAGGGGGACTTAACAATCATGTATGTGGCATTTGCCATTGGTTTGAGTTGTCCGGCTTTTGTGGGCGCTGGTTGGTGGTTTTTACAGTCCCAGAATACTCAATTGCAGGAAAAAATCACACAACTAGACCAAGAAAACCTGCAATTAGATACAGAAATTGGCAATATTAATAAAATACGGGAGGAAACCCAAAAAATAACCACAGAAACACAAGGTTTAGTCACGGTGTTTGACCAGATTCGCCCTTGGTCTGCTATGTTACAAGATTTACGCGATCGCATCCCCACCAGTGTACAAATTGAAAATATCCAGCAAATTGCCTCCACTGCTGAATCAGAGGGAAAACCAGCCAGCAGTAAGGCGGGAGAATTAGAAATTACGGGGTTAGCTCGTTCTTTTAGCGATGTTAATGATTTTGTCTTGAGTTTGCAACAGTCTCAATTTTTGCAATCTTCCTCCAGCATAATTACTACCGCTTCCTTAATAGAATTCCCCTTACCTCCTGGTAGTAATCAATCCCCTAATGATGAAAAAATTAAGCTGCCTAAAGTAGTTAAATATACTATTAAATCAAGAGTGAGTGATGTTCCTGCTTCTCAGTTAATCAGAGAATTAGAGAAAAAAGGCGCAGTGGGGTTAGTAGCTAGAATTCGTAGTATCCAAAAAATAGGAGCCATTAGCCAATGACGGCGAGTCAAGATTTTAATTTTGATCAACAAAGCGGGGAACTTGGTCAACCGTCTTACCCCGTGGTTTTTGGTGTCTCCCTCAACCCCAAAAACATCAGTATTGCAGTGGCAGTTTTAGGGGTGCTGGGGGCAGTATATATGACATTAAATATGGTGATGCCAGCATGGGATATTTATCAGCAGAAACGAACACAAGCTAATGATTTACAAAGTCAAGTTGACCAAAAAAAAGTCAGTATTCAACAAATTGACCAAGTAAAGGCAGAATTAGCAGCAGCAAAGCTGCAAAGCTCCCAGGTGTTAAGTTTATTTGCTAATCCAACCAGTTTAAATACCCTGTTACTGGACCTAAACCGTTTAATTGAATCTACCAATGCTCGAGTTCGTGCTAATGGAGTTAGAGCTAGATTACAGAAGTTTGTACCTGTTTCATCAGAACCAGAAATAGTGAAAGATGGCTCACTAGGGGCTACTGTTGATGGCAAATTGAAACGCAGTATTATTAATGTGGAAATTGAAGGTACTTTTGAACAAACCCAATCAATTATGCGTAATATTGAGCGGTTGCAGCCATTGTTAATAATTAAAAATTATCAAGCCAGTTTGTCTCCTCCACAACCGAATGATTCAAAAGAAGACGTGATTACCACAGGACCAGCACCCATTACTACTTCTTTTGATATGGAGGCATTAATGCCACTCACACCAGAAGAAATGGCGGCGGTGGCTGCGGCGGCGGCCGCTGAAGCTGAAAAGAAACCATAAATAGTGTTTTATTATGAGGAGTGAACTGTGAAACAAATTAATGGTAATGTTATTCTAGGTTGTGCTGCTTTGGTGTTGATAGCAAGCCAACCAGCTGCGGCACAAACTAACCAAATCACTGGAGTTAAAGTCGTTTCTGTTGACGGTGTAGTTAGGGTGATCTTACAAACTTCTTCAGGGTCGCGATCGCAAGTTTTCACCACCAAAAGAGGTAATGCCTTAAGCTCAGATATTATTAATACTCAACTGCGTTTACCCCAAGGTAATAGTTTTCGTCAAGATAACCCCACTGGGGGAATTGCCTCAGTGGAAGTGATACAACTTGATGCCAACAGTGTGCGAGTGGTGGTGACAGGTAGTGATAACACCCCGTTAAATCAACCAGTAGCCCGCAACGACAACGGAATTACTCTCAGCTATACTCCATCTTCCACAGTATCAGCACCTCCCCCAGAGCAACCCAGCCCCAGGGTCTTAGTTCCTAACCCAGAAATTAGCATTGATGGCAGACCAGCCCTACCAGCCAGCCCTAATCAACCCCTCAGTCAAGCCCCTCCCTTTTTACCCAGAGCCGTCGCCCCACCAGTGGGAGATATTTCTGTTTCCACTACAGATGTATCTCCTACCACCATTGATTTAGGCACTCAGCAAAGTTTACCCCGGTTAGTGTTGAGAGATGCACCAGTGCGCGATGTTTTGTCGTTGCTGGCTCGTGCTGCTGGGATGAATTTGGTTTATGCAGGGGGTGAAAAAGCTGCTAGTACTGAAGGCCAGCCCATCTCAGAAACAATATCCTTAGACATAGAAAATGAGCCAGTGCAAGATGTGTTTAACTACGTTTTGCGCCTCAGTGGTTTGGAAGCTAACCGCAGTGGACGCACCATTTTTGTCGCGTCTAGACTACCTAATTCCACCCGTGATGTGGTGATGCGTAGTTTGAGACTAAATCAGGTGACAGTGGGAGTTGCTCTTAATTTTTTAGTGGGCTTGGGGGCAGAAACAGCTGTTAGCCGAGAACGACAACTTACCAGTGCAATACCTATACCTGTGGGAGGTGCTTCTAATACCGCAGTCACCCAAACCCAGACAACTACAGAAACCAAAGTTGAAACTCAACGGGCTACCTTTACAGACTCAAAACCTTTACTGGGAGGTTTACAAGCGTTAGGAGACGAGCGCACTAATTCTCTGACCTTGATTGGTACACCCAAGATGGTTGAAATGGCCATAACTCAACTAACTCAGCTTGATATCCGTCGCCGTCAAGTTGCAGTTAACGTGAGGATTATTGATGTTAACCTTGCAGGTGGGCAAAACCAAAATGCCAGTTTTTCTTTTGGTGTTGGCAATAATTTCTTTGTTAGTGATGGTGGAGCAGCTAGTTTAAACTTTGGTGGTGTTAATCCTCCTACTCGTTCACAAACAGTTAATAGTTTAACCACTCCAACAGTTATCCCAAATCCTTATTCACAATTTGAGGGTTTTATTGATCCAAATAACCCAATTCCCGTCCCAGGAACCGGCGTAGGTCAAGTAGTTATTGATAATGGGCGAATTACACAAAATCAGCCCGGAGGATCTGCATTGTTTCCCAGACCGGGTAGTGGGGTTTCAACAGATCCTTTTCAAGTAGGGATCAGGAGTATTACACAAGGAACACCCACTGTGACAACTATTACTGATGTTCCTGCTACTCCTCCGACTTTTGATGCTAATGGTAATATGACCAACCCTGGTACCCCCGCCACTACACAAGTTGAAACTACTCTGGGAACCCCAGGGACAATTGCAAATTCTTTGCCATCACTTTACCAGTACCCCAAACGTCTCCTTGCTACTTTGCAAGCTCAAGTCATAAGCGGTAACGCCAAAATTTTGACTGACCCCACCTTAATTGTGCAAGAAGGTCAAGAGGCTAACTTAAAGCTGACTCAAGAGGTTGTAGGAAACATTAAAAGCGAAGTCACCCGTGGTGATGGAACTTCCATTCAAACTGTTACAGCTGAGAAAACAGATGTAGGTTTAAGTCTAGCTGTAAAAGTTGAGCGCATTGATGACAATGGTTTTGTTTCTTTATCAGTAGCACCTATTGTCAAAGCACCTCAATCTTCAGCTGTCATCAATGTTGGAGATAACAGCCAAACAATATTTTTGGTTTCAGAGCGATCGCTTAGATCCGGTGTAGTTCGCCTGCGAGATGGTCAAACCCTCATTCTTTCCGGTATCATTCAAGACCAAGACCGAACAACCGTTTCTAAACTGCCTATTTTAGGTGATCTTCCCCTCATTGGTTCCCTGTTTAGAAGAACAGAAAGAACAAATGAGCGTCGGGAAGTAATAGTTTTACTTACGCCTCAAGTTATGGATGACTCGGAAAACTCGGCTTATGGCTACAACTACACCCCCAGCCCACAAGTCCGGCAAATACTTGAGCGCCGTGGGTTAAACACTCCCAGGCGTTAACATAAGCTAAGAGGAAATCCCCAGATATCCTGGTAGAGATGTTCCATAGAACGTCTCTACATCACCAAATCAAACCAAGCCCGCATAAGCGAGTTTAATATTGTCAAGGCGGGATGTGGGCTTGATGAAATATTCCTCCCGACCGCTTTTTTATGTATTTATCACACTTTTTGTATAATCTAACTCAGATTAACTACTGAAAAAATAAAAAAAATGCTGAAATCTATATAAATTCATAGTTTCATGTATCCACTTCAGGCTACAACAATTTAGAATGATTCATTGAAAAGTCGAGCCTATGGGATGTATAGCCATTTTTTATGTGAATATTCCCAAAGGACGACTTTTAAATAAATAAGTCCCTAGGGTGTAACGGTAGAAAATCTGAAGTAAACATCAAGGAGTTTGATATGAACAAGGGTGAATTAGTTGATGCAGTGTCCGACAAGGCAAGTATCACTAAAAAACAAGTTGATGCGGTGTTAACTGCCGCTTTAGAAACCATTATCGAAGCCGTGTCTTCTGGCGATAAAGTAACGCTAGTGGGATTTGGTTCTTTTGAGTCACGGGAACGTAAAGCCCGGGAAGGTCGTAACCCCAAAACCAACGAAAAGATGGAAATTCCCGCCACTAGGGTTCCTGCCTTCTCAGCTGGTAAACTGTTTAGAGAAAAGGTTGCACCCCCAAAAGCAACAGCAGAGGCCACAGAAGCCACAGAAGCCACAGAGGACACAGAAGAGTAGATGACGTTTTAAAGGACTTGTTATTGATGCGGCAACCAGTTCACGGAGGAAATTTAGCTTGGGCGGCAGCAGTAGCTGGCTGTCCACCTGAAGCTATCCTGGATTTTTCTGCCAGCATCAGTCCACTGGGTCCACCAAATACGGTCATTGCTGCTATTCATGCGGAAATTAGTAATCTTAGGCACTATCCACCACCAGATTACAGTGAACTGAAACTTGCTCTAGGTTGCTTTCATCAACTACCGCCAGAATGGATTTTGCCTGGTAATGGTTCAGCAGAATTACTGACTTTAGCAGGTAGAGAGTTAGCAAATTTATCTACCACAATGTTAATTACTCCAGCCTTTGGCGATTATTACCGCACACTTAAGGCATACAACGCTAAAATTCTGGAGTTTCCTCTTTATTTACAAACTGGCCAGTGGGGAGTAGGGAGTGGCCTTGAAAAGTTTATTCCCTTATCCCCGGCTACCAATTGTGGACTATTGCTGAATAATCCCCACAATCCCACAGGTAAGTTATTCTCAAAAACGGAAATTTTGCCTTATTTAGAACGATATGCCTTGGTCGTGGTGGATGAAGCATTTATGGATTTTCTCCCCCCCCATGCAGAACAAAGCCTGATTGGGGAGGTAGAGAAATATCCTAATTTGGTAGTATTGCGATCGCTAACAAAATTTTACAGTCTACCAGGACTGAGATTAGGATATGCGATCGCACACCCTGACCGTCTTTCTTTGTGGCAAACATGGCGCGACCCTTGGCCAGTCAACACCCTAGCAGCCGCAGCCGCAATTGCGGCTATCCAAGACCAAGAATTTCAACACCTCACCTGGGAATGGCTAACACCAGCCAGAAACCAACTTTTCCAAAGTTTAGCTACCATTCCAGGTTTACAACCCCAACCCAGTGTTGCCAACTTCCTACTAATTAAATCACAACAGTCTGGCTTGCACCTACAGCAACAACTACTCCAACATCACCAGATTTTAATTCGTGATTGCCTCAGCTTTAAAGAATTAGGTGATGGTTTCTTCCGGGTTGCTGTCCGTTGTCAGCTTGACAATCAACGTTTATCAACAGCACTACACGCCCTCACCCTCACCCAATAACCAATGACTGTTCGCTGTTCCCTTTCTTTTCATCAATGACAATTGATTACGACTTAGTAATTATTGGTGGTAGTGTTGCTGGACGCTATGCAGCCCTAATAGGAACCCAACTTAAAGCCACTGTCGCCTTAGTGGAACCTGAAATAAATTATGGATTTGCCCAACACCAAGCCCTCAGCGAAATCACCAACACATACCATAAAATACATGACCTGACTGGTTTGGGTATATACACCGCACCATCGAACCCGTCAGAATCTTCTCAAATATCCCTGAGCGGTCCACAAGCCCACCTCTACACAGAAAGCGTCATTACCAACATCCAAGCCCAAACCTCTCCCCCCAACTTAGCAGCCCTGGGTGTAGATGTAATTTTAGGCAATGGTCAATTTCAAGCCTCACGCCATTTAGCCCTTGCAGTCAACCAACGCCTACTACGGGGGCGCACTTATTTACTAGCCAGTGGTTCCATCCCCACCATACCAGAAATCCCCGGATTACAAACCACCGGCTACCTCACTTTATCTAACCTTTGGCAAACTCTCCAGCAACCGACATTACCGCAAAATTGGCTAATTATTGGGGGTATTCCCCAAAGTATTCCAGCAGCCCAAACCCTAGCCCGCTGGGGTTGTCATGTGACTCTAGTAGTTAAATCTACATCTATCTTGCCCTACGCCGACCCAGAAACAGCCCACCTACTCCAAGCACAACTAGAAGCTGATGGTGTCCGCGTCCTCACCCAAAAACCAGTAACTCAAGTCAAACTGATAGACAATCAAAAATGGGTTCAAGCAGGAGATAAAGCCATTGCAACCGATGAAATCTTACTAGCAAGTGGACAACAACCAAACCTAGAATTTCTCAACTTAGCAGCAGTGGGGGTAAAGTGGCGGCAAAAGCGTTTATTGGTCAATGATAAATTACAAACCACCAACCCCCGTATTTATGCCTGCGGGGATGTGATAGGCGGTTATGATTTTACCAATGTTTCCTACTACGAAGCCAGAACAGCTGTCAAAAATGCTTTGTTTTTTCCCACATTAGCAGTTAATTATGGACACATTCCCTGGTCTCTGTATTCTCATCCCTGTATAGCAGAAGTAGGTTTGACAGAAGCCCAAGCCAAACGCCAATATACACCAGATAAAATTTTAATTTTGCGCCAACATTATAAATCAATAGCAGCAGCCCACCTGAAAGATGAAATTGTAGGTATATGTAAATTAATAGTTCTTCCCAACGGGGAAATATTGGGAGGGTCACTACTAGGGGGAGAAGCAGCAGAATTAATTAACTTAATTTCCTTAGCCATCTCCCAAAAAGTTCCCATTCAAGAACTAGCAAATTTACCTTGTGTTTATCCCAGCTACTCAGAAATCATCACCAACACAGCTACACAGTGGAGTCAACAGAAATTAAACACCAACACCGCTATACAAGACCTTCTGGAAGGTTTCTTTTATTTCCGCCGCAATTGGAATTTATGAACTCAAAATAGGCGAAACTCTATTGGAGCCAGTGGTAAGCTAGAGTACAGAATCTCTGACCCTTTACGCCGGTGAGTGTCAATCCTTACTTACTCCGCTCACCATTGCGCTTTAAATTCCTTTCTGTTAATGATACACTGCCAATGCCTTGTAGAATACCCCGACCAATTAAACCCAAACCCCGACCAACTATTTTTGTCAGCACAAAAACAATACCGCTACCTATGATAGATAATAAGGATTGCAACCGTGGTGCGATCGCATCTCTAAATTCTAGTATTAGTGTCACTAATAAAGGAATACCAGAAAGTTTTGCTAGTTCCTGACCACGGGGGGCGTAAATAGCAGTTTTAGCAATACCCCGCGGTGTAAACACAAATAACTCATAGCTACTTTCAAATATTGCCTTTGGTTCATTAATATACTTGTTTAAGCGATATTTCCATGACAAATCATTACGGAAACGTTCTATTTCTCGCGTAGAGATTAAGCTGCGGTCGTAATATTTCTGTTTAATTTCTTCCACATCTGCTAAAGAGTTCAGCAACGGTTGTAATACACTATTCCCCAACTGAATTAATAAATTTTCTAAAATTATTAATGCTTGGGACTGGGCTTCAGCAGTCCCAGCACTATAAGCAGTATTATCAACCTGGAAATCTGTCTGAAATACCAAATAAGCCAATAATTCCACCACTAAGGGAATTTTATTGATAATTTCCGTTTGTACCCCCCGGTAATTTGGCAGCAGTAGTTTTACAACTTCTATATTTTGGTTATCTAGCCGCACTTGATAGAATTTACCAAAAAAATCTGTAATTACCTCTTGCCATAAATCATATAGTATGGTATCCTTTAGGCTATCTAAATGATCAATTGTGACTTGAGAAACCCGTAACTCATCCAGTCTTTGAGTTAGTTTTTGCAGAATTAAATATAGTAACTCTCTTTTTTCATCTTCCCGAAAAATATCAATTTCTAAACATACATCTGTGATATTTTGTAAGGGGAATTGTAACTTAGTCACACATAATGAAAATAAGTCAGATTGTAGCGATCGGGGACTAAGTAAAGGCGCATTTATTGGTTGTGTTTGTAACTCCAATGTTGTACCGGTGGCACTTACAGCCGGCATTACAGCAGGTATTACAGGCGGTTGTGGCGCAGTAGCAGGAGACATTGAAGGTTGTTGTTCTTGTTTTCTCTCCTGGGGTGAAACTAACAACCGACCCAGCAACCAACGAGCTGCTAAAAGTTCTCGTCGGTGTCCAGCCAAAACCGCTCTGTCCATTAATGGCAGTCCAGGGATTTGTAATTGGGCTGTCACCTCAGCTAAACTAGCTTCAATATAGCCAACCCCTGACAAATACCAATTTTTCCGCACCCCAGCCAAAGGAAGCCTAGGGGATGGAGTGATGGGGATCTGGGTAGTTATATCTCCCCATGGCTGACCGGGAAACCAATAAAAACCACCTCTAGCCACTTCTTCCATAGCAGCCACTAACTGAGTAGTGGGAGTTCCTTTAGGACAGTAGCCATTCACACCAGCAGCCCGCACAGCTAACAATAATCCTGGTGTTTGCACAGAACTAAGTAAGAACAGTGGTAATTGGGGGTATTGAATTTTTAATTGTTGACAGAGTTGTAAGCCTTGTTGCTGACTGACAACCGAGCGACTGTTACCCAACTCTAAAACCACTAAATTAACAGAGTTGGGGTCTTGTTGAGCCAATGCTGCCAATTTTTGTAAACTTTGTGTATCTGTTTCCGCTTCCCCCACCACTTGAATGTCAGGTATTGCTGACAAAGCCAACCGCAGCCCTAACCGGAAGATGGGGTCTTGGTCAACTAACAATAGTTTTAGGTGTTTATTTAGGGGTTGATAACTCATAGTTTCAACAAATACATCAATACCGTTATTTCCCGATCAGAAAACAGTTCAGTCCCCGCTTATTATTACATTTTTCCCACCCTATAACATTTATCATATTTACGACACTTTGTATATAATTTTTTTGTAACTACATTTTCTCTGAGATAATCAAGTTATTCGAGGTCAACAAAATACTAGATACCAATACATAGTATTTTATCTTTGAAAAAACCCCGTACACGTTATTTATTTCCGCCTGTTCCCTGTTGCTCCCTTGAAGTGATTAAAAACTCATGGTTGTACTGGTGAATGGAGATAACCATAAAAATTAATACTATATTCAGTAATGTGTACTCCTGTCTTTTCCTCAACTTCACGGATTAACTCCGGTGGTAGTTGTATGTGAACATCCAGAAGTTGATTAGTATCAATACAGTTGACGTGACTATGGGAATCACTGATATTACCGTACAAACGCCCGTCAAAGCGTTCAATACACTCAATAATCCCCTGACTGGATAACGCATCTAAATTTTGATAAACAGAAGTGTGACCAATATCTTTACCTTGCTGACTAAGGCGATCATAAATTTCTCTGGCGGAAAGATGCTCCTTAGCTTCCCAAAGCAACTCTAGGATAAACCGACGCTGGCGACTGACCCGCATACCCAGGAGTTGACACCGATCTAGCGCATCTTCTAAAGAACGAATTGGTTTTGGTGTTGGTTTGTTGTCCATAGTTAAGTTGGTTAACTATTAGGGGTGTTCCCGTTTCAATGTTGACATTTTATCTTAAACAAACTCATTACAACTTTAGCTTAAAATTATCATAAATTTCCATCTAGAGACGGGTGTAATGTCTGCAAAAAAGTATCGTCACAGAAATACACCAAGAAATTAACCCTAAATTAACCCTGTGTAAATGTGGCATCACATCCTCAAAGCTGCTACCCTAGATACTCAACTTGCCTTGATGATCCAACAACTAGCCCCGGAATCAATGATCATTACTATCGACAACGATTGCGTTGATAATCTGGATATTTCACCTGTTCTTAAGGTGATTGATCCACTACTACAAGAAAACGCGATCGCATCTTATGAACAGCAGTTACGCTTTGATATCAAATATGAGTTAGAACCAGGCGACATCCGCGAACTTGCCGAGATACCCCAATTAAGGCAGTGGTTTTTACGTTTAGATGCCAAATACCCATGGTTACCATTTTTACTCAATTGGACATCGGGGGAATTAGTCCGTTATGCAGCCATGATTATTCCTACGGAATTTAGCCAGAAAAAAGGTATTATTTTTAATGTCGAAGCCTTAGAAATATTCCTGATGCACAAAGTGTTTATATTAAACGATTGGCTCAAGCAACAAGGCATCCCCAGTAAATATCGGTTAAAATCCATGGGGGAAATGTTCGGTTATGAATTAGAAGATCCCTTGTTCGAGAAATTATAGCAAATTTTCACCAAGGGAGGTATATCTTTAGCGGGCAAGACTTGTACTGAGCGCTTAGTAATGAGCGTAGTCAAAGTATAGTCGAGGTATGCCCGCAATAGTTATGTTTATGAAATACAGATTATTGGATTTAGCAGCACAACAGATTAGTGGATAACACTCCCTTCAATTTCACATTAAAACCATATCCGAAAAACTTTATCACTTAATTTCTTAACCTCCCCTTAACCTATCCTTAACCTATTCTTAACCTAAGCTATAAAACCCAGTCATATAAGCACATTCCAGCTATATTAGTCAGTTTAAATAGCCCAAATTCAGACTAAAAAAAATATTGAATAAGGGTAGACAAATCTAGACAATGCAGCTAGTATATTGTTGGATAGTAAAACCTATAAGGTTAACCGCAAAAAAGGTTTTATATCCTCGTACTCACCCCTTTCAATGGCGCAATAGTAGTTAAATCCTGCTTGTTAATAATGAGCGTCTTGTAACACAAGCATCCTGCTTGTTAATGATGAGCGTCTTGTAACACAAGCATCCTGCTTGTTAATAATGAGCGTCTTGTAACACAAGCATCCTGCTTGTTAATAATGAGCGTCTTGTAACACAAGCATCCTGCTTGTTAATGATGTACCTCACTAAGCAGCGAAAACCGCCATATTAAAAATCGGTTGTCAGGGTTACAGGTTCCGTACATGGGCACAAGCCCTTAAGATTAAATGCCCCATGGGTTTAATCCTTTTTCACAGGGCGCAAAATAATCAGCAATACTCTATCCGTTCAAATAATCAAGTCAAGACTAGGAGTGCAACCTACCAATGGTAACCATGAAACTTTCTCCAGCAACTACAGCAGATCAGATTCCGTCTCAAGAAGTCCTGTTTATAGACTCCCAAGTTCCCGCAGTGAGTCAACTCCTCAGCGGAGTTAAACCAGGAATAGCCGTCATCCTGATAGATAGTGGTAAAGATGGGGTAGAACAAATTACCGCAGCACTAGCCCAATATCCTGTAGTTACCACTGTTCACCTAGTCACCCACGGTGCGCCAGGTTGCTTGTATGTGGGAGACACTCAATTGAGCCTAGATACCCTGCACCGCTACAGTAGTGAACTACAACAGTGGCATATTACTAACCTGCTACTCTACGGCTGTAACGTAGCTGCAGGAGATGCAGGAGAAGAGTTGATCCAGTACCTAAGTAATATAACTGGTGCTAAAGTAGCAGCATCTAAGAGTTTAACTGGTAGTGCGGCACTAAAGGGGGATTGGAATTTAGAAGTAACCACCGGGGATATGGACTTATCCCTGGCCTTTACCAGCGATGCCCTGTCTAGTTATGGGGGATTGTTGACTCCCACCTTTGCCTGGGCACAAAAAGCGGGTGGTGGTTATATGGACTTCGGCAGAAGTATTGCAGTAGATAGTAGTGGCAACGTTTACACCATTGGAAGGTTTGGGGGTACAGCCACCTTTGGCAATACCACCCTCACAAGTGCTGGCAGTGATGACATATTTATAGCGAAACAGAATAGCGACGGCACCTTTGCCTGGGCACGAAAAGCTGGCGGTGGCGGTACCGACACCGCCATGGACATTGCAGTAGATAGTAGTGGCAACATCTACACCACAGGATATTTCCAGGGTACAGCCACCTTTGGCAATACCACCCTCACAAGTGCTGGCAATGATGACATATTTATAGCGAAACAGAATAGCGATGGCACCTTTGCCTGGGCACAAAAAATTGGGGGTAGCGGTTACGACCTCGCCAGAAGCATTGCAGTAGATGGTAGCGGCAATGTCTACACCACTGGAAGTTTAAATAGTACAGTTACCTTTGGTACTACCACTTACACGCCTGCAGGCTTTGACGCATTTATAACTAAACATAATAGCGATGGCACCCTGGTTTGGGGACAACTATCGCGCGGTACTGGTACTGAATCTGCCAATAGCATAGCTGTAGATAGTAGCGGCAACGTCTACACTACTGGGTTTTTCACTGGTGCAGCCACCTTTGGCACCACCACCTTCACTAGTTCGGGTAGTCAAGACACATTCATAGCCAAACAGAACAGCGATGGCACCTTTGCCTGGGCACGAAAAGCAGGTGGTAGTGGAGGTGACGATGCTGGCGGTGGCATAGCTGTAGATAATAGCGGCAACATTTACACCACTGGATATTTCAACGGTAACGCTACCAGCGGTGGTACAGTTACGTTTGGCACTACCACCCTCACCAGTACCAGCAATTGGGAAATATTCATAGCTAAACAGAATGGCGACGGCACATTTGCTTGGGCACAAAAAGCGGGTGGTGGTACTGGTCAAGACCAGGCCAGAAGCATAGCCATAGATGCTAGTGGAAACATTTACACTACTGGATATTTTAATGGTACAGCCACCTTTGGTACCACCACCCTCACCAGTGCGGGCCAGGGTGACATATTCATAGCTAAACAGAATAGCGATGGCACCTTTGCCTGGGCACAAAAAATGGGGGGTACTGGTTATGACGAAGGTTATGGCATAGCCCTAGGTAGTAGTGGAAACATCTACACCACTGGACTTTTGACCGGTCCAGCCACCTTCGGCAACACCACCCTCACCAGTGCGGGCGGTTATGACATCTTTATCGCTAAATTAACAGAACCAATTCTTCCCACCCTAAGTTTAACCCCCACCACGGATGCAGCAGAGCCAACCACCAACGGCCTTTTCACTCTGACATTAAGCACAGCAGCGGCAGAAAACATCACTGTCAACTACATCGTCAGTGGTACAGCCACCAACGGAACAGACTATACCACCCTACCCGGTACTATTGTCATCCCCGCAGGTCAAACCAGTGTGACAATTCCCGTCAACGTCATCGACGACACCATTTACGAACCTACTGAAACAATCACCATAGAACTACAAGCAAACCCCAGTAAATACACTCTATCCACTGGTCAACAGACTATAAACCTTACGGATAATAGTGATACCTTAACCAAAGTTGGTAGCGAATTTCGGGTTAACACTTATACTTTGTCATTTCAAAATTACCCATCAGTAACCGCCCTCGGTGATGGTGGTTTTGTGGTTACTTGGCAATCAAATCAGCAAGATGGCAATGATTATGGAATCTATGGGCAGCGCTACAATGCAGATGGTACTCCCAATGGCATCGAGTTTCGTATCAATACTTATATTACGGGCGCTCAGACTAAACCATCAATAGCTGCACTCGATAACGGTGGCTTTGTCGTCACCTGGACCTCATGGACACAATCCACCTCTAATAATGAAATCTATGGGCAGCGCTACAATGCAGATGGTACTCCCAATGGCATCGAGTTTCGTATCAATAATTACAGCACAAATAATCAAGATGAATCATCAGTAACAGCCTTAAAAGACGGTGGTTTTGTAGTCACTTGGACATCAACAGAACAAGATGGGTCTGGTTGGGGAGTTTACGCACAGCGCTATAATGCAGATGGCACAAAGAATGGCACTGAGTTTCGCGTCAACACTCACACTACCAGCAATCAGTTTCAATCATCAGTAACAGCCCTCAGCGACAGTGGCTTTGTAGTCACTTGGACATCAGATGGACAAGACAAACAGGGTGTTCTCCTCGGGGAGGGTTATGGAATCTACGGGCAGCGCTACAATGCAGATGGAACTCCCAATGGCACTGAGTTTCTGGTCAACACTCACACTAACAATGCTCAGCAGGAGCCATCTGTAACTGCGCTTACTGACGGTGCATTTATAGTAACTTGGCAATCAACAGGAGGACAAGATGGTTCTTTTACTGGAGTCTACGGGCAGATATTTAAACAGCCTCTAACTAACAAAGCTCCTACAGTAGTAACCCTCAACAATCAAGCCACAACCTTAGCAGAAAACACCAGCACCACAACCCGCGTTCAAGTAGCAGAGATTGACATTACCGACGATGGACTAGGAACAAACGCCATCACCTTAACTGGTGACGGTGCAAGTAGTTTTGAAGTAGCTGGAAATATCCTATATCTAAAAGCAGGTACAGTCCTCAACTACGAAGCCAAAGCCAGTTATAACGTCACAGTCAACGTAGACGACACTACAGTGGGGAATACACCAGACCTAACAACTAACTTCACCCTCACCGTCACTGATGTTAACGAAGCCCCTACAGCAGTAACTTACAAGGTAAACACCGCCACCACAAGTATCAACGAAGGTGACAGCGGTAGTCAACCGCTCACTTTTACAGTCACTCGTGAAAACGCAAGCGGGGAGAGTAGTGTGGGATATGTGTTTATGGGTAATACAACTTATAACAGTGACTACAACAACATACAGATAGGAGGAGTCGCAGGTGGTGTGGAAGGAGTGATTAACTTTGGCGCGGGTGAAACCAGCAAAACCATCACCCTGGATTTACTGGGAGACACAAGGGTAGAAGCACATGAAACCATTGTTCTCAAACTCCGCAGGCCATCCTTAACCAGTCCACAATCGGTCATCAGTGTTGATCAGGCCTCCATTACCGTCAGGAATGATGATGCTCCCATCAGTGGGGAAAACCCCACAGGTGATAATGGCAGTAACCTTTTGAGAGGAAATGCGAACAATAACACACTTACTGGCTTGGGAGGTAATGACCGTTTACTAGGATTTGCAGGGAATGATACATTAATTGGTGGTCTTGGTGCTGACCTGCTAGATGGTGGCGATGGTGCTGATATCTTTGTCTACCAAAACCTGACGGACTCTCTACTCAACTATACAGATAACCTGATTCAATTCGATCAACGAGAGGGCGATCGCTTCCAGTTGACCAATGGTAACCCAGACCCAGTAGGGTTATTCAACGCAGGTAGAATCAGTACTACAAGCATAGCTGAGGCGGTGAATGCTGCCTATACTGATGCAAATCAAGCCACCCCCGGCGCACAGCCGTTAGGAATTAACTCTGCTGTGTTCTTTGGTTGGAGAGGGCGACAGTATTTATCCATTAACGACGGTACAGCAGGTTTCCAATCCAATAACGATTTAGTTCTGTACGCACAGAGGTTTACCTTCGCTGCTGGTGATAACAACGCCGGTACTCTCACTGTGGGTGACTACTTTACCTCCTGATAGATTTTAACTTCTCATGTCATGTGGGGCTTTTTCGCCCCACTACCCAAATCTACAAACCACAACCTCAACCACGCCAACAGCATCTTCTGCAAAATTCCCTACCCACCCCTCTGGACTCATAGCCGCAATGTTGGCAAAATAGGCTGATACTATTGCTTTGATAGATTCTTGTGACATGATGTAATTTAATTTGAATAATCGCTGACTAATAATAGTAGTGTAGGAGGAAAACGTGAAAAAAGCCGTTATTACCAAAATATTAATTTCATCACTCAGTTGCTTACCTTTATTATTCCCTAGTCAAGCATCTGCTCAGTTTTTACCACGACCTTGGGTTTCTGTAGGTGAAAAAGATGGCGAGGTTACCTATGCTGTAGGAGTTAGAGCTTTAGGTTTTGGCGTTGAGCTAGGAAAAGGACCCGACGACGCTGTGGGAGGAGATGTTTTAAAATTTATCAGTTTACCAATTATTTCCCCCTATGTAGGAGTTGGCTGGTATTCAGAAGATAAAGGAGTAGCTTATTCTGGTGGTGTTCATGTTGGTGCTACTGATAACATCTTTCTAGGTGCTGGTTACAACTCCGTACGGGGAGTCAACGGACAAATAGGAATCAAATTTTAATTTGTGTAATTGTTAAATGATTGACAGTCCCCGGCGTAAACGCAGGGTGATTCTACCAACCACAGTAGATATCCCCACTCCTGTAGCGTTACTTCGGGGATGCTCTCCCCTGGTTTGCTTGGCAAGATTTAAAATATTTACTGCATTTACATCTCTTTGAAGTTCGCAACCACATCAGCAAGCAGGATGCTCCCGCCACAACATGAGCATTTATATTAGACTTTTCTTTGGTTTTACAAAAATGTTTCTTAAAATAGTAGTATAAGCAGTATGCACTAAACTATTAATGCACAAAAAAAGCGCCAATTATTATATAATCCATAATCCACCTTTTATAACCACTTACCAAGCATTAGCTTGGATTTTCCCAACCCTAACCCGGCGCAAAACATAAATCATACTGCAATTAAGCAGCGTCCATAACTTCATTTACATAAAACCGGAATATTAATATGGAGCAAGGATTAAGATTACTCACTAAATTAGTGATAGAATTCACACCAGTAATAGTCACTTTAATTCAAAAGCGTACTCAAGAAACCCTCTCCCAGAGCGACTTTCAATTTCATCAAGTAATTAAAGAATTAATCAGAACTTTCAACTTACCCCTAGAGAAAGATAGTGGAATTACAGAATTTGATCAACAAAAAATCCTACAACAGCAACTAGCTCTTTACCAACGAGAAACCCAACTACAAATAGCTAACCAAACCAAAGAAACATCTGTAAAACTGCCAGAAATAGCCAAAATTATTGAAAGCTGGCCATTAAGACTTTATCCTTCACAAATTTTAGATTCTGGGACAAATTATCAACGTACACCCTTAAAAATTTTTCTCGCTCCTCCACAAATTAAATTTGACAAATTTGAGCAAAACAATCTAGAAAATTCGCAAATTGAGCCAATATTGGCTGAAGGTTTACGAAAATTTCTTCACAAATATTATTCCCTCCACAGTCCCATGAGACCAACAGAACTGTTAGCAGGGGCCTGGGATAGTAAGCGGTTTCATAGTGAGTCTAGTATCAAAGCTTTGTTTGGGATGTTGAAAACAGAGCCGATTTTAATTTTAGAATCAGAGCATGACGGGGATTATCTCAATTTTCGCATTGCTTACTGGGGCTTAGGTCAGGAAACCTATTACTACAAAACAATTTTTCGCCTACCTTATCGGGAAATTCTGCACAACTCAGCCAAAAGTCGGGCTTTAGAATGGAAGAAAGTCAGGGATGAGTTATTATTCATGGGGGAGGATACGGAAGAAATCAATAATTTAGGCGGGGATAATGTCTCTAACCTGGCAATTTTAGAAAAAGTAGAAAAATGGCAAGAAAAAGGAATTGATATCAGTAAATTATCCTTAAACTATCAAATTAACCATCAAGATTGGCAGAAACTTTGTCAAGTACTAATTAATTGTCATTGCTTGGTGGTGGCTTGGGTGGCGGATGCTTATCATTTAGTTGACTATGATGTTCCCCCTCTATTACCCCAGGTGCTGCCTAGTTTACTGCAAGAAACCTCTAACCTACAATCTGTAGAAGAGTTTCTGCGGGTATGCGCCACAGGTTATCAAGAGGTTTATCAAGCCCTGGAAAATCAGCGCCATTACTGGGTTCCAGAGTTAGCTTTGCAACTAGCCCAAAGTTTATCTTATTTACCCGATCGCTCATGGTCACAGTCCCAGGTTGATTACTCTATTAACACATGGTTGAAATTGCGTCAAGTGCCAGCAGAGGAATTTATCAATCCTTTACAGGCGATGCAATCAGCAGTGAAAATAGAAGATAAAGCATATCTAGAAAAGTTAAAGGATTATTTCACAGCCATAGGTAATAACCAGGGTATTTCCGAAGTAGACCAGCTGTTAAATACCATAGCGGAACTAGAAAAAAATTCCCCCCTACCAACCCCCAGCCCCAAGCATACCCTAACTGCACATTCTGGCAAAATAACATCCTTAGCCATTAGTTCAGATGGAGAGGTTTTAGTCAGTGGCTGTACAGACAAAAATATCAACCTGTGGAATTTAGAGACTGGGAAACAAATTCGCACCCTCACCAGTAACGAAGGGGGAATTTCCTCTGTGGCCATTAGTCCCGATAATCAATTTTTAGCTGTTGGTAGTTGTGACCATCCCAAAAGTAACGTTAAAGTTTGGCACTTAAAAACTGGTAAACTACTACATACCCTGTTAGGACATCAAAAACCAGTTAATGTAGTAGCCATTAGCCCAGATGGGCAAATTCTGGCCAGTGGAAGTAATAAAATCAAAATCTGGCATTTATATACAGGCGATCGCATTTGTACACTTTGGCATTCTTACACCGTTCATGCTATAGCCATTAGCCAAGATGGAACAATTCTCGCCAGTGGTAGCGCCGACAGTAAAATTAGATTGTGGAACCCGCGCACTGGCGATCCTATCCGCACTTTAACCGGTCACTCAGGTGAGGTCAAGTCAATTGCCATCAGTCCTGATGGTAAAACCCTTTTTAGTGGTAGTGCTGATACAACCATCAAAATTTGGCAACTTTCCAC
Organism: Chrysosporum bergii ANA360D; assembly: GCF_029891735.1. Taxonomy (GTDB): domain Bacteria; phylum Cyanobacteriota; class Cyanobacteriia; order Cyanobacteriales; family Nostocaceae; genus Umezakia; species Umezakia bergii. The sequence goes on from NZ_JANQDH010000032.1 coordinate 47,023, forward strand.
AGGTGAACTGCTGCAAACATTAACCGGTCACTCTGGTGAGGTCAAGTCAATTGCCATCAGTGCTGATGGTAAAATCCTTTTTAGTGGTAGCGCTGATACAACCATCAAAATTTGGCAACTTTCCACAGGTGAAGTACTACACACCTTAACCGGACATTCAGGAAGTGTAAATACTATTTATTTGAGTCTAGACGGTCAAACCCTGGCCAGTGGTAGTGCTGACAAAACTATCAAAATTTGGCATCAAAATTTGGCAAATAGCCACTGAATGAGCCAAAAATCAATCCCTGCGTTCAGAGTAATCATCAGAAGACATGGGATCTAATTCCCAGCGAGAACGATCACGTTGTTCTAAAATATCCTGGGTGTGGAGAAAAGCCCGGTCTTCCATAGGTAATCCTACTGCTTTTCCTATTTCATCAGTCACATTTTGATCAGGAGTAGGAGCAGTACCACCTACAGCCTCATCTCCCACCGTATCTTCTAGTTGCCATTTAGCATCAACATCTCCACCAGTAATTTCTGGACTAGTATGTTTATACTCTCTTCTTCTTTGTCTGAGAGTCCGTCCACCAATATTGTATCCCGGTAGCTCCTTAACACCAGTACCGTAGGATTCCGTCACTGCTTGATCTAAATCATCAGGATTAATTTCTACCATTTTTTTACTATAAATAATACTTACTAATTTATCCACTCATCAATCATAACCTTTCCAGATTACAGCCTTGTATCACGGGAGATGTATTACTAAAGTCATAAAAAACATATCTCCTAAGAACGACGATAAAACACTTGTTGAGTCCTAAGCTAGTAAATAAGTATTGGGATAACAAATAGATAACAATTGCTGCGGGCATCTTGCCCGATTATAGCCGGTTTTGCTGCCAATTTTGCTTAATTGAGGTACAGAAGTACATCATCAGCAAGGTGGACGCTTGCCTTACAAGGCCATAGTTTACATGATAATTTACATGATAATTTACATGATAGTTTACATTTGTATCTCACGTGTTTAATAAGTGCTTTAGTAACTAATTAATGAGTTAGGAAAGTTAGGAATCGGAGGTTAAAATGGAATATCAAGAATTTATTACTCATGTACAAAGCCTAGCTCAATCCAATTCCCGCGAAGAAGCAGAACAGGCTACCCATGCCACTTTAGAAACCTTAACAGAGCGCATCCCCAGGGAGGAAACCAAGGAAATAGCTGCACAATTACCACCAGAACTCAGCCAATATTTGCAAACCAAAGAAAAACAACCAAGTGAATCTTTCAACCTGCAAGAATTTATTACTCGTGTTAGTCAAAGAGAAAATATAGAACCAACAACTACCGCTATTCATGTCCGGGCTGTATTTGCAGTGTTACAAAATGCCATTAGTCCTGAGAAATTCGCCAAATTTCATCATTACTTCTCTCACGATTACGAAGAACTCTTTACTACATCGCCAACAAGTGAAATTCCCGCAGTTTAAGCAATAATTAATCAGGAAATTAATTAGGAAATCTTATGAGCAATAACAAAAAAGTTGCCATCCTCATAGAAGATGGAGTAGAAGATATGGAATTTACCATCCCTTGTAATGGCTTAAAACAAGCCGGGATGGAAGTACTTGTCCTTGGTTCACGCATGAATCAAAGATATAAAGGTAAACGAGGGAAACTCGCAGTACAACCCGACGCTACCACCACAGAAGCTGTAGTTGAACAGTTTGATGCAGTAGTTATTCCCGGTGGTATGGCTCCCGACAAAATGCGCCGCAACCCCAACACAGTCCGGTTTGTCCAAGCAGCGATGCAACAGGGAAAATGGATAGCAGCCATTTGTCACGGACCACAACTGTTAATTGAAGGTGATTTACTCAAAGGTAAACAAGCCACTGGTTTTAATGCTATCCGCAAAGACATGATCAATGCAGGTGCAAATTATCTGGATGAGCCGTTAGTGGTAGACGGTAATTTAATTACTTCTCGTGAACCCGGAGATTTAGCAATTTTCACCACAGCCCTACTTAGTCGTTTGGGTTACGGTGGTAAAGATGCGGGTCTTCCAGACGAACAAGACACCAGAGCGGAATGGTGGAAATTAGCCGATGCTTGGGGAGGTTCTACTAAAAATGACATCACCAGAGCTTTGAATACAGCATTAAGTGGTGAGCGTTATTCCTTGGAAGCCTTGGAACATTACACAGAAAAAGAATCAGATCCCCAAACGCGATCGCATTTTCAGGAGATGATTAGTAATAAACAGCAGCATATTCAGAGGTTAGAAACCTATCTGGACACCCTCGGTCAAAAACCCTCCATACTCGCCAACATCGCCCACCAATACGCCAAGGTAAAAAGTGCTTTCACTGGTAGCGATGACATATATCAATTACGTTGCGCCCTAGGGGATGTGCAAACAGGTATTGGTGACATTAGTAACCTGTGTGCCATGTACACTGACCCAGTAGCAACGGCAATTTTTAAGAAAATTCACCAAGATTTGCGGAACTATGAACTGCAATTAGCACGGCTATATCAGCAACGAGTAGCAAATGAAATTCAGCCACCCCAGCCCACCACAGGCGCTGCTGTGTAGATAACTGTAGCGGGCATCTTGCCCGCACATATGATGTTTATGAAATACAGATGATTGGATTTAGACCATGACCGACACAAGTGTAAAAAAAATCGACTCTAGCCATTCCCCCAAAGGTCAACTTGGTCAGAAATACTTAGCCTCTGGTAAATCTGTTTCCATGCGTCTTTGGGAAAACGAACAACCAACAGGAGATAAACAAACCACTGTCCGCGACTATGAAACAGTGGGCTATGTCATTAACGGACGTGCAGAACTGCACATAGAAGGGCAAATGATACTATTAGAACCCGGCAGTTCTTGGGTAGTGCCAAAAGGTGCAAACCACACTTACAAAATTCTCCAACCATTTACCGCAGTTGAAGCCACCAGTCCACCCGCTCAAATTCATGGACGAGATGACAGTTAAATGTTAAACCTAAAAAAAAGTAGAAACGTCTGATGTAACGCTCCTACACGGGTTAGTAAAAACCCGGATTTGAAATTGGTATACGTGCCAACAACACATATAACAGACAGTTGTATGCTTTTGCAACATTTTATCCTGATCAATGATAGAAATTTACCATAGAAACCATAGATAAATCCAATACTGATTTACAGCCTCCGTTGAAACTCCACCGTCACACGACTATCATTTTCTAAATTTGTGGAAGCACGCAGACGAATTTCATCATTGATGCGGTAATTTACCCCCCACTGAAACGGGTCATTAGCTGTCAAAATTTTAATACTGGAAATAGACACTTTAGGAGAAACATCCATCCCAGCCTCCGCTGCCAATTCTAAAGTAGAATTGCTCCTTGCTCCTTCGGGATTATTAGAAATAATCGTGGGAAATATACGCAATTCGCTTAAACCTAAAGCAGTACCAAGCTCATTAAAAGCTGACTGAAAATTGCTCAACACAGCTGAACCCGCGATATTAATTAGACCTAAAGTGCTATCTCCACGTTTCTGTCCATCCACAAACCCACCCCCCAACAAAGCCACAATTTCAGTTTCTGACCGGGCTGGACTGCTGGTTAGTTCCACTGATTCATTAAGTTGACTCGCAAAACCTTGGACATTGGCTTGAACTTGGACATTTTCTAAAGCTGCTAACCCAAAAGTATTTGCTCTTGAAAAATCACTACTTTGCACCACATCTAGCACCTTAGCCACCAACCGCACATCTAATTCCGGGTCGCGGGGTTGTGATGGTCTAAAAGTCGCCTTATTGTTGTAACCACGAGCCAGCTTAAACCGTGTAGTAAACAAATTGACCCCACCCCGCTCCAGTGTAATAGTACCATCAGGTATTGGTTGAGCAAAGGAACCGTTAACAGTCAGGTTTCCTGTAGCCAAAAAGCTGAGAATAGGTGGATTATTGATTTCTACGTTTTTACCCAATTGTATATCTAAATTATTAAAAATAGCTAAACTTTCGCCACTGACTGAATTATCTTTATTATTATTTTTTCCCCTAGCATCTCGAAGCATAGATGACAAGTCATTGCTACTATTCCCTGGTGCTGGTGAGTTAGCCCCATTTGCTAGTAAAACTTGACCATCGAATAAATTTACGTGACCGCCAATTTGCGGCTTCAGCGCTGAACCTGTAATGCGTAAATTACCATTAGCGCCCCCTTGGTACAAATCTTTCAAATTTAAAACTAGTTGGTCGATTTCAACAGTGAGGGGATTGTCAGACTTTTCTCGTCTGTTGTTGAAAATAGGAATTTCTCCAGATGCTACCACATTACCTTGGCTAAATTGACCTTGTAGGTTTTCTACTAAAATCCGGTCAAAATTAAACAGCACTTTTCCTGTAACACCGCTTATTTTTTCCGGTAGAGCCTGGGCTGTAAAAGTTGCATTATTAACAGTAGCTATGCCATTGACTACTGGTTTTTTGCTTGTCCCCCGCACTTCAATGTCTACCACTCCTTCCCCCTTCTCAAACGCCGCTTGATCAGTCAAAAAATTTAATATTGCTAATCCCTCATTTTTCACCTTGATATCCAAATTAATTTCATCGCTGTTTGGTGCAACAGCAGCAAAAGGTAACTGATAGGGAATACTACCAGTAATATTCACTGGTTGGGTTTCCACAATGGAAACAGTGCTGCCAAAATTCAAGCGTCCGTCTGCATAACTGAAACTAGCAAGGGCTGACTCAACTATCTGCTGATTTAATTTTCCTTCTTTAACTACTAACTCTCCTTTACTTTGGGGATTGGCAATACTACCTGCTATTGCAGCTGTACCATTGAGATTACCTGAAATACCAACTGGTAAATTAACAAAATTATTCAGTAACTCTAAAGGAAAGTTTTTCACTTGCAGTTGACCAGATTGATCATCACCGCCAAGATTACCCACAAAAGCCAAAAGACTATTTTCTAACTCAATTCGTAAAGGTCGTAATTGCAAAACTCCATTTTCTAACTTGCCTTCAGCAACAATATTATTAGCATTAGAAAAACGTTGGGTTTCTGTTTCTTTACCCCAGGTGAAATTTTCACCCTTTAAATTAAATTGTACAGATAAGCCTTTAGCAGTGGCAGTATCTAGGGCAATTTCGCCGTTAAAAGTCCCTTGCAAATCTGCTAAATCGGGAATTGGATTAGACTCCCGCCGTTGTTTTTCTTGTTCTTTTACCAGGGTATTAATTTCATTAAAGCGTTTTAGTTGAGTTAACAAAGGCTGTTCCGGTAATCCGGGGGATGTAGTAGTTAAATCCTTGGCTGTGCCATAATCGGATTCTGTTACCCCCTGTTGAAAATCTTGTAACTCAAATATCCGCCCTGCTGTCAGCACATCTTGGATCTGACCCTGATTAATATTGATTTTACCTTGTACTTCCGGACCTTGGGGAGTTTGACCAACATTACCAGCAAAGGTATAACGACTTTGGCCTTTAACCAACTCACTGCTAATCACCATAGCTTTACCATCACGGTAACGGAATTGGGCTGCTAAATTATCCCCACTAATGCGGCCAATTTGGGGTGATGCGATCGCTAAATTTCCTTGTGCTGCTGATGTTTGCAGATTAACCTGTAAACTTCCACTTAACAACCCCCCCACTGAACTTGCACCCAGGCGCACATCAGGCGGTGGTGTTAAATTTAAAATTTGTAAAGGAAAGTTAGCAACTTTGATGGCTAAATCATTTCCTTGTGTTTCACCTGTAGCTAATGCTTGTTGGTGTTTGATAGTAAACCATTGGGGGCGGTTTTGGGCATCCAGATTTAAAGCAATGATATCACTATTACCTTTTACATCTAAATTTAAACCTTGACCGGCTGCTGATGTAATTTTCCCCTTTAACAATGGCTCAAAAGCCACATTTTCTACTACCAGTTCTCGTAGATCCATCTTCCCTGCCACATTAGGTACAGGTAGATTACCAGTGATTTTTCCCTGAAAATCTGCACTTCCCGCCACTGTCAACTGATTAGGCAATTGAATGGGTAACTGTTGTAAGTTGTAATTTTTCGCCTGTACATCTAGATTTAACTGCGTAATTTTCGGTAAAGACCCCTGAGCAGCATTAATTAATATATCACCACTGAGATTTAAACCCTCAGCCCTAGCTCTTTCAATAGCCAGCTTTGCACCAGTCCAAGTCACAGCAGCAGTCACAGGTCGCTCCATTCCAGGGATACCTTGAGACAATTGTACTTGTCCAGCAGCCCGTACATCTGCTAATTTCCCAGAACCCCAAATGCCAGCCACTTGTAAAAACCCTGTCAAATCACCCCGTAACTTTTCATGAAAACGATTTAAAGCCAAACCAGAAGCATTAACTACAGCCTGATAGCGCCCCCTAGCCAACTTGATCTGAGCAGCCCTCATCATTCCCCCGGCAACATTTAACTGTCCTTCTCCACTAGCTTGGATAGTTTCTGGACTAAAGGACTGCAAAGACCCAGCCACATTTAATTTACCAGTTAACCCCCCCTGAAATTGTGGTGGTACTGCCACCAACTCTTGCACGGGCAGATTATTGGTTTGTAGTTGTGCTTGATACATACCATTAGCTAAATTTATCTGAGTAGCTGTCACAATTCCACCCGCCAATTTTAGCTGCGCGTCACCAGTACCACTTAAAGTATTGAGTGTAAAATTTTCTCTATTCCCTGCTATTTGCAACCGCCCCCCCAGGGAACCATCCAAAGCCCATGGGGATGCTGTCAAGATCCGCCCTAACCTGACATTATTAGCCACCAGGTGCGCTGAAAAGTTGTTCTTTTGTAATTCAATATTAGAAACTGCAACAGTGCCACCACCAATGTTTATTTCTGCCTCCTCCGTGTCAATAGTGGCAACTTGAAAAGGTTCCGCCTTGCCCTCTAAGGTAATACCACCATTAAGTTCTGCTCCAGCCAAAGAAATATTTGCCAGTTGACCTTGGTCTACAAAAGGTGTTAAGCCTACACTGGCAGCCTGGGCAACAGCCCGCCAACGCCCTTGAGCAAAACTACCACTACCCCGCACCATACCACCCCCCACATTCAACACCACGTTACGGAAAGTCAAACTACGGTCTGGGGCAATTACAGTTTCACCTGTACCGGGATAGGTGGCTGCGGGGGCTTGCCACTGTACCACCGTTTGCACATCATTGGCAGCACCAGTTAATTGGGCCGTGGCGGAAACAGTACCAATTTCTATGGGAGGTACTTTTTTATAAAGTTTAGCGATGGCATCTCCAGCAATTTTTTTGGCGGCAAAATTAAAATTGAGTTGGGGAACTTTCCCTAGTTTGACTAGACCAACACCTGTAATTTCTCCCCCTACCACAGCACGTCCCTGAATATCTCTCAAGGTAACTAGATGATCACGAGGAACAAATTCAAACTTACTACTGATATGATTAAAGTCAATTTTATCAATTTGGGCAGTTTTGATAGTGGCAACTGAGCCAGAAAGCACCGGCTTAGTAATGGCTCCCTGCATTTGCAAATTAGCTTGTAATTGCCCTTTTATTGGTACTGGTGCAGTAATATTCAGAGTTGCTTGGGCATTGGCTACACTCACAGCATGAACACGCCCTGCCAATTTATAGCCTGTTGAGGTGTTAATGATCCCTGTAACTACCAGGGGAATTTCCCCGTAATTAGTAGCAATATTATCTAGTTGTATTTCCTTGCCCTCAAACCGAAGTCGCCCCTGGGTATTGATAAAGGCTTCAGGAATTTGGGGAACTTGCAGCTTTACCCCTTGTAAGTCGGTAGCCCCAAATAATAGAGGAGGTTTTTCTGGTGTGAGTTGAATTTGCAAGTCGCCACTAACTTTACCAGCCTGTAAGTTAAAGGGTAATTTAATCAAGCGGGTAATTTGAGCAGCTAACAAATCTTGCGATCGCAGTTGTAATTTAGCTGTTAATGTTTGGGGAACTACATCTCCTTGAATAGCAACATTACCCCCACTATCTGCCCCACCCCTGACTTTAAACTTAATTAATTGGTTTTGTTTCAGCAATTGTGCAGTGCCGTTAATTTGAGAAAACCCGACTTTATTAGTGCTATCTTGGGGTATTAATGCCAACTTGGCATTACGAAACCGGAGTTTATCTAAATTAACCGAAATCAGTTCTTGTTTAGCAGGCGGAGCTATTTTAGTACTAATCCAGCGTCCTTGAGTATCTTGCTCAATGTAAATATCTGGATTAACTAAGGTAACATCCAGCTGGAGTTGACGCTGAAAAATCAATTCCAACGGATCAAAGCTCACTTGTACAGCATCAACTTTTACTTGATCTGGATCTGTGGGTGTGGCTGGGATGCTAGAATCAGCGAATTCTACTCCCGTCAAAGAAAACCCCGTCACCTTTCCCAACTTAACCGGACGGTTGAGTGTATTGGTGATGCTGTTTGCTGCTAGGGGCGTTAATTCTGTTTGGGCAAAATTCCACAACCGCCAAATACCACCCACCATTCCCACTAACAACAGTCCGCCTAGGGTAATGCCTCCGCGACTCAACAGCAGCAACCAAAAACCCTTGCGGTGGTCGGCATGAAAATGATGATCTTGATCTTGATGGGAAGATTTACTCATTTAATTTAACTTAAGGCTGGGTCTAGAGGGGTGACTACTAGCACCATTTCACAAATATAAATGCTTATTTTAGAATACAAACCTATTTTAGATTTGGGGATATGCAATTATTTAAAAAATGGGTTGAAAACCCCGGCATAAAAATGGTCGGCATGGGGCATCGGCACGAACTAAAATGGACAGGGAGTGACTGTAAGACTGTTTCGGCAGCGAGTTACTGTGAACTGTCAAGAATCACCGACCTTCAAGGTCGGTGAGTATGTCAAAAGATAGGTAAGTCGCAGAACAACAGGACATGATTACGCCTATGCGTGTATTTGTATTAATTTTCAATCCTAACACAGAAAACGAGGGCATCCACTCAATTCGTGTGGTGGATAATTCAGCATCCGCCTTAAGATATGTACGCAATAAAATCTTGATGTTTGAGTCAGAAGACGACGCTCTCCGCTTTGCTCTATTATTAGAAGCTCAAGACTTCCCAACTCCCAGTGTAGAAATGATTGATACTGAAGAAGTTAAGGAATTTTGTGCAAGTGCTGATTATGACTGGGAAATTATTCCCGCTAACAGCGATTTAGTGTTACCCCCAGAAACGAATGTCGAAGAAACCGACTGGCAAGTTGAGGATGAGGATAGCTACCGCTCTAACGATGTGCCATCAGCAGCACCAGAAATGTCTGATTCTGAACTAGAAAATATGCGGCGCAAATTAGAAGGGTTATTATAAGCTAAACCAGAGGATGGGGAGACCAAATCTTATTATAGTTATTGATGTGAATCATGGCAAACTTGGACGAACGCGGCTATCTTTTAACTGAACAGGTCAATCCTGATAGTGTCAACTTAGACCAGCTTAGTTCTGTTGAGTTGGTGGACTTGTTTAACCGCGAAGACCAAAAAGCAGTGGCCGCGGTGGCTGCGGCTCAAACCCAGTTGGCTGAAGCTATTGATTTGACCGCAGCAAGTCTACGCCAAGGAGGACGTTTATTTTATGTGGGAGCCGGGACAAGTGGCAGATTAGGAGTGTTAGATGCTGCTGAATGTCCACCTACATTTTGCACATCCCCAGAGTTAGTACAGGGAATTATTGCCGGGGGTGCTGGTGCTTTAGTCCGCAGTTCGGAGGACTTAGAAGACCGTAGCCCTGATGGTGAAGCGGCCATAGCCCAACGACAGATTACTCAGCTAGATGTGGTAGTTGGCATTACCGCCGGGGGAACTACACCTTTTGTCCACGGAGCTATCAATGCTGCCCGTCAACGAGGCGCTAAAACTATTTTTATTGCCTGTGTACCTAGTGAACAAGTCCCTTTTGATGCTGATGTTGATATTCGCCTATTAACGGGTCCAGAAATTGTCGCTGGTTCTACACGCTTAAAAGCTGGTACAGCCACTAAGCTGGCCTTAAATATCCTTTCTACAGGGGTAATGGTACAACTGGGCAAGGTTTACGGCAATCGCATGGTAGATGTGGCTGTAACTAACCACAAATTACGCGATCGCGCTTTACGTATTTTACATGATTTAACAGGTTTAAGTCGCGAAACCGCCGGCTTATTACTAGAACGCAGTGGTAACTGGGTGAAGTTAGCCTTACTCATGCACTGGACTAGTTTAGACAAAGATGCAGCCCATGGCTTGCTAACAAAACACCAAGGTAATCTCAGGGTAGCTGTTGCCAATTACAAAAATCACCAAGAATTTAACAATACACACTGATCCCTTATCTATGGCTAAACTATCCACAGAATTACAACGCTATTTTTTTGACCAAGACCGCCCAGCACAAGTCACTTTAGCAGAAATTATGCTGTTAGCAGAAGAAAGAGTTTTTGGGTTTTTGCTAGTTATTCTGTCTCTTCCTTCAGCTTTACCAGTTCCTGCGCCTGGTTTCTCCGTCCCCTTCGGGGTGCTAATTTTTTTACTAGCTATACAGCTGATGATTGGGGCAAGAATTCCTTGGCTACCGCCCAAAATGCTCAACCATCCCATCAAACTCACCACAGTACAGAGATTTGTCAAAGCCGGCAATCCTTGGTTACAAAGAATTGAAGCCATCGCCAGACCCCGTTTAAGCTACATTTGCACCACCACAACAGGTAAACTCACTATTGGGATCATGATCTCTCTGATGGCAATTTGTATGATGATTCCCATTCCCGGAACCAATTCTCTCCCAGCCTTGGGAGTCTTTGTCACCAGCTTTGGTTTAGTAGAAGATGATGGTGCAATTACTTTGGCAGGTTTAGTTATATGTGTCATGGGGGGCATTCTCAGTGCTTCAATTATCATTGCCGTGATTTGGGGCGGTTCCAGTCTTCTAGATTTACTCAAGACTTGGCTGGGTGGTTAATTTCCCCAACTATCCGGACCCCAAAAGACTTGCATTTTTGCTCAAACTCAGTTAGAGTCAAATTATCAGTTTAACAACCCTTTACATCCATCCACAGGCAAAATCACAGGGAACAAAAAATAGCAGTGATAGTTCGTTAGTATTAACGCACTATCCGGATCATCATCTACCTATTCGTTTTTTTGCTAATTAATTGAGAATATTTTGCAATATCATATATTTTTTTTGATAAGATATTAAAAATAACTACCCCAGCCTGCCAAATGATTACATTAATGAACTCTAATCTAGAGATTTTATTAATTCACAACACCTCAACGGAAAATGATGTTATAAAGTGGCTATTTGCTTTTAAACCATAAATGCAGATTATTTTCGTTTACCGCTGGGGATGTAACTAATGTAGCTAAGGTTACATTAGCTTTTTCCCATAGCCTCCACAAAATTCACTGATGACTAAATCCCCATGAATACTTTTTTTTGTTCTGACCATGCACGAGAGGTAAGAGAAGATATTATCGGTACTGCTACCAACTACCAAACATATATATTAGTTGAATGTCCGGGTCCATGGAGCTATGACGCTTTTCAATCTAAATGGGTACCCCACAACTTACGAACTTTAGTAGAAGAAGTACACCGGGCTAAGTTACCCGTTAGATTTCTTTTAGTTACTAATAACTACTCCCACAAAGTCAACTACACAACTCTGTTGATTTATCAAAAAAAACCAGGGTTGAGTGATGGATACCAAAAATACGAATTTAAGTTACCAGATATTCAACAAGTCGCTGAGGTAGTCAGAAAGTGCTTATACAGCAAAATACCCGATGATAAAACAGAAACAAATATCACCAGAGATATTTTAATATGTACTCACGGTAGTCATGATCAGTGTTGTGCTAGATATGGTAATCCTTTTTATTTCCACAGTAGCGCTGCCATCGCTAATTTACAATGGGATCACGTCCGGGTGTGGAAATCTAGTCATTTTGGTGGACATAGATTTGCACCAACAGCCATAGATTTACCAGAGGGTAGATATTATGGTTTTCTCAGTCAAGAATCATTTTACTCCATTTTGACCCGTACAGGTGACATACAATGCTTAAGAAAAGTATACAGAGGGTCAGGAATTATCCCCACTCCAGTGCAAATGCTAGAAAGAGAACTAATCCTCCGCCACGGATGGAGTTGGTTTAACTACAAACTAGCCGGCAAAATCATTGAGCAAAGTTTAGATAACAACACAATATTAGCCGAGTTAAGTTTTGAGGAACCCTCCGGTTCTCTATTTATTTACCAAGCCAAACTAGTCAAGGACAAAAAAAAGACATTACAAATAAAAGGTTCTTGCAATGCCACAGAAAACTCTGTATTCATCAAGTATGCCATAGATAGTATCAGCCTGGTTTGTCATAAAGTAGCAACTTGCCATCATTAAAAAGCTGCCATTTTAAAATCATCACCAGGGTTTCCATCTACCAAACTTTGGTAGCCCTAATTAAGAACCCAACATTTGTAAATTATGTAGGGTAGCATATAAACCCCCTTGTTGTAGCAACTGATCATGACTTCCTTCTTCTATTAGTTCACCGCGCTTTAACACAAAAATTCTATTTACATTGCGAATTGTAGATAGACGGTGAGCAATAATAATGGCAGTACGTCTCACCAAAAGTTGGTTTAAGGCTTCTTGCACTAAAGTTTCCGTACCCACATCTAAACTAGCAGTAGCTTCATCTAAGACTAAGATTTGGGGGTTACGAATAGCAGCACGGGCAAAAGCTAACAGTTGCTTTTGACCACTAGAAATATTTGTCCCCCGTTGTCGCAGTTGAGTATCATAGCCCTGGGGTAACTCTTCGATAAACTCAGCAATATTTGTTCTGCCGGCAGCTTGTTTAATTTCCTCAAAAGTGTAATGGTCTCCTAAAGTAATATTACTTTTCACATCACCAGCAAACAAAAACCCCTCTTGCAAAATCACTGCCATATACCGGCGTAAATCCGCCTGTGGTAACTCCCGGATATCTACCCCATCAATTAAAATCCGTCCCTGAGTGGGTTCATAAAGACGACACAAAAGCCGAATAATTGAACTTTTCCCCGCCCCAGTCGGACCAACTAAAGCCACCTTTTCCCCTGGGTGAATCACAAAACTTAGGTTTTTCAGGACATAATCATCATCTTTATAGGCAAACCAGACGTTTTCAAACTTAATTTCTCCCAAATCAGGAGGAGAATCAAAATTTTGCGATTCCATATTACTAATGATATCGTCTATGTAGCCAAGACGGTGATCAAGTATGGAAAAGCGGGGATTAATCCCATCACGGATTTCTATAGGTTCATCCAAAATGTTAGTAATGCGTTCAATAGCAGTAAAGCCAGATTGAATCACAGTGAATTTTTCCGCAAAGTCCCTTAAAGGGTCAAACAATCGCTGGGCATATAAGATAAACGCCCCCAAAACCCCAAAAGTCAAGCTATTATCTAAAAGTAACCAACCACCCACTAACAAAACTCCGGCAATGGCTACTAGTCCAATCCATTCTAAAGTTGCCGAAACCCCCGAATCATAAAAGATGGTTTTATCTACTTGCTGAACGTAGCGTTTATTAGTCTGGCGAAATAACTCAGCATTAAATTTTTCCCGTCGGAACAACTGCACCACATTAATACCAACTACATTTTCCTGTAGCTGGGAGTTTAAAGCAGAAAGTTCTTCCCGTGTTTTGTAATTAGCTTGGCGGTACTGCTGCTGAAAGAAAATAATTAACCAAGTCACTGGTAACAGCATCACCAGCAGCAAGCAAGCCAGTTTCCACTCAATGGACAACATAATACTGATAATCACCAACATACTAAATACATTGGAGACAATACCAATAGCCCCGGTAGAAAATACATCTCCTAACACTTCTACATCGCTGGTGAGTCGAGTAATTAATTTACCTACAGGTGTGTTGTCAAAGAAACGCACCGCCAGAGATGTGACATGGTGAAATAAATCTTGACGAATCGCCGCAGTGATTTTTTGCCCCAGCTTCTGTAGCAGATAACCTTGAACACTAGTTAACGACAGTCGGATCACAATAGACATGAGTATCAATACTTGCAGGATATTTAACCCTTGCCACAGGGGGCGATCGCTGAGAAATTCATAGGTACTTGTTTCATTGCGAATCAGGGAAATAACTTGTCCAATCAGGAGTGGTTGTACTGCGTTAGCTAATGCGATGGGTATTAGTAGCACTAGCGCCAGTGTCAGCAGTCCTCCACTACGACGCGCATAAGGCAATAGACGTAAAAACAACCGCCAGTCGCTGTTATTTGTGCGGTTATCTCTCTGAGATTTGTTTAAAGATTGGTAGCTGCTCATAGTAAGAGCATTATATTAAGTTTTGCCATGGGAAAAACATTTTTTTAGGTAGCATTCCTAGTTGTAGTTTTTCGTCTTGCTAGAGATATACAGCAGTTACGCAACTCCTACAGCCTTAGCTCACCGGGGAATAAATTCCCCGTCTCAAAGCTCAAGTCCGTTAAAACGGACTGATTTTTATATATCTAATCTGTTTCCTGTTCTAAAAATGGAATTGTCGTTTTATTTTGATGATGTGTTTTTTGATTATTCACATAATCAACAGCTGTCGGTAATTGTTTACCACCTAAAGAAAAAACTCCATATCCTTCTTGCCATGCAAATTCTTGTGTTTTCCCCAAAGTATGATTATAGTGATAAGCACTACTACCTTTTAAAGTTTTCACAAATTCAGCTATAGATAATTTAGGCGGAATGGAAACCACAAAATGAATATGGTTTTCAATACCACCAATAGCATGAATTATACAACCTAAATAATCCGCCTTCCCAATTAAATAACCATAAAATTTATCTTCTATATCAGGTGTAATTAAAGGTTCGCGTTTTTTCGTTGCCCAAACAATATGATAATATAATCGCCATAAAGCCATAATGGTTTGAAAACAAAAAAGCCTAATTTTTTTGTCCTGTCTAGCCCATCCAGTTAGTCCAACCCATCCAGTTAGTCCAACCCATCCAGTTAGTCCAACCCATCCGGACGGGGAATAAATTCCACGTCTGAAAGCTCAAGTCCGTTAAAACGGACTCAGATCATATTACCAAAAAATTGAATCACATGAAAAATAAAATTTCCATTATTAGGTAAAAAATATATAAAACCAGAACCACAAACCAACCCATCAACCAGTCGGTTTTAACCGACTTTAGCTATTAGACAGGGAATTTATTCCCTGGCTGCATGATAAATCATTAACAAGCAAGATGCTTGTGTTACCAGACCGGCGATCAAACCCCCACCCCACACATACTCTGCGCCTGGGGCTTGAGCGCGATCGCTTTTATAATCTGCTTTCTTTTTATATCGCTTAAACGCATTATAAACGCATTTATTATCGCTTAATCGTTACTGAAATTCCAAATTATTGTGACATCGGATAAGGCGCAATGTGGGTTATAAACTCAACCAGCTAAAGACCTCTTGAACAGTAATATTTAATTCAATTCCGGTGATAACCGGCAAGTAATCGTTATTTTTCAGTTCCTTAACCCGGCGATCGCTATCTACTACCAAAATACTTTCATCGTCACTATCAACCAACCAACCTAACTCAGTTCCATACTCAGCACAGTGTAGTAATTTGCTGAGAACTTGTTTATATTTCTGTTCGGGAGAGAGAATTTCAATTACCCAATCTGGATGAATTTCAAACCGATTAGCGATGCGTCCTGATGGTAACTTAGGGATTCGCTCCCAACGAAATACCGCTATATCTGGAACAATTGCCAATCCACTAAAAATACAGCGAAGTTCTGGAAAGGCTTTGGCAATTTTCTGAGGTTTAGTAATTTGATTAATAGTTTCGCATAGATCAATTTGAAGTTGGCTATGTTGCCCTTGAGGCATTGGTTTCTGTATAATTTGTCCATGTATAAATTCAGAAGCTGGTTCTGTCTCTGGCAATTGCAAAAATTCTTCTATATTTGTCGGTTGAATTGCTGCAATAGTCATAGCTTTATGTTTTCTCAAACTTCTTTAATTTTAACAGCGAATGACACTTTAGCAAGTAGGATGCTTGCGTTACAAATTTTACCGACGATACCAACTGCGAAGGCGCTGGGGTGAAACACCGAGTAAATAACCAATAATCACTATTTGATTGAGTAGGGTGGTGTGGAATACTCCTTTTTTTAACCATCTCCGGGCAGATGTGATTACTGGTACTGGAATAATAGTAATTTTACCAATAGCCTTTAACCGCATCATGATTTCCAAGTCTTCCATAATCGGTAATTCTGGAAAATAGCCAACTTTTTGGAACACTTCTTTAGTTAGAAATATTGCTTGATCGCCGTAGGGCATTTGACAAAAACGCGATCGCCAGTATACTCCCTTTTCTACCCATCTTAATGTCCACAGTGAGGCATCAATCCGCAAAGCAAAAGCTCCTGCTACTATTCCCGGTGCTTGGAGTGCAGCGCGAATCATGTCATCAAACTGAGAGGGTAGACGTGTATCAGCGTGGAGAAATAGCAGGATGTCACCCCTTGCAGCCTCAGCACCTGCATTCATTTGAGCAGCACGACCGGGAGCAGATAAAATGACTTTCACCCCCAATGACTGGGCTATACTCACAGTGTGGTCTTGTGAGTCACCATCCACCACGATTAATTCTATATTTCTACTGGGTTGAGTGCCAGCGATGGCAGCTTTAATATTTTCTGCTTCGTTGCGGGTGGGGATAATAATAGAAATTTTCTTCTCAGCTTCAATTAGGAGATGTACATTATCTGGCATTACTTCCATTTCCATAACCTCACTGTTAAACTCATTGGCGACTCCTCATATGATTTCCTGAAGACGGACATCAACACCATGGATTAAAACCTTTCTACGACACTTTGGACACCCAACCACGTGTTACTTACAAATGTAGAATGTAGAATGAGTGAATTGCACCAAGCAGTTGTTTTAGGCGAAGCAAATCGCGCGTGTAACACAAGCATCTTGCTTGTCACCAATACCGGCTAGAAGCCGGTGCTACTCCCATAAACTAGTCGGTTTTAACCGACTTTAGCTATTAGACAGGGAATTTATTCCCTGGCTGCACGATATAATAGAACAGCGCAGAATGAGTGAATGTAGAATGAGTGAATTTAGGCTTGTTAATGCTGCGATCGCCATCCCTGGC
>NZ_JANQDH010000033.1 GCF_029891735.1 Chrysosporum bergii ANA360D
GTAACAGAATATTAGGAGAAAAAGCAGAAAATGTGGAAAAAGCCATCGCTGCTTATTCTGCCGCACTTAAAGTTTATACCCCCAGTGCTTTTCCTCAACAATGGGCAATGACGCAAAATAATCTGGGGAATGCTTACCGTAACAGAATATTAGGAGAAAAAGCCGAGAATGTGGAAAATGCCATCGCTGCTTATTCTGCCGCACTGGAAGTTTATACCCGCAGAGCTTTTCCTGAAGATTGGGCAGGAACGCAATATAATCTGGGGATTGCTTACGGTGAGAGAATATTAGAAGAAAAAGCCGAGAATGTGGAAAATGCCATCGCTGCTTTTTCTGCCGCACTGGAAGTTTATACCCCCAGCGCTTTTCCTCAAGATTGGGCAGGAACGCAATATAATCTGGGGATTGCTTACGGTGAGAGAATATTAGAAGAAAAAGCAGAAAATGTGGAAAATGCCATCGCTGCTTATTCTGCCGCACTGGAAGTTTATACCCCCAGTGCTTTTCCTCAAGATTGGGCAATGACGCAATATAATCTGGGAATTGCTTACTATGAGAGAATATTAGGAGAAAAAGCAGAAAATGTGGAAAATGCCATCGCTGCTTTTTCTACCGCACTGGAAGTTTATACCCCCAGCGCTTTTCCTCAACAATGGGCAGGAACGCAAAATAATCTGGGGAATGCTTACCGTAACAGAATATTAGGAGAAAAAGCAGAGAATGTGGAAAATGCCATCGCTGCTTTTTCTGCCGCACTGGAAGTTAGAACCCGTAGCGCTTTTCCTCAGCAATGGGCAATGACGCAAAATAATCTGGGGAATGCTTACCGTGAGAGAATATTAGGAGAAAAAGCCGAGAATGTGGAAAAAGCCATCGCTGCTTATTCTGCCGCACTGGAAGTTTATACCCCCAGTGCTTTTCCTCAACAATGGGCAGGAACTTTGTTCAATCTCGGTACTTTATACCAAAATGAAAAGAAATTTGATTTAGCTTACAAAACTTTTGCTGATGCCATCCCAACAGTAGAATCTTTACGGGGAAAAATTATTTCTGGAGATGAAAGCAAACGTAAACAAGCAGAAGAATGGAATAGGCTTTATGTTGGCATGGTGCAAGTGTGCCTAGCCTTGGGGAAAAAACTGAGGCGATAGAATATA
Organism: Chrysosporum bergii ANA360D; assembly: GCF_029891735.1. Taxonomy (GTDB): domain Bacteria; phylum Cyanobacteriota; class Cyanobacteriia; order Cyanobacteriales; family Nostocaceae; genus Umezakia; species Umezakia bergii. Next base: position 1,158 of record NZ_JANQDH010000033.1, read on the forward strand.
TTGAACGCAGTAAAACCCGCAATTTAAATGACTTGATGTTATTTAAACTACAGGCTGATATCATTGAGTCAGGGAAGAAATTCCCTGATCTTAAGCTGAAGTGGGTTGAAACCCACTAGTTTATGGTTTTGTTATGTGGTTCTGGTTCTGTAACGCGAGGAAATTAGCCCACAGCCAACAAGTCAGTAGTTTTGGCATATCCACAGATGACGGTGGGAGATTGATAGAATTGAAATATTGGGAATTTTCACAACTTAGTCACTGATCATCATGCCTTCTCAAATTACCGTCGAGAAAAAAAAGTTAAAAAATCCGCCTTTACAACTTCACTATCTGGGCGATCGCGTGCTGCGTCAAGATGCCAAGCGCATTGCCAAACTAGATGATGACATCCGTAAAATAGCACGGGAAATGTTGCAAACTATGTACAGTAGCGATGGTATTGGTTTGGCTGCTCCTCAAGTGGGAATTCATAAACAACTCATTGTCATTGATTGCGAACCAGATAACCCGGCTAACCCGCCTCTGATCTTGATTAACCCGACGATTAAACAAGTAAGTCGGGAACTGTGCGTTGCCCAAGAAGGGTGTTTAAGTATTCCCAACGTTTACTTAGATGTCAAGCGTCCCGAAGCGGTAGAAATTGCCTATAAAGATGAATACGGCCGTCCCCAAACTCTGAAAGCTAATGACTTACTGGCGCGCTGCATTCAACACGAAATGGATCACCTCAAAGGCGTGGTATTTGTAGATCGTGTAGAAAATTCCTTGGCTTTGTCCCAGGAGTTATCTAAAAATGGCTTTTCTTATCAAGCCGTGAAACCATTAGTATAAGGTAATAATAGTGTATTTAACTCCAAAAAGCGGTTTATTTCTGGCTGGTGCTTGCATAACAGCCATCGCCGGCGTTGGTTCAGTGTTTGAACTGAGTTCTGGACAACCTGATTTAGGTGTTCAAGTAACTACAATTATCCTGGGATTGAGCATTCCCCTCACTGGATTATTTTTCATTGCCGCAGTGAAGGACGCAAGGGCTAACATTAAATAAACATCAGGTAAGTAAAAAGGTAAGAAGGTGCAAAAAGTTACAAAAAGTTACAATTCATCCTTCTACCTTTGATCACGTGTTATGACAGCTTGAGTACCTGAAATAAAAAAAATGCTCACAGAAACAACTCTAAACTTACACCTATCACAAGGACATCTCAAATTACTAGAGACTTGTCCGCGTAAATTCCAACACACCTATTTAGAAGAACTCAACTCCCCCTCAAACCCTGAACAGCAAGAAAACCAAACTTTAGGTAGTCGCTTTCACCTGCTGATGCAGCAGCGAGAGATGGGTTTACCAATTGATAGTTTACTGGAAGGGCATATTCAACTGCAAAAGTGGATGTTAAACTTTACTAATGTAGCACCAGAAATTTTAACCCCTACTCAAAACCAAAGTTTCCGCGCCAGTGAACATTACCGCACACTGCAACTGCAAAACTATTTACTGACTGTTGTTTATGATTTATTAATTACAGACCGGGAAAAAGCCCAAATTCTCGACTGGAAAACTTATCCTACACCCCCAAAAGACCACCAATTACAAGAAAATTGGCAAACAAGACTTTACTTATATGTTTTAGCTGAAACTAGCGCCTATTTACCAGAAAATATTTCCATGACTTACTGGTTTGTTCAATCAGAAGGTCAACCGCCGAATATTAACAATATTAAGTTTAATTACAATACTACCCAACACCAGCAAATAGGTAAGAGACTGGATCAACTATTAAATCAACTAACTAACTGGTTGGAAGATTACCAAACTAATCAATTCTTCCCCCAGGTGCGGGAAAATAGTAAAATATGCAATGATTGTCATTTTGCCCCCCGTTGCCATCGCACCCAAGCTAGGGAAAAATATCACAAGAATTATTTACCTGATTTTGCCAACATTCAAGAAGTATCTCTCTGAACTGGAATAAAGTAAATTACCTCATACTAGGTAGATTGTTTGATATTTTTTGACTTAATTCAATGCAGTGGATTATTACAACACCTGAACAACCACCAGACTGGTTTATCCAAATTGTGAAGCAGCATACACCAGAATCAAAGGGATTGTATGCAGCACAGTTATTATGGAAACGGGGAATTAAAACCAGCCAGCAGTTAGCAGCCTTTGTCAATTATACAAGTTACCAGCCAGCTAGTCCCTTTGAGTTTGACCAAGAAATGCGCCTGGCAGTGGCAAGGCTGGAACAGGCACGCCATAACCATGATAAAATCGCCATCTGGGGAGACTTTGATGCTGATGGCATCACCGCTACTGCTGTTTTATGGGATGGTTTAGGGGAGTTTTTTAGTCAAAATACTCAATTAATTTACTACATACCCAATCGCCTCAAAGAGTCCCACGGGCTGAATTATCCAGGTATTGATAACTTACAAAAACAAGGTTGTAAGTTAATTGTCACTTGTGACACGGGCAGCACTAATATAAGTGAAATTATTTACGCCCAACAGTTGGGTATAGATGTAATAGTTACAGACCATCACACCCTACCTGAACAACGCCCACCAGTGACAGCAATTATCAACCCCCGCTATTTGCCAAGTGAACATCAATTATTTCATCTATCTGGGGTGGGTGTTGCTTATAAGTTAGTGGAAGCCCTTTATTTAACTCTGCCTGACATTCCTAAAAACCCATTAACAGATTTATTAGATTTAGTGGCAGTGGGGTTAATTGCTGACTTAGTGCAACTGAGTGGAGATTGTCGATATTTAGCGCAGTTGGGTATTCAACGACTGCAAGCAGATTATCAACAACCACCCGCAAAGCGACGACGGCCAGGGATAGGGCGATTATTACAATTATCCCAGAAAAATGGCGATCGCCCCACAGATATTTCTTTTGGTCTCGGTCCACGGATCAATGCTGTTAGTCGCATCCAAGGTGATGCTAGTTTCTGTGTGGAGTTATTAACTAGCCGGGATGTGAAACATTGTGATCAACTAGCAGAAACTACAGAATTGGCCAACACTCGCCGCAAATCTTTACAAAAAGACATACAAGGGCAAGTAATAGAAAAACTTTCGCAGTTGGACTTATCCACCACTAACGTTATTGTCTTAGCAGATAGGCAATGGCCCACGGGAGTATTGGGTTTAGTTGCTGGACAAGTAGCCCAAGAAACAGGCCGCCCGACAGTTTTATTAAGTACAGAAGACATTTCCCTAGCCAGGGGTTCGGCCCGTTCGGTTAACTCTGTAGACTTATACCAACTAGTGAAAAACCAAGCACATCTATTACATAGTTTTGGCGGACATCCCTTTGCTGCGGGTTTAAGCTTATTACCAGAAAATATTGCCTTATTTACAGATGCTATTAATCAGCAGTTGCGGCAGTCTTTGGGGGGGAAAACCCTCACCCCTACAGTACAAGCAGATTTGACAGTTACTGTTGCTGATTTAGGTAAAGAGTTATTTTTAGAACTAAAACTACTGGAACCCTGTGGTATGGGAAACCCTGTACCAAAACTGTTAATTCAAAATTGCTGGTTTGAAAATTCTCAACAACGTAACCAGCAGGATTGGAAAGGAAAAAAAGTACAGTATATTAAAACTGACTTTGACATTCGGGATGAGTCTAGGGAAAAAAACTTTCCTGGTGTGTGGTGGGGACATTATCAACATGAATTACCGCCGGGTCGGTGTGATTGTATAGCCGAGTTAGACTATAACCCTGTGAAAAAACGCCATGAAATCCGACTAATTGCCGTCCGTCCCGCGCAAAACTCCACAGATACCAATACAGAAGCCAGCAACAGTATTTTTATTGATAGGATTTTAGATTACCGTCGTCAAGAATATTCACCACTTAAAACTCAAGACTCAATACTTTTAATGGAACATTGCCCCACTAACTGGGAAGATGTACGTAAATGTTTAAAGCAATGTCTGGATTATAACCAAAAACTAGCGATCGCCTGGTCTAAACCCAACCATCAACCACCAGAGGAAATTTGGCTGACCTTAGTTGGTATTGCCAAATATCTAAGTCGGACAAATCAATCGGTTACTTTGTTCCAACTATTACAAAAACTCAGTATCCGCCTCCAAACTTTATCCCTGGGAATAGAAGCCTTACAATCTTTAGGTTTCACAGTAGGTTTCACAGTCACCACCAAAGACGATAATTTTTACATTAATTGGAATAGCAATCACCAACCACCACAAATGAGTAATGCAGCTGTGGAAAGATTTTTAGCCGCCATTAGTGAAGAACAATTCCAACAAAATTATTTTGCTGAAGTTCCTCTATCCACAATTCAAACCATCCAACATCTCCCCATACTTTTTTGTTAACCAAGGTGAGTTAGATGTTTATAGTAGTAGCACACTCTTCTAGAGTGTTTCTATGGGGGTATACGGAAAGTTCAACACCCCCAATTCCCCGCAAGGGGATGGACATACTGGCATATCTAAATCAGCAATTCTGGTGACATTTTTGTTAACTAGGGTGAGTTAGATGATTTAAGTTAACTAGTCCTCACGGGCTAACAACATGACAAAATGTAAACTGCACTAAACACTTCAAAACTCCTGAACTCTAACCCCAGTCACTGTTTCACCCATATTAAGAAATGTAAAGCCAGCCTCAAAACCGTTGCATGGAGCCACAGCTAGCCACAGCCAGTCAAAGAATGTAAATAAAAGTAAAGATATTAAAAAACCCTTGACTTGTTGGTAAAACCCTGTTATATTGGTTCCATAAGCTGAAAACCAAAACTTCAGCACCCCAGCCACAGCTACGCAAGCAAGATAATACATCTCAAATTCCGTAGTCTCGTGCAACCGAACCTTGAAAACCAAATACAGCAATAGTTTCCTATAGGTAGGGTTCAACACCCCAATTCCCCCGCAAGGGGATGGAAACTCTACTTCGCACTCTGACCAATCAATTTCATACATTTCATCGTTCAACACCCCAATTCCCCCGCAAGGGGATGGAAACCTTAGTTATTGAATGCTAAGACTACTTGATTAGGTCTAACAAGTTCAACACCCCAATTCCCCCGCAAGGGGATGGAAACCCTTGTAATGGTTATTGAATTTGAAGTCTTTTGATAACTACAAATAGGTTCAACACCCCAATTCCCCCGCAAGGGGATGGAAACCTTATAGTGAGCGTATGCTGACAATATAATGTCATAATTAGTTCAACACCCCAATTCCCCCGCAAGGGGATGGAAACCTTTCATTTAGTTGAATAGTAGGTACAATGAATGTTCAACACCCCAATTCCCCCGCAAGGGGATGGAAACTTTTCGATAGAATTTTTAATTCTATCAAAAAAATTACAGTTTGGTTCAACACCCCAATTCCCCCGCAAGGGGATGGAAACTCAGACCCAAAATCTTCTATCTCGTATTCAAACAATCCACAATCTGGGTTCAACACCCCAATTCCCCTGCAAGGGGATGGACATACCGGCTGGAAGCCGGTGCTACTCACCCTATGCACGTAGGTTCTAAAATTAGTCGGTTTTAACCGACTTCAGCTATTAGACAGGGAATTTATTCCCTGGCTTCCTCCATTTCCCCGCAAGGGGATGGACATACCGGCTGGAAGCCGGTGCTACTCACCCTATGCACGTAGGTTCTAAAATTAGTCGGTTTTAACCGACTTCAGCTATTAGACAGGGAATTTATTCCCTGGCTTCCCCCATTTCCCCGCAAGGGGATGGACATACCGGCTGGAAGCCGGTGCTACTCACAGTTTTAACCGACTTCAGCTATTAGACAGGGAATTTATTCCCTGGCTTCCTCCATTTCCCCGCAAGGGGACGGACATACCGGCTGGAAGCCGGTGCTACTCACCCTATGCACGTAGGTTCTAAAATTAGTCGGTTTTAACCGACTTCAGCTATTAGACAGGGAATTTATTCCCTGGCTTCCTCCATTTCCCCGCAAGGGGACGGACATACCGGCTGGAAGCCGGTGCTACTCACAGTTTTAACCGACTTCAGCTATTAGACAGGGAATTTATTCCCTGGCTTCCCCCAATTCCCTGCAAGGGGATGGACATACCGGCTGGAAGCCGGTGCTACTCACGGTCATTAATTAGAACTAACACCACCCTTGTATTCACAATGAAAACCGCGGTTTTGCCATACCTGCATATCTAAATCAGCAATTCTGGTGACATTTGAGCATTTCGGCTGGATAACTTGACTCAAAACCCCCCAAAATAAGCTTCTAGTTACATCTAATCCAGTTTTCCAGCCAGACTCATGATTACCCGGAATACCCTCCTCAACAATAATATCTGGCTCCACCCAAATACCATGAGCGCCCAAAAGAATCTGTCCTAGCCATTTAGCTCTAGGTAGGTGACTTTCTGAAGTAACTAGTTTAACTTTATGTACTCCCCATTGCCGCAAAATGGGAATCCCGTAATAAAAATTCTCAAAAGTTGAAATTGCACAATTTTCTGTCCACACCCGTTGTAAATCTGCTGCTTCCCTTTGAAAGATTAGCCATAGACAAGGTGGTTGAGAACCGCCGGAAATTAGAACTGGAACTTGTGGATATTTTTGTATTGTTTGGGCTACATGAATTTCTCGGCTAATACTACCCCCCAGGACAAAAAAAGCATCTACAGGCTGATGTGATGCCCAAACTAGAGTGATAGTGGTGAAAATCAGCCAAACACCGCACATAAAGCATAAACCACCAGCTATTTTTGGTATTGATTGCCACATTTTACCTAATTTTAACAACCAAGAAAGTGATGGTTTTTTCGGTTTTTTGGTAAATTTATGCTTCATAACATAGCTAATAAAATCTGGTTTTCATCTCTTGAAAAATAATTATAATTAATTTAGTAAATTACTGTCTTGTCAAGTTAATATGAGATGTAAAAATGATATAGCATTTCTTAAACACATGAGATACAAATGTAAAAGATCGTCTTGTAATGTGAGTATCCCTCGACTATACTTTGACTATACTTTGAGTATACTTTGACCACCCTCTGTACTCAGTACTAAGGATGTACTCCATTTGGGCAAAATTCCCTAAGCTCAGAAAACGATCAGGAGAAAATAATGGGCTAACATAAATAAATTATAAGTATAAAAACCGAGAAATTCCCTAATACTTGATTGCCACGCTGTCAAAAAAACAACTATACTCCACTGGTATACATGAATCAATCTGTGAAACACTACTCCCCCCTACAAGCGGTATTGATTGGTGGAGCTATTGCCACCACTGCCACCGTCTCTGTATTTGCTCCGGTTTGGACTCGCTGCGTTCTTGCTGCCTTAGAGGATAGCCCAAAAGCCTTAGTTGACCAAGTATGGCAGTTGGTAAATAGTGAATATGTTGATGGCAGCTTTAATCAACAAGATTGGCTAGCCATGAGGCATACCTTATTAGGTAAAAAATATTCTTCTCAGGAACAGGCTTATGAAGCAATTCGCGAAGCCTTGCAAAAACTGGGTGATCCCTACACCCGGTTTATGGACCCCCAGGAATATCAAGCTTTAAGTAGCCAAACCGCTGGGGAAGTATCCGGTATTGGCATTCGCATGGAAATCAATGACAAAACTCAACGCCTCACGGTATTGGAAACCATCGAAAATTCTCCAGCCCTCGCAGCTGGTGTTAAATCAGGTGATGAGATTTTGGCAATTGACGGTAAATCAACCCAGCAAATGTCATTAGAAGATGCTTCTGAGTTAATTCGCGGTAAAATTGGTACTTCCATAACAATTAAACTAGGAAGAACAGGGCAAAGTCCCTTTAGTTTGCAGCTAACACGAGCAATCATTGAAGTGCCGACAGTGCGTTACACTCTCAAGCGAGAAGGTAACCGTCGGGTTGGTTATATCCGCTTGCGGGAGTTTAGTGGCCATGCTTCCGAGCAAATGCGCCGAGCGATTCAAGATTTAAACAGTGAAAATGTGGATGCTTTTGTGTTAGATTTGCGGGGAAATCCCGGTGGTTTGTTAAATTCCAGCATTGAAATTGCCCGGATGTGGTTAGATAACGGTGGCATTGTCCGCACTGTTAAGCGTACCGGCGGGAGTGAGTTAACTAAAGCCAATCGCACGGCTTTGACTCAACGACCCTTGGCCATATTAGTAGATGGTAATTCAGCTAGTGCTAGCGAAATCCTCACCGGCGCAATGAAAGATAATAACCGAGCCGTGGTTATTGGTAGTAAAACCTTTGGTAAAGCCATGGTGCAGTCTGTTCATGAATTAGCCGATGGTTCCGGTTTGGCAGTGACCATTGCCCACTACTACACCCCCGATGGTACAGATATCAATAAAAAAGGCATCATACCAGATATTAAGTTAGATTTAACAGCAGCACAACAGCGTCAACTGGCCAATAATCCCAATTTACTGGGTACAGAAAAAGATCCACAATATGCCAGGGCTATCACTGCACTATCAACTCAAAACTTTGCTCAACCCCCAGGACGTATTAACCAACCAATGAGTTCTGGCGGTATGGATTTAAAATTTTAGCTGAGAGGATATAGAACTGGGAATACTCAATCAGTAATTCCACCTTTCTAAAAAAAACTCACTAAAAAACTCTTATTGTATGAATCGGCCAGTTGATTCAACCACTAGTAATACCTTATTGCCCATGGTATCAGTGGTTGTTCCTATTTATAACGGTGAGGCGGATCTACCTGCATTAATCCAGTGTCTGCAAGCTCAAACTTACCCCCAAGACCGAGTAGAGTATTTACTGGTGGATAATAACAGCAGCGATCGCACCCTAACTCTGCTGAAAGCATCGGCTAAAAATTGCCCTTTAATTCGTGTTTTGGGGGAAAATAAAATTCAAAGCTCTTACGCAGCCCGCAATACTGGAATTCGTGCTGCGGTGGGGGAAATTCTCGCTTTTACAGATGTTGATTGTCATCCCCAACCCCAATGGCTACACTCCTTGATCCAGCCTTTTGCTGATGCGGGTGTGGTCATTGTTGCAGGTGAGATTGTCTCATTACCAGGTAATAGCATCTTAGAAAAACACGCACAGCGTGAAGAAACCTTATCCCAGAAGCATACTCTGACTAATTCTTTTTGTCCCTACGGTCAAACGGCTAATTTAGCCATTCGCCGCATTGCTTTAGAAACAGTAGGTTTATTTAGACCTTTTTTAACTACTGGTGGTGATGCAGACATTTGCTGGCGCATTCTGCGGTCAAATATCGGGCGGTTAGAATTTGCACCCAATGCCATTATTCAACATCGCCACCGGGCTACCCTCAAGGAATTACAAAGTCAATGGCGACGCTACGGACGCTCTAACCGCTATCTACATGAATTATATGGTGTAGAATTAATGCCAGAGATCACAGCCAAATATTGCAGTTATCGCTTGACGCGGTGGTTAGTTAAGGAACTACCAAGGTATATTGTACAAGGGATGGCTGGTAAAGCCACCCTGGTGGATTTATTAAATACTCCCATTGGTTTGTTTACTGCCAGAGCGCGTTTTATTGGGCAAAGAGATGCTACATTGCCCGAAAATGCCCAAAACATCCCCCGGCTGTAACACCAACTGAGTTGATCAATAACTGCCAACTTTCGCTAAATTGGAAAAAGGTTAATACAGGGAAAATTCAATGTCAGCACAACTGTTACTGGTAGATGATGAACCAGGATTGCGGGAAGCCGTAAGAGATTACTTACAAGAAAGCGGTTTCGGCGTTCAAGTTGCCAGTAACGCCACTGAGGGGTGGGATTTAATGCAGCAAAGCACACCCGATTTAGTTATTTCTGATATCATGATGCCCCGTGTGGATGGCTATCAGTTCCTTAAACAACTGCGGGAAGACCCCCGGTTTCAAACCCTCCCAGTTGTATTTTTAACTGCTAAAGGGATGACAGGCGATCGCATCCAGGGTTACCAAGCCGGTGTTGACGCTTATCTATCCAAGCCTTTTGACCCAGATGAATTAGTGGCTATAGTGGAAAATTTACTATCTCGTCGGATGGCTAAGGTTACGCCAAGTACAGAAGAAGGCGAAACCATTGACATTGCTGAGTTAGCCAATCAAATTGCTCAAATCAAAGCCTTATTAACTCAAAGAAGTGCCATATCCCCTTCTCCGGCCCCATTTAAAATTGACTTGACCCCCAGAGAGCAAAGTGTTTTAAATCTGGTAGCAGAGGGACTAATGAACAAAGAAATCGCCCGACGTTTAGAAACCAGTGTCCGTAATGTGGAAAAATACGTGAGCCGTTTGTTTAGTAAAACTGGAACCAATAGCCGCACTGAGTTAGTTCGTTTTGCGTTGGAACACGGTTTGACTAAGTAGAGCCTACTTACTTGTTTTTAGGTTGATATCAAGATGGTGTATTGTTCAGGAGGACAACACACCGGATTGATGTTGATTAATTGATTAATTGGTTAATTGATATTTTGGTGTTTATTTTGTTTTCTGTTTTGACAGTAAAACCAACTATTGTTTTATTACCTAAGTATATACTTAGTGCCGTGATTGCTCTTTGAAAATCAATAGTGTTTTAATTTGAATACTGTTTTAATCGCAACACCATTAACCTGATAACTAATTACCGTAGCTACTGGTTGTATTAAAACAATTCAAGGGTGGAAATTAACAGAGCAAAAAAACTATATCAAATACTGAAAGAGTAGACACACCATTATAACTACAGTACCAATCTACCTAAATGCTTTTTTGCCTTTCAAACAACAGAATCAACCTGAGAGATGCTACTGCATTGATCTATATAGAAAGTAACTGTTTGTTAGCACATATGGGTATATGAACTAACTTGAAAAAAGTTGATTATTTCATACTTAACTGCTGATTTTGCCGTTAGTGAATAACAGCTTGATATTGTTAGATTTTTAACTATTGACTGTTGTCACTAGCATTACGTAAACGCATTAACTGGCGACGCATGGGGGGGGAAGCCTTGAACTCAGATACTTCCTGCGCCTTGACAGATGCTTGGAGCATCTCTAAAAACTCATCAGAGCCTTCCGTCAAAGCGTCCAGTAAAACTTGTAGTAGCTGCTCGCGATCGCCCAGCAGACTTTTTTCTTCTATCAACCGGAATTTGAGATGTATTTCGCATTCATAAACACCTGCTTCGATATTATTTTTTTGGCGTGGTAATGCTTTAGAGTTCATATTTCTCAGGATTAGGTTACTTAGTGGTCGAGAGGGTGAGGAACTGTCTCCCCAGCCCAAATCCTTGATATTTTTTGTATCCACGGTCTGGAATGAAAAATCTTGTAACAACAGTTGTATTCTATATTGTCTCTCCTTAGTTTTTTCTAGTTGGACTGAAAACCTTAACTGGTTTCTTGTTGATCCAAATCTGGTTAGAGGTAAACCATAACTATTATTCAGTTTTTAATACCTTATACAATAAAGTTTCTGTAATAACTTGTTCAACCTTTTTAAAAGGTTTTTACAGCAACTTTATTTTATATGATTAATAGTTTGAGTTTTGACTGTTTTTTTTAGTGTTTTTACGTAAATGTAGTGACCAATCAATGATTTTTCTCATGACTAGAGCTAGTTTCAGCTAAAATCCGTGAAATTACTAGATGTACCTTTTATCTAACCGGAAAATTTTATCATGTTCATGAACAAATTAAGAGGGGTCGGGCGATGGACTCAATCAGGTGAGCAGGCATTTAAGCCACGGCATAAGTTCTACAATGAATTTAATGTAATTCAACTCAACCCGACAGCCTTTAGAATTATGGATAACTCAATGCTGCTCAAGTCAACAACTCGGCATATTCGCATCTTCGCCGCGGAAATTGACCAGGATGGGGAAATGGTTCCTAGTCATCAGGTGTTAACCTTAGATATTGACCCAGACAACGAATTTAATTGGAACGAAGACGCCTTACAAAAAGTTTATCGCCAGTTCGATCAACTGGTAGAAGCATCTAGTGGCGCTGACTTAACGGACTACAACCTACGTCGCATAGGATCAGACTTAGAGCATTATCTGCGATCGCTCCTGCAAAAAGGCGAAATCAGCTACAATCTTTCTAGTCGGGTTACTAACTACAGTATGGGACTGCCTCAAGTCGCTGCCAACGAAAATCAATAGAGATTTTTATCCTGATACTGGGGTATGGCATTGGCCCAGCCCCCAACTAGCTGAAAAACTGGTTAAAAAAAAATATTTTCTAGCTCTCAACACATTTCCCCCAAAGCGTATTATAATCGAGATATAAGCCCCATGGGTCCGTAACGGTTTCGACAGGTTGGCGAACGCTACTCTGTGACTCAGGTCGAGAGTGAGTCTCCTCTCGCAAATCAAAGGCTCAAAACAAAAGTAAATGCGAACAATATCGTAAAATTTGCTCGTAAGCCTGCTCCTGTAGCAGTTGCCTAATAACCTCTTACAGGTTCGAGCGTTTCTAGTTTGACTCCGTTAAGGACTAGAGACCTAACCCCAACGGATGCTCTAACAAGTATTCTCTGGTTGACTTGTTAGCTAAGAGTTAATCAGAGCATCCTACGTTCGGGACAATGAACGATTCCCGCCTTGAGGGTCAGATAGGCTAAACCTGTGAATGAGCGGGGTACAAATACCCAATTTGGACAGCAGTTCGACTCTGCTCGGATCCACTGAATAAAAACAAGCCCACCAAACACCAATGAGTTGAAGTGGGTTTTGTTTTGTCAATGATATTGATACTCCCTGGGGAGTGTCAACTGATCGGTAATAGTTAATTTGGCTGATTTTCCCCAGTAGGAACCACCACAGCAGGAGGCTGGGATGGTTTTATTTCCCCTGGTGCTGGACTTGGTGGTGTGGTGGTGGGTGAAGCCTGACGAGTTTCACGGATTTCTCGCAGCCTTTCTACTAAAGATGGTGTGGGAGCAACACTGGGTTGTACAGGCGGGTCAGTAGTGACTTTTGGCTGAGTTTCCGTTTTTTTGTTGCTAGTAGTACTGGGAGTTTGGTCTTCAGCCAAGGGAATATCAGGCCGGCGTTTTCTTCTAGGAGTTCTCACTGGTGCAGAGTTACCCGGCGAAGAAGTAGGCGGGGTTTGACTGTTGTTATTCTGTTGTTTTTTAGATTCAGAAGGCGAGGCTGCTGGTTTGTTTATTTCCGGCTTCAATGTGGGCTGTTCAAATAAGGGATCCGAAGACGACTGTGGCTGAAAATGAGAAAATAAGCTGGTAATGCCAAAACCTGCTGTACCAGCAAATACCGCCACACCCAGGGCTATGAATATTTGAGCGGTTTGATGTGGTTTGGGGCTACTTGGCTTTCGTGGTAATTTTTTTCCCGGCTTTTCCACAGGTAAAACTATAGTTGGTACTGCTTGAGTAGGAACTGCATTATGTGTATTTACTTTAATTTCAGGTAACAACTGCAACCATTCACCCACTGTTGCTGGGCGAAATTGAGGTTCCATAGCCATACCACGGAGAATGGCTTGATTAACTGCTGCACTCAGGTGGGGTTGCAGTTCCCGAGGAGCAGCCATTTCTTCGCGATCGCGTAGTAATGCAGGTAAAGGAACTTGTCCTGTCAATAAAGCATACAAAGTCGCCGCCAAACCATAAACATCTGTAGCGGGTGTGCGCTGTGCTTGGGTCAAATATTGTTCCACCGGAGCATAACCTTCAGAAACAATACCCGTGTGAGTTTGCTTAACACCATGATTAAATTCACGGGCGATGCCAAAATCAATTAGTACTACTTCCTGAGTTCCTTGACGCAGGATAATATTATCCGGCTTAATATCCCGGTGCAGCAAACCATTGTGATGTACTACTTGTAATGCTGACCCAACTTGACGAATATAATGAATTGCAGTTACTTCTGGTAAAGGTATCCCTGGCAATACAAATGCTTCTCCTAAAGTTTCCCCAGGAATATATTCCATCACCATGTAAGGCAGTTGGTCTTCCACAAAAAAATCACTGATGCGGACAATATGAGGGTGGATACAACTAGCCAATCTTCTGGCTTCATCTTGGAATTGGCGCTCAAACTTGGCAAAATCAGGATGTTGGCGGAGTTTTTCATTAATAGTTTTCATAACCACTTCCTGACCCAAGTAGTTATGAGTGGCTTTAAAGGTAATACCAAAGCCACCACGCCCTATTTCCTGGATTAGGGTATATTTGCCATCCTGCAAAGTTGTGCCTGCTAACATAGGAAGTGCTAAGTTGATTGAAGCAATTAAATTGCCGGTTTTTACCACTTATTTATTCTAAGAGCCTCGCGCAAAAGCGCAAAGGTGGGGTGTGGGTTAAAACCTCTGCCCTATGCCTAAATGTACTTTGCTTTCTCCTTGGTCATTAATGCCATAATCTGCCCGAATTAAGCCCACAGGTGACTCTATACGTACCCCAGCACCATAACCAAAACCCTGACCAGGTTTACCCCGTACCCCCGCCGGATCTCCTGTGACAGTACTACCAGAGCCTAAGTCTGAGGCAAAGTCGGCAAATACTACACCCCCCAACACTGGCACAATGGGGAAGCGGTATTCCGCGCTGGCTAAGACATAACTGCGACCACTACCCACTGCTCCGTTATCATAACCCCGCACTGAGTCAGGACCTCCCAAGTTAAAACTTTCATAAGGTGCTAAATCACCAATTACTGTCCCTGCTTGAAAATTCATCGCAAAAACTTGGGGTTGTTGATTATTAGTATTAAATAACTCCACAGGGACATAATAGCTGTAGTTAGCCTTCAGGCGGTTCATGGCAATATGACCTTGACCAAGGGGTACAGATTGTTCAGCACTCAAACTAAGTACAGAACCCTGGGTAGGATTAAAAACATTATCTCGTTTATCTTGGGAAGCCGTCAAGGATACTGTAGCTAGCTCATCAACACCAGTACCACTAGCAGAAAGGGAATTGCCCAGTCGGTCTGTTGGGTTAATATTACCTTGACCATCACGAATTGTAGTGCGAGTGTAGTTAAATCCTAAAGTAGTATTCCAATTATCTAGGGGTTGCTGTAAGCTGATTCCTGCGCCAATTTGACCCTCCCGCACCTTGTCGCCATTAGGTAGGGTAATTTTGTCATCAAAGGTTGCGGAGAGTTCCCGACGGCGAAAAGCATTGATTGTGTAGCCTATGCCATCGGGTTGACTAGGACGATAAGGACTAGTAAATTTACCATCAAACTGCAAATCATTATGACTTACACCCACATTTACTGCTAACCGATCATTCACACCACCAATATTTTGATCTTGATAGCTTAATGTTCCTAACAATCCCAAATCAGCATTGTAGCTACCACCTACATTAATGGCACGCGCTCCCAATTCCTTTACTTCGTAAACTAAATTAATTTGGTTAGCATCTCCTTCTAAGGCAACATTAACACTTTCAAATAAGCCCGTTTGATATAACTTCTGCACATCTTGGCGCAGAGTTTTTTCCTCAAGAATTTGCCCGGATTTGAGTTGTAATTGCTGACGGAGAAACTCTGGCTGGGTGCGTCCTTTCACTGCTTGTCCTTGGCCATCAATGGTTTGACCATCTTCATTGATGAAGCGAAATTTAATCTCACCCACTAACCCCTCAGCCACATTCACTCTCAGAATACCTTGGCGGTTGGGTTTGATGGATAGCACGCTGCCTAGTTGATAACCATTATCAGCATACCACTGATTAATTTTTTCTACAGCTTGTTTGAGTTGATCTGGGCTGATGGGTTGACCGATTTGTGATTGGAACTGGTCTTGAGCTACTTGATAGGTGAGTACTTTGGCTCCAACAAGTTGCAGCGATCGCACTATCACTGGTTCTACATAATACACTACATCTAACCCATTGCCACTGCTGCTGCTATCCACCCTAGCACTGGCAAATAAACCCGTGTCTAAAATAGCGGCTATATCCCTTTGTAGCTGATTTTTACTGGTTTCCCTACCGGTTTGAGTTTTCATCACCCGGCGGACAATCTGCTGTAATTCCTGACTAGCTCCCACTATTTGCACCTTCGTAGCAGTGACCACCAAATTATTATCAGTGCTAGAAGATATGGTTTTTATTGGTATACTTGCTTGCCCCACTACAGAACGGGGAGAAAATTGTTCCAAAGCCATAATTTCTGGGGCTGCTATAGCCTCCATTCTGGTAGGTGTTTCTTCAACAACTGGGACTATAAAATTTCCCCCTGGTTGCTCCTGATAACTAGTGGTGGATGTAGCCGTTGCTGGTTGTGTAAGATTGCTAGTTGCCAAAGTAGCTAAAGTAAGAATTGCAGTAGAAGGAAGGCGCATAATAATATTTGGTTTCTAGTTAAACTTAATCTATCTAGTTGACGTAGACAGTTAATGTTTTGATTTTGTTTCTGATTTTTCCTCCCCAATACCAGTATTTGTATGAGTAACACCGCCGCCTCCTCCCCTGAAATAACCCCTCCTTGGCAGTTGTTAGTTTTAAGCAATGGTCATGGTGAGGATCTGATTGCAGTGAGGATATTACAACAACTCCAGCAACAAGAAAACCCCCCAGATATTTTTGCATTACCCTTAGTGGGTGAAGGGCGCGCTTACCAACAGTTAAATATTCCCTGTATCGGTTCAGTACGCACCATGCCTTCTGGGGGGTTTATTTATATGGATGGACGGCAATTAGTCAGGGATGTGCGCGGGGGTTTGTTACAACTGACCCTCAATCAAATTCAAGCCCTTCGGCGCTGGGTAAGTAACCAAAAAAAATTAGGTAACAAACAAGCCATTTTAGCCGTAGGGGATATTGTTCCTTTATTATTCGCGGCTTTCAGTAATGCTAACTATGCCTTTGTGGGTACAGCTAAATCAGAATATTACGTCCGGGATGAAGTGGGACTATTACCCAGAAAATCCCCAGGGGCGCGTTGGGAAAACTTTTCTGGTTCAATTTATCATCCTTGGGAACGTTGGTTAATGAGCCGTCGCCGTTGTCGGGCTGTTTTCCCTAGAGATACCTTGACCACACAAATATTAAAAAAGTGGCCAATTCCTGCTTTTGATTTGGGTAATCCCATGATGGATGGTTTAGAACCCAAGTTTTTATTACCAGAATTTTATACCCCACAGTCCCAAGGGCAAGAAATACCCAGACCATTAGTGATAACTCTGTTACCTGGTTCCCGTGTCCCAGAAGCTTACGCCAACTGGGAAATCATTATGGCGGCTGTGTCTGCCTTGATAACTAGTTTATTAGAAGTACATCCCACTTTACACTCTTCTGGCAATGTAATATTTTTAGCTGCGATCGCCCCTGGTTTAGATGAAAATATTTTATCTCAAACTGTAAAATCCCAAGGTTGGGAAGCCAACCCCAATCAGCCCCCCATCCCCATTACTGATCCGCAAACTTTGATCTTTAAGCGCAGAAATAATTATATTTTGCTCACACAACAAGCCTATAATGAGTGTTTACATTGGGGAGATTTTGCCATTGCTATGGCAGGGACCGCAACAGAACAATTTATTGGTTTAGGAAAACCTGCCATTGCCATTCCCGGTCATGGTCCCCAATATAACCCAGCTTTTGCCGAAGCTCAAAGCCGACTGTTAGGACAGTCCTTATTATTAGTAGACAATCCCGCACAAGTTCCCCAAGCGTTGCAGTCCCTATGGCAAAATCCTGATACTTTACACATGATTGCTGAAAACGGAATCCGGCGCATGGGTAAACCAGGGGCAGCCCGCAGAATTGCTGATTGTCTAGTTGACATACTCAACCACCATTAAGTACAAAGTTGATTTTTGACCCTTTACAGCAACCTGCTAGCTTCTCATCCCTTGGCAAATACTATCCCACCAACCCAGAACGCAAAGCCCGCACTGCCGCTTGGGTACGGTCATCAGCACAGAGTTTATTTAAAATATTGCGAACATGAGTTTTCACAGTACCCACTGTAATGTACAGTTTCTCTGCAATTTGTCCATTGCTGCATCCAGCCACAATCAACTCTAAAATTTCCAGTTCTCTTTGAGTCAGTGGATAGGTTTCTAATACCTGTTCATACTCTGTAGCCAGTGCTTCAATTTTCACTGTTTTATGTTTATCCGCAGGTTGGCTTTCTCCAGGGATACCCTGGCGCATTTTTTTGAGGACTACGTTGGCAATGGCTGGATCAATCCAAGAGTTACCGTGATAGGTTGCTTGTATTGCCTCGGTTAATTTATTAATGCTGGTTTCTTTCATGTAGTAAGAGTCAGCACCTGCGGCAAAAGCTGCTAGTACAGCATCTTCTGTGTTATCCATAGTCAAAATCAGGATTTTAGTAGCAGTTTGCCCAGTTTCCACTTGGTAACGTCTAAACTTGCGGGTAAGTTCAATACCATCCATATCTGGTAAGCCAATATCTACCACTGCTACATCTGGTTTAGCTGTTTCTAAAAGTTTCAGTCCTTGAGTACCATTGGCTGCTTCCCCAATTACTCTCAAAGCGCTGTGAGATTGTAGGGCCGCTCTCAGTCCCATTCTGGTTAGATCATGATCTTCAATTAAAATAATGCTTATTTCACTCATTGTTATACTCGCTTTTGATAATTGCATTGTTAGAGTATGGACTTGTTAAATAGTTGATATGATTTTCCCAAACCAAAGATAGATGATCTTTGGACAATTTGGCATCTCTCCAGAGAAATAGTAAATGTGCGGTTGATTAGCTGATAGATTTGGTTAAAAATCTAGCTAAAGGTATATCGTCATTCCGTCAACAAACATAGAAGATTGAAACGAGTTCTAGTTTTTCTGCTCCGTCTCAGACACTAGGCAATATAATACACGTTTACTATAATATAGCAGACCATAGCAAATAATGCTCATGGTATTTCCCTGGTGTCTCAGATGAAATTTTTGGTCAGTTTTCTCACCCTCTAACTTGACCATTAGTCAGATAACACAGTGATTATGGTAGCCGCCGGCAAAAAATATGTGTAGGAAAACTAAAAATGATTATTTTTGTGGTTATTCTTGGCATCAGCTGTATTTTTAGCTCAATTTGCCTCCAGCCCACAAATGAGTAAAACTGGTTAGGCTTACGGTACACGATTTTGGTACGTAACTCTCACTAATGACTGAGGACGCGCGTTAGCTCGCTAATTTACAATTATTTTGAGGATTAACAAAGTACTTGATGTGACTTTATGTCGATTTCCTCTCCTGAAGCAGTTAAGGAAAGTCAATGAGGCTGCTATCAAGACAGAATGGAGGCAAAAATTAATCTAGACAATGGTTCGTTACACATCTGAGTAAGAGTATTCCCTAATGCCTATACAGGTTAAGGGATGGTGAGTGCTACCATTGCACCCTCGGTTTTACCTTTACGCATTTCTAAGTTAGTAGATTTTAGTAAGTTTTCTCAAACGGTATTATACTAAACTTCACAAGTTATCACATCCCTACAGGGTAATATGTGATCCTTAAGGATTTGAGTATGACCACAGTATAAAAAGTAAAACCTATCATGTATAAGGCAAAATGTGGTGAAAACTATATCTAAAATCACAATTATTTAGTGGGTGAGTTGGAAAATATAAATGCTATACATCAGCCTGTATTTGACAGCGAAAATAAAAACCAATGAAAGAAATGCTGAGAATTTTGGTTGTAGACGATGATGAATTAGATCGCATGGCAGTACGTCGGGCTTTGACTACGGCAGGTGTTTGTGTACAACTGTTTGAAGTTACTGATGGATCTGACGCACTGGCTGCTTTAAGAACCAATATTTATGATTGTGTTTTCCTCGGTTATCGTTTACAAGATCAAGACGGTTTGGCACTAATTCAAAAACTAAGTTCTGCGGAGGTCAAAGTTCCTTTAGTAGTCCTTATCCCCCAACAAGATGAACATATCGCTGTCGAGTTAATGAAAGCTGGTGCTACAGATTATCTTTCTAAGTCTAAGTTATGTTCAGAAACTTTAGCTAGGGTTTTACGCTATGCTGTCAGCATACACCGTGCTGAAATGCAGACAGCATTAGTCAATCAGCAACTCAGAGAAACTAATGAGCAGCTGCTGCGTAAGAATCAAGAACTAGAAAAACAACAGAGACAAATTCAGTTACAAAATTTGAAGCTATTGGAAGCATCACGGCTAAAATCTCAATTTTTAGCTACTATGTCTCATGAACTACGAACTCCCATGAACGCCATTATTGGCTTTGCTCAAATCTTACTGCGCCCAAAGTTCGGTAAGCTGTCCCATGGGCAAAAAGACATGGTGGAGCGCATATTGAACAATGGCAAACAGTTACTGATGTTATTAAATGAAGTTCTTGATTTTTCTAAGTTAGAAGGAGGGCGATTACAGTTAAAGCCAGAATTATTTGATTTAACCAAAACTATCAATATGGTTGTTGGCGAAATGCGTTATTTAGCAGAAGCAAAAAAGTTGTCCTTGCAAGTTGATCTTAATATGCAGCATCCTCTGATATTCAATGATTCAGGGCGTGTCCGGCAGATTTTAATTAATTTATTATCCAATGCCATTAAATTCACTGAGTCTGGTTGTATTGAGATTAAAGTTACAGAAATTTCTCCCAGCCAATTGGCTATCTCCGTTCGGGATACAGGAATTGGCATAGCCGCCAGGGATTTTCAACATATTTTTGAACCTTTTCGACAAGTGGATCAAAGTATTACTCGGAAATATCCTGGTACTGGGCTGGGTTTAGCCATCATAGATTTTTTGGTGCAAATGATGGGAGGAAAAATTGTTGTGGAAAGTCAGTTAGGAGTTGGTTCTATGTTTAGGATTGAAATGCCAAGACAACTATCTTTACCCAAGAAAATGGTTAGTTTACCGGGGTTAAATCTCCATGGAGAGGATATTTTTTACTCCGTTCAGAACCCCGACCAATCCCCGCCTAAATCTTACAAAGCATCCATGGGTTTTCCCCATCTTAAGCTATAAGTTATGATTATAAACCGTTGATAAACCATGTCTGTTGTGGAAAAGCCGAAAATTGATCGTATTCTCGCCGTTGATGATACTCCAGATAATCTCATTTTGGTGCAGACGATTCTAGAAAGTGAGGGCTATGAGATTGATTTAGCAGCGGATGGTTTTACAGCCTTGGTCAAAATTGAACAATCCCCGCCTGATCTCATTTTACTAGATGTGATGATGCCTGGAATGGATGGTTATGAAGTCACTCGGCGAACTCGCAACAATCCCAACCCGAATATTAGTTATATTCCCATTCTCCTGATTACTGCTTTTCATGAATCCAGCGTGGTGGCGGGGTTGGATGCTGGTGCAGATGATTTTATTCGTAAACCATTTGATACAGATGAACTCTTAGCCAGAGTGCGATCGCTACTGCGCCTGAAACATAGTTTAGACGAACAAAAAAAAATGGCTCGTCAGCGTGAGGATTTTGTCTCGCGTTTAACTCATGATTTGCGGACTCCTTTAGTGGCTGCTGACCGGATGCTGGGTTTGTTTCAACAGGAAACCTTCTGTCCAATTTCTCCGGAAATGAAACAAGCGATCGCGGTGATGATTCGCAGTAATCAAAACTTAATGCAGATGGTCAACACCCTATTAGAAGTCTATCGCTTGGAAGCAGGTAAAAAGACTTTCAACGATGAGGTCTGTAATCTACCGGAAATTATTGAAGAAGTCAGTAACGAACTCACTCCTCTGGCCAAGGAGAAAAACTTGGTTATCAAAATAGATACCAGTCAGTTAGACTTTCACAAGAAAAGCGCCGGTGTAGTAATGGGGGATTCCCTAGAATTACGACGTGTATTTAACAACTTAATTGGCAATGCCATCAAATTTACTGATACAGGAGGTATAGAAGTTTGTCTTGGGGAAAAATGCGCTGATTCTCAGGGTCAAGATTGCGTAGTTGTTCACGTGACAGATACGGGTTATGGCATTGCACCAGAAGATCAAGCCTTTGTTTTTGAACGGTTCCGCCAGGGTAGAAACAAACGATCTGGTAGTGGTTTAGGTCTGCACTTATCCAGGCGAATTGTGGAAGCACACGGTGGTACAATTACACTGTCCTCTGAAATCGGGCGGGGTAGTGTATTCACAGTCACCTTACCAAAACATAGTCATTAGTCCTGGGGCTTGGTTTGTATTTAGCATTCTGCACTTTTAAGAGTCGGGGCAGATTTGAACCTACCACCCAGCAGACGATAAATCACCGCCTCTAAATCCTCAATCATGTAAGGTTTACTGATGTAATCGTCAAATCCTGCCGAAAGGAGGCGTTCTCTATCTTCCCTAGTGGCTAAAGCGGTAACTGCGATAACTGGAATTTCGCAAGTTAGGGGTTCCTGTTTCAAATAATGGACAACATCAGTTCCGCTCAAACCTGGTAAGAAAATATCTAACATAATCAGGTCTGGCTGATGCTCTTTTGCCACCAGCAAGGTAGTGGAACTCTCCGATTGACAAATGAATCTACAGCCCAGTGACTCAAGTGCATAACCAATCAGCAGTAGACTATCATCGTGATCTTCCACTACCAAGACTAAAGGCTGCTGAAAGTTTTGCTGCTTTTCATCACTCATGAATGAATGTGCCAGATACATCTGTTCTCCAGAAGATTAAATGAGGAATAATCGCCGAAACATCCTGTGAGGATAGAATCGAGCTTATCCAGGATTAGCTCAAGTTTAGTTTTGCTTTTACCTTATTGATGATTTTCACCCATGGAAAAACGTAAGGAAAAGAAGCCTTAAAACTATAGGTTGAGCGAGTACTTCTTGATTATACGCAAAATTACAGAATATTTTTCGCCGAATTTATAATAACTCGATGGAAAAATTATAATTCACTCTAGTATACCTAAGACTACTAATGTCCTTAGAGTCGAGGAGACAGAATCATCAGGCTTAAGTCATTACTAAACCTTAACCTCTAGTTTAACTTATCTTCACCTCTGCCCCTGGCAACTTGAAAAAAAACTCACAGCATAATCTCTCAACCTTGAGCAGAGATGCAGATATTTAGTTGGTGAATAAAACCATTTTTTCCTTATTTACCAAATATTCTGGGTTGGGATCGCCTAATTTAATTTCAGCTAATAAAACTCCCATCCATCCCTGTTTAACTTAACTATTATAGATTTTTTAGCATCTATCCACAGGTATGGCTGGGTAAACGTAGTTGACTATCGGAGAATACAAATGTAATATAAAAAACGTCAACTCCTGGAAAAACTAACTTAATGCGCCCTTGCATCAGCCTAACATTTAGGATATTAAACTCAGTTCTATCCCTCGATAATTTAACAATATGGAATTTGATTATTTTAGAAACAACGAAGCCAGTCCTCACAATAACCCCCAAAGCTTACTTAACTCTGGCTGGCGACCATTTCATAGACAATTAGACTGGGAATTTTTAGGGAAGCTGTTATTTCATGACACACAGGAATTAACTCAAAAAACCTTGAACTTAGCCAGCAATTTCGCTGAGATATTAGGACGTAATAATTATGCTTGGTGGGCTAACTTATTGAATACAGTATCTGATAATACACGCAATGAAATAGAAAAATTTTGGAACTACATCACACCAGACCCCCAATCACCGGATCATCAATACAAGGATATTTTGAGTACAGAGACACCTATTGTCCAATTTGTCAGTCGTAGCAGTATTCCTATTGATTATGTTCTTAATCGCTTGCAAGAAATTACTGTGTTACGAATTTTAGGTTTATTAGATTGTCCTGATATTATTACCCAGCATTACTTAGAACGAGATTTTTATTTTCCTGCGGAAAAATTCCTTAGTTGGGAGCGTTTAGAAGTTATTAATACAACTTATGCTTATTGGTCAAGCTACGACATTTGGCTGCAAGTAGAACCATACGATCGCGGCAAACGCCACTATACTTTAATGTCAAAGAATATCTCACCCCTGGTTAACAAAGCCACCTATGACTTAGCCGTGATGCTGAGTGGATATCAAAGTCGTGTAGGTAAAGTTAACAGTCAATATCCTATTCGCAGTTTTCCCCCGGATATTCAAAACTTTACCGACGCAGTGCAACAAGCAATTCTCACTCAAAATCAATTAGCTGTTTTAGTACATGGTGAACCGGGTACTGGGAAAACAGTATGGACACAAGCAGTGGCTAAAGAAATTATTGTACCTTTAGGCTATGTAGTATTTATTTTAGATCACGATGCGATCGCTAACTTTGTCCCTCCCAATTATTTAGAGCGGATTTGCATTATTATCAATGAGGCTGATAACTTAGCACACAATCGCGCCTCCCAAGCAGCCCAGTATAATAATAAAACAGAACATATACTTGGTTTATTAGATGGAAGTTTGTATCAAAGTATAATTGATGACTCTGGTATTCAACTCCAACAAAAGTTAGTTGTGTTGATGACTTGCAACACCACGGAAAGATTAGATCCCGCTATGTTGCGTAAAGGTAGAGTTGATTTAATTTATCAATTTACACAAGTGTTTGTGTAGTTTTTAGTCAAGGGAATTAACAAAACTATTTCAATATGACAACCATTTTTAACTCCCATCCAGAAAAAGTAACCAGACTATTTTCTCATTTGGTCAGCCATAAAAATCAATTGATTCATCAACCAGGTAGCGTCTTAGGGAACACAGCCCTCATCGCCGGTACTACAGTTGGGGTTGGTATCCTAGCATTACCTGCTGTCACTCTACCATCCGGGGTTGTGCCTTCTACACTGTTATTAATTACTGTGTGGCTATATACCATTATTTCCGCTTTATTACTAGCAGAAGTATGTGTTAATGCTATGCGTGTAGAAGGACGTGTAAGTATTGGTTTGTTGGGGATGGTGGAAAAAACCTTGGGTTTTGTAGGGGCGCGAATTGCTGGAGCAGCATATTTATTTTTACACTATGCCCTACTAGTAGCTTACATGACCGAGGGAGGAAAAATTTTACTTTCTGGGTTCTCTCAGCTATGGACAAAACAAAACATTCCCCCGGCTTGGGTAGGGACAGTAAGTTTCACCTTGTTATTTGGTGGGATGATGTGCTGGGGACGAAAAAAGTTAATGGAAAAATTGAATAATGCTTTTGTGGTAATTGTGATTACTTCTTTTTTGGGACTATTGCTGCTAGCAGGAGGACAAGTTAAGAGTGTGCAACTCTTAACTCAAAACTGGACCGCCTTGGGGTCCGCTGTGTCAGTGATGTTAGTGGCGCTGTTTTTCCATAACATTGTCCCTGTGGTGGTGACTCAGTTAGAAGGAGATATACCTAAAATTCGCCGTTCTATGATCATTGGTTCTTTGATTCCTTTAATTATGTTTTTGGCCTGGAATGCTGTGATTTTAGGAAGTGTCAGTGTTGATATGGTTCAAACAACCGCTGAATTTGACCCAGTGCAAATCTTGCGCGGGGGTAGTGCTGGGGAATGGTTGGGGGTGTTATTATCTATCTTCTCAGAGTTTGCGATCGCCACTTCATTTATTGGTGTTGTTTATGGGTTGGTAGATTTTTTCCCAGATATCTTCCCATGGACAACAGGTAAACCCTTAATTCGTCTACCGCTTTTTTCAATAATTCTCTTACCTCCCATGAGTTTAGGTGCAATTAATCCTGGTATTTTCTTTAGCGCCCTAGATTTTGCTGGTGCTTTAAGCATTTCAGTTTTAGGCGGAATCATTCCGGCATTAATGACTTGGAAGCAGCGACAAGAACAGCAGTTATATAGTATTAATCAACGCTTTGTCCCTGGTGGTAACTTAACCTTAATTATCATCATGGCAATTGCATCTGTATTGATTATTAGGCAAATACTCCTGATGATGGAATAGGGAACATAGGCTAATTCATTAGCCTATCCAAAATGAAAGCATATTCAAACGCCAACTCTCGCAAACTTTCATAACGTCCAGAAGCGCCGCTATGTCCTGCGTCCATGTTCATTTTCAGCAGCAGAATATTATTGTCTGTTTTCAGTTCCCGGAGTTTGGCTGTCCATTTAGCCGGTTCCCAATATTTAACCCGCGCATCATTCAAACCCGCAGTAATCAATAAGTCTGGGTAATGCTTCGCTTCAACGTTATCATAGGGGGAGTAAGATTTCATGTAATCATAATAAACCATGTCATTAGGATTACCCCATTCTTCCCATTCCATAGCTGAGAGAGGTAGAGAAGTATCTAGAATTGTTGTCACCACATCCACAAAGGGAACATCAGCCACCACAACTTTAAATAAATCAGGACGCATATTCATCACCGCACCCATTAATAAACCCCCAGCACTTCCCCCAGTAATGGCTAGGCGATCGCTTGCTGTCCAATTTTCAGCAATTAAATATTCTGCACAGGCGATAAAATCTGTAAAGGTGTTCTTTTTCTGTAAGAATTTCCCTTGTTCATACCACTGTCGCCCCATTTCTTCCCCGCCGCGAATATGGGCAATGGCAAATACTACTCCCCGGTCTAATAATGTTAACCTACTAGATGAAAACGATGCAGGGTAAGAAGAACCATAAGCACCGTATCCTGTCAGTAACAAAGGATTTTTGCCATCTTGTTTAACTCCCTGTTTGTACACCATAGAAATGGGTATTTTTGTCCCATCTACAGCGGTAGCCATCAGCCACTCACTGCGATATTGAGTTTTATCATACCCTCCTAACACTTCCGTTTGTTTTTTCAACTCCCTTTCATGGCTGTCCATGTTGTAGTCAAAAACAGAATGGGGTGTAACTAAAGAAGTGTAATGAAAACGCAGTATGTTAGTATTAAACTCTAGGTTATTGCCTTCATAAAACTCATAAGTTGGTTCAGGAAAACTGATGTAATTTTCTTCCCCAGTGCCTAAGTTCTGCACCCTGGCTCTTGGCAATCCTCCTTTTCTTTCATAAATAACTAAGTGATTAGCAAACAAACTTACCCCTAACAGTAGCACATCTTCTCTGTGGGGGATGATAGTTTGCCAATTTTCTCTACCGGGGGCGTATACTGATGTTTTCACTAATTGAAAATTAGTAGCATTGTAATTCGTAACAATGTAAAAATCATCATTGTGATGGTCAAGCTCATATTCTACCCCTGTGGTTCGTGGCTGAACTATCTTCAAGTCACCCTGGGGATGATTGGCATCCAAATAATGAATTTCTGTAGTGATGCTACTTTCTAACTGCATCACTATATATGATTTACTCAGGGTTTTACCCACATATAAATGAAAAATCTCATCTTTTTCTTCATATATTAACACATCTTTTTCAGCAGAAGTTCCTAATGTGTGTCTGAGTAGTTGGTAAGGGCGATTAATATCATCAACTTTGGTGTAAAATCCAGTTTGATTGTCATTAGCCCACACAAAGGAAACATAAGTTTCTGTAATTGTTTCCGGATATAAGTGACCTGTGTTCAGGTGGAGAAAACACAAAGTATATTCCTCGGAACCTGTTGTATCAAACGAATAAGCTAATACTTGATGATTGGGGCTAACGGCAAATACACCTAATTCAAAAAAATCATGACCTGCTGCCAATTCGTTCTCATCTAGTAGTATTTCTTCAGCAGCTTGTAAATTACCTTTTTTGCGGCAATGAATTGGATAAGATTTACCCTTTTCAGTGCGGCAATAGTAATAATAATCATCTATCCGGTTGGGGACTGATAAATCTGTCTCCTTAATCCGCTCCAGCATTTCATTATATATCTGGGTTTGCAGCGCTTCTGTGTGCTGCATCATGGCTGCTGTGTAAGTGTTTTCAGCCTGCAAATATTCTATCACCTTTGGATTATTAATATCTCGCATCCAAAAGTATTTATCTATGCGGCGATCGCCGTTTAATTCTAAAACTTCTGTTTGTTGCTCGGCAATGGGTGGGGTGACTATTCTTGGCAAGGTGGTATTTTGATTCATTGTTGATGATCTCAGGCAAATGCAGATAACTATTTAACTATTTAGTCAAAAAAAGTGAACTAGAACCTTTACTACCGCTATGAGACTTCTTTTTTAAGGTACACAAGCCAATTGCTGGTATAACCCCCAGAACCACAGCAGTAAGTCCTTGTCCACCCCAATACAATACAGCAATGCGATGGACATTTGGAATTAAATTTTCTATCAAAGACAGTAACCACAGGAAAAAACTAATCAACAGCAAACACACAGAAGGCAGAAAATTCCACCACCACACTTGTTTAGCATAGCGTCGCAACACCAGCCATTGGCACAGTCCCAGCCAAGCTCCGGACAGAATGTACAGAATAGTTGACAATAGCCCCCACATTAAGGCTAACTCAGAAGATAAACCCTGATCAGAAGAACTGGCAACAGAAGAAATATATTTCACCCAAGCTGTGCCGACACTGTAGGCTATTAACCAACCTATACTAGTAGCCAGCATCCACAGGCGACCTGCAATATACTGACGTAACACCAGGGCTTGATCAGTTGCAAAAACCACCGCAAACAGAATATTAGCAAGGACTTTCACCCATGGCCACGAATCCACAGGAGCTAGGCCACCTAAAAGGCTTCTTTCTAAACCTATACTGCTAATGCCGCCCACAACCCATCCTAAAATGCTCATTGAGGTAAATTGTAAACAAAACTTTGGTTGTTGGGGACGGGGGATCAAAAATTTTCCAGTTTGCATATTATATTAAGTTAAGTAAAGCATTAACTATCCTTAAAGTTAACCTCCTGAAAAAGCGTAATCTGAGAATGATAAGCTAAACAGTGGCATAAATATTAATGACTTAGGATCAAGTGTTAAATGCGTGTTTCGTTAACTGCTCCTCATCTCCTCCGGGCTGCGCGTGGTGAATTAGTGGATCGTCCCCCTGTCTGGATGATGCGACAAGCGGGACGATATATGAAAGCATATCGAGATTTAAGGGAAAAATATCCATCTTTCCGCGATCGCTCAGAAATTCCCGAAGTAGCCATAGAAATTTCCCTGCAACCTTGGCAAGCATTCCAGCCAGACGGAGTGATTTTATTTTCCGACATTGTTACCCCATTGCCAGGTTTAGGCATTGACATGGACATTGCCGAGGGTAAGGGGCCAATTATTCATTCCCCACTGCGTAGTCAAGCCCAAATTGACAGCTTGCGCCCTTTAGAACCAGAAGCATCGCTACCATTTATCAAGACCATATTGCAGGCCTTACGCCAAGAAGTGGGCAATCACTCCACCGTTTTAGGCTTCGTGGGCGCACCCTGGACATTAGCAGCCTATGCAGTGGAAGGTAAAGGCTCAAAAACCTACTCAGTGATCAAAAACATGGCCTTCTCAGACCCCACCATGTTACATCAGCTTTTAGGTAAACTAGCTGATGCCATTGCCGTTTATACCCGTTACCAAATTGACTGCGGCGCTCAAGTTGTGCAGATGTTTGATTCCTGGGCGGGTCAACTCAGCCCCCAAGATTATGATACCTTTGCTCTGCCCTATCAGCAAAGAGTTTTTCAGCAAGTTAAACAAACTCATCCGGATACACCCTTGATTTTGTTGGTTAGTGGTAGTGCTGGTGTGTTAGAGAGAATGCCTAAATCTGGTGCTGATATTGTCACCGTAGATTGGGCAGTGGATATGGCACAAGCAAGAGCTAGATTAGGTAAACAGGTCAAAGTCCAAGGAAACCTTGACCCAGGGGTATTATTTGGTTCTCGTGAATTTATCCGCGATCGCATTGTTGACACGGTTCGCAAAGCAGGAAACTGGGGACACATCCTCAATCTTGGTCATGGTGTCCTACCAGAAACCCCAGAAGAAAACGTCGCCTTCTTTTTTGAAACAGCAAAACAACTCAAAGCCTTAGAAGTTTAGCTGTATTGTTAAATCTTCTCTCCATGATCATGGTTGGGCAAATGCCCAACCTAACTATATTACCTGTTTTAATATGAACCAAAAACGAATTTTTATCACTGGTGCAAGTGGCTGTATAGGTCACTACATCACAACCGCATTAATTCACCATACCAACCATGAGTTATATTTATTCGTCAGAAACCCTGAAAAACTACAAATTGATCCGGAAATTCGCCCCGGTATCACCGTCTTAACTGGTGATATGCAAAAAATTCACCTTTTAGCTGACTTACTCCCAACAATTGATACAGCAGTCCTCACCGCTACAGCCTGGGGGGGCGATCGCACCTTTGATATTAATGTTTTCAAAACAGTAGAATTAATCAAAATGCTTGATCCCCAGCGCTGTGAACAAGTCATTTATTTTTCTACAGCCAGTGTTTTAGATAAAAATAATCAACCCCTGACAGCAGCTGGAGAAATTGGTACAGATTATATTCGTTCTAAATATGAATGTTTACAAAAAATCTCCCAACTAGAAATAGCCCCCAAAATTACCAAAATTTTCCCCACTTTAGTACTAGGAGGCGATGAGCAAAAACCTTATTCTCATCTCACCCTAGGAATACCAGAAGTGATTAAATATATTAACATAATTCGCTTTTTACAAGTAGACGGCAGTTTTCATTTTATCCACGGGCGGGACATTGCTACCATTGTCCAATATTTAATTGACTCCCCACCCCAACCCCATCAACCGCGCCAATTTGTTTTAGGACAGCAAAAATTAACAGCAAACCAAGCCGTAGAACAGGTATGCGCCTACTTAGGTAAAAATATTTACTTTCGCATTCCCCTATCCTTAGCACTAGCTAACCTAATTATTGCCATATTTCGCATTCAAATGGCGGACTGGGATAGATTCTGCATGAATTACCGTCATTTTAGTTATGATGTGACTAATCCTACCACATGGGGTTTACCCAATTACTGCGCTACCATGGGAGATGTCTTACAAATTAGCGGTATAGAAAAGTAAAAAGAGCTAAAGAAATGAACCCTTACACCCATTGTCAAACTAAACTCTGGCTTTTAACTGCCCTAGCCTGGGTATTAATGCCTAAAACTGTTGAAGCTCAAACCATCCCTAATATTACTATTCCTACCCCCACAGTCAGAGTACCAAATATTTCTATCACCCAACCATCATTTACTAACGGAAGGGTGAATAGTCCCGTCATCACACCAGGATTTACCAATACAAATACACTAACTGTGAAGACCATTGATCCATTAAGCACCAGCCCAAGTAAAATTAATATTCCCAGGTTAAAAAAAATACCAAATATTCCCGTTAGTCAACCTAGAGTTAGCACTGAACCCACAATTAATATTCCTTTAGGAACAATACCAAGTATTGACTTTGGCAACATATCAATTACACGCCCTGACATCACCGAGTTAGAAACAGGTGTCACACTAAAAGTTAACGGTGAAATTGTGGATAATAGTCATCTGAACCACCTAATCATATCTCCCTAAGAGGATGTTTGAGAAGCAAGAAAAGTATGGTAGTGGGGGCTTATTGCAATAGGCCTCTACAAATAGAACAGTGAACACGTGAGATACAAATGTGGTGGATCAAAGCAATTCACGTAGCTCAACACCTAAAACTTTAACTGCATATTGATTTGTCCATTCAAACCACCTTCGCCATCTTCTAAACGCGAATTAATTACCCAATTAGAGTTAGGGCTGCGATAACGAAGTATCCATCCTAGGCTACTATTTCTTAGTTCCCTATTCATATTGGATAATCCTGTAGTATTATTACTCAGATTTATAGTTTGGTTATTAGGAGAGTTTGAATAAGAACAACCCACGGTTAAAGTGCCAAATTTTGAGTTATTAATTATGTTATAAGTTGTTTCTAATTTGTATGTTGTTTCCCGATTACTAATAGACATAGAACCATTGACATTTAAACTACTTTTATGGGAAAATATCAAAGATAGAAAAGTTACTAGATCCCCAATTCTATTGGATTTGATATCAGAGTTCAGTATGGAGGGGGCATAACTTAATATAGGATAAAACATTATGCTATAGTCTGTTTCTCTCAGTTGAAATACGTTACCCAAAGAAGTAGTTGACAAATTCAACGCATTAGGATTAGTGTTATATTCTAAAGAAAAAAAGTGGGAACTAGATACACTTTGGCTAGATGACTTATTCTCACCATGAGAGATATTGTTGAAATCTTTTTTCAAGGCGAGTTTCAATATTCCTCCCATAGAGCTTTCTTGAGTACCAACGGAATTAGATAAATTACTATTAACCATAGGTGCAGAATCAGGAAAAAGATTAAACCACATCCCTGCTGATAAAGCATAGTTAAAATCATTCAGCGTACCAGACATGAGAAATTCCATAGCCGGGAGATAAATATCTCCCACATAAGAACGGGTGTCAATTTCTCTTTGCTGAGAAGTACTCAATACGATACGCCCCGAACCTAGAGTAAAGGCCTTACTCGATCCCGGTATAGGACCAACAGTAAATATTTTGCCGGAATCTACCACAAAAGATTCATTAAATAAAACCTCTCCATTAGAATTTGTTGCTTGAAGAAAGCTTAAATCAACAGTTCTGTTAATGTCAGTTATCTCGACGGGAATATTAACACCTGTATAGGATATGGGATTAAGGTCAGAAAAATTTACAGACTCTATGACAAAAAACTCGTCAGGATTCCAAGGCGTTACTTCTTGCTCGATGAATTGGACTAATCTTCTATAAATTCCTGTTCTGAATTGGAATAATGATGAACTATTGGGAGTAACATTGGATGCAAAAGTATAACTTCCTGAAACTTGCGATAGGTTAGTATTACTATCTGCATAACTGAGTGTGTTATTCAACCGCGTATTCATTTCCCTTCGTTCCTCTGAGGTAGACTTGCTCTTGAGATTACCTAAAGGACGTAACTGCTGATACTCTTCTTTAGCTACATTGAGAGTTTCATGCAAATCACCTGGATTGATTAAATTAAACAAGCCACCCACTATTAAACCCACACTGGCATTTACACTTTGATTGAAATCAGTATTTTTCCATTCTTCTGTAGTCAAAGATATACCTGGATTGCTAAACACGTTTAAATAACTTAACCTAGCTTCCTCCGGATCATAGTAGATCAAATTGCGGTTACGAGACAAACTAAATGTATACCTAGACCAATATTCTCCCCCATCATTATTATTCAACTTAGTGGTAGTTGTAATTTTTGGCTCTTTGAACCCGAAGTTATTCCACATGAAGGAATTGAGATAATGTAAGTCTTTCTGTTGTTCCGTTAAAAAAGGATTGCTGAGAACTGCTACCAAGTCATTATTCTCACTCTCATTAAACCGTAATTTTTTCACACCAGGTAAAGAAGAAACTTCTGGTTGAAATGAAAACCCTTGACTAGTTAAAATATTACCCGGTGTCAGTCCAAAAGCAATGGCATTTTCCCTGGGAACACGACTACCAACTTCCAGGGTGACACCATTATTTAATAAAGGTTTTAAATTAACGGTAGGAAATCCCAAGAAAAATTCCGGTGCATTTGTAGCATCTAAATTTTCAAAAAAGGAACCGCCTCCTAAAATACTGCGTGTATTGCCCTTGTCAGGGTCATCCATGAAGTATATGCTTTGGTTAAAAGTACCATTAGGCTGGGTAATATTTAAGTTTAATTGAGCATCATCAGTTAAGTTTGTTCCAGGAGGTAAAGTAATTTCCGCAGCACCCACGATAAAAGAGACATCATCTAATTTTTGGTTTCCCACTAACTCTCTAAAGTCAACAGCTAAACCAATTGCTACTTGTGTTCCTTTGAAGGTGGTGGAAGTTTGAGCTGCTTGTGTGGTTGTTTGTTGACTAACTGAACCCTGATAACCAAGATTCATATGCTTTCCTTGAGTCTCCATGACCAACTGATTACCATCTAAAAGCCAATAAAATTGTTCATCTTGGGGATATAAAGAAATAGTCGCTGATTGTATTAAAGAATTTCTGCGGGAATTATTTAATAGTGGGGTTGTCCGGTAATCAAAATTGAAAGTAGAGTACAAGCTAGATTTTAATGGTTGAAAATTACGAGGATTAATCACCAGTTGATCACTAGTATTTACCACATATGGATACCTTGACGCGCTGCTCTGTAACAAACCACGTATTAAAGCTGTCAAAACTGTTCTATTTTCTGTTGGTGTTGATGGTGGTTTTTTTGGTGGTTCTTGTGGTGGTTCTTGTGGTGGTTCTTCTGAGTCTGGTAAAGCAGGTATTTGAGGAATTTTAGGTATAGGTAAGTTGGGATTAAAGGGTTCTAAAGGCGGTTGGCTTTGTTGGTTTTCGATTACCTGTGCTATGGGCTGATTCTTAATGATAGGTTGGGGTGTAAATTGGTAAGCATCCGCGTGAATAAATTCTGGTTCAGCTACCTGATCAATAACATAAGTATTATTTACCCCGCGATTTACGAAATAATCGGGGAACTGAGAGTCAGAATTGCCACTCACATCAGCATTAGTACTAATTAAGATTTTATCAAGTGACAAATAACCAATCTTGAGTATTTCTGCTGCTGGTTTTGGCGGCTGTTTCAGGGGTTCTGAGTTGGTATTCTCCTGTGCGATTACAGGCTGGTTTTTAATGACAGGTGCGGGAGTAAATTGGTAAGCATCCGCGTGAATAAATTCTGGTTTAGCTACATCTATAACAGGACCATTACTGTAGTCATGTGGTGCTAAAGGAAATATTCTTGACTGATTACCTGAAACATATTCGGGGAACTGAGGGCTAGAATTTTGACTCGGTTTCAGGTCAGTATTGTTTAAGGTTTTATCTGGTGATGCAGAACTAATAGTTAGTTCTTCTAGGTCAAAACCGGGGTGTGTGGTCTGCCAATTTGGCTGTGTTGATGCTAGCTGTATTTTCTCTTGATGCTCATTGGTAATAATAAATTTTTGTGAATTAACCGCAACTGCCTTTTTGACCGGCAAGACTGTGATTAACCACAAAGTCATCAAAATCCCAATTTCTGGAACAACATCTTGTTTTTGCATTGGATGTAATCATAAATTTTTTGTTAGCCCTGCTGTTCTCACCCATGATTTCACAATTTACCCAAATTTTCAGATGATATCGACCAAAGAACCTGTAATCAACAGTTTTTACTATAAATATCTTCAAGTATACCCAATGGACTACCAGTTTAGTAGTATAAGAAATGTGCTTTTTATTATAAGTATCTTAAGTTCCCACGAAAATCATCAAAAAAAATTACTAAATAAAGTTGACATAATTTTACTTGTCATGTAGGCTGATATATCAGGTATGTATTTAACAACAGCCTAATACTGCTTAACATACCAAATAGTACTCTCTATCCACTCATTACTTAGGTAGGCAATGTACTATTTTGCATAACTTCTATACTAACTGAGTGGAGTACCATCTGTACTCTTCGTGTGTAGAGGTAGCAATGGTTGAGTAAAGCTAAAGCTGTAGTTAAGTTAACAAATATATACTGTTATTGTCTCCCAAAAATTAGGTATTGACGTGATGAACACCAACGCCAAAAAAATCTCCAAAGCCGCAGCCATTGCTTCTCTCTTAGCAGGTGGCGCAGTAGCTGGTTCTTTCGTTGCTGGTCAGCCAGCACAAGCTCAAATCGCTAACAGTGCTAGCGTTGCTGTAACCAACATTCTCACCAACGGTAACACAGTTACCTTCGCCGGAGAAATGGTTATGCCAGAAGATAGTGGTGTCACTTTAACCGGTGGAATGAGTTTAGGTCTTACCTATACTGCTAATGGTGGAGGTGATAACTATCTGTTGCAAAGTGCTTCTTTTAATATTTCCACCAAAGTAACAGCCGTACAATCAGTTGCTGCGTCTACCGCTCGTGCCATTGATAGTGCCTTGGTAGGCAGTCGTTTCGGCGATATTATTGGTGTGCTAGAAGCTGCTGGCATGGAATAATTAAGGAAAATAGACAATTCTTCCAACTACAGGAAAGACTGCGACAATTGCAGTTTTGACATGGACAGGGATCTAAATGTCGCCATTATTCTATTGCGTTTGGCTAAAGCGTGACAGGTTACCGAGGGGTAACTGCTTCCATGCTTCCGTTGAAGTCAGAAGTAAAGTCTAGCTTTGTCCAGGTCTCATATGGCAGCACAAAAAGAATTGCCAATTAGTTTAATAGTCTCCCCCCTACCAACCATAGGGGGGAATTGTTAAATTACACTATAGTGATGATACATATTATTGCTTTTGGTACCTTGGGAGTGACGTACACTCACACACAAACCATGTAAAACCACAGGTAGATCCTCAGTTGTCAATATGAGCATTTCGGAAAAAGAATATTATTCTCAACGCACTCAGCAAATCAAGCGCCGTAAGCGAATTGTCACCATAGTTGGTGGGGTTGGATTTGTTGGTTCTCTTATCTTTAGCAGTGTCACTAGCATTTTATCATCTCTGCAAAAGCAATCTCAGCCACCAGTCACAGAGTCAATAGACACCCAACTGCAAAAACAAGCCCACGGTTACGAATTAGTTTTACAACGAGAACCCAACAACGCCCTGGCTTTGGAGAATTTAACCAAAATCCGCTTACAACTGGGGGATAATCAAGGAGCAGTAGAGTTAATAGAAAGACTGCTGGCTTTATACCCGGAACGGGAAAGTTATCGCACTGTATTGGCGGCGGTTAAGCAGAAAATAGCAGAAGAAAAGTAAAGATATATAGATTGGTTGTCAGATACATGAACATTGAAGTGTAAATTTGAGGTAAAAATGCTCACAACCGAAAAGATACCAGAATGTCAATCTAAATTTAACCTCAGCTATCATGTTGGCTTTAGCTACATTTGTCAAGAATTAGTTGGATTTGAAAATAAAGATGTGCTGGAAGTAGGGGGAAGTTTACCCCCTGATTTTGTTTTTAATTATCTGGGTGTGAAATCGTGGACAGGAATTGAAACCCCAGATTATGAGAAATCCCTCCAGGAAACTGGGGGTTTAACTCATAAAGGAACAGTTATTATTGATGATAATAATCTCAAAAATAATCTCTCTCACTACAAATTTGTTAACAAACAACAAAGCAACTATAGGTTTTATTTAGAAAATATTGAAGATTTACCAGAAGAATATTATCACCAATATGATTTAATTTTTTCCATAGCTGCTTTTGAGCATATTCACAAATTACCATTAGCTTTGGATAAAATGTTTTTGGCTCTTAAACCGGGAGGCAAATTATTTTCCATTTTCTCGCCTATCTGGTCTGCTTATGATGGTCATCATTTACCAGAAATCATAGATGCTAAGGGTAATAAATATAATTTTGGTAATTCTCCTATTCCACCATGGGGACATCTATTGATGAGTCGTGGAGAAATGACTAGATATTTGTATGAAAAAATTGATAAAGCAACGGCAGACCAAATAGTATATTACGTTTATCAATCCAACCATATCAATAGGTTTTTTACAGAAGATTATATTGATGCAGTTCGACAAACTCAGTTTAAAGTTAATAAGTTAGATTTGGTTTTCCCATCGTCAATTAATCCAGTACAGGAAGAAAAGCTAAAACTAATGCATCCCGGTAAAAAATATTTTACCAACAATGGTATTCTTTTAGTCTTAGAAAAAGATATGGATAGTCAGAAATCACCACATAAGGTTTATATGAATAACAATACCGATATACAAAACAAACTACAGGAAGCCCAAAAACATTTTATCAACCAGGAATTTTCACAAGCGGCCGACTTATACAAAGAAACATTAATATCTCATCCTCAGTTCGCAAAACAAGGATTATCTATTCCTTTAAGCCACTGTTTGATTTTATCAGCAAATTGGACGGAAGTCTCAGCCAACTTAATTCCAGGGCTTAATTATTTACAGGTTTCGGGATGGTTAAATTCTATCGCCCAAGGTAAGCCTGTTAATGCAGAAAATCAACCCATTCCGTGGTACACTTATCCAGCCATAGAGTTTATTGAAGATAAAGTTAAAAGTCATTTTTCAGTATTTGAATTTGGTGCAGGACAGTCAACTTTATGGTGGGGCGCAAGGGTAAAACAAGTAATTTCCATTGAAAGTGATGAAAGCTGGTTTAATCAAATTCATCAGGAAATGCCCCAGAATGTCCAATTAAATTTAGAATCAGATCAACAAAAATATGCAGATTTTATCTGGCAATATCCAGATGAATACTTTGATGTAATTATTGTTGATGGCATTAACCGTAATCAGTGCTTAGAAAATAGTTTAACCAAAGTCAAAAGCAACGGCTTGATAATTTTTGATAATACAGATGATTGCCGTTATGATTTATCCCTGGGCTTACTGTCTTCACAAGGTTATCAAAGAATTGATTTTTGGGGTTTGATTCCCGGCTATGTTTATAAAAACTGTACCTCTGTATTTTTTAAATCAACGGAAATACTAGCAAGTAACTCTCTACCCAGTGATAAAATTTCTTCTTTGGGTAAGTCTTGTAGGCAAATCACTAGCCCAAAATCGCCAGAAATGAACACCAGCCCATCTAATGATAATTGGCAATTAACCACACCAGTGGCTTTAATCATATTTAACCGCCCAGAAACCACGGCGACGGTATTTGCAGCCATTCGCCAAGCAAAACCGCCTAAGTTATTAGTTATCGCCGATGGACCGAGACTTAATCACCCAGGGGAAGCAGAACAATGTACCGCAGCCAGAGACATAATTAATCAAGTTGATTGGCAGTGTGAGGTATTAACTAATTACTCTGATGTAAATTTAGGTTGTCGTCAAAGAGTTAGTAGTGGTTTAGATTGGGTGTTTGACCAGGTAGAAACAGCAATTATATTAGAAGATGACTGTTTGCCTCATCATAGTTTTTTCCGATACTGTCAGGAATTGTTAATAAAATATCATGATGAACAACGCATTATGATGATTTCTGGTGATAACTTCCAATTTGGACGTAATCCAACAGAATATAGTTATTACTTCTCTCGTTATGGTCATTGTTGGGGTTGGGCAACTTGGCGCAGAGCTTGGAAAAAGTATGATGATTCCATGGAGCTATGGCCAGAGTTAAAAAATCATGGTTGGTTGCATGATGTACTGTCCCACCGGGAAGCTGCTGATTTTTGGGCAGGAGTGTTTCAAGGTGTTTATGATGGTTTTAGTAGCTGGGCTTATATCTGGCAATACACCCTTTGGCTAAATCATGGCTTAACCATCTTACCCCGGATTAACTTGGTTTCTAATCTTGGGTTCGATTCTGGCACTCATACAACAATGAAGGATAGCCCCTTGGCTAATATGGCAGTGGAACCTATGAATTTTCCCCTGCAACATCCTCCGGTGATTGTTCGCCATCGCCAAGCAGATGATTTCACCGAATCCAGAATTTTTAGTGGTACCTCTCCTCAATTGGCGTTAAATTCACCATCTCACAATTCCCCAGCAGCAATTATTCACCATATTAATCATCATGAAAATGCCGCAGCTTTACAGTTAATTAATTCAGCGCCTAAAATGCCTACGGCTATGAATTACGGACAAGCCGTTGCACTGGCTAAAACTGGAGAAGTTACCGCAGCCCTGGTCTGTTTAAACAGATTACTGAACCACAGTCCCGCCCACACCAAAGCCATCACCCTGAAAAAACAGTTAAGTAAAAACCTGGCTGACCATCACCCAGACCACCCTATTATCGCCCAAGTTAATCATCTGTTAGAAACAAATCAAGTGGCGGCAGCTTTCAAACTCCTCAATGAAGCTAAAGCCTTAAAACAACCAATCATGGGGTTGGATTATTTACGAGCCAAATGTTTTTTCCAAGGGGGAAGCATCCCGGCTACTATTCAAGCGTTGTACGAAGAATTACGCTACTTCCCCGCCCATCATCAAGCGGAGGACTTTCTCCATCAACTTTTAAATCAATATCCTCTAGTTGGAGAAATTCAAGACCCGGAATTTCAACAAATATATAGATTGATTCAACCATACACCATGTTGAGTGAGGCGCGGTTGTATTCCCTGTTCACCCTGATCAAAAAAGTTTGCCTAGAGAATATCCCCGGTAACTTTGTGGAGTGTGGAGTGGCCGCTGGTGGTTCCACTGCTTTAGTGGCAGCTGTAATCAAACGCTATACAAAACAGCCCCGTTGGGTTTATGCTTTTGACTGCTTTGATGGGATGCCAGCACCCACAGAACAAGATAAATGTCGTGGTTTGTCTCCTGATTCTATAGGATGGGGGACGGGTACTTGCGCGGCGACAAAAGCAAGCGTTAAGGAAATCTGCAATCAATTGGGTGTGGGTAATCTGGTTCAGTTAGTTAAGGGTTATTTTCAAGATACCTTACCTAAAATGAGAGATGCAGTGGGGATGATCGCCCTGTTGCATATGGATGGAGAGTGGTATGAATCCACCAAAACTGTTATTAGTCATTTATACCAGCGCATTTCTCAACATGGATTTGTTCAAGTAGATGATTATGGTTTCTGGGATGGTTGTCGTCAAGCAATACATGAATTTGAAGCAGAGAATGATCTGAGGTTTGACCTGCATCCCATAGATGGTACAGG
Source organism: Chrysosporum bergii ANA360D (assembly GCF_029891735.1). Taxonomy (GTDB): domain Bacteria; phylum Cyanobacteriota; class Cyanobacteriia; order Cyanobacteriales; family Nostocaceae; genus Umezakia; species Umezakia bergii. The sequence goes on from NZ_JANQDH010000033.1 coordinate 41,586, forward strand.
GGTTTGGTTTAGTTGTGATGATAAATTCGCCATTAACTCAGCGTTGGACAGTTCATTGATTGCTCAATTTAATCAAGATGATCCGGTTCAACATGGTATTCAAAGTCAGATGTCCCAAAATGAACGGTTTCAACTATATTATGCCCTGGGTCACTTGTTACCTGTTGCTGCTTCTCCCCTGCGGTTTGTGGAAATAGGCTCGTTTGCTGGTAGTTCCTTATTTCTTAACTATCAAGCCCTAGCCCGTAATCACAGTAACATACAGGGCTGGGCAATTGACCCGGGATTACATCCACAACTAAAAACTGTACTGGATAAATTACCCCCGCAAATTATTCATCTCAAAATGTTTTCCCATGATGCCTTAGCTCAATTGCAAGAAATTTTTGCAGCTGATGGTAACTATCCAGTTTATATTTTTGTGGATGGCGATCATTCTTATCAAGGTGTTAAACAGGATATTCTCAACTACTATCCCTTACTTGCTCCTGGTGGGTTAATGATTTTTCATGATTATTTACCACCCCTAGATCAGGAAAATAGCTCATCAATTTTGTTTCATCACGGAGGAAAAGAGCCAGGAATTAGACAAGCTTGTCAAGAATTAATGGAAGATACTTATAACTGCCAAGTCATCAACGTACCTTTGTTATATCCTGATGATCCTACACAAACTCAAGCCCATTTACCCATTATCCCCGGTGTGTTTTCTTCTTTAAGAATTTATCGTAAGGAGAAGCAGAAACACCAAACACAACCAAACCAAAATTAATGACCATGAAAATCTTACATATTATTGACTTTTTATGTCTTGGTGGTGCGGCTCGCTCTATGATGGCGATCGCTAAATATTCTCGGCAGTTAGATGATCAACTACAACATCAAGTTATTTCTCTCAAACCCGCAGAAACCCAAGCAGTGCAATTAGCACAATCAGGGGGAATGGAATTCATTGATCCAGTTGATGAAATTGCCCGTTACCAATTAATGACAGAAGCGGATATAGTGCAGATTCACTATTGGAATCATCCCCAGATGTTTTCATTTCTGCATTCACAACTACCAGCCACACGGTTAATGATCTGGTTTCATGTTTCAGGGGATAGCGCCCCCCAAGTAATTACCAGGGATTTAATTAATTATGCTGACTTTGCCATTCCCTGTAATCCCCATTCCTACGAACTACCTGTAGTGCAACAATTAGCGCCAGAAATCAGACAAAAAAAAGTGGGTATGGTTTACGATGCGGCAGACTTTGCCAGGTTGAATAATATCCAATCTCTTCAATCCCGCCCCCACCATACTTTTAACGTGGGTTATATGGGATTGTTATCTTTTAGCAAAATGCACTCTAGTTATATTGCTATGAGTGCTAAAGCAGATATTCCGGACGTTAAATTTATTTTATGTGGCGGTGGTGATGTTCAACTGCTGCAACAACAAGCTTTAGAATTAGATTCTTTGGCTAAATTTGATTTTCGTGGTTTTGTGGAGGATATCGCCTCAGCCATTGCTGAATTCGATATTTATGGTTATCCAGTGTGTGAAGATACCTACGCAGCCGCAGAACTAAATTTACAAGAAGTCATGTATGCCGGAGTTCCGCCGGTGGTGTTTCCCTATGGGGGAATTAAAAAATTAGTTATTGATAATTATACTGGTTTAGTTGTTCAGAGTGAGTTAGAGTATACCCAAGCTTTAGAGTATCTTTATCACCATCCCCAGGAAAGATTAAGACTAGGGAAAAATGCCCAACAATACGCCCAACAAATATTTGGGGCAGCAAACGCCGCTAAACAGCTAAATCCCCTTTATTATCGCTTGATGTCACAGCCTAAGCGCTGTAGAAAGTGGAGTATCCCTGTAGATGGCAATTTGTTAGATGAACCCCTATCATTATTAGATGTGGTTGATATTCCCCCCCAGTTTACCGGTGCAAAAAAATTCATTGAATCTTTAGGAGATACAGCGCCTCAATTTATTACCAGTTTAACTGCTGAAAATATTCAGCAATTGTTTGCTGCCGATGATCAAATAGCCCATTCTTCTACTTTGTTAGGTTTAGGAGAAGGGGGAGTAGTTCAATATGCTATGTTTTATCCCCAAGATGGTTATTTACAATTGTGGTCTGGGTTAGTTGGCGACAATCAAGGAAAAACTGAATACGCCCTGAGCAGTTTTGTTAAAGCCATTAACTTGGGCTGTAATCATTGGCGAGTGTTTTGGTACTTAGCCCAAGTAGCAGAACGTCTTGGTAAAACTTCTGTACTGCAATCAGCTTTACATCAGCTGAGTCAAGTTGTCCCCTATTTCACCCCAGCCCAACAGATGAGAGCAAGGTTAGAAAAACTCTCAACTTCTCAGTTGGTATCTAGTTTAAAACTGAGGGAAATTAACTTAATCATCTTCCCAGACACCAGCCAAGCAGAACAGGTAATTTATCAAGACTTAATCAATGTGATTACCGCTTTAGAGGAGCATCCCCACTGTAAAAACATCACCTTACTCATCAACGCCAGTAGGTTTCCCAGCCATCTCACCCAGTCCTTTACAGATAACCTATGTCAAGAAGAAGAAGAAAGTTTACAAATTTCCCTAGTAGGTGAATCATCCCCCATGCAGTGGCAGGCTTTATTACCCCAACTAACTGCCAGACTTATTTTAACCCAGGAAGATCAACAAACCATAGCACAACTGCCAGTAAATCAGCTACCATCTCTGGAGTTGGAAAACCTGGAGCAGCAATTAGCCATTATACTAACAGACCATCTGCAAAAATCTCTCCGGCTCAGACCAACCAACTATATCATCTTCCCCGACCCCAGCCAGGGAGAAGCCTCTATTTATCAAGACTTAGTAAATGTCATTACCAGCTTAGAAGAACACCCGGACTGTGAAAACATCACCTTACTTATCAACGCCAGCAAGTTTCCCAGCCATCTCACCCAGTCCTTTACAGATAACCTATGTCAAGAAGAAGAAGGTTTACAAATTTCTTTAGTAGGTCAGTTATCCCCCATGCAGTGGCAAGCTTTGTTACCTCGGTTAACTGCTAGGATGATTTTAACTCATGAAGACCAAGAAACCATAGCACAAGTACTTATAGAAGACGTGCCAACAGTTACAGAAATCCCAATACCAAGCAACTAAAATCACACAGTATTAATCATGGTAAAATCTTACCAAAATCTTATTTACCATGGGGATAGAAACCAGCGACAAGCCTAAACAAGCCTAAACAAGTCTAAACAAGTCTAAACAAGGGTAAATATCTATCAAGGAAATGGTGTACTATCTATGATTATTTTTTGCAGTGGAATCAGCGACGATTTAAGAAAACTATCTGACAACCTTTGCCAATCCCTACTTACTCAAACCGGTCATCAAAACCCGCAAACCATAGCTTGTAACACTGCACCGGAAATTGACGCTTATTTTCAACTCATCACCCCCTCCTCAGTACCAACAGTCATCCGATATCGCATCCTCTCAGAACTAGCTCTAGAGAAAATTCACCAAGGTGAAGCCAAAAGCATTTATCTACACCAAGACCCGCGGGAAATTATAGCTGCTGTCCTAGCTGCTCCTGAAAAAAAGGTCACATTTGACTTAATTGTATTGAACCTCTGGCAACAATATCAAGAAAAATGGTTTCCTCACCACCATGAAAATCATCAACTTACCTTATTTATCCCCAGAGAAAAACTGCTATCACAACCACAGTTAACAATTAGTCAATTAGCAACGTATTTAGAACTACAACCCACCGATACAGTTATTCAACTATTAATCAACCAGTATGCCATCACGCCGGAAATAACAACATCCTGGCGAGAAATTCTCACCCCTGAACAGTGCTTAATCATTGCAACATTACTTAAACCATTACTGCTGCATTTTAATTATGTAGAAGAGTCTAACTTATCTCAGGAATTAGAGCAACATTTAACATCCATTCAATTAGATAACCTCCTGGGGGAAATTGAACCAATCTTTAAGCCAAGTACCTCTTTTAAAGAGCAACTAAGAGAGCAGTTTTATGAATCTGTAGAACAACATCTCATCACCACCTTAACAGCGATGGGTAGGTCAGAAATCGCAGCCGAAATCTGCCATTCACTCGGCAATATCCTCAACTCCCAACATGAATTGAAATTAGCAGAAAAATGGTACTTACACGCTTTAAGCATCCAACCTCTTTTAGGCAAATCTCACTATAATTTAGGACTGATTTCTGAACAACAGGAAGACTGGGAAAAAGCCGCCAACCACTACAAACAAGCCATTAACATTAATACCAATTACACCAAAGCCCACTACCGTTTAGGCGTAATTTTCCGGCGACAACAACAATTCACCCCAGCTATAGAGAAATTTTCCCAAGTGTTAACACTAGATGCAAACCATCAGGGGGCAAAATTTAACCTAGCATTAATTTGGGAACAGGGAGAAAGTGTAGTAGAAATTGAAAATATTTTGAATCTGGAGAAAACTGAATTAGAATCATTGCCAAAACTCAGCAAACAAATTAACAATGCTGGGACAGACTTAGTTGATGAAGGTAAGTTAAGAGAAGCTCAAAAATACTTTCAATTTGTCATAGAAATACACCCGGATCATCACCTAGGTTACTATAATTTAGGTTGTATCTTCCAAAATGAAAATTATTATCTAGAAGCAATATACTACTACAAGCAAGCCTTAAAACTCAATCCAGAATACATCAGCGCTCTGCAAAACTTAAGTTATGTCTACTATCAAAATGGACAGCCTGACTTAGCTCAAGAATGTATCCAAAAAGCCCTGGAATTAGATGGTAACAATGGCAGAAACTACTACATTTTAGGGTATTTTGCCAATAACCAGGGCAAAATATTAGAATCTATCAATTTGCTTAATGAGGCATTAAAAATCGACCCGAATAATCCTCAGTTACATTCTGCCTTTTTGTTTAATATCAGTTCCCTCACCAGTTTTACCCCCCAACAAATATTAGACTCAAGTCAACTGTGGTATCAGCAGCAAATAGTCAAACAATGGCTACCCACCCTCACCAACCACCCCAACCATAAAACCCCCCAACGCCGTTTACGCATTGGCTATATTTCTCCTGATTTCCGTAGACATTCAGTGAGTGGATTTATTAAACCTATTATTCAACACCACGATCGCAGCCGTGTAGAAGTTTTCTGTTATGGGGAAGTGGGTAAACCTGATGTGGTGACAGAAGAAATTAAAGATATATGCGATGTTTGGCACTGTACACTGGGTCTTTCTGATTTAGAAGTAGCTGAATTAATTAAAGCAGACCGCATAGATATTTTAGTAGATTTGGCAGGACATACCGTCAATAACCGTATAGTTGTGTTAGGTATGAAACCAGCCCCCATTCAAGCCACTTACTTAGGCTATTTTGCCACTACAGGACTACCCACCATCGACTATTGGATAACTGATCAAATCCTCCATCCCCATAATACAGAGGAAAAAACCAGCGAAACTATTTGGCGTTTACCTCGTTGCTATGTGGGTTATGAACCTTTAAAAAATGCTCCTGATATCACTCATCAACTACCCTACCAAAAAACAGGAATCTTCACCTTTTCATCTTTTAATACTTTACGCAAACTCACACCAGAAACCTTTGCTCTGTGGACTGAAATTCTCAAAGCCGTTCCCCATTCTCGCCTAGTGATCAAATGTTCTAGTTCTAACGTTTTCAGCCCCCTAATTAATGAAAAAATAAAAATTCCCTTTGCAGAACAAGGTATTGACCTGAAACGCATCTACTTATACGGTGGTTATGCAGCCGATGAAGACCACCTCAATCTTTATAATCAAGTTGATCTGCATTTAGATAGTATCCCCTACACAGGATGTACTACAACTTGTGAGGCTTTGTGGATGGGAGTACCCACACTTACCCTAGCAGGGAAGCGGAAAATGGAGCGCATGAGTGCTACTATTCTTCATAGCGTCGGTTTGGATGAATTTATCACCCACAGCGTGGAAGAGTATGTGCAAAGGGCGGTGGAATTGGTTAAAAGTCCAGATATTCTCCAAGATTTACGTTCAACCATGCGCCAAAGAGTGCAGCAGTCTCCTTTGTTGGATGTACAGGAGATGACTAGAACTTTAGAAGCAAGTTATGAACAAATGTGGCAAATTTATCTACAACAGCCATCAGCCGCTACCGAAGAACACCCCCCACGTCCCGCTGTTTTCCCAGGAGATTTAGATTATACTGCGGCAATTAACTATTACCAGGAGTACCTCAAAGAACATCCTGATGATGCCCAAGCCTACTATCATTTGGGTTTAGCTTATCAAGAAATTGATGATGTGGAAAAGGCTATCTCCGCTTATTTGCAATCTCTATCTATTGATCGCTCCTCTCCAGCAACTTATCAAGCTTTAGCTAAATTGTTACAAGAACAAGAATTAGATGAGCAAGGGGAAAAATACCATCGCTATGCTCAGTTTTTAATGTAAATCATCGTCTTGTAGTGCGAGTATCCTGCTCGCTGCTAAATTACTAATTTGCTCTTTCCCATAGGCGTTGAATTTCTCTAGTGATTTGACCAGGGGATGGTGGTAGGGTGTTAATATTTGGTGTTATTTCTGCACCTGGTATATTCTGATTCCAGGGACTATTAGGCACTGTTTTGATATCTACAGCATTATTCACCGGACGGAAACCATACTCAACCAGCACGGCTTGTTGTTCTGGTTGAATGAGAAAATCGAGAAATTTTCTGGCCGCATTGGCAGTAGCATTATTAATATTACGACGAACAATTACAGCAGTAGCAGTAGTTTCAATGGAGGGATCTAAATAATAGATTTTGTATGATTTGGATTGGTTTGTTTTGGATTGTTGCCAACGATAAAGAGCAATACTTTCATAAACTGTAGCCACATCAGCATCATTAGGACCCTTAGCAATAAATTCTTGTAGCAGAGTGTCTGTAGACCGGGGTGGCTGGTAAACTGATTTTTTGATCAAACTAAATAGCGATCGCACAGACGGATCATTTAAACTGGCACTATTAATATTTGTAATATTTGTACCAATTTTCGCTTGAATCCAAAGATTTAAAGTTAATTGACCACTATTAGAACGAGTTGGATCTGTAGTTACAAAATCAAAACTACCCCAATTCTTAGCACCGCCTATTTTTTCCCAACTACCGGCTGTCATTGCTTGTTCTATTCTCTCCCATTGAAAGCCTCCATTAGCAAATAACACTTGACCACGTTCAGGCCAAGCAATAGCCACTAACATTGTTTTAGCTACTGGTTTAGGAGAGTCATAAAACGGTTCAGTATTATTGATTGCTTTGAAGCGATCGCCTAATTCTGTTAAAATTTCTCCATTAGCAGGAATTAACACCGCTGGCTGAAAATCATTTTTGTTATCAATGTAATTGTTAACGATTTCTTGAGAACCTTGAAACTTTAATTCTAATTTAATATTCCGGTTAGCTTGTGCAAATTTTGCTTGTAATTTTTGCAAAGGTTCCTTTAATTCCGTACCGCTAACAACTACTAAAGTTTGTTCCGATCCAGGTATGGGGGTATAGGTTAATCCTAATGCAGATAACATAATTGCCACAGAAGTGATTATTTTTCCAGATTTAGCTGTTTTATTCATAAAATCCCCTCACCAATTATTTCTGTACTAAGAAGTAAACACTTTCTTGTAAACTCACCATTTCTTCACTGAGTAATTGCAATTGATTAATTTGTTCTGCATCAGTTAAATCAGAACTATACAATTTAGTTTGCAATCGCTGTAATACTCCAGCATAATCTTGAACCTGAGTAGAAAGACTAACAATTTGAGCTAGGCGAATATCTTGGCCTTCTTCAGCTAGTTTAATATTACGTTGCAAACTAGCTGCTAGTTGCTGTAAATGTTGCTGCGCCACACCGGAACTAGATGACAGCTTATCTTGTACTTGAGTTAATTGTTGTTGTAGCTCACTTACTGAAAGTTGGGTATTACTGGCTTGTAAACCCTGGGCGAGATGGTCAATTTTTTCTGGAACTTGCACAGCGCGATCGCAACTTATTTCTATTGCTGCCAACAATTCTACATGAAAAGCATCAGTTAACAATCGTTGTGCTGCCAATTTTAACTTATTTGCTTGATTCACCAAAGCTAAAGCCGAAGCTTTCACAGTTTGTAATTCCTGTTCTAACTCTGGGTTATTTAAGTTAAATGATTCTGGTTCTCTATAGTGCAAATAACTAGCAGCAACCGCAGCCACACCAGCCGCCATAGGTAGGATAATCATACTAGGTAAATTCACCAAACGGACACCGACAATCAAGCAAACTCCCCCAGCTAACACAGCCATAGGATAATATAAAGGATTGGTCAGTTTCATATTTTTTACAGCGTGTTTTGACTTAAAACTCTACTTGTAAATTCGCCATCAATTTAGCAATATTATCTGGGTCACTCTGAGAATAATAACCCCCATTTAACTCAGCAATTTTTTGCAGAGCATAGGGATTAAACTCACCTTCATTACCGTAACCTACCGTAAAAAACGATATTCTTTGGTCAGTATTAAAACCAGTTTTCTGTAATTCCTTTTCTAGCTGAAAAAGAGAAACTTTAGAGCCGGCATCTTCTCCATCGGTTAATACTACCACTGCATTAATAGCATTGGGGCGGAGATTTTGTTGTAACCATTTTTGGGCAGTAATGATAGCATCATATAAAGCTGTAGCACCATCAGCCCTGAGTCCACTAACAAACTGTAAACCGCGATCGCGTCCTGTTGATGTACTATCCACTAAAACTGGTGGTCGAATTTCTGAGTCAAAATCAATTAAAGCTATTTTTTCCTTTGGTCCCAAACTATTGATATAATTTGATATAGTCTTTTGCACATTTGCCAACTTTGTGCCTGTCATTGAACCAGAAGAATCCACCACCACCACCACCTGTGAGGGTTTTTTAGCGTATTCTTGCCAAGATTTGAGCATGGCGGCTACAACTTCTGGTTTTGGAGGCCGTAAAGAATCGTATTGTGCTTGTGGATCAACTCCAAATTGACGGCTAAATTTTGACCCTAGAGGAATACCCGGTATACCCGGACGTAAACCCAAGTTAGTGGCGATATTCTGAGTTTCAGGCGATCGCAAGTAAGCGATAAACTTTTCTGCTGCTGCTTTTTCATCACCACTCACCCAGGGAGCATTAGGAACAATTGCCCGCATATTAGAGCTAAAAGTCCTCTGGGGATAAATTGCTTCATAACCCTGTTCTCCCAGTTGTAAATTAGCATTAGCCGCAATCACACTAGACTCATATACTGAAGCAACGGAAGCCCAAAAAGCCCCATTTTTCGCCATTGCTTTGGCTAATGAGTCCGTAGAAATACCATAACGGGTAATTTTGTTTTGGATTTGCTGAACTTGTCCTTGAAACCTTTGCACATCATTAACCGTTAAATCCTCTGGGCGCTTACCCGACACACTGACAAATTGAGCTACCAGAGTTTGCAATCCAGAATTAGAGCGAGTTGGCGCAGTGTGGACATAGTTAACCGTCAAAAGGGGCGCATCCGGGTCAATGTCACGATGATTTGTCACCTTAACTAAGGTTTTGTGCAAATCAGGGACTTTTCGCAACCCCTGGGCAATATCCTGCTGTGCCATAAACACCATTGGTGTACTAGCTATAAGTGGTGACTCTATAATTTCCGGGATGTATTTTTGTCCGGGAAACAGTTGACTGATTTGGTAAATTAACTGACTTTGATAAATTTCACCATCCACAGACACCACAGTGGGAAAATCTGGTGCATCAGCCGGTAAAGTTCCTTGCTTGAATTGACTTGCTTGAGAAACTAACCGAGTGACTACATCACCGCTACCCAAGGCCTCGCACAGCACCTGAAAACCCTGTCCATTTTCCAGTTTAGGTTTTGTAGCATTAAACTTAGTTGCAGCTTGATTACAAAAATCTTCCAAAGCACTGCCCACTAATAGTTTAACCTTTAAACCCCCATTATCTCCTGAATTGCCGCCTCCACAACCAGTCAATAACAAAACACTCAAAGCCGCCGTAATACTGAACTTCAACGGACTAGATTGAAAAATCATACAGTCCCCACTAATATAATTTATACAAAATTATATATAACATTATTTACCGCCATAACCAACGCCTCGAAATTTAAAGACATGGCAATGAAACCAGATCGCGACATAGCGAATTTATTCCGGGAACATAAAACACCGCCTGTTCGTCGGCATGATATAATTACTAAGTTAAAAAACATCACCATTAGTAAAAAAAATTAATAAAAAGTCAATAATTAGTTCATAGTTGGGATAACAATCAATCAAAGTGTGAGGATGATTATATGCGAATCTTACTGGTATACCCAATCTTTCCCAAAACCTTTTGGTCATACGAGAAAATTCTTGACTTAGTTGATCGCAAAGTTTTGTTACCGCCTTTAGGGTTAGTGACAGTAGCAGCAATCCTACCCCAACAATGGGAGTTTAAGCTAGTCGATCGCAACATTCGCCCGGTCACAGAAGCAGAATGGGACTGGGCAGATATAGTCATATTATCGGCGATGATTGTCCAAAAACAAGACCTACTGGCACAAATTCAAGCAGCAAAACAACGTGGTAAATTAGTAGCAGTGGGGGGACCATATCCCACCTCTGTACCCCAGGAAGTGCAAAAAGCCGGTGCAGATTTTCTGATCCTGGACGAAGGGGAAATCACCTTACCCATGTTTATTCAAGCAGTTGAAAGGGGAGAAACCTCCGGAACTTTCCGCGCCACAGAAAAACCAGATGTAACAAATACGCCCATTCCCCGTTTTGACTTATTAGAACTTGATGCTTACGACATGATGTCGGTGCAGTTTTCCCGTGGGTGTCCCTTCCAATGCGAATTTTGTGACATTATAGTTCTCTATGGACGCAAGCCCCGCACTAAAACCCCGTCCCAACTATTAGCAGAGTTGGACTACCTTTATGAATTAGGCTGGCGGCGTGGGGTGTTTATGGTGGATGACAACTTTATCGGTAACAAGCGCAATGTCAAATTGTTACTCCAAGAGTTAAAAGTGTGGATGGCAGAACATCAATACCCCTTCCGCTTTGATACGGAAGCTTCTGTAGATTTAGCACAAGACCAGGAACTAATGGAATTAATGGTAGAGTCTGGTTTTGCTGCGGTGTTCCTAGGCATTGAAACCCCCGATGAGGATAGTCTGCAATTAACCAAAAAATTCCAAAATACTCGCAGTTCCCTAACTGATGCTGTGCAAGCCATCATCAAAGCCGGACTGCGCCCCATGGCTGGGTTTATTATCGGCTTTGACAACGAAAAGCCAGGGGCGGGCGATCGCATTGTCAGATTTGCCGAACAAGCAGCTATTCCTTCTACTACCTTTGCCATGTTACAAGCACTACCAAATACAGCCTTGTGGCATCGTCTGCAAAAAGAAGGACGACTGCGGGAAAACCAAGACGGTAACATTAACCAAACCACCTTAATGAACTTTCTCCCCACCCGTCCTCTGGAAGATATTGCCAGAGAATATATTGAAGCCTTCTGTACTTTATATGACCCAGTGAAGTATTTAGACCGGACTTATCGCTGTTTTTTAATCATGGGTAAACCAACATGGAAAGCACCGGCTAAAATGCCAGAATGGACAATTGTCAAAGCCCTACTGATCGTCATTTGGCGGCAAGGTGTCAAACGGGAAACACGCTGGAAATTCTGGCATCACTTATTTAGCATCCTCAAACGTAACCCAGACGTTGTAGAACATTATCTTGCCGCCTGCGCTCACAATGAACACTTTATAGAATATCGCCAAATTGTCCGCGATCAAATAGAAAGTCAACTAGCAGAATATTTAGCCCAAGGTGTAGAAAAACCTTATCTACCCCTAGAGGTGAAAACAGCTGAAAATAAAACCGAAGCACTGGCTAGTTAGTTAATTATGGCGAATTTTGCCCAAGTGAGGTACATCCCTAGCAAGTTGCGGTAAACCGTCAATAATCGCCGATCTCAAAGGTCGGTGATTATATCAGTGGCTTTCTTGATACATGATTTCCTGAAACTGAATCAAATCTCTTTGGGGGTCAGCGTGGCTAACCTTGACTACTAATTGTTCTCCTAAGGCCACCGAACGTTTAAAAAACATTGGCAACTGTAAACCCAAATCTTCTAATAAAATTAGTGCCAAGTTGCTGTCTTCCCGTAGCCACATCAAAACCGTCACATCCCAAACCTGGTCTGGATGACGACGCAAATATTCTAAAGCCCAATATCTATTAGTTTGCCGTTCTACCATGGTCACTTCTTGAGTGGTGGTAGCAACTGTCATCATCACTTCTCGCAATTGTTCTGCTGAAAAAGGCAATACCTCACCCCGTAAGTGAGCTTTTAATTGAAAGTGAGTCAGTAAGTCACTATAGCGGCGAATGGGTGAAGTGGCTTGAGTGTAGGTATTTAAACCCAAACCCGCATGACGTAGCGGCGTAATGCTCATTTCGCTCTTAGGCATACAACGACGCATGGCGCAAGCCCGGACAAATCCTGCTGGTAGTAACATCAATTCCTCCGGTGGAGGTAATTCTGGTTGTGGTTGACCACGAAAAGGCAGAGGTATCTTGTGAGTTTGACCGTAACTAGCAGCTACTTCACCAGCTAAAATCATCATTTCTGCCACCAACTGCCGGGATAAGGAATCATCTAAAATATCAATGTTGATCTCATCGTTTTTGACCTTGATCATCGCCTCCGGCATATTGATACTAATGGCTCCCTGATTGTACCGCCAAGACCTGCGCTTCTGAGACCAGTTAGCGATCGCCTCAATTTCTGGTTCTGCTTCCACACCTAATTCCAGCATTTCATCCACATCTTCATAGGTGAGGCGATAAGTCGGCTTAATCAAACTGGGATGAATAGTATAATCGCCCACCGACCCGGATTCATCTAACACCACCCCAAAGCTCAAAGCACAAGACATTCTTCCCTGTACCAAACTCATGGGACCTGTTGCCAATAACTCCGGGAACATAGGAATCATCCCCGTGGGCAAATAAACTGTACTGCCCCGTTTTCTTGCTTCCAGGTCTAACTCATCTTCTGGTACTAACCACCGGGTGGGGTCGGCAATATGCACCCACAACCGTTCTCGCCCATCTGGTAGTAACTCCCAACTTAAACCATCATCTATTTCTGTAGTGCTTTCATCATCTATTGTGTAGACTTTTAAATGAGACAAATCCAGGCGATTTGTATCTACGTCTGTGGGGGGGAAATCTAACCGCTCTTGCACCACTTCTAATACCTTGTTAGGAAACTGAATCGTAATGGAGGAACGACGCAGAAACAAGTTTTCATGGGCATCCCACCAACCCAACTCTACCAATAACTGAAAAGCCCCTGGGGGAGTTGCCGGACGACCCAGCATATTCATTGTTTCTAACACCGGGGACGGGGGAGGATAGGCACGAGCTAAACCGTCGTAATTTACTCCCATTCGCACCACATCTGCCAGCAGCGCTGCGTATTTTTCCACCGCTTCTAATCGCTGGCGGTCCTGGCGTTGCCATTCCACTGCTTCACCTTGGAGGGCTTGTTCTACCCGGGCTAAAAATTCCTCTTGTCCCTTAGCTTTAAGTGCTTTTACTTCTATCTGGTGTTTGAGTTCTGCTACCTGGGAGGCAGTTCTTGGTTCATAGGCTTCTCCCTTTTGCTTGAAATAAAGTTTGTCTTCTGATAACAAGCAGTGAGCAGCATAACAAGCTGCGGGATCTGATGCAGAAAACAGCAAACTTGCCATTTCAGCTGGTGTGACTGTTTCTCCGTCCTCCACCAGTAATTCCCAAGCCACCTCCAAACTAGAGGGATCTATATATGGTTCAACCTGCCCCTGAAAATCGGCAATATCCGAGAGCTTGTAGGTTTGCCCATTAACTGTATAACTTATTTGTCTAGGGGCGAGGCTGTGAGATTGACCACGTTCATCTACCACAAACCAACGGGTTTTACCGTCCGGACGTTCTACTACTCCCAGACGGCGATCGCCTTGAACCCTAAATTCAACCAGCGTACCCTTCTCCACAACTCTCGCTTTTATTTATTGAACATTTTACTAAACATTTCACAGTTTTGAGTTAGGAGTTTTGATTCTTTGCTCATCACTCATAACTCATGACTTCTGCTTACGCTTCTGCATTGACAAATGGCAATAAAGCCAAAATCCGCGCCCGTTTTATTGCTAATGTCAATTCTCGCTGCTGCTGACAGGTCAGCCCTGTAATCCGACGTGGTAATATTTTTCCCCGTTCGGTAATGAATTTCCGCAACAGGTCTACATCTTTGTAATCAATTGGTTCTCCTGGCTTTATGGGAGACAGGCGACGACGAAAATAGCTCATGTTTACTTAATTTCCTTGTGAACAGTATGTTTATTGCAGTGGGGGCAGAACTTTTTTAGTTCTAAGCGGTTTGTTGTATTCCGACGGTTTTTAGTGCTGGTATATCTAGAAACACCAGGCGATCGCTTTTCAGCGTTAGTACGACACTCAGTACATTCGAGCGTAATCGTTATGCGGACACCTTTATTCTTAGCCATAATTTTGCAAACAATCCAGCCTGCGGGGAATTAACACAAATTATTATTATCTCACACTTCGGCGCAATTTTTCAACTAATCGCTTAATTTTTAGATCCAGCGAGTAGCCCCGACGCGACGAAACTATGAAAGTGCCTGCATAGCGATCATGCAAAGCTTGCCGCCTCTCATGGTTAGACCAAGCAGCACCACACCCAATTGTAGCTTCTCGCTGCCAAAGCGATCGCAAAGTGGGAATTTTGCCTGTGATTTGCCCGTTAACCACTCCCAAAACTTTCAAGTCATAAACCCATACCTGTGTAAGTATAGCAGCATTTACGCTGTCAACGCCACAGCCTCCTGAGTGGGTATCACTTTAGCATATCCGAAAGCCAAGGCCGCCATAAAAGAACAGTGAACCTCTAAAGCTGATGTAAAATGACCGTAAAATTCAAGATTACTAGCCGCACAGGCATCATGAGCAACAATACAGTCAAACCCCAAATCATAAGCTGCACGAGTTGTTGCATCTATACACATATTGCTCATGGCTCCACAAATTACCAATTTTTCCACCCCAGCACTATGTAAACCTTCCAAAAGATTAGTCTGTCGAAAACTATTGGCGAACTCTTTTATAATAATCTTTTCGTCTGCTTGGGGTTTAACAGATTCGTGTATCTCAGCACCACGAGTACCAACCACGAAAAACGGTGCTTGAGGATTTTTGGCTATATGTTGAACATGGAAAACCGGCCAATTTTGGCTACGAAAAGCACTCAGCAACCTAGCAGCATTTAGCGCCGCCATATCCATACCCACAAGTTCCCATTTCCCCCTGGGAAATAATCACGCTGAATATCAACTAAGACTAAGGCGGTTTTCATCCGATTATCTCCTTAAAACTTTACTGCAACTCCTTTTTACCGTAGCCTATATGACATCAGTTTACAACTTGGTGATTCTTGAATAGATGAAAATATCTTCTTACCTTGGAATATATATGAATCATAGGGTAATGTTACTTCTTCCTGAAAGCCTACCTTGCGAAATACATTTTGAGATGTAATTCCAGTTGCTTCAGAAATCGCCACAGAAAAATAATTTAGCCTGGCTAACCTTAAATTCTCTTTGAGAAGATTGGTAGCAATTTTTTGATTTTTGTATTCCTCTTTAACCCCTAGTAACAAAATATGCAATGTTTGCCATGCTTCCCAATATTGGTATTTAGCAAAATAACTATATTCTAACCTCTCTAGAAACTTGTGAATTGGTTCAAACTTATGACTAATTTCCTGAATATAAAGAGGTATTGCCATCAAATGTTTTGAGATGACAAAACCAACAATCTGTGCATTAGCAGCGGTGGCAACAATAGAAAGCCTATCCTCAATTGCCTTGAATAAATAAGGTTCCAGGAATCGTCTAAATTCTTGATAATTTATCTTCAAACTTTTAGTGATTGGCTCATTATTAACAAATAATTGAGAGCATAAATCAACAGTTTGCTCAAAATCACCTGATTCCATAACTCTAAATTTTACCTTTTCTTGCTCATCCATAACTCACTTGAAAAAAAATTATCAAGGCTATAAGAAACCCGTACACAAAGCCTTGATATGTAAAAACTCTGGTGTGAGCAACCATGCCCACACCATATTTATAATTACATAAACCTTAGCTCATGTAATTACAAGTAATTAATATTGTCCCTCTGTCACGCCAATTACTTTGAAAGAGGGCTTTTCTTCAGTGTGTAAATACACTTTCTCTTTTTTGCCTTCCTGCTCAAGTTCCAGAACCAACCTGTAATTATAAACACCTGGTTTTAAAGTGCTTAACACGGCTCCTGCCCAATAATAATAAACAGGGCAATAACGATGGCGCATCATATCAGGACCGCCATAAATCTTTAACTCACTGCAAATCTTAGTTTCTGAAAATTCCTCGTTGTCACCCTCTTGTTGGCTGTCCAGAAAAACAATGTTATTGATTTTCGGCATAGGTGGCCATGTTCCATCTGGTCTCTTTTCCATATCCATAGGATAGATAATCCAGTTGATAACCTGCCCAGGCTTACAAACAGTTTGCAAATGACCTGTTCCCTGACCAGTACCACCCACACTATTGTCCATCATGTAATAGGTGTCTTTCAGTGAGTTATTTTTCACAGCTTTGTGAATATCTATCACAGTAACTATGTTCAGCTGTACTGAATTTAGCTGTCCTGGATTTTGCTTCTTGAGAGTTGAGTTATTTGACATGATTTTCTTCTTGCTGAATTGAACAAGTTGTGAATTTCCGCAGACTATGAAGTCAAAAAATGCCGTGGCAAAATATCAAGCCTAGTTTTAATTGTTACCAATCAGATAAAGAGGAGTAGCTGTTGGTATTGGCTCGGCTCTAGTTCCACAGAGAAATTCAATGTTGTAGGGAACTTCTTGAACATCTTCCTTAACGATACCAATCCAGTAGGCAACATCAGTACCTTCATAAACCTTCTTTTCTGGCTCGCAATATTTGCGGTCGATGATAATATCAGCGATCGCTGCATAGGCTTCACATTCTAAGAATGTTACTGTCCACACCAATCGATCCCCTTTGTTCACCATGGTTTTTAAACTCTCAGTACCATGACCTGTGGAACCATTGGCTTTTTCAGAGTCCTGAAAATAGACCTGTCCACTCAGAGAATCAGTAGCCAAAGCTCCCACAACATCTATTACACTGGCGATTGTTATTGTTTTCATTGCCATAACCTGTCTTACATTGTTTAAGATTGTGTTCAAAAATCAAGCCGCTGATTATTACATAGGAATTGGTAAGTATCCCATACCCGCCTTGGTAAACCCATTGACCTTGGGATCATTGGATATCTTGATATACGCCTCATGGGTAAAGTCTACTGGTACCCATGCCCATGCTCCATCCTCACGGGAGAGCTTGTACAGCTGGATATGCATTGTGTAAGCATAGGTTCCTGGTCTAGAAGTATCAACAGATGCAGCCCAGTACCAACCGTCTGTCACCATATCCGGAGATCCATAAGCAGCTGGGTAGATAATGTTTTTATCAACTGCTTCACCAGTGATATTGGTGATAATGGGATTGAGAGAATTGATTTCAGGGATCTCTCCATCAACCTCAGTCACCAAATTCCCTGTGACATCCATGATTTTTTGTCCAACAGAGCCAAGTTCTTGTTGGGAACCACCATATTTACTTTTAACCTGGGTTTTTACCCCGGCGCTACCGGATATACCCTTGAGTAAATCAATCACTTGACTTATTTTTGTAGAGGCATTCACCTGTTCTATCAGGGCTTGAACCTCGTCTATTACCTTCAAATCACTATTTTTTGACTTTTCGGATAAGAAGCTCTTAGGTAGGGTGGGGGGTAGAGAACCAACCCCATAGGGTAACCAGTTCAATACCTGTTCATTAGCCTGGGAGCCATCACAGAAACTAGTACCATTGATCGCAGAAATCAATTTACCAGTTCCTAAACCTTCTGACCCCTGTAACTTCATATTGTCGAAGAGGTAAGTATTACCTTCCAAGGTGTTAGCTGCTAAGGCAGCAGCAACATCAACGAGTAAGATTATTCCCAGCTGTTGGCTCATAACGTTTCTTTCTCCTGAGTTTAAGTTTGTTTTCACTACACAATCGGTGATCAAATACCGTTTGTGCTGGCTTTTTCATGGGCTGGCAGTTAAATTCGCTTCAAGGCAGGGGTATCTACATACATAAAACAGTTCTTGCCTTCATACATCTGTAGCTCAAATCTATACTTGTACTCCACCCCAGGCACAAGGTAATATGGCACAATACCAGACCAAACATTGACGTGCAGCTTATCGCTTTGCAGTGTTGTCGGGTCTTCTGGAATTGGTTGAACACTAGTACCATCTTGGTTAAGAAAAACAATATTTCTGATGGCTACTGGTGTTTGCAAATCAAGAGCTAAAATTGTCCAGTGTATAACTTGTCCTGGAGTACACAAGGTAACTAAGTCTGGTGTTCCTTGATTTAAGCTACCCCAAGGACTATTGTCCATCATGCAAAGATTACCATTTAACAGGGTGCCGCTAGAAAGCGATTCAATCACATCAACAACAGTGAATATGCTGATTTTTGATTCCATCTCCATAATATTCCTCGCCGTTATTTTATGTGTAACAAAACAGCAGTTGACACTCCCCTGACATTCAGAAGATTCTTGTTTAATCAGCTGATCTGAAAACATCCAGAATTTGCTCTTGACAAGCCTACTAGAATATTTAATCTAGGGTTCGGGCGTGACATTCCCTACCTTGTTTTGTACACCCGAAAGGGACTCAAGAGTTAACTAAGTTTAAAAAATGTCTCTGATGAAAGGAACTTTACCCAAGGGAGTTCTATAGATTTCTTCAGACCACTTTTTAACTAGTTTGATATCAAACCTGTAGCCACTCTTTTCTATGTAATATACATTAGCTTCCCCTCGGTTGAATATAGATAAAGAATAGATTAAGGATTCCAGGAATAAACGTTTAATTCCTTCACTTCCTAGCATATTATCCATTCTGATAAACAAACTCTTCACATCATCTACCGCAGCAATTAATTCCAACCGTTTGATGGCGCGATGGTTGACAAACTGTATTTCGTGCGCCAGTGCTTGCAAGTCAAAAACACCAGCAGCCTTTAATTCATGGCAAAGAGAAGCATAGACCTGGGGAGCAGAATATTGTGTGTCATCAATATGAATAACATCCCCACTGCGGCCTAAAAACTCAAATTGTTGGGTTTTTAATCCTGGCCCGTCTAAATTGGGGCGACGAATGACTCTATCTCCCGATTTAAATCTGAGAAAAGGTGCTTCATGTCCATGAAGTCTAGTTACCACTAACTCCCCTTCTTCTCCTTCAGCAACCCACTTTCCGTCACTGTCTACAATCTCAATCATGTGTAGCCCTGGAACTGCTGCCAAATAGGGAATTTCTGACTTCAACTGCAAGCCAATAGCTTCGTTTTGTACTGTGGCAAAGTAACTTAAAATCTCTAGATTAGGATAAAGCTCTTTTAGTTCAAGTTGTTTACGATGTGGTAATATCCCACTACCATACATGGCTACGCGGAAACTTTTTCTCGCTTCCTCATGTAGGCCAATACCAAGGTCGCTGAGAATTGCTATTCCTGCGGAAATCGCCATAATTGCCTTGGGTCCTGGATAGGACATAATATGGTGAAAGACTTCCCTCATCACAGGACCCGCACCAAGATAGTTAATGCCTGGTATGTGCTGTAAAACACCACCAACCATTGTGCCGCTACTCCACATCTGAAAGTCTGCCAAGGTAGTAGCAACCCATTTCGGCTCATCCCCTGTTAAGTAATTACTTAACATATATTCGCCAATAAATTCCCCGGCGATTTTGTAGGTGTCGTGTAATTCTTTTAATGAATAAACCATTTCTACTGGTAAACCAGTACTGGTTCCACCACTAGCAACAATTTCAAAACCACCATAGCTTAAAGGAACTACTAAACCTGGTCTAGATCCCATAAACAACTCACCCATAACAGTCTTATCAGAGATGGGTAATTGTTGCCATTCCTCAAAATTCCGGGGAGCTTTGTTCAGACCCGCCTTCTCAATCATATCTTTCCACATAGGATTGAGCATTAAAGTATTGGTCATTTGTTGCAACCGCCGCAACACCAAAGCATTTTGAATGGAATGATCAAGTTCACTATATTTAGTTTCAAAAACTCTTTCACATTGTTGAATTTTACTCAAAAAGGAAGGTAGTTTAACCACGTCATCAATTGACTGTGGCTCCAACTCATCAGACCCTATCAACTGATTTACTAACTCTTGATTAGATATGGATACTTTATTTTCAGCCAACATATTTTTACTTACTTCTTTTGTATTCAGAACTGATGGTTTGTTTTTGTTGTTTTTGATTGATTAACTCTTGTCCAGTTTTTCTAATTTCAGATAGCAACATACCTATGTGAGTACTATTGATCTGATGGTTCATAAAAACTAGACGCAGAGATGGTATACCATTAATGTCAATTTTGGAAATGAAGAATTTACCGCACTCTTTGATGCGGTTCCTAATTTCCACCTGAAAATTGGGAAACTCTGATTCCACTAAGTTGGAGGGTAAATAACGAAAACAAAGGATATTCACCTCTGGTTGGTGAAGCACCTGGAAGTCAGGTTCTCCCTTGAGGATCTGATAAGCTTCTTTGGTCAACTCACACAAATACTCGATCTTGTCAGCAAATACAGCCTTGCCATAAATAGCCCACAATACCCACAGGTTCATGATCAGAGGTCTTTTAGTACACTCAAAATTTTGTTCTCCACTATCAAATTGAGTGTAGATATCAGGAGTCTTTTCAAAAACATAACTGGCGTTCTGATGGAATGCTCCATAACTTTTTTCTCTATTTCTATAGAAAAGAAGAGTACACACCCCTGGTAGAAACATCATCTTGTGAGCGTCCCACACAAAGGAATCTACTTTTTCAATTCCCTTTAACTTGTGGCGCAATTGATCGGAAACTAGTAGACTTGCACCATGGGCCCCATCTACATGAAGCCAGATATTTTTCTCTTTTGCTATCTTTGCCAGTTCCTCCAACTGGTCAAAAGCTCCTACTGCAGTAGTACCCGCAGAAGCCACCAGACAGAAAACTTTGAGGCCTCGTTGTTCTGCTGCTTCTAGGGTAGGACGCACCTTCTCTATACAAATTTGCCGTTGACTATTAACCGGTAAGCGGACGATCTGATTTTCTCCAACCCCTATGATCCCTACTGCACGCTGGAGACTGTAATGTGCATCCTCGCTCAAGGCAATTGCTGGGCGACATTGTCCCGCCAACGCAGATACACCCCCAGACCAAATCTCGGGAAACTTGTCATTTCTGGCCGCCAAGAGGGCTGTTAAGTTGCCTAATGTCGCCCCTGAAGTTGTCACCATGGCAAAATTATCCGGATCCCAACCAATGAATTTGTTTAATTCATCAGCCATGATCCGTTCCACCACATTGGGTAACTGTCCAGCTTCATAAAAGGAGGATGGTTGATTGACAATTGAGCTAATCAAGTCAACGATACCAGCCAAGGGAATCACACCAGAAAACTGGCGACCCATATAACCGGGGGAGTACACTTGTATGCCCGTTTTAATATATAAGTCAATAATTGCCCCTAGCCTTTCTGCATCAAAGGGAGCGATGCTTTCCTGTTCCTCAGTCATTAGATCCTTTGCAGATTCCAATAGAACATAAGGATTGGTCAGTTCCAGCCCCCGGATTGACGAATCAGCTAAATATTTTTCTAACTTGCCAATCACTAATTCAGCGGTTTTCCTAAACAATTCAGGATCAAAAACATCCTGCTGAGGACTTGATGGGATATCATTGTTGATAGTATAACCACGCTCTTGTATACAGGTACTCCAAAAATCAGTATCACCACGTAATTGCATGATTATAAACACTCAAGACGAACAATGAACGTTAAACCTAGTTTTTTGTTGCCAAATTGGCAGAAAAACTGTCTTCATTTGTACTGTTGATTAACCCTTGTTGTCAAGAGTAAATTTAAAAAAAACATAAAGATTGCTGTTGTGATGTTCCTAATTAGCAATTAAACTTAGTTTTTTTAATGTAGCTAATTTTACTTAATTTAGTATACTGGGGAAGATGCCGGCACTACCAGCTTGGGATTTTTTTAATTTGACCGAAATATCAACAGAAAGGAACTTGACACTCCCCACGGCTTTAGCCGGGGGATTCTTGAAGAGTCCACAAACTGACCTTCAACGTGGTACTAGGAATGAAAACTAAATTAAACTAAATTAAACTAAATTATGATTGTTATGGCAAAACCCGCACTAATTGATTCAGAGATATAGTCCATGCAGCTACTTAAAACAACCTACACAGATTTCTCCCTTAAATTCCAAACACTGGTGAGCGATCGCCGGGAAGCAACGGTTGATGTTAGTGGTACAGTTAAAAATATTCTGGCTGATGTCAAGGTGCGGGGTGACGCAGCAGTTAAAGAATATACCAGTCGTTTTGATCATTACCATCCCCCATCTTTGCTTCTCAGCCCTGAATTTATTGCCCAACGGGCCGCACAATGTGGGGCAGAGGTCAAGGCGGCCTTAGAACTAGCCGCATCTAGAATAGGGATTTTTCATCAAAAGCAACTCCCCCAAAATATTGGCTACACAGATACCGTCGGCGTACAACTGGGGTTAAATTGGCTTCCCCTTTCCCAGGTGGGTATTTATGTCCCTGGAGGACGGGCTAGTTATCCTAGTTCTGTACTCATGAATGCCTTACCTGCCAAAATTGCCGGTGTAGAAAGAATTGTCATGGCAGTACCCATGCCTAGGGGTGAAATTAATCCAGCAGTGCTGGCGGCTGCCCAAATTGCCGGAGTTACAGAAATTTATAGCATGGGAGGAGCGCAAGCGATCGCCGCCTTAGCCTATGGCACACAAAGCCTTACCCCTGTAGATAAAATAGTCGGACCGGGTAACGCCTATGTTGCTGAAGCCAAACGTCAGGTATTTGGAATTGTAGGTATTGACAGTGTAGCTGGACCTTCAGAAATTTTGGTAGTAGCAGATAGCCAAAATCACCCAGAGTGGATAGCATGGGATTTACTATCCCAAGCAGAACATGATCCCAGCGCCCAGTCAATTTTAATTACTGATTCTGCCAGCTTTGCTGAGAAAGTCATCACAACCATAGACCATATTCTCACCAACCTACCCACCCAAGAAGTAGCTAGAACTAGTTGGCAACAACATGGCGCAGTAATCGTGGTGGAAGATTTAACTGAAAGTATACCACTACTCAATCAATTAGCTCCCGAACACGTGGAATTGTGTGTAGATCAGCCCCAACTCCTGGCCAGTCAAATTAAATGTGCTGGTAGTATCTTCTTGGGACGTTATACCCCAGAAGCCATTGGCGATTATTTAGGCGGGCCAAATCATGTACTCCCCACCGCCCGTTCTGCTCGTTTTGCCTCTGGCTTGAGTGTATATGACTTTCTCAAGCGAATTACCTACTTAGAATGCAGTCAACAAGCACTGCAAACCATTGGTAAAGCTGCTGTAATTCTGGCAGAAGCTGAGGGTTTACCGGCTCATGGTGGTAGTGTTTCTGTCCGGCTTCAGTAGGGAACTGGGTTTCATTTAGATTCCGCTAGCCCTAATCATTCATCACTTGGCTACCGTGACTGCGGGGATCATCTTGATTGTTAGCAGGTGTTATTTCAGACCGAAACGGGGAAACTTGGCCGCTAGTTTGAGCATAGGGTAAAGATGAACCCGTAACCAGGGCTTGTAAATTACTAGCCATGACTGTACGGGGTTGATCGCCAATGGTTTCCGCTAGGGTTTGCCCATCTTCAGCTAAAAATACAAAATGGGGAATGCCGTCTACTCTATATTTGAGCATCTCCGGTAGCCATTTGTTGTTATCCACATTTAACATGACAAAGTTAACTTTGTCACTATACTCCTGTTTGAGTTGGGCAATATCAGGAACCATTTTTTGGCAAACTGTACACCAATTAGCGTAAAACTCCACTATTGAAGGCTTACCGTTACTCATAGCCACTTCCAGGGGGGTGGAGGCTTCAGCTAACTCTGCTAAAGAAAAGGAAGTTCTCTGAGTTCTCAATCCTAAGAATAAGGCCACACTCAGAGCGATCGCCACCATAGCAATTAAGAAATTTCTCACCCGCACCCCTGATGGGGTTTCAGACTGAGAAGCGGAGTTAATAGGGGATTTGCTAGTCATGGTAAATTTGTTAAAACTTGTTAAGTACTGTTATGATTTAGTTTAACCTGTTGCTGGTGTTTGCCCTAGAACCAACTCCACCTGCTAAAACTGTGAAAAAACGAGTTACTCTCACTTTTCCCAAACGGGCTGTTCAAATGCCTATTACTTACTTACTAGCCAAAGAATTTAATGTAGCCGCCAATATTATCCGCGCTCAGGTAGCCCCCAATCAAATTGGCAAACTGGTAGTAGAGTTATTAGGAGATATTGATCAGTTAGATGAAGCCATTGAGTGGCTGCGATCGCGCCATATCACTGTTTCCCATAATTTAAGTGAAATTGCCATTGATCAGGATATTTGTGTTCATTGTGGTCTATGTACCGGGGTTTGTCCCACACAAGCCCTCAGCTTACACCCAGAAACATATCAACTCACCTTCACGCGATCGCGCTGCATTGTTTGTGAACAGTGTATTCCCACCTGTCCAGTACAGGCAATTTCCACTAATCTATAATTGGTTTAAAAAAATAACTTAAATCTTCCTAACTGGGTTTCCATCACTTTGGTGAGTATTTTATTCAGTTCTGCACTATCTCGAAATTGTACAATTTGCTGGAGGGGCAAATCAAAAGGAAATTCCCCCTCAAAATCTGGGTGCTGCATCTGTGCTAACAAAAGCTGTTCAGAACGCTTACTTTGAATAGCATAGCCAACTTCTACACAGACATTAGGACTGGGTATTAACTGATTAGTTTCTTTACCAGCAATACTAGCGATGGCGGTAGTGTCAGCAATAAACAACATACTCCTGCGAATTTTTCGCATCACAGTACGGTTGAGCCTGATGATAGCATTACTAGGACGCTGAGACTCCACTAATGTTAAAGGACAGCGCGATCGCAAGTTCAAAGACTCCAAACTTTTTTGTAGTTCTTCTCGTAGCGCATCACTGGCTGGGGGATACTCAGTTTGGGAGCTAAAATAAACCATTGGTTCTAACTGAGCTAACAATGCTTGTTTAGTGAAATAAATTTCATGACTAATCAAATCTATGTTAGCTACGCAATAGCCACCACTACCTTCTATATAAAATTCAATATTTTCCCCCGCTAAATAGCGCTCAAACCAAATTGACTGCTTAACATCCTCAATATCTTCGAGAAAGTCAGCCCGCAATCCTGACTTCAGCAAGCTTTTTTTACTCAGGCGAATATCTGGCGGTCGTTTCTCCAGTTGAGCGATCGGCTGATAATCTTCAATATACCATGCTCTAAGGGCAATAATTGACATAATATGATGTTAGCTTAATTATTTATCATTAAAACAGGGAATAGGCAATTAGGGAATAGGTAACTAAAGATGCCATTAGTCTTTAAAATGCTGATAAGGAATCGCAATCACAAATTCCGTACCTTTACCTATTTCTGACTTACACTCCATTGATCCACCATGTTTTTCTACAACAATTTTATAGCTAATAGCCAGCCCCAGTCCAGTACCCTTACCCACCGACTTAGTGGTAAAAAACGGGTCAAAAATGCGTTTTTTTACATCTTCTCTCATACCAGTGCCATTGTCAGCAATGCTAACTAGTAACTGGGAATGGTCTGTTGAGAGTTGAGTAGAAATCCGAATCGTAGGTACACAAACAGAATCAACTGTATTTACCGCTTTAGTTTGCTCCTCTAAGGCATCAATGGCATTACTAATCACATTCATAAATACCTGATTCATTTGACCTGCATAACATTCTATCAGTGGTAAATCGCCATAATCTTTAATCACCTGAATACCATTTTGACTGCTAGTTTGTTTCAGCCGATGTTGCAAAATCAATAAAGTATTTTCTAGGCCTTCATGTATGTCCACAGCCTTGTTCTCCGCCTCATCCAAACGGGAAAAATTACGTAAAGATAACACTATTGAACGGATGCGGTCAGTGCCAATTTTCATTGAAGATATAGTCTTAGGTAAGTCCTTGACCAAAAACTCCAAATCAATGGCTGCAATTAATGATTGAATTTCCTGATTGGGTTGGGGATAGGACACTTGATAAAGGTTTAATAGTTCTAGTATTTCTTGGATATAGTCGTTAGCGTGGGACAAGTTACCGTAGATAAAATTAACTGGGTTGTTGATTTCGTGGGCTACACCTGCTACTAACTGTCCCAAGCTAGACATTTTTTCATTATGAATTAACTTTGCTTGGGTTGCTCGCAATTCAGATAAAGTATTTTCTAATTGTGTAGCTTTAGCCCTGGCTTTTCTTTCCGCAACACCGGCTTGTTCATATAGTTGGCCTTGTTGAATGGCGATCGCTGCTTGATCTGCCAGCTGTTGCAATAAATTAACTTCTGCCACTTGCCAGTTTCTCGGACCATCACATTGATGGGCAATTAATAAACCCCAGACTTGATGACTAATATTGATGGGTACAATTAAGTTAGCTTGTATTGCCAAACTCTGCATAAACTCCCGGTGACAATCACTTAAAGTTTCTGTTACAACATTATTAATTGCCCTAGTTCTACCTCGCAAATACAAGCGCGCCGACTCATCAGGAAAGCACCCCAAAGGTGTTTTAATTCCCAACACTGACGGCCACAGACCATTAACATCTTCCACAATTACCTCACCGCTAGACTCACCAGTCAACTGGTAAATCACCACTCTATCTGAATTTAGTAAATAACGTACTTCCCTAACAATAGTTTGCAGGGTGGTTTTTAGGTCTAATGTCTTGCGAATTTGGTCAGTGACTTGGGAAATTGCCTTAGTTAGTAGTAATGATTTTTCTAATTCAGCAGTTTTTTCCTTTACCCGACATTCTAAGTCAACATTCAGTTGCTGCAGCTGTTGGTACATTTGCTGCTGATGAATTGCCATAGAGAAGTGATAACACAAAGCCTGCCCCAGAGAAATTTCTTCCGCCTCCCAGGGACGTGCTTGGCCTTTTCTTTCCTCTCGCCAAACTTCAAAGGACAACCGGGGTAATTGTTGGCGTTCATGAGGATCATGCTGTCCAGCCCACAAAATTTCTCTATCAAATCCGCAGCGAAAAATGCTGATAGTACCAATAAAAGTATGCCGCGTGTGTAGGGGTATGATAATTATGCCACGAATGTCATTTGATTGAAATGCACGGGCCAAAACTCGCAACCGTGGTTCTTTGTACAGGTCAGTAATTGCCAAAATATGACCGGGTTGAACTTCAGCTATCCATTTTTGCCACACTGGATGCTGTTCAATGGCACTGTTTGGTAAACTGTCGAGTGGCTGGGGCTGTTCCCCTGATGTGTATACTGTGTCGCTAGAATTAATGTAAATTCTCCCACCTATGCCATTAAATGCCCCAATAACTTCTTCTAAAGCTGTTTGTAATTGAATTGTGGGTAGTTGATGCAGCAAGGTAGTAACTTTGTTAATTGTGGCTTCTCGTTGTTGTTGGCTACGGGCTTCGCTGAGTAAGTTACTTTGGGCAATGGCTATGGACACTTGATCAGCTACTTGTTGCACTACATCAAGTTCCCGCTGTAAAATTATGCGTGGTTGGCTATGGTGGGACACCAACAGCCCCCACAGTTGCTGTTGTGGTGATTTTAGCTTCGGGTCTTGGTGTATTATCGGCACCACTAAGGAAGATTGTACCCCCATGGCTGTTAAGTATTGAATATGGCATGGGTCTACTTGCCGATAGTAAATATTCTCTTTTTCTAGATATTGACTGGTTTCTGGGGAGTTAAGGGGTGATTCTCCTATCATCCCCCCAGCAACATCTACTATAGAACGCTGTCCCGCCACTAAAAACATTTCTCTGGCTTCTTTGGGAATATCATCTGCTGGGAAGTGTAGCCCTAATAATATGGGTAGACGCTCTTGATCAATAGATTCAGCAATCACTTCTCCGCTACCATCAGCATCAAACCGATACACCATTACTCGGTCGGTCTGCAAAAATTCCCGCACTTCCTCAACAGTAGCCGCTAGTATCTCTTCGAGTTCTAGCGATCGCCGAATCTGGTTTGTGATCCGATGCAATAAGTTTTCTTGGTTGTTAGTTGATTGCCAACTTTTGGAGTCGTCAGTAAATCCCATTGCTGGTACACCTAAAAAATGATACGGTAAATTAAAACAAATTAAAAAAACAAATTAAAAAATTGTTATAAGCTCAATAAAACTTTAGAGCAGTTTTTGCTCCTTAGCCAAGTACATCATTAACAAGCAGGATGCTTGTGTTACCATACGATCATTATACATCACTAGTGTTAAGATTTACCGATTTTTGATAATAGTTTATATATTTTTTTGGTAAAAGTTTGACTTTTACCACTGGTAATTTAACCGTAATTTTGACTAGTAAATTTTGGACTTGGGAAAATGACAACATTACCCAAGCCAGAGCAAACATTTAAATATTTAATTTAAGTCTCCCTAATCTAACCTACTCTCTCCGGAAATAACTGGTAAAAACCGGGATTTACGGATTTTATCACGCACTTCCACCAGGATTTTGCCAAGATGGTTATTACCAGTCTGATCAGCACCACAGCCCCAGAAATAATCATGGGGTGAATTTTCTACCAGGGTTTCATCACCAGTAGAGAGAAGAACTGCTTGAATTTCCAGATGAGTGAGAAACTTTTGCAGTACAGCTTCTCGCATCACTTCAATTTTCACCATTTCCCAGTCTGGACGCACTCGGCGAGTGGGACAACGTCCCAGAGTAGCAGCTTCTTCTGGGGTGGCTGCACTATGGATCATAGGTATAATTTCAGCATCCACACTACCGACAAACTTTTGAGCTTGATAATAATGCTCCACAGTTGACCAATAAGTACGCTTAATTTGGATTCCGTGGGCAGAAAAATTAGAAAAACAGCCATAAGGCTGCCATACCTTGTAAAAGTATATGGTCATTTGAAAATTGCTCTTTATTATATCAATATCTATGATGCCTGTAGATGTTAGCAAGTCTAAACCAAGTGCAAAAAAGCCGCAAGGCTGACTCTGTTCTGATTGAAAAACTTAAGCCAACCCAATCCAAACTTTATTCATTGGCAACCCTTTTTAAACATCTTATTGTTTTATTGCAAGTATATTCAAGATTAAGGAATAAATGTGATGAGTGAAAACAGTATCCAAGGTAATAGTAACTGGTACTTAACAGACGGTGAATGGGTATCTGATCAAGGTGCTGATTTAAGTGTGGTTGATGACTTTGCTAGTGGTAACCCCCCTGAAGCCTATCTTCCTGATCATGTTGCTAGTGGTGGTAATCCCTTCATGGGTGGGGATGGAGGTAATGTCTCTACCACTAGTGAGGATGGTAACTACACCCACAATTACACCCGCACTGCGGATGAGCGGAGTTTGGCTCCTGATGATAATAATCCCTTTGGTCAATTAATGGAAGTTATGAACATAGAGGGTAACTCTCTTGATAGCGGTGGTAACCCATTTGCAAGTGGTAATAATCTTTCTGGTGATATGCTGAGTTCTTCCACTAGCAATAATACCAGTAATGGCAATTCCTTCTCAGGTAGTAGCGAAACTAATGGAAACCCATTACCAGAAGCTCCCGAAGGCTTGACAGTACCATACAGCAGCGAGGACTGGATATCTGATTTGAAGAATTTAGAATCTGGAGAACCCGGTGCAACTACTACCAATAACACAGGTAATGGCAATGGTAACTGGTTTTACGGAAGCGACAATACAGCCAATGGTAATGGTAATTGGTATTTTAGTACTGGCAACACTGGCGATGGTAATGGTAATTGGTATTTTGGCATTAGCAACACCAGTAACGGCAATGGTAATTGGTATTTTGGCATCAGCAACACCAGTGATGGCAATGGTAACTGGCAGTTAGGTAACAATAATACTGTCAATGGTAATGGCAATATACCCAGTGGCTATAACAATAATATTCTGGGTAATTCCAATGTTGCCAATATTAATGACAGTAGTTTACTGGGTAATAGTATTGAAGCTACCGAAGATGGCAAAACATATATTGGTAACGAAGATTGGTCTTTTGATATTCTATCGGAACTAACATCTCTGGGGAGTGGTGTTTCAGGAGTCGGTGATGATGTCACCAATTTGTTAAACCATCCTGATCTAATCTCAACCACCATGAGCAAAGAAGGTTTTACTAATTCCTCTTTCTTGGCAAATGATAATTATCAACATAATGTGTAAGGATGGGCTGTCAAGTATGTAAATTACCTTAAAATTTACCAACAAACTTTGGTCTGTTTTTACCGGTTGACTGCAATTTGCACTCTAAACCCACCCAGTTTTCCTGTTCAATTAGGTAAATGAACTCATCCAAGTGTTGGCGATATTGTTGTAATGAATTCAGCAGAGCTTGACGATTATACTGCGCCATCATTACCCCTAACTCTGGATGACCGCCACCAACACGGCTAGTATCTTGAAAACCTGAACTAGCTAGATTTTGCGCTAGTTGCAACACTTGAGCATCAGTTTCACCCATGCAGGCACTAATTAAAGCAGCACTCACCATCACAGGTAAATGAGAAATTAAACTCACAGCCCGGTCATGTTGCTCTGGTTGGCAAATATAAAGTTTAGCCCCCAGCGATCGCACGATTTGTTCTACAATTAAAATGGCTGTTTTTGGGGTGGTCATATCTGGTGTTAGCACATAGGGTCTACCCACAAATAAATTACGTTGTGCTGCTTCTATGCCACTATCCGCCGTTCCCGCCATGGGATGACCACCGATAAAATTTTCCCATGCCGGAGCGATCGCTTCAACTATGGGGGTTTTAACTGAACCAACATCAGTTATTATTGTACTTATAGGCAAATAATTCATCAGCTGTTGCACCTGGGGAACAATCAGGGCAATAGGTGTACAAATAAAAATAACCTCCGCTGCGGCTAATAGGCTCAGGTCAATAGATGCTTGATCAACACTACCCAGAGCCATGGCTTTTTCACAGGTAGATTCACGGCGACTGACACCCAAAACATCATGTCCCTGCGATCGCAAATCATAACCCAAAGAACCGCCAATTAGTCCCAGTCCTAAAATACCAATTTTCATTTTTAATTTTAACTACTTATTTCCAGATGCTCACACTAGGAGACTTTCAATGGTATATCTTTGAGGATTAGCATTTCAACTCTAGAACAATCAACAGCCATAGCGTGTGAATTATTATTGTATTAGTTACAATGATGGAGAAAGCCAATGCGTGATACCTTTAATAAAATGATAGGTCGGACCCGCTATGTTGTCTGTCGCCTCTTTTTACATTTAGCCGGCTCTGATGTCGCCCCAATTTTAGGAGTACTCAATACCACAGCACGGGAAGCCATGGCGGCTGATGGCGACCTGCACAGTTTAGGAGAAGGATTAGTAGAAATTTGCGAAACTCTACTGCGATACGACGAAGACTGGCTGTCTGCTGCTAATGAAGGGGAAGTTTTCTGGGATGAAGGAGAAGCAGGAGATTACTTCAACGAATTATTTAATGATTCCGGGGAACGCTACGGCTCCAGCTTTGATCCTAGTTCCCCGTCTGGTGATCAATCCTTTTCCATACCCGTTACTCGTAACGTTGTAGTCATGTTGACAGTGGCTTATCAGGGGGAAGTTCCCGACTTAGAAACTGACCTATCTAACATCGCCGCATTAAAGGACGGTTTAAAAGCCTTAATCAATTTGCATTATAAACAAAAACTCCGCGGCATTCAAGTACATTTCTCCCCTGCCCAGTTGGGTGATGAACTGACTAATGACCAGTTGTTGCAGTACTACCCAGAATTAATTCCCTTGTAACTTGTGGGTTTGTTAATCTAAAATATGGGACATATTAATAGGACATATTAAAATGCTAATAACCGTGTTAAGAAAATTTACCGTCATTTTTTTAGCACTAACCCTGTGCTTAACAACTGTTGGTTGTGGCAGTTCTAACCAAACCGTGTCTGAAAATAGAAATGTCACCCGCACTACTACACCCACTAAACTCAGTGATGGCGAGTATCCAGTACAACAAGCTAGTTTCGACGATGCCACCGGGGAGTATACAATGTTTTTACTCAACACCACACCCCCAACCTTTACAACCGACAATTTGCAAATGGCAAGGCTCACCGATGAAGAAATCAAAGCCGGAAAAAACACCTCTTTGAAGGTGGAGAATGGACAACCTATTTTATACATGAGTGAAGATTTCAAAATTGAGTATGTCCACAATGTCACCCAAACACAAACCAATCCCCAAACAGGACAGCAAGAAACAGTTATAGTCAGAAGAGAAAGCAACTTTTGGGCACCTTTTGCCGGGGCTGTAGCTGGTAACATCGCCGGTCAAGTCATCGGTAATATGTTATTTAGACCCCAATACTACGTACCACCCGCCTATCAACCAGGAGGAGTTTTAACCGGCTACGGTGGTTATGGCAGTAGCTACACTCAAGCAGTTAATGACTATCGCACTCGCTATAATGCACCACCGGCAGTAGAGCGCAACCGTACCACTTTCCGCACCACAGGTAACATTAAAAGATCATCTCCTGGATCTTCCACTGTACGCCCCACCACCCCAAGCACTAGCGGGAATCGCCCCTCTGGTTCTGGTTTTGGCAGCAGTAACCTAAAACCCTCTAACAGATCCAACTCTACCAAACCTAGGAGTGGCGGTAGCTTTGGCTCTGGTTCTCGACGTTCCACAGGTAGTCGCTCATTTGGTTCTGGCCGGAGACGGCGTTAATAGTCCGGGAAGGGTGTAAAAATAAGTGATTACACCCACATGATATTACTCCTCACTTAGCCGCAGCTGCTGGTTGCGGCCACCTTCTCACCGCTTGACCAATGACCGCTAACTCCTGCATTAATTCATCAAAACTTTCTGGTGTTAGAGATTGCGCCCCATCAGATAAAGCTTTGGCTGGGTTGGGGTGAACTTCAATCATCAGCGAATCAGTCCCCGCAGCGATCGCAGCTTTAGCCATAGCCGGCACAAATTCTGACCAACCAGTACCATGACTAGGGTCAATCATAATAGGCAGATGAGTTAGCTTCCGCAACACTGGGACTACAGATAAATCTAAAGTGTTGCGAGTGTGTTGGCGGTCAAAGGTACGAATTCCCCGCTCACATAAAATTACATTAGGGTTTCCCGCAGCCAAAATATACTCAGCTGCCATTAACCATTCTTCAATAGTAGCTGCCATTCCTCGCTTTAATAGCACTGGTTTGGCTTTAGCTCCTACTTTTTTCAGCAGGGAGAAGTTCTGCATATTCCTTGCCCCCACCTGCACCACATCAGCAACTTCAGCTATCATATCTAACTCGGCGGCATCCATTACTTCTGTAATAATACCTAAACCGCTCTTTTCCCTCGCCTTAGCCAATAACTCTAAAGCACTCTCTCCATGACCTTGAAACGCATAAGGAGAAGTGCGGGGCTTATAGGCTCCACCACGTAAAAACTTCGCTCCCGATGCTTTGACCCGCTCTGCTGTGGTGAGGATCATTTCTTCATTTTCCACTGAGCAAGGGCCAGCAACCACTACTAAAGGGTGGTGTTCTCCAAATAAAACATTACCATCAGGAGTATTTACCACCACTGCCGACGCTTCCCCGTGACGAAACTGACGACTAGCCCGCTTGTATGGTAACTCTACCCGCAACACTTGCTCAATCCACGGGCTGAGTTCTTGGATTTGCAACGGGTCTAAGCTGGCTGTTTCACCCACCAGACCAATTACTACTTTATGTTGACCAATGATTTTTTCTGGTGTTAGTCCCCAAGTGGTTAGTTCTGCACTAATGCGGTTAATTTCCATTTCTGGAGAACCGCTTTTCATGACTACAATCATCTTTAGGTCACCTGATTAGTTAATTATACTAATTATACTCAATGTACTCAATGTACTCAATTTCTCAAAATGGGGGATCTACCTTGCAAGAGGAACTTTGAAACATCCTCCATTATAATTAATATGTATTAGATCCCAATGGTAAAACCTAGGTAGCTCTGGAATTTAGCTGCTTAGTGTTAGGCATAATAACATAACATCACCGCAGCTAATTTACCATCCGAGCTAAAGCATCATACTTTTTTTTGTCGGGTTTCCCGCCAAACTTCCACCATGCGTCCCCAATTGGTGCTAAATTCACCCAAACCCAGCCAGCTTCCCACTCTTTCCTCATCCCATGAGGCGGAAAGAACACCATAAGTTATCCCCAGCACTCCAAGACCAAATAACCCCATATTTACCAATAACACAGCAATGGGAGGCAAACGTATCTCAGAATACATGGTCAGTAAATAACTCACTACTAAAGTGGTAATACCTAAAGCTGTTGGTATACCGCAGAACCCAGCAACTCGCCGGATCATCCTTTGGCTGACCACTTGGGGAATCGCCATTTCTTCCTTGTTGAAGGGTCGCTCCTTACTGGGCTGTTTTTCTGGTATGAAAGCTTGTGGTTGTGGTTTGCTGACAGCCTTGGCTACTTTTTGGCGTTTTGTTTTTGGTTCAAAAGGTAAAGCATTACCCTCAGATTCTTCAGCAGACATAAGCAATAGCTCCTATCCGCGAATACCAAGACTAGCAATGAGATTTTGATATTTTTCCCGGTTGCCTTTTTCAATATAGGACAAAAGACGCTTACGCTGACCAATCATTTTTAACAACCCTCTTTGGGAAGAGTAGTCTTTTTCATTAGATTGGAGATGTAAGCTCAGGCGACTAATGCGATCACTCAGCATAGCAACTTGAACCTCAGCAGAACCAGTGTCGGTTTCGTGAACTTGATATTTAGACATTATTTCTTGTTTGCGCTGTTGCGTTAGAGCCATAATCGATCTACTTTTTACTTATTTTCAATGTGTGCAGCAGCTTCCCATCATATCACACCTTTCATTTTGCTGGTATGGGTAGAATGACAAGAATGTAGAATGTAGAATTTTTAGGTTTCTGTCTTGTTATCTGCGATCGCCTACGGTACTGGCGAAGCCAATCGCGCGTGTAACACAAGGATCCTGCTTGTCAGGGGCACATAGATGGGTAATGCTGTTTCCCGTCTGAACATTATTTGGGTTGATGGTGGTTATAACGGTAACCCATTTATTTATTGGGTGATGGATTTCTGTCGTTGGACCGTACCAGTTGTCTTACGAGCGCAACAACACAAAGGTTTTCTTCTGTTACCTAAACGTTTGGTTGTGTAACTAACCTTTGGCTGGCTAACTAGATGCCGCTGTTTAAATAAAGACTACAAACTAGTACTTCAAACATATGAGACATTACATGATTCGTATTATGGTCGGGCGTTTGACACCCTAAATTTCTTACCTCTTGTTACTTTTCAAACACCCTCTTAGGTTTTTTTGGCAGTTTAACCACATTTCTTGACCTAAACTTTAAATTTGTTGGTCTAACCAGTTGATGAAATCATCTAAAGATTGAAAATCAAAAATGTCATCTGCCAAGTTTTCTATATGTAATGTCGCCGGAATCGAAAGTCAAGTTTATCTGTTTTGCGTTGATTGCAAGTAAAGCAGAGGGTTTGTAAATTACTGATATCGTTTTGACCACCACGGGCTAGGGGGATTATGTGGTCAATGGTTAGGTTAGTTTCTAAGG